>JBBIIK010000022.1:0-65854 GCA_037446555.1 Acidobacteriota bacterium
CGGAATTGCCCGAAGCCTGGCGGCCGCGGGGCAGCCCGGACCTCCGAGCGGCGCTGTGAATCCGCCTCGATCGGCAGCATCCGGACTCAGATGGTCGGCTGGCTGATCCGGCAGCTTCCGCGCTGCCTTTTTGTGGGGCGAGACGTTTATGACCCAGTAGTAGTAACGATTGTCTTCGCCGGCAGGTAAGAATTACTTGCTTCTCCCACCGAATACCGGCGAAAACGCTCCCTGTTTGTGCAAGCAGCGGGCCATTCACAATGCAGCAATAGAACACCTGCCCTCAGATTCGTGGAAGCCACCCGCAACGCACTCGTGGCGTTTGCTTGCAAAGAAGGTTCTTCCGGTGTGGAGCTGGCCGGATGGGAGCGGCCTTGGTGTGCAAGGAGAGCATCCTCAGCACGTATCGACGACGGCGAGTGAATGCGCGCCACGCACACTCTTTACCGGGGCGCCACACGGCCACGGCTGGCCCAGGTGTTTTCCGCCGGATGCTTTTTCAGCCCTGGCCGTAACGCGCCTGCGGACCGTGCTTGCGCAGGAAGTGCTCGTCGTTCAGCGCCTGCGGGATGGGGGCGGCATCCGGGCGCAAGGCCAGCGTCAGGGAGGCGATGCGGGCGATCTCTTCAAGCAGCACGGCGTGCATGGCCGCCTGCGAGGGACTGCGGCCCCAGGCGAAGGGCCCGTGCGAGGCCACCAGCACGCCCGGATGCGTCAGGGGATCGAGATTGCGGAACCGCCGGACGATGGCGCGGCCCGTGTTCAGCTCGTATTCGGAGCGGATCTCGTTCTCGGTGAGCGGATCAGTGACCGGGACGGGGCCGTGGAAGTAGTCGGCGTGGGTCGTGCCGAGGCAGGGGATCTCACGCCGCGCCTGCGCGAAAGCGGTGGCGTGCGTCGAATGCGTGTGCACGACGCCGCGCACGCCGCGGAAGTTGCGGTAGATCTCGAGGTGCGTGTCGAGATCCGACGACGGCCGGAGCGTCCCCTCCACGATGGTGCCCGAGAGGTCGGTCACCACCATGTCTTCCGGGCGGAGCTTTTCGAACGGCACGCCGCTCGGCTTGATGGCCACCAGCCCCTCGGAAGGATCGTAGCCGCTGGCGTTGCCGAACGTGTAGAGAACCAGGCCGCGGCGGACAATCTCAAGATTGGCTTCCAGAACTTCTTCGCGCAGGGCAGGAATACGCATGGGGATGGTGTTGCCTCTTCTCCGAGTGTATGCGATATCATGGCAAGTCTCGCACGGAGGTTCTTGCCATCATGGCTATCGTCGCAGGCGTGGATTTCGGCACGCAGAGCGTGAGGGTCTCCCTCTTCGACAGCGGCCGCGGCAGGATCGGCGCCGCCGTGGCGGAGTATCCGGTCCACCGCAAGCGGGAGGACCCGGATCACGCCACGCAGAGCCATGCCGATCACATGCGGGCTTTGGCTGTCGCCACCCGCGCAGCGCTGCAATCGGCGGGGATCGAAGGCTCGCAAGTGGAAGCCATCGCGCTCGACACCACCGGGTCCACGGTGCTGGTGCTCGATGAGAAACTGGAGCCGCTCGACGACTATTACCTGTGGTGCGACCACCGCGCCAAGGGCGAAGCCGCTGAGATCACGGCGAAGGCGCACGAGCAAAAGCTCGAGGCCATCGAGTGGTGCGGCGGCGTGTACTCTTCCGAATGGGGCTTCTCCAAGCTGCTGCACTGGCTGCGCAACAACCCCGAAAAGCGTGCGGGCTTCGCCACTGCCATCGAGCATTGCGATTACGTCGCAGCGGTGCTGTGCGGCATCCGGTCGATCGACGAACTGCCGCGCTCTGTGTGCGCCATGGGCCACAAGTGGATGTGGAACGCGGCGCTGGGCGGCCTGCCGCCGGAGGAGTTTCTCGCGAGCGTGGATCCATTGCTGGCGGGCGTGCGCGGCAAGATGCGCGGCCGGTATGAGACTTCGGACAAGATCGCCGGGCGGCTGTGCGGGGAGTGGGCGGCAAAGTTGGGGTTGCGGGCGGGCATCCCGGTCCCAGTCGGCGCCTTCGATGCCCATTGGGACGCCATCGGCGCCGGCATCCGCGAGGGCGACGTGGTCAACGTCGTCGGCACGTCCACATGTATGATGGCCATCGCGCGGCAGGTGGGGCTGATCCCCGGCGTCTGCGGCGTGGTGAAGGGCTCCATTCATCCGGACTACTTCGGCATCGAGGCGGGCCTGTCCGCCGTTGGCGATATCTTCGAGGCCATCGCCCGCCGCGCCGGGACGACGGTGGCGGAACTCTCCCGCGGGCTGGAAAGCTTCAAAGGCGGCTCCACCGGACTGCTGCGAATGAGCTGGGACAACGGCGACCGCACTGTGCTTGTGAACGCCGAGCTTGGCGGCGTCACGCTGGGCTGGACGCTCACTTCAACGCCGGCGGACGAGCTGTTCGCCGCCATCGAGGGCACCGCCTTCCACACGCGCATCATTCTGGAACGCATGGCGGAGCACGGCGTTCCGATCCGGCGCGTGATCAACGGCGGCGGCGTGCCGCAGAAGAACGAAACTCTGAACCGCGTCTACGCCAACGTGTTCAACATGCCCGTGCTGGTGCCCGCCGAGGAGGTGACGAGCCTCGGCTCGGCGATCTTTGCCTTCCTCGCCGCAGGCGCCTTCAGGACGATCGAAGAGGCGCAGGAGCGGCTGTGCCCGTCCTATCGCATTGTCGAGCCTGACCCGCAGGAGGCCGCCGTGTACGAGCGGCTGTTCCCGCTCTATCGCAAGCTTTATTTCGCGCTGGGCCGGCCCGGCTCGGAGCCCGTGGCCATCGGCGACATACTGCCGGAGCTGCGGCGGATCCGGGCGAAGTGACACGTCGCGGAAAGCGCGGAGGGAAGCCGGGCAGATCAGGACCGGCGCGTTTCGGCAGGCGCAATCCCGCCCCGGTCAGGCGGCGTTGCTGGCGCTTTCGCGGCCGTCCGCGGCACGTGCCGAGTTCCGGGGAAGCTTGAATTGCAAAAGCATCAGGGCCGCAGCCACGAGCACGAGGCTGGAAAGCACGGCCGCGTCATAGGTCTTCCAGGTGTCGGCGATCCAGCCGCCAATGGCAGGACCGGTCAATCCGGCCAGACCGTAGCCGAGGAAACAGATGGGATAGTAGCGCGGGAATGCGTGCGCGCCGAAGTACTCCACGATGGATGACGCGTAGACGACGAAACACGCGCCGAATCCGGCCCCGCACAGGAAAACCGTCGCCAGAACGATGGCTCCGGCAGGGCTGTCCATCAGCAGCGGCAGCATGGACAGGCCAAGGAATCCCAGGGAGAGAAGGATCGTCTTTCGGGAACGCAGCCGGTCGTGCACGTAGCCCCACGAGATCCGGCCAGTGGCGTTGCCGACCGCGAACAGGCCGATGGCCAGCGTCGTCAGATGCTCGGGCAGCCCCAGAGAGAGCACGAGGGGCTTGAGGTTCCCGATGGCCAGCAGTCCCGCGAATGTCCCCGCAAACATGCCCGCGCACAGGTGCCAGAACGGATACCCCGGAAGGCCTGAAAAGCGGGCGGAGGGCAGCGGCGCACGCGGGCGCGGTTCTTCGCCCGGCGGCTGCCGCAACAGAAGAGCGCCCGCAAGGGCGGCTCCCCCCATGACCAGCCCGATGAACCGGAAGACCTCCAGCACGTCCATCCGGATCGTTTCCATCAGGTAGCGGGCGAGGTTGCTCGCCACCACGGCGCCGCTGCCGAAGCCCGCTACAGTGATGCCCGTGACCAGCCCCCGGCTCTGCGGGAACCAGCGCATGGCGACTGTCAGCGGACAGACATAGCCGAACCCCATGCCCGTTCCGGTGACGACGCCGATCCCGGCCAGCAGCCATGCCAGCTTCCCCTGCGAGAAGGATGCCCACACATACCCGGCTGCGAAGAGGCCCGCACCGATGCTGGCGGTCCAGCGCGGGCCGATCTTCTCCATCCAGCGGCCAGCGGGGATCATGGAGAGCGCGAAAACAGCGATTGTCAATCCGAAGACAAACCCGGACTCGCTCCTGGCAAGGCCGTACTTCGCGTTGAGCGCCGGAGTGTATACGCTCCAGGCGTAGATGCTCCCGAGCACGACCTGAACCAGCACGCCAGCTCCGAGGACAATCCAGCGCACAACCGTTCCTATGCTCCCAAGGGGGATAAAAAGACAGAGTAGCAGACCGGAAAGCCTGATACGCCGCGGGGCGGAACGGATCCCGCGCAGAGCCGCAGGCCGCCAGTGATCGGCGGGAAGCCACGGGAGCGGTCCGGGCTGGCGCTCCGTCCGGGCGTCCGGCGCGGCGTCCGGCCTCGGATCCCGTCTCCGCCGGCGGCGCGCTTCCGGAGCTGCGGAAGATACGTGAACATGGTTCCGCGCAGAACGGCATTCGCGGCGCGGCCGCACGGTCGGTTCGTAGACTGGAAACAGATGGAGCCCCTTCGACTCTGGCGTGGCCTCGCGCAGTCTCTGACGGCACATCGCGAGGCGCCGCTGGCAATCCTGACCGGAATCGCCACCAGCCTGGCGATCGTGGCATTCATCTGGGCGACAGAGCTGGTGGGCGCGCGGCTGTACACGCCGGACAGCCCCGCATGGATGCGGCTGGCATTCCCTGCCGCGGGCTCCCTGCTGTCCGGGCTGCTGTTGTACCGCTTCTTTCCTGATGCGCGCGGGAGCGGCATTCCGCAGACGAAGGCGGCGCTGTTCACTGGAAGGACAGTGAGCCTGCGCACGACGATCGGGAAGTTCCTGTGCTGCTCGGTTTCACTGGGAAGCGGCATTTCCCTCGGACGCGAGGGTCCGTCGGTGCAGATCGGCGCGGGCGTGGCCAGCGAAGCGGGACGCAGATTGGGCCTGAAGCAGCGGGAGATCTCCGCGCTGATTCCCATGGGCACGGCTGCAGCGCTCGCAGCCGCTTTCAACACGCCCATCGCCGGCGTTCTGTTCACGCTGGAGGAAGTCCTCGGGAACATGCACGCGCGCATTCTGGGCGGCGTGGTGCTGGCGTCGGCGTCTTCCTGGCTCGTGCTCCACCTTCTGCTGGGGGACGCGCCGCTGTTCCACGTCCCCGCCTACCGGCTGGGGCACCCCGCCGAGCTGATTGTGTACGTGCTGCTCGGCGTAGCAGGGGGGCTGGTTTCGGCCCTTTTTCAGTGGTCGCTCGTCCGGCTGAGGGAACGGTTCCTGCAGCTGCCGAAATCTTCCGCGCCATGGCAGCCTGTAGCCGGAGGACTGTTTGTGGGACTGCTGGCGTGGTGGATTCCGGGGCTGCTGGGCGTTGGCTACGGCGCGGTGGATCAGGCGCTCAACGGGCGCATGGTCTGGCATGTGATGCTGCTGTTGCTGTTGCTGAAGCTGCCGGCGACGGTGGTTTGTTACGCATCCGGCAATCCGGGGGGCATCTTCGGCCCGAGCCTGTTTCTGGGCGCGATGCTCGGCGGCAGCATCGGCTCGCTCAGCCACTCCCTGTTTCCGGCCTTTACCGGACCGCCGGGCGCGTACGCGCTGGTCGGCATGGGCACCGCATTTGCGGGGATCATTCGCACGCCGATGACCTCCGTGCTGATGATCTTCGAGCTGACGCGCGATTACTCGATCATCGTGCCTCTGATGATCTCGAACCTCTTGAGCTTCTGGCTGGCGCGCCGCCTCATCCGCACGCCCATCTATGAACAACTGGCGTCGCAGGACGGTGTGCACCTGCCCAGGGCGCCGGGCGAGCGGACCGGGCACGAATTGACGGTTCGGGACGCCATGCACCCCGTGCATCTTCTGCTGGATCCGGACACCGAAGTCGCCGAGGCGGCGCTGTACCCGGACCGCCACATGCTTGTCGGAAGGGACGGCCTTCTTTGGGGCATCGTCTCTTCCGAAGAACTCTTTCAGGCGCCGGGGCATGCCCGCGTGCGCGAATTGATCACGCCGCTGCCCGAAGAAGCGCCTTCGCCTCCCTCTTCGATCCTGCCTCATATGCATCCGGACCATCCGCTGGATTATGCGTTGCACCGCTTCGGCGCCACCGGCTTAACCTTGCTTCCGGTGACGGACCGGATGCAGTCGCGTCTTCTGCTGGGCGAGCTGACGCTTCAGGATTTGCTCGACGCCTACCGGCGCACGGCGGCAGAGGAGCGTCAGGACGGCTCAGCAAACTCCTGAGAGACGGCTTAGGTGAATTTTGTGCAACCGGATGCCCGTCCGCCCGCGTCTCCCGTGCAGGAGTCAGGGCCATGAAGAAAACAGCACTGGCAGCCGCTCTGGCGGCCTTCGCGCTCCCGCTCCTGGCGGACTGGAACGTTCAGGTCAACATCGGCGCGCCGCCCTACTATGGCTTCGCACCGGCTGAAGTGGTCTACGTGGAGCGCTACGTGCCCGCATACGACGTGCCACTCGTCTTCGTCGCCGCGCGCCATGCCCGCGTACGGCCGGCGGTGATCGTGGAAGCGTACAGGTACGGCGGCTGGGATCATGTCTGCTCCCGGTACCGCGTGCCGCGGCACATGCTGTTTGCGCCCGTCCCGGTTGCGCCGCCTGTTGTGGTCTACTCGACTCATGGCAGGCCGCACCCGAAGCACTACCGGCACGCCTTCAAGCCGCCCAAGCGGCACTGGCGCTGACGTGCGCCTGTCCCTGCTGCTCCTCCTGCTGATTTCCGCGTGCGTTGCCGTGTCCGCTCAACCCCGGAAGCCCGAGGTGTTCGGCATGGTTGGCGGCGCCCGCCTCAGCGAGGACGAGGGCTCGCTGGGCACGGGTCCGGTTTTCGGAGGCGCGCTCACCCTGCCATTCGCCAGACGTTGGGCAGTCGATCTCGACCTGACGCATTTCCGCTCCGAGCGGGAAGAAAGCGGCATAAGTTTCGGCGGAAGCCGCACCCACTTCGCTCCCGCGCTGCAATACCGGGGCGGCGGGCAGCGCTCTTACGGATTCGCGGCCTTCGGCGCAGGAATAGCGGCATCTGAAACCTGGACGGAGACGGGCGCGGCGCGAGATTCGTACCGCGATACGGGAATGACTCTCCACGCCCGCACGGGGTTTGTGGCCGCCGTCAGCGAGCGCTGGCTGATCCGGGCCGATGTGTTTCTCGCCTTCCGCTACGTTCAGCCTGATCTTGGCGTGCGGGCCGGGGTGGGCTACCGGTTCTGATCCGGCGCCTCAGTTCGAAGACCAGTCCAGCACGACCTTGGCGGCATCTCCGGAGCACATCGCCTCAAAGCCCTTCTCGAACTCCGTGTAGTGGAAGCGGTGCGTGATGACGGGCGAAATATCCAGCCCGCTTTGCAGCATCACGGTCATCATGTACCAGGTCTCGTACATCTCGCGCCCGTAGATGCCCTTGATGGTGAGCATGGAGAAGATGACGGTGTTCCAGTCGATGGCGGCTTCGCGGGGCTGAATGCCGAGCAGCGCGATCCTGCCGCCGTGGCACATGTGCGCCACCATGTCGCGGAACGCCTGAGGGCTGCCGGACATCTCGAGGCCGACGTCGAAGCCCTCTTTCATGCCGAGCTCCTGCATGACGTCTTTCAGGCTGGTCTGCCGCGGATCAACAGCGCGCGTGACTCCGAACCGCTTGGCGAGTTCCAGCCGCTTCGGGTTCAGATCCGTGATGACCACATAGCGCGCGCCCGCATGGCGCACCACCGCCGCCGCCATCAGTCCGATGGGCCCGGCGCCGGTGATCAGCACATCCTCGCCCAGCACGGGGAAGCTGAGCGCGGTGTGCACGGCGTTGCCGAAGGGATCGAAGATGGAGGCGATGTCGAGCGGGATGCCCGGCGCGTGCTTCCAGATATTGGACATCGGCGCCGAGATGTATTCGGCGAAGCAGCCGGGGCGGTTCACGCCAACGCCCTGCGTGTGGGCACAAAGGTGGCGGCGGCCGGCGAGGCAGTTGCGGCAGCGCCCGCAGACGACGTGCCCTTCGGCGCTGACGATGTCGCCCGGGAAGAAATCGTTGACGTTGGCGCCGGTCTTCACGATGCGGCCGACGAACTCATGGCCGACGACCATCGGAACGGGGATGGTCTTCTGCGCCCATTCGTCCCAATTCCAGATGTGGACGTCGGTGCCGCAAATGGAAGCCTTCTCGACGCGGATCAGGACATCGTTGATTCCGATCTCCGGCACGGGCACTTCTTCCAGCCACAAGCCGGCCTCGGCCTTCTTCTTCACGAGAGCCTTCATGGTCGTGGGAATGTTCATACGTTCTCCCTGGAACGGAACTTCTTCCAGTAAAGCAGCTCGAAGAGCACCGCGCGGGGCGCGGGCGGGCTACTCCTCGCGCAGAACTTCCAGCGGGCGGTGCGAGAGCACGCGCAGCGACGCCAGCCATCCGGCGGCGATGGCGAGCGCCATGGTGAGCAGCGTCGTCAGCAGGTTGGCGCGCCATTCCGGATCGAAGCGCGCATCGAGAAGCCGCGTCATCAGCAGGCGCGAGAAGCCTGTGGCGAGCGCGCCGCCGAGGAATCCCGCGGCTGCGCCGAGGATTGCAAATTCGACCGAGAAGATCGAGACGAGCGTGCGCCTGCGCGCACCGAGCGTTTTGAGCACTGCCGACTCGCGCACGCGCCGCAGCCGCGCGCCCGCCACCGTGGAGGCGAGGATAATGGCGCCGGCGAGGATCGCAAAGCCCGCAATGAAGCGGATCACGAGCGACACCTGATCCACCACCTCCTGCACGATGTTCACCACATCGGCGGCGTTGATCACCGTCACCGACGGGAAGCGCCGGAAGCTGTCGCGCATGAACAGCGCCACCTTCTCCGGGCGGATGCGCGCCGTGGCGTAATACTGCACGGGCAGCCCGGCTAGCGCTTTTTCACTGAAAACGAACTCGTCGCTGGCGCCGCGGCGCACGCTTTCGAAGCGGTGAACCGCAGCCACGCGCGCCTGGAACGGCTTGCCCGAGGCGCTCCACTCCAGCACCGCGCCGGGCTCGATCCCCCACCGCCGCGCCGTGCCCTCGTCAACGCTCAGCAGCGCCTCGCGGGTTCCGTCTTTCCACCACGCGCCGCGGACGATGCGCAGATCCTCGGGCATCGTCTGCATCCATGTAACCTGGCGCGTGAAATTGCGGCGCCGGCGGCTTTCCTCGCCAGGCGGAGGCGGCAACTCGTCCAGCGGCGTCCCGTTCACTCTTTCCAGCCGCGCCGCCACCGTGGGCACCAACTCCGCCCGTCCCTCAATCTCTCCGCGGGACTTCAGGAATTCGCGCATAGCATCCGAGTCCCGCGCGGTGATGTTGATCAGGAACACATTGGGGGCACCCTTGGGCATCGCCACCATCACTTCCTTGAGCAGCGAGTTCTGCACCAGGTACACGGTGAGCGTGAACATGACGCCCACGCCCAGCGCCACCAGGATGCTGGCGGCATGGTTGCCAGGGCGGTAGAGGTTCGCCATGCCGTGCCGGAGCCACAACGGCAGCCGCACCGGCGCGTGCTGCATCGTCAGCCGGAGAGCGCGGAGCAATACCCACGCCACGCCTCCCAGCAGCGCGAGCGCCGCAGTGAGCCCACCGGCAAACCACGCTCCGGTTCTCGCCGAGCCCGCCAGCCACGCCGCCATGGCGCCCAGCCCGGCCAGGATCAGCGCCCCCGCGCCCGCCGCCGGCGCCAGCTTCCGCAGCCGCGCGCGCAGAGGCGGCTTCGCCTCCGGCATCTCGCGGCGGAAGATCAGGGCGGGCTTCACGTCGCGCACGGCGAGCAGCGGCGGCACAGTGAACAGCATGGCCACCAACAGCCCGGCGCCGATCCCTTCCAGCGCGAACGAGCCGCTCCAGGAGATGCTTTCGAACTGGAAGTAGCGCCGCAGCAGCAGCGGAAACGCCCATTGCACGGCTGCGCCGACGGCGAGGCCGGCGATGCCGCCTGCCAGTCCAAGCAGCGCCGCCTGCAGCGTGTAGATCCTCATGATCTGCGCCGACCGCGCGCCGATGCATTTCATGATGGCGATCGTGTCCAGCCGCTGCTGGATGTGCGAGTGGATGGCCATGGCCACGCCCAGCGCGCCGACGATCAGCGCGATCATGGACACGAGGCTGAGAAACGTGGTGGCGCGGTCCAGCGCCCGCGTGATGAAGGGATGCGTCTCGCGGTAGTCGGTGATCAGCGCCTCGCGAAAGTTCTTTCGCATCGATTCGCGCAACTCCTCGATGCGCACGCCCTGCGGGGGAAGCTTCCACAGCAGCCGCTGCGAGGCTCGCGAGCCAAAGACCATCAGCCCGGTGCGCTGGAGCCCCTCGCGCGTGATCATGGCGCGCGGCCCCACGTTTAGGGATCCGGTCATGCGATCCGGCTCCAGCCGCACGACGCCCCAGACGCGGAACTCGGCGTCGCCCAGCCGCACGCGCGAGCCCGGCTCGAGGTTCAGCCGCAGCATCAGGTCGTCGCTCACGGCGATGGTTTCCGCGGTGAGCGCCCGGGAGAGCGGCGCATCCGGCTCCAGCCGCACGCGCCCGTACCAGGGATAGGTGGAGGGATCGACGGCCTTCACGCTGACCAATACGGGCGGGTCCTGCTCACCGGCGGAGAGCATCGAGACGGTTTCGGTGATCCGCGAAAGCCGTGCGCCACGCCGCTCCCACTGCGCGATCACCTTCTCCTGCTCCTCCGTGGGCGGAGCGAACTGCCGGATGAGGAGATCCGCCGCCATCAGCGTGCGGGCCTCTTTCTTCAGCGAGTCATGAAACGCGGCGGAGAAGCCGCGCACTCCGGTCAGCGCGCCCACCCCGGCGGCGACGCCGAAGATCACGAACAGGAACTTGGGCGCCGCGGCGCGTGCCTCGCGCCAAGCCATGCTCCACGCCGGAGTACGGAGCAGCTTCATGCGGCCGCCCTCCGCTCGTCGCTCAGAACCTCTCCGTCGCGCAGCGTGATGATGCGGGATGCGTGCGCGGCCAGTTCGCGGTCGTGCGTCACCAGCATCAGAGTGGCGCCTTCGCTACGGTTCATCGCCAGCAGCAACTCCAACACCTGCCGGCCGTTCACCGAATCCAGATTGCCGGAGGGCTCGTCCGCCAGCAGCAGGGGCGGCTTGCGGATGAAGGCGCGCGCCAGCGCCACGCGCTGCTGCTCGCCCCCGGAGAGTTGCACGGGGTAATGGTCCCGGCGGTGCTCCAGGCCCACGGTTCGCAGCAACGCCCGCACCCTTTGCTCCGCAGTCGCCAGATCCTCCCCGGCAAGTTCCGCCGGAAGCAGCACGTTCTCCTCAGCCGTAAGCGTCGGAATCAGCTGGTAGCTCTGGAATACGAATCCGATCTTGCGGCCGCGCAGCCGCGCCAGCGAGTCTTCGTCGAGCCGCGCGATCTCCTCGTCCTCGATGCGGATCGAGCCGGAGGTGGGCGTATCGAGTCCCGCCACCAGCCCGAGAAGCGTGGACTTGCCGGAACCGGAAGCGCCCATGACGGCCACGAATTCCCCGCGGTGGACGTCAAAACTGATGCCTTTCAGGATCTCGACGCGGTGCGTGCCGGTGTCGATCGTCTTGGTCACATCGCGGAGAGAGAGTACCGGAGATGTCATTTCTCGTTCAACTCTGTCCTTTATGATGGCAAGAGATGCCCCGCCGCTGTTGGCTTTTCGCCATTCTGTTGCTGGCCGGATGCAGCCGCCCGGAGCCGAACCACGAGCCTCGCCCCGCGCCGGCGCGGCCCGCGGCGAAGCAGGAAGCGCCCGACGCTCGCCCCGTGATCCTCGCCTTCGGCGACAGCCTGACGGCGGGCTATGGCGTGGAGCCCGGCGAGAGCTATCCGGACCACTTGCAGCCGATGCTCGACGCCGCCGGCTACTCCTACCGGGTCGTGAACCTCGGCATCTCCGGCGACACCACCGACGGCGGCGCCGCCCGGCTGGACGCCGCGCTGCTGCTGAAACCGAGGATCGTGATCCTCGAACTCGGCGCCAACGACGGGCTGCGCGGGCTGCCTCTGGAGCGCACGCGCGCCAACCTGGATCTGATGATCAACGCCTTTCAGGGCGACGGCGCGAAGGTGGTGCTCGCCGGCATGACGCTGCCCCGCAACTACGGCGCCGCTTACGTACGGGATTTTGAGAAGATCTTCCGCGACCTCGCAAGGCAGCGTGGCGCCGTGCTGATTCCTTTCTTCCTGGAAGGCGTCGCCATGAATCCGGAACTGATGCAGCCCGACGCGCTTCATCCGAACGCCGCCGGCTGCCGCAAGGTGGCGGAACTCGTCTTCCGGCATTTGGAGCCGCTGCTCGAAAAATAGCGAAACGCTCACCGAAGGAAAGGCCCGCAGAATGGCAGAGAAGCCCCCGTTTGAAGAGCCGCGCCTGGCTCTGAACCGCATCTACACGAAGACCGGCGACTCCGGCGAAACGCTGCTCGCCAGCGGGGAGCGCGTCCCCAAGGACGCCCCGCGCATCGAGTGCTATGGCACAGTGGACGAACTGAACGCGTTTCTCGGCGCGGCGGCGCTGTCGGCGTCGGAAGCCGCCACGCGCGTGCCGGCGCTCGCCTCGCTCTCCCGCGTCCTGCTGCGCGTGCAGCATGAGCTGTTCAATCTCGGCTCGATCCTCGCCACCACCCCGGATCACGTTCACCCGCGGCAGGCGCGCGTCACAGAGGCAGACGTGGCTGCGCTGGAGCGCGAAATCGACGAATTCAACGCTTCGCTGCCTCCGCTGCGCAGCTTTGTGCTTCCCGGCGGTTCGCGCCTTTGCGTGGAGCTGCACATTTGCCGCACGGTGTGCCGGCGGGCGGAGCGCTTGCTGGTTGCCGCTTCCCGGCAGGAGACGATTGACCCCGTAAACCTGCGGTATCTCAACCGCCTCAGCGACGCGCTGTTCGTGTGGAGCCGGTGGGCGAACGTCCAGCTCGAGGTGGAGGAGGTGCTGTGGTCTCCGAATGAGAGCGCGTCGGCGCGCTCCGGCGGCTGACGGGAGCGTCTCCCGCGCTCAGAACAGCTCGCGCAAATCGGAAAACCGTTCCACCACCACCAGGCGGCCCGGCCCCGGTCTTCTCAACTGCGTCCGCTCGAGCGTCCAGGTGCGCGCATGGGGCACGAAGACCGCGCTCAGCCCCGCTTCGAGCGCAGGATTGATGTCGGACTTCGGGGAGTTGCCGATCATCCACGTGCGCGCCGGGTCGAGGCCGCGCCCGCGCACCAGTTCCTGGTAGGAGGCGCGGTCCTTCTCTATCACGATGGCAGTGTGCCGGAAATAGCGGCCGAGTCCGGAGCGGTCGATCTTCATTCGCTGCTCGTCCGGGTGGCCCTTGGTAAACAGCGTGAGTTCGTGGCGGCGGGAGAGTTCGGCGAGCGTTTCTTCGACGCCTTCGATCAGCTCGAGCGGCTGCTCGAGGATCCGCAGCGCGAAGCCCTTGACGGTTTCCAGATCCTCCGGGCGGATTTCGCGTTCCGCCAGCCGCTGGTAGCACTGCTGGAGATTGCGGCCGAAGTTCAGTGAACCGTAACCGTGGATGCGGCTGTTGGCGAGCTCGATTTCATCGAGCACGGCACGGATGCCGGCGGCGTCCAGGCTCGAGTGGGAAAGGAAATCGACGAACTCGTCGAATGCCTGCTCGAAATAAATATTGTTCTCCCACAGCGTGTCGTCGGCGTCGATCAGAAGGTTCTGCGGGCCGTGCATGGGGCGTGCGGGCTACTCCGGCGGCGCGTAAAGATGCCGCCCGTGCCCGTTGGAGCGCACGACCTGCTCCATTGCGGCGCGGATCTTTTCTTTTTCCACCTGCCGCCGGAAGTGGTCGCGAGCGGCCGCCAGCCGCTCGCGCTCGCTCTGCATCTCGAGCAGCCGCTGGCGGAAATGCAGATCCCCGGAGATGTCGGCCAGCAGGAAGCTGAGCTGAGGATGGCCGGTGTCAGGCGTCCCGGCTTCGAGGCCCTTCACCCGGGCCAGTTCCAGCCATGCCTCCACGGCTTCCAACACCAAACTGCTGCCGGGAGGCGTCTCATCCAGGTCGGTGAAAAACACCGCCTTGCCGCGCAGGAAGCTGCGCCCGCCCGCCACCTCCTGCAAGGCGAACCGGCGACGCCCGACGGTGACGATGTCCATGCGACCGTCCTCATACTTTCTGAGGACCTCCTCGATCGAAGCGGTACAGCCGATACGCATCAGCCCGCCGCCGCGCGCCTGCACGACGCCGAACTCCTCGCCGCGTTCCAGGCACTCGCCGATCATCTCCTTGTAGCTCTCCTCGAAGATGTGCAGCCGCAGTTCGCAGTGCGGGAGAAGCACCGTCTCCAGCGGGAACAGCGGGAGCAACTCCTCCGGCATGCTTGTATTATGGCTCATACGGACGGTTGAGCCCCCTCATGCGAACGGCACCAGAAGGCGAGACGCGGCGCCGCGCGGCGGCGGGCCGGCCGTGCGGGCGGGGAAGGAACGCCGCCGGATGATCCTCAAACTGAAACGCACGCCCGGCATCTACCTGGTGGGCTTCATGGGCTGCGGCAAGACGACTGTCGGAAGAATGCTCGCGCACCGCCTCGGCTGGCGGTTCGCGGATCTCGACGACGACATCGAGTCGCGCCAGCAGATGACCATCAACGAGATCTTTGACCGGCTGGGCGAGGAGGAGTTCCGCCGGCTGGAACACGAGGCGCTGAAGAAGCGGATCGCCGGCATCGCGCGCGGCGTGCCGTGCGTGATGGCGGTGGGAGGCGGCTGCTTCGCGCAACCGCGCAATTACGAGTTGATCTCGAACAACGGCGTCTCCATCTGGCTTGAGGCGCCGCTGGAGATGGTCCGCGCGCGCATTGCGGGCTCCGCCACGCGTCCGCTGGCGCGGGACCCAGAGAAGTTCGAGGAGCTGTACCGCGCGCGCCGCCCGGCGTACGAGAAGGCCGACTACCGCATCGAGGTCACCTCAGGAGGCTCCTCCGAGGCGGTGGAGAAGATCCTGCAACTTCCCATCTTTTGAAGCTAGGAGGCCCATGCAGAGCGAGAAACTGCTCAGACGGCATGCGCTGTCGATCTTCCGAGCCGCCGTTGCGGCTGCCGATCCGCGCCGCGCCGTGCGCGAGGCGCTGGCAAAGCTCGATCTTTCGCGCTACCGCCGCATCATCGTCGTTGGCGCGGGCAAGGCGTCGGCGGCGATGGCGCAGGCTGCCGAACAGGCGCTGGGGCGCCGCATCCACGGCGGCTGGATCAACACCAAGGACGGACATCTGGCCCCGCTGCGCCGCGTTACGCTCCACGAGGCGAGCCATCCGGTGCCGGATGCGCGCGGCGTGGAGGGCGCTCGGCGCATTGCACAGATCGCGGCGGAGGCGGGCGATGGCGATCTCCTGCTTTGTCTGATCAGCGGAGGCGGCTCGGCCCTGCTGCCTCTGCCGCTCGATCCGGTGACGCTCGAGGAGAAGCAGGAGACCACGCGCCTGCTGCTGGCCTGCGGGGCCACCATCCACGAGATCAACGCCGTGCGAAAGCATCTGTCGGCCATCAAGGGCGGGCGCCTCGCGCGGCTGGCGCAGCCCGCGCATATGCTGGCGCTGCTGCTATCCGACGTGATCGGCGACCCTCTGGACGTGATCGGCTCCGGCCCTGCTGCGCCTGACACCTCAACGTTTGCCACTGCCTGGGCAGTGATCGAGAAGTACGGCTTGCAGGACAGGATCCCCGCCCGCGCGCGGCGGCTGCTGGAGGATGGGCTCGCGGGGAAGCTGGAGGAAACGCCCAAGCCGGGCGACGCCTGCTTTGCGCGCACGCGCAACCTCATCGTTGGCTCGAACCGCATCGCTGTGGACGCCGCCGCCCGGAAGGCGCGCGAGCTGGGCTACCGCCCACTCGTGCTGTCCACAATGATCGAAGGCGAGACGCGCGACATCGCCCTCATGCACGCCGCCATCGCGCGGGAGATCATTTCCACCAGACGGCCTGCGCGCCCGCCGGTGTGTGTCATCAGCGGCGGCGAAACCACGGTCACGCTGCGCGGCCAGGGGCTGGGCGGCCGTAACCAGGAATTCGCGCTTGCCGCAGCCATCGCGCTCGAAGGGCTGCCTGGCGTGCTGGCCTTCAGCGCGGGCACCGACGGCACCGACGGCCCGACGCCCGCCGCCGGCGCCATGTCGGACGGCGCCACGCTTGCGCGCGCCGCAGCCTTGGGTCTCGACGCCCGCCGGATGCTCGCCGGCAATGACTCTTACCACTTCTTTGAGCCGCTGGGGGACCTGGTGATGACAGGCCCCACGGGCACAAACGTCATGGACGTCCGCCTGATGTTGGTGCGGACGGAAGGCCGGCGGCGCCAAGCCTGACGACTACTGGTTCAGGGCCTTTGGCGGCTCCGGTGGCGGGGGCGCCTGCGGCGGCCGGCCCAACAGGCCGGACGTTTCCGCCGGGGTCAGCTTGCGGAGGATGACGCGTCCGCGCCGCGTCTCCAGCCGGACATCCGGGCCCGCACCCGTACTGCCGGTGATCACGCCCTTGCGGTCGTCCTGCTCCACGCGCAGCCGCGAATCGAAGTCGTTGATCGCCTCTCCGCGTTCGGTCACAGCCTGCAGATTGAAACGTGCCGCCGGGGGCAGCGCCAGTTCCACGTCGCCGCTGCCGCTCTTGGCCTCGATGCGCCCGAAGTCGGAGCGCGGCTGCCGGATCTCCACGTCGCCCCGGTCCACGTCCACGGTCACCGGATCCGTCACATCGGCCAGTTGAATGTCCTTCGTCTCCGCGCGCACGGCGACCGGTCCGGCCACACGCGTCATCGTCAGCTGGCTGAGCGTAAGCCGTACCTCGCCGGGAACGGCCCCGGCGCGGACTTCGGTCCGGCTGCTCGTGAAGCGCACGGCGCGGGCCACGCGCCGCAGGATGGTCTCCCCCGAGTAGGACCCTTCGATCGACACGCCTCCAGCGGCGTCCTCCACCTCGATGTCGCGCCCGCGGCCCTTGATCTCGATGTCGCCCTTCACCTTCAGGGCGCGGATGATGTCGCTGCGCCGCAGGTCCACGCGGGCGCGGCCGCCGATCGACTCGAGACGGACGCCCGCGTTGTCGGAATCGCACACCACCGCGCCGTCGATGTCCTTCACTTCCAGGTCCCCGTACTTGCCGCGGAACTCGATGCTCGAGCCGCGCGGCGCCGTGATCTCGAGGTCCACGCTGACGCGCGCGCCGTTGGGCGCGTCGTGACCGTGCAGCACCTGCACCGTATCGCCGTCGCGCTTCACCAGCACATCCGCGGCCGCGGCGGCGCGGTCGGCCGATTCGCGGTCCAGCGCGCGCACCGTCTTGCGGGCGGCCACCTTGACTTCACTGCCAATGACTCCTGTGATCCGCGTGTTGCCGCGGGCGTTTTCGATCACGAGACGCCCTTTCTCCGCGGCAGCGACCGTCTGGTCCGCCGCCGGGTAGTCGAAGGCCTCGCCGAACATCTCCACGCCGCCGATGCGGATCTTGCCGGGCAGCTCCTGCCCCCACCGCTTCGCGCTCCAGATGGACATGCCCACAATGGTCACCAGGATGATCAGGGCCCACTCGCCTCCGCTCACGCCGCCGCGCGGCAGCGGCTTGCCGCGCGTGTAGCTCACTACGATCTCCACAATCCGCAGCGCGCCCCAGGCGATCAGCAACGCCGGCCACCAGTTGACGAACAGCTCCAGCAGCGGCAGGTCCGGGCGGATGTTCCTCAGCAGGAACACCACGCCGATCACGATCAACAGCAGGGGGCCGACCAGGGATCCTCTTCTCATGGCTCGCTCCTCAGCCCTGGAACCGGGTTTCGCCGCCAGCGCCCGGCGCGGCCGCCGTGCGCTCCAGGAGCTTCATCAGCCCGAACACGATCAGCAGCACGGGCCATGTCTTCGTGAACGCCACCCCCGAGAGCCGGTCCACGGCGAGCAGCGCGCCCAGCGTGATCAGCAAAACAGGGCCCCGGATGGCCCGCATCAGTTCCGCAGCACGGTTCATTGCCTGCCTCCCTCCTCCGGCCGGGGTTCCGCCGGCGCCGCCCCGTCCTTGCGCCCTCCTCCCAGCTGCTCGTACAGCATCCACGCGCCCGCGGCAATCAGCGCCACGGGCCAGTAGCGCAGTATTTCGCGAAGCCGCACGATTTCCAGATTGTTCATCAGGAACAGCGCCCCGAGCAGGATGAGCAGGACGGGCGTCAACGGAGTCCGCCTGCCGCGGATATCGACCAGCGAGGAGAACTCGTCCACCGGCTCGCCCATCACGCGCCGCCTCGCCGTGTGGTAGGCCTCGAAGGCCATGTAGAACCAGAAGACGGCTGTCAGCATGCCGAAGAGCGGCTCCAGCCCTCCCGCGGCGTCGCTCGAGGAGATGCTGATCAGAAGCCCCAGGATCAGCACATGAACGACGCCCTTGGCGTACTGGCCGTTATAAATGGCCCCGACGCCGGGGATCATGCCGAGCAAGAACGCCAGGCCCGGCGATACGCCGGGATTCGGCGGCACAGTTGCGCCGGCAGGCTCCGGCGGCACGTGCTCGCTGCAAAAGATAGTCCCCTTCGCCAGCCGCACTTCGTCTTCCGCCAGCGCCTTGCCGCAGACGCGGCAGTAGGCGGCAACCGGTTTCTGTTGGATGTTTTCCGTCATCGTTTCTTCCCCTTCCCGGGCGGCTCGATTTGCGCCGGCACGCTCCAGTCGATTCCATCCCCCGCCTTGGGCGAGGCGGCGGCGCCGGAAGGACGCCGCTTGCGGGGCACGGCCTCGGCTGGCGCGGCCGATGCCGGCGCCGCCGGCTCCTCGCTCCATTCCTTCAATGTCTGCTGGATCTCATAGACCAGCCGTAGACTTTCGTAATACTTCTTGGCGCGGTCCCAGGCCCGCAAAGCCCGGTCCTCAGCCGCCATCCAGACCTTGGCCGGCTCCAGATCCGCCAGCCTCAACTGCCGGACCGGCACACCGGCGAAGCGCGCCAGCATGGCGAAGCTGAGAATCGTCATCGCCATTCCCATGGCGAACCGCGGCTGGAGAACCGGTTCCAGCAGCCGCCGGAGCCATCCGCCGCGTTCCCGCACCGGGCGCGCCGCTCCCTGCCGCGCCTCGAACAACAGGTGGTTGACCAGCGCCGGAGGCGGCTCCACCTCCGCCGCCCTTTCCACGAATTCGACCGCGGCGCGGGCGTCCTCCACCAGCGCGCGGCAGGAGGCGCAGGAGGCCAGATGCAGCTCGACCGTCGCCTTCTCGGCCGCGGTCAGCGTGCCGTCGACGTAGTCGCAGATCAGGGCCTCAAGATCGCTGCACCTCATGGCACGACCCTCATCTGGCGCAAGGCCCGCGCCAGCTCGCTGCGGCCCCGGTTGAGCCGCGATTTCACCGTGCCTTCCGGCACCCCCAGCGCCTGCGCGATCTCACGGTACTCCAGACCTTCGATGTCGCGCAGGATCACCGTCTCCCGCAGATCCGGCGAAAGCTTTGCGAGCGCCTTCTGCAGCGCCTCGCTGGCCTCCCTACCTGCCAGAGCGGCTTCCGTTCTGCCCTCGATCGCCGCTTTCTCCTCAAGCACCGGGAGCTGCTCTTCGATCGACGCCGTTGCTCGCTCCACCCTGGCACGCCGGTAGTGGTCGATCAGCAGATTCCGGGTCAGCCGTCCCAGCCAGACCCCGAACGATCCCTCCCCGGCGCGGAAACTGCGAACATTGCGGAAGACCTTCAGGAAGACTTCCTGCGTCAGATCCTGCGCCTCGCTTTCGCGCCCGGTGAAGCGGTAGCAGATGGAATAGACCCGCCGCGTGTAGGTACGGACGAGATCCTCCCAAGCGCTCTCGTCGCCGTCCAGGCAGCGAGCCACCAGTTCGCTCTCGGCATCCACGTCAAGCACGCGGGACCCGCTCCCGTTCCGGTCCGCAAGGAACAGAGGATTCATGGCCACGGCTGCGCCGCCAATTCTGCCCCAGACCTGCGTGCCCGCTGCCATCGCTGTGCTTCCCTCTCCTGAGGCTGCCAGCCAGCACCGAACCGGATCTCCTTGTTTCCGGCTTCCTAACTGTACAACGAGGGTTTATCATGAAAAGTTCAGCCCGAGCGAGGGCGAACGGGACCGGCTCCCATTTTAGTCGAATCGGAGAGCGGGTTCGCCCGGCTCGGCCGTGTCGTGCAGGAGACGCTGCTGAATTCCGGAAGCAAAGCCCGCCGGCGCCTCGCCCGAGGGCTCTGGGCTCCCAGCCTGATCCTTCTGGCGGCGCTCGCCTTTTTGGTCTGGCGGGCGCGGCAAACAGGCTTCGACCCATCCGAATTCCTCCATGCTATCCGTGCAGTTCACTGGGGGTGGCTTCTGGCCGCGTGGGCGATGGGGTTGCTGTCCTACGCCGGGCGAACAATGCGCTGGATGGTCATGCTCCGCCCTCTGGCGCCCGCCGCCCGCCACCGGGACGTGCTCTCCGCCACGTTGATCGGCTTCACCGCCATTTATTTGTTCGGGCGCCCGGGAGAGTTGGTCCGGCCCTGGCTGATCGCCCGCTCCACGGGCGCCTCCCTGCCCTCGCAGTTTGCGGCGCTTCTGCTGGAGCGCGTTTACGACACCCTGCTGATCCTGGCGTTTTTCGGATACGCGCTGGCTTCCACCATCCAGCTGCATCCTTCGGCCGGACCGGAGATCCGCTGGCTGGTGGCCAAGGGGGGGTGGATCATCGGCATCACGGGCTCGCTCTGCCTGGTGACGCTGGTCATGCTCCAGCACTGGGCGCCGAGGTTCGAACACCGGATCATCGACGCGCTCGGCTTCCTGCGCGCCCACCATCAAGAAAAAGCCGCCAAGCTGGTCCGGTCGGCGCTGGAGGGGCTCAGGGTGACCGGCTCTGCCCCAGCGGTGGCGCGCCTCCTGTTCTGGAGCGCGGTGGAGTGGGGCATCATCTTCGCCTGCTTCCGCCTGATGTTCAACGCGTTCCCGGAAACCGCCGGGCTGGCTGCCAGCCAAGTGCTGGCCTACATCGGCTTCGTCGCCATTGGGAGCGTCATTCAGATCCCGGGCGTCGGCGGCGGCTTCCAGCTGGCGTCGGTGCTCGTCACCACGGAGCTGTTCCGCGTTCCGCTGGAGACCGCCGCCGGCCTGGCGCTGCTGAACTGGGTCATCGCCGTGGTCAGCGCCGCACCTCTGGGCGTGCTGCTCGCCCTTCGCGAGGGGCTGCGCTGGCGCCAGTTGTCCGAACTTGAGAGCGAGGCCATTCCATGAACTGTCCGTTCTGCGGCTTCAAGGAAGACCGCGTTATCGATTCCCGCGAGAGCAAAGAGGGCGACGTGATCCGCCGCCGCCGGGAATGCCTCCAGTGCGGAAGGCGTTTTACTACATATGAGAGAATTGATGAGGTCCCGTACATGGTCGTCAAGAAAGACGGCAGACGGGAGAAGTTCGATCGGCAGAAGGTGCTGAACGGGCTCCTGAAAGCGTGCGAGAAGCGCCCGATTCCGATGTCAACCTTGGCGAATCTGGTCGATGAGGTAGAGGGGCTGCTGATCGAGAAGCCGGATCGCGAGATTTCTACTTCAGAAATAGGAGAGCACCTGACCAAGCGGCTTCTGGCTCTGGACAAGATCGCCTACGTGCGGTTCGCCTCTGTTTACAGAGATTTTCAGGACGTAGAGGCTTTCCTGAGTGAACTGAAGGACTTGATCCGCAAGAAGCGTGTTTGAATCGCCACGGGCGGAGGCTCCGGCGAGGACAATCCAGTCTTGGTGTAACGGATTGCCTTCCCAAGCATCAAAGAAAATGGGAGCTTAACGCAATCGCAAAGCTGTGTTATACTTGGTCGGAGCGTCTTTCCATCCGTCGCCGGTATAACCAGCCAGAACGGGGTGGGGGTTTCTATGCCCCCCCGAACGAAAGAAAAGGGCGGAGCTTTGCAGACGCTCTGACCAAGAGTCTGCCTGCCAGCGATGTCTCTGGCGCCGCAGTCCCGCGAGTCTACGGGCTGTGGCGGGAAGGCGCGTTTAGGCCAGGCAGAGCACCAGCCATTTCAGAGGCTTTGTTCGGATCCGTGCAGTGACCGCTTTGTGTGGAAATTCTGTCCGGACCTGGAGGTTTGTCGCCAGTGGATCACTTTGAAGAGCCGTTCCTGCCGGACGCGACCGAAGCACTCGGTCTGCCGTTCGACGAGGATGCCAACTATTTTCATCCCGAGGATGTGCAGGAGGACGAGTTTGCCGCCGCACAGCCTGCTGAGGAGTCCATCTACACGGACGACCCCGTCCGCGTCTACTTGCGCGAGATGGGCGCCGTTCCGCTGCTGACGCGGGAGGGCGAGGTCACGCTGGCCCGGCGCATGGAGCAGGGCAAGCTGAGGATGCAGAAGGCTGCCAGCCGCTCCATCCTGGTCCAGCATCAGGTCTACGAGCTGGCCGAGCGGGTCCGCTCGGGAGAGTTGAATGTGGAGTCCCTGGTCGACCTCGGCGAGGTGGAAGAGGGGACGCCTGCCTACGACAAGCGCCTGCGGGAGATCCGGCAGGACTTCGAGAACTTCATCACGCTGTTCAAGAAACAGGAGCAGTTGCGGGAGAAGCTCTCCGCCGGCTCCGCGGGCAACAAAAAGGCGCAGAAGAAAGCGCTGTGGAAGTTCTACCGCGGCCGGGTGGAGACTTCCCGGGCCATTCGGAACTTCCCGTGGCTGCCCTCCAAATGGCGCCAGTTCTCCACGGCCATCGAGCTGGCGGTGGACGAGATGAACCAGCTGGAAGCGGAGCTGGCCAGCCTGGAAGAGAACCGCTCGGAGAACCAGGCCCGCATCCGCGAGATCAAGCGCGAGATCAAGCGCCGCGAGACTCTCGCCGGCGCGACGCACGCCGAACTGAAGAAATCGCTCGCCGACATCCGGCAGGGCGAGCAGGAGGCCGAAAGGGCCAAGAAGGACCTGGTGGAGGCCAACCTCCGCCTGGTAGTTTCCGTGGCCAAGAAGTACGTCAACCGCGGCCTCCACCTGCTGGACCTGATCCAGGAAGGCAACATCGGACTGATGCGCGCCGCCGACAAGTTCGAGTACCGGCGCGGCTACAAGTTCTCGACCTATGCCACGTGGTGGATCCGCCAGGCCATTACGCGCGCCATCGCCGACCAGTCGCGCACCATCCGCATTCCGGTGCACATGAACGAGTCGATGAACAAGTTCCTGCGCGCCACGCGCGAGCTGGAGAAGGAACTCGGCCGCGCGCCCACCAACGAGGAGATCAGCCGGCGAATGGACATCCCGGTGGAGAAGGTCCAGAAGCTGAAGACCATCTCCCGCGATCCGGTTTCGCTGGAAACGCCCGTCGGGCGCGACGGCGAGAGCGCGCTCGGCGACCTGATCGAGGACCGCTGGGTGGGTTCCCCTGTCGACACCGTGATCGACTCCAACATCCGCGAGGAAACCGCCGCCATTCTGAAGACACTCTCTCCCAAGGAAGAGAAGGTCATCCGGCTGCGGTTCGGCATCGGCTGCGAGCGCGAACACACGCTCGAGGAGATCGGGCAGCAGTTCGACGTCACGCGCGAGCGCATTCGCCAGATCGAGGCCAAGGCGCTGCGGCAGCTCCGCTCGCCGGAAAGGGCGCGCCACCTGCGGGCCCTACTCGCGGCGCGCTGACCCCCGGCTTTCACCTCCACCGGCCCGTTTCTGCCCTGAGCGGACGCGGGCCGGATCTTTCCTACAACGCCTCGATCACCTCGCGGTAGAAGGCTTCATAGCGCGGAATGATGATCGAGGTGCAGAACCGCTCCTCGGCCGTGGTCCGGGCCGCCCACCGCATTCGTATGTAGAGATCCCGGTTCTCCAGCAGCTGGACGACCCGCGCCGCCTGCGCGTCCGTGTCGCCCGGCTCTTCCAGGAAGCCGTTCTGCCCGTCGGCGATCAGCTCCGGCAAGCCGCCGGTGCGCGTGGCCACGGGCACCACGCCGCACGACATCGCCTCCAGCGCCGCCAGGCCGAACGACTCCAGCCGCGACGGCAGCAGCAGAACGTCGCACTGCGGGATCAGCCGCTCGATGTGATCCTGCTTGCCCAGGAACCGGACATGGTCGTGGACGCCGAGCTCGAAAGCGAGCCGCTCGGCCGCGCCGCGGTCGGGCCCGTCACCCGCCATCCATAACTCGCAGTCCACCGATTCCCGCGCGCGCGCGAGGATCCTTACGCAATCCGGCGCCCGCTTCACGGGCCGGAAGTTGGAAATGTGCAGCAGCCGCGGGCGCCCTTCGTGCGGCTGTTTCGCCACACGGTACATGTCGCAGTTCACGAAGTTGTAGATGACGCGGATCTCCTTCCGCGCGCCCACGACCTCGCGCGTCTCTTTGCGAAGGTACTCGCTGATGGCCGTGACGCCGTCGGACTGTTCGATGGAGAAGCGCGTCACCGGCAGGTAGGACTTGTCGCTGCCCACCAGTGTGATGTCGGTGCCGTGGAGCGTCGTCACGAACGGCAGCCGCCGCGTCTCCGCCAGCATCGACCGCGCCAGGAACGCCGACGTCGCGTGCGGGATGGCATAGTGCACGTGGAGCAGGTCGAGGCGCTGCCATTCGGCGATCTCCACCATGCGCGAGGCCAGCGCCAGGTCATAGGGCGGGTACTGAAACAGCGGGTAGGAAGAGACCTCGACTTCGTGGTAAAAGATGCGCGGCAGCCCCGGATCGAGCCGGATCGGATTGGCGTAGGTGATGAAATGCACTTCGCAGCCGCGCGCCGCCAGCTCCATGCCGAGCTCGGTGGCGACGATGCCCGAGCCCCCGTAGGTCGGGTAGCAGGTGATGCCGATGCGCAGCGGGCGCCCCGGAGCGTTCATCAGAACTTCTTCTTCGCGAACTCGGCGAAGCGCCCGGCGATGCCCGCCGATTCCGTGTCGCCGGGATGAATCAGGACGCGATAAATGAAGCGGATGCTCTGCCCTGGCTCGAGCGCGTGGCTGCCGTCCTTCGTCTTGTCGTTGAAGAAATCGTGGAGCCCGAATGCGTTCGCTGCGAACAGCCCGTAGTCGCGCGCGTGCCAGTAGGTGGGATGGCGGAAGCTCTGCGGGTGGTCGAAGATGGCGACGCCCAGCTTCTCTCCGTCGAGCGTGCCGCTGTAGTCCACCCACGGCGAAGCCTTTCCCCACACTTCGCGCATTCCGGACTTGCCCTCGGCGTTGATCATGCGCCCCGTGCCGCCTCGCTCCTTCATGGAGTCCCGAAGCCGGATGGCGAAGAAGCCCTCTTTGGTATCACCGAACACGGCTCTCTTCACGGCGGTGAGCGTGGCATCGAAATCCAGCACACGGAGAGACGGGTCCGAATAGAAGGTCATGGTGCGCAGTTCGCGCACCAGCGGCTCGCCCGCGTCGTCGACCCAAAGGAAACTGGCGCGGATGGAGCCGTCCTTCTTTCCGCCCTTCACGGAGTGAATCTTCTCGAGCTTCACTCTGCCCTTGCGTCCTTTGCCGCCGGGCTCGTTGGCCCAGAAATCGACCTGGTTGAGGTCGCCGTGCGTGAACCAGAGCCCGCGGTGGTGCGGATGGTCGCGCGTTTCGCCCTCCACCTTCTCCATGGGAAAGAGGCGCGTCACGATGATGCCCGAGGCGCTGCGGAGCGGCGAGAGATAGGGCTTGGGAGCCTCCTCGCCAAAGTAGAGCGCGCTGAAAGGCTTGCCGTCGATGGAGATTTCGATCTGACCAGCCGACTGCCGGAATTCGACCTGCGCGCACACCGGCAGCGTGGCGAGTGTGAAAAGAAGAACTGCGGCTTTCATCGCTTCCAGTGAATCACAATTGCTCCGGCGCTGTCGCGGCGAAACGTCCAGCCCGAAGGGACCAGCACTGTGGCGCCGGGATCGAGGATCAACGCGGGACCATCCGCCCACCGCCTGCCGGCTTCTTCGCGAGCCAGCGCCGGGGTCTCGAGCCAGCGTCCTTCCACAAACACCCGCCTCCGTTCTGGCGAGCCGCCGGCGCGCGCGGGCTCAGCCCGCAGGGCAGGAGCTTCCACCGCGGATACCGCCCGCACTCGCACCTGCACGACTTCGACGGGACGCGAGGGGTTGGCGTAGCCGTAACGCTGTTCGTGCGCCGCATGGAAGGTGCGCGCAGGATCGCGGGCGTCCCACGGAACCGTGAGTTCGTAGCTCTGCCCGCGGTAGCGCATGTCGGCCGAGCGCTCGAGTCGCGCTCCGGGGGACTCCCGGCGGGCGCGCTGTTCGAGCCGCGCAAACAGCGTCTCGATGTTCCGGGCGTTCAGCGCGCTGGCGGAGTAGTCACGCACGCGGTCCGCCAATAACATCCCGAGCGCCGACAGCGCGCCGGCCAGCGCCGGAACGATTACGGTTTCGATCCCCAGACCGGCGGCAAGCTCGCACGCATGCAGCCCGCCGCAGCCGCCGAAGGCCGCCAGCGCGAAGCCGCGCGGGTCGACGCCCCGCTCCACGCTCACCACGCGGATGGCGCGCGCCATGGCGGCGTTGGCCACGCGCAGGATGCCCGCGGCGGCCTCTTCCAACGGCACGCCCAGCGCACGAGCGATGGAGGCCACGGCGCGCACAGAGCGCTCCGGATCGATAGGCACCGTGCCACCCGCAAGCTGCCGCGCAGAGATCCGTCCCAGCACGACGTGCGCGTCGGTGACCGTCGGCAGCTTGGCGCGGCCGTAGCAGGCTGGGCCCGGATCGGCGCCGGCGCTCTCCGGCCCGACGCGGAGGAGCCCGCCCGGATCGACACGCGCGATGGAGCCGCCACCCGCGCCCACGGTGTGAATCTCGAGCATCGGCACGCGGATCGGGAAGCCCTGGATCGACGCCTCCACCGTCTCCCGCGGCGCTCCGTCGCACAGGCTGACGTCAGTGCTCGTGCCGCCCATGTCGAAGCCGATGACGCGCGCCAAGCCGGACGCGCGCGCCGCGCCAGAGGCGCCGCGCACTCCCCCCGCGGGCCCGGAGAGGATCGTGCGCACGGCCAGCCAGCCTGCCTCGCGCGCCGTCAGCAAGCCCCCGTTGGATTGCATGATCCACAGGTTTCCACCGGCGCGCCGCCCGAGCGCCTCCAGGTAGCGGCTCATCAGCGGACCGACGTATGCGTTCAGCGCGGCGGTCGAGGCGCGTTCGTATTCGCGAAACTCGGGCGAGATCTCGCTGGACACGGAGAGAAAACACGCGCCTCGCAGGGCGCGGGCAATGCGGCGTTCGTGCGCCGGGTTGCGGTAGGAGTGCAGGCAGCAGACGGCGGCGCTCTCCACGTCCGCGCGCTCCAGTTTCCGGCGCAGTTCTTTCAACTCCTCTTCAGAAGGGCGAAGCTCCTCCGTACCGTCCGCAAGCATCCGTTCCCGCACGCCAAAGCAGAGCCGCCGGGGGATGAGCAGCATCTTCGGCGGAGGTGTGAGGTCGTAGAGCCGTTCGCGGTACTGACGTCCGATTTCGAGCAGGTCTTCGAAGCCGGCGGTCGTGACCAAAGCCGTGCGCGCGCCCTTGCGTTCCAGAAACGCGTTGGTGGCTACGGTGGAGCCGTGGATGACCTCGCTGCCGCGCGCCGCGCCGATGCGCCTCAGCCCTTCGAGAATCACCTCTTGTGGGGCGGCGGGGTTGGAGCGCAGCTTGAACGACTCGAGCGCGCCGCCCTCGCGGAGCACCACAAAGTCCGTGAATGTGCCGCCGGTATCGACTCCGATCCGCATCCCCGTCCGCGCTTCCGCTAGCGCAGCCCCCTGGCGCGCAGGTGATCGATCAGTCCCTTCGGGTCGTCCGTAATCACGCCGTCGACGCCCGCTTCAATGAGCTTGTCCCACAACTCGGGCGTGTTGGCGGTCCAGGGAACAACCTCGAGCCTTACTTCGTGCGCCCGCCGGACGCGCTCGCCAGTGACGAGCGAGTAGTGCGGACTCACGACCGGCGTTTCGCCCGCCTCTTTGGCAAGCTCGGAGAACTCGCGCGGGAGTCCGGCGTAGAGCGCGGCGCGGCGAAGCTCAGGCGCCACGCCGCGCAGCGCGCGCAGCAGGGCGAAGTCGAACGACTGCACGATCACGCGCCGTTCGAGCCTGTATTTCCGGATCGTATCCGCCACCAGCCGCGCATATTGCTCTGGAGCCGGCTGAAGCTCCGGTTTGGCCGGCTGGCTCTTCATTTCGATGTTGAACAGAAACGAGCCCCGCGGCGCGAGCGAGAGAACTTCCTCCAAGGTGGGAATGCGCGCGCCGGGGCGCGGCTCTTGGCGGGGAAACTCGGGGTTCTTCCTCGAACCGCAGTCCCATTGCCGCACCTGTTCGAGCGTCAGCTTGCGGATCGTGCGTTCACCTTCAGGCCCCTGACAGATCGCGGTGTTGATCAGCGGATCGTGATGCACCACCAGCACGTCGTCGGCGGTAGCCCAGACGTCGAGCTCAAGAACGTCAGCGCCAACGTCAATGGCGTATTCGAAGGCGGGCAGCGTGTTCTCCGGGAGCACCGTCCGCGCTCCCCTGTGGCCCTCGACGAGAATACGCGGGGCGGAGCTGGTCGAGGAGAGGAAGCAGAACAGCACGGCGGCAGTCCTTGCGAGGGACATGCCCACAAGATATCATCAAAGCGTTTCGGATTCGTTTCACGGGAGATTCATCGAAATGGCGGCAGACCGGAGATATTTCGCGCGCACGGCATTGGCGGCCGGCGCGCTCAGCTACTCGCGCATCCTCGGCGCGAACGACCGCTTGGGCGTCGGCTACATCGGGCTTGGCAACCGCGGCGACCAGGTGCACGAGGCGTTCCTCGAACACGGCGACCAGTTCACCGCGGCCGTGTGCGACCTGAAGGAGTCCTACATGGACCTGGCGGTGAAAAAGTCCCGCGGCGCGCCGCGGAAGTACCGCGACTACCGCCGCCTCCTGGAAGACAAGGACGTTGATGCGGTGGTAATCGCCACGCCCGATCACTGGCACGCGCTGATGTTTATCGACGCCTGCCGCGCTGGCAAGGACGTCTACGTGGAGAAGCCGCTGTCGTTGACCGTGCGCGAGGGGCGCCGCATGGTGGAGGTGGCGGCGGAGACGAGGCGCGTGACGCAAGTCGGTATCCATCGGCGCAGCGTGGAGGCGTTGCGAGAGGCCGCCGAATTCGTGCGCGGCGGCGGCATCGGACATGTGACCGTCGCCAAGGGCTACCACGTGCAGAACGAATGGCCCGCCGGCATCGGCTCGCCTCCGGACGGACCGCCGCCGAGCGAGGAGGAATGGGAGGCGTGGCTCGGCCCCGCTCCGAAGCGCGCCTACAACCGCAACCGGATGTATTACAACTTCCGCTGGTTTTACGACTACTCCGGCGGGCAGATCACCAACTTCGGCGTGCACTACATGGACATGATCCGCATGTGCCTGGGAAAGGAGGCGCCGCTGGCGGTGACAGCCATGGGCGGCAAGTACGCCATCCGCGACAACCGCGAGATCCCCGACACCTGCGAGGTGTTGTGGGACATGGGCGGCACGCTGGTGGTCTTCACGCAATACAACGCCAATGGCGCGCCCGGCAACGCGCGCGGCACGGAGCTGGAACTGCGCGGCACGAAAGGCACCATGTATCTGCAAAGCGGGCGCTGGGAGGTGGTTCCGGAGCGGATCACCGATCTCGAGTTCGGGCAGCGCACGCCGGTGGACCGCTCCATTGAGCGCGCATGGGGGCCTTCGCGCAAGCCCGCCATGGAGCCGCGCAGTGGCGGCTCGGGTTCGGCGGAAACCTATCCGCACACGCGCAATTTTCTGGACTGCGTGAAGTCCCGGAAGAAGTGCAACTGCGACGTGCTGGACGGGCACCTCTCCACGGCGGCTTGCATCCTCGGCCACATCGCGCTTCGCACGAGGAGCTATCTCGAATGGGACGCGCGCGCGGAGCGGTTCACAAACAACGAGGCGGCCAACCGGTATCTGCACTACCAGTACCGCGCGCCTTACAAGCTGGGGTGAAGCATGGACCGGCGAATGTTTCTCGCCTCGTTGGCCGCAACGGCTCGGGCGCAAACGCCGCGGGCCCGGCCGCTGCTTTGCATCTTCTCCAAGCACATGGCGCAGTTCGGTTGGGACGATCTGGGCGCACAGGGGAAGCAGCTCGGTTTTGAAGGCGTCGATCTTACAGTTCGCCCGAAAGGGCACGTCCTGCCGGAGCGCGTAGCCGAGGACCTTCCGCGTGCCGTCGAGGCGGTCCGGAAGCACGGGCTGGAAGTGCCGATGATCACCACGGATCTGAAGGACGCCTCCGATCCGGCAGTGCGCCCCACCTTCGCCGCCATGCAGAAGCTCGGCATCCGGCTCTACAAGCCTGGCTACTGGCGCTATGAGAGTGGCGTGCCGGCCGGGCGCACGCTGGCCGAGTGCCGCCGGAAGCTGGAGGGGCTACTCAGCCTGGGCCGCGAATTCGGCGTCACGGCAGGGTTGCACAACCACTCGGGCGCATACGTCGGCTGCGCGGTGTGGGACTACCGCGAGCTGCTGCAAGGAGTGAAGCCGGAGGAAGCAGGATTCTATTTCGATCCGGGGCACGCCGTGATCGAAGGCGGTCTTTACGACTGGCGCGTCTCGCTCGACGTGGTCCTGCCGCGCATGCGAATGGCGGCGATCAAGGATTTCGAATGGGAGAAGAGCGGCGGACGATGGCGTGTGGCCTGGCGCCCTCTCGGGCAGGGCATGGCGCCGTGGCGGGAGGTTTTCGGTGCCTTCGCGCGGGCCGGCTTCACGGGCCCGCTGTCCCTGCATCTGGAATATCCGGGCGGCGATGATCTGCCGTCGATCGAGAAGGACCTGGCGTTTCTTCGCAGGCAGGTGGAGGAAGCTTACGGCGCCTGAATCGGGGAGCATTCGATCCGCTTCTGCGCAACCGTGCGCGCCACGCTGCTAAAATGATGGTTTCACCATGAGCCTGCGGTCCTACACCATCACCCAGGGGCGCGACCGTGCGCCCGCCCGTTCCCAGCTCAAGGGCATGGGCTTCACCGACGAGGATCTGAAGAAGCCGATCATCGGCATCGCCAACACCTGGATCGGCACCATGCCGTGCAACTTCCTGTTGCGCGATCTTGCCGTCGATGTCGCCCGCGGCATCCGCGAAGCAGGCGGAACGCCCATGGAATTCAACACCATCGCCATCAGCGACGGCATCACCATGGGCACGCAGGGCATGAAGACGTCGCTGATCTCGCGGGAGATCATCGCCGATTCCATCGAGCTGGTCACCCGCGGCCATATGTTCGACGGGCTGGTCTGCCTGGTGGCCTGCGACAAAACGATCCCGGGCGCCGCCATGGCGCTGCTGCGGCTCAACATTCCTGGCCTCGTGCTCTACGGTGGCTCCATCCTGCCGGGCAAGTACAAGGGCAAGGACATCACGATTCAGGAGGTGTTCGAGGCCGTCGGCGCCTGCGCCGCAGGCAAGATCACCGAAGACGAACTGCACCAGATCGAGGACGCCGCCTCGCCGGGCTACGGTGCCTGCGGCGGACAGTTCACGGCCAATACCATGGCCACGGTGATGGAGCTGATCGGGCTCTCGCCCATGAACACAGCGATGGTGCCGCAGATGGACCCGCGGAAGCACGATGTCGCAGCCTATTGCGGCCAAGTCATTCTCGACGCCGTGCGGGCCAACCGCCTGCCACGGCAGATTTGCACGCGCAAGGCTTTTGAGAATGCCATCGTCGCCGTCGCCGCCTCCGGCGGCTCCACCAACGCCGTCCTCCACCTGCTCGCTCTGGCGCGCGAAGCCGGCGTCGAGCTGGACATCAGCGACTTCAACACGATCAGCGACCGCACGCCCCTGCTCATGAGCCTGAAGCCGGCGGGCATCCATGTGGCGGCGGACGTGGACAAGGCGGGCGGCATCGGCGTGCTGGCCAAGCGCCTGGTCGAGGGCGGCTACGCGCACGGAGACACCATCACCATCACAGGCAAGACGCTGGCCGAGGAGGCTTCGGAAGCGCGCGAGACGCCCGGGCAGGACGTGGTGCGGCCGCTGTCGAACCCGGTGAAGGCCACCGGCGGGCTGGTCATCCTGAAAGGCTCGCTCGCGCCGGACGGCTGCGTGATCAAGGTGACCGGCCTGGAGCGCAAGATTCATCAGGGGCCCGCGCGCGTCTTCAACTGCGAGGAAGACGCCATGAAGGCGGTCACCGAAGGCAGGATCCAGGCGGGCGACGTGGTGGTGATCCGCTATGAAGGGCCCAAGGGCGGCCCGGGCATGCGGGAGATGCTAGGCGTAACGAGCGCCATCGTCGGCGCCGGGCTGGGAGAAAGCGTGGCGCTGATCACCGACGGCCGTTTTTCGGGCGCCACGCGCGGTTACATGGTGGGCCATGTCGCGCCGGAAGCCGCCGTGGGCGGCCCCATCGCGCTGGTCGAAGACGGCGACTCGATCACTATCGACATCGCCGGCAAGACCATTTCTCTCAATGTCGATCCGGCTGTTCTGGGGCAACGCAGGGCGAAGTGGCAGGCGCCCCCGCCGCCGTTCACCACCGGCGTCATGGCGAAGTACATCAAGCTGGTGCGCTCCGCCGCCGAGGGCGCCATTACGTCGCAGGCGTTTTAGCGCCGCCGCATCAGCCGGAAGCCGGCAAGGCCAGCGGCAGACAGCAGGACGGTGGCGGGCTCGGGGATCTCCGCGCCGGGCGCGGTTTCGAAATTGAACGACGTGGTTTGGCCGTCGATCGTCCAGGAGATGGCGTCCACAGCGCCCAGAAAGCTCCCAATCCATCCGCTGCCCACGCCCGCGCTGAAGCCGAGGATCACGGCATTCGGGAAGAAAGCCTGCCATTCGGCCAGCGTGGCGTCATAGGCATAGGGCGTGGAGTTGATGTTGTCAGCGAATCCGATCCCGAGACCGAAGTTCCACAAATTGGTGGTGGGGCCGATGGTGTCGGCCACCCACGTATCGAGGGGATATCCGCCCCCGTTGTAAACGCGTTCGAACACCAGGCCGCCGCGGTCGCCGATCGTAGCCAGGTTGCCGTCCGCGTCCAGCAGGACTCGAAGCACCGGGTGCAAGTGAGCCGCTGTCGTGCTTGTGCTGGAACGGAGCCACGCATAGGAGAAGCTTTCCAGATCGGAGAATGCCCCCAGCGAGCCGCCCGAGAAGTAGTTGCCCCCAATGTTGACTGCTCCGGGCAAGTACTCGATGTCAGCTTTTCCGCTGCCCGAAGGGCTGCTGAAGACGACCGAACCGTTGCCCGCGTAAGGCGCAGACGAGCTGATCCCCACGGAAGCGCTGTTGCGGACGTTGTTGTAGTACCAGCCGGTTGAGCCGACGGCTTGTCCCTGATTCATGTTGGTCGGGTTCGTGTAACTGTCGCTCAGGGGGCTGTTGTTGGAAAAGATCACTGCCGCCGCCAGATCGGCACCCGGCCAGCACGTCGCGGCCGCCAACAACGCCAAACGAAACCGAAACATACGAAAATGCAACCTCCTTCAGTCCTGATGCCGGGCAGAAGAATCGAGGCGTCAGAGACGCCACTGCCAGCCGTGCCGGTCTGAAAACGCCTCCTTGAACACTGCCCTCTACTTCTTAGTACGGATTTTTCCACTGGAGACGCAATCCAGAAAGTTCCAGCAAGATGGGGAGAAAGACCTGAAGCGGTACCAGGAGAAACACGGCAGAGGGGAATCCCTCATTGGCTAAGGAAAGGGGGACGGCGGGGCGGGGTATGGGGTGGGGGAGTACGCCGTCCCCCTGGGGGCAAAGACCTTGGTGCGGTCGAGAGGACTTGAACCTCCACGGGATTGCTCCCGCTAGCACCTCAAGCTAGTGCGTCTGCCAATTCCGCCACGACCGCAGATCCAACTCTATTATACGCCAGCAACTACTTCTTCGCCGGGGAAGGCGCCTGCTGCTGTGCAGGAGCGGGCGACTGTCCGGGGATGGCCGGCGTGGAGGTTGCCGGCTTGGCAGGCGCGGGCTGGCTCAAGGGCGCCTTGTCGAGAACGGAGCCAGAAGTGTGGCCCTCGCGCGTGTGGAGGATAGCCAGCGACAGCGACGTCACCATGAACAGGGCTGCGCTGATGGTAGTGGCCTTGGAAAGGATCGTCGCCGAGCCGCGGGGCCCAAACGCCGTCTGGGAGCCCATGCCGCCGAAGGCGCCGGCAAGATCCGCCGCCTTGCCGCTTTGCAGCAGCACCACAACGATCAGGAAGAGGCAAACGAGCACATGGAGGATTGTGAACAGAATGATCATGGGGTCTCCCGGGAAGCGAGACGGCGCCAAGAGGCGCTGGCTGGCTCAAACCTTCAGTATAGCGTGGACAGCGCTTGCCCGCCCCGCCCCTGCCGCACACAGAAGAGCCTGCACGCCCGCAGGGGGGCGGCAGGCTCTTGGCCGGCGGATGGAGGCGCGGATCAGAACACGAACCGCGCTCCGATCTGGGCGCGGCGCGCATTGGTGCCGTCGGGGAAGCCCTGGCTGGCGGAGCCGCCGCCGTAAGGCACCGGCGTGATGACGGAGCCGCGCGCCTGAAACGCCTCGGTGAACACGCTCGTGTTGTAAACGTTGTTGAACACGTTGAACGCCTCGAACAGGAACATGGCGCTCATGCGTTCATTGATGCGGAAGTTCTTCGACAACCGGGCGTCGAGCCGGCTGATGGAGGAGATCGGCAGCGACGTGCGCGCCCAGAACGGCACGCGGAAGTCTCCGCCGAAGCCGTTCAGAGTATTGTTGAACGCCGAACCGCTGAAGGGCAGGCTCACCACGCGCAGAGTGGGCGTGGCATAGCGTGCGCTGGCGATGGTGGCGATCATCGAAAGGTTCCAGCCGTTGACCAGCGCGTCGGTGGCGCGGCTCGCCGTCTTGATGCGCGGAGGCGCGATGACGCCGCTCAACACCAGGCGGTGGCGCTGATCGAGCTGGCTGGTGCCCTTCTGCTCGGCGTAATTGCCGTTGGAGAGCGTGCGCAGCGAATCGGTGGCGATGAAGAGGTTGTTGTTGGCCGCGCCCTGGTTCAGGTCGCGCGCGTGGGACCATGTGTAGGAGACGTTGCCCTGCATCCACTTGCCGGCGCGGCGGCGCAGTTGCACGACGAGGCCGTCATACCAGAGACGCCCGCCGTTTTCGAGCTGGTTGATGCGCTGGTAGCGCGTGTCCACGCGGTTGGCGAACAAATACACGGGCGTGGAGTAAGTGCCCACGTCCTGCCCGTTGGCATCGCGGATCGTGTAAGTGACCGTCTGCGCCGTCGGGCCGATGTTGAGGTCACGCGTCATGAAGAACTTCACGCCGCGGCTGGCGATGTAGGACACGGTGATGCCCATGGTGCGCGTGATCTCGCGCTCGATGCCGAAGTCCCACATTTGCGTGTAGGGCGTGGCGAGGTTCGGATCGGCGAAGCCCATGCTGGAGGTGCCGGCGGGCAGCCCCGTGCCGTCGCCGGGCAGGAAGTTCGGGAACACGGGACCCGCGGCGAGCTGCGCCGGGTTGTTGTTCTGCAGCGTGATGGCCCGCTGCTCGACGCCGTTGCCCTGGAGCAGGTTTCCGAGCAGCGCGCCGGGCATGCGGGCGTAAAAGATGCCGTAGCTGCCGCGCAGCACTGTCTTCGCATTCGAGCCCAACGAATAGGCGAAACCCACCCGCGGGGCGAAGTTCTTCTTCGGCTGTCGGATGCGCCCGGTCTGGGGGTAATCCGGATTGATGCGGTCCGGCTGGAAGAACTGCGCGTATTCGTAACGAACACCGTAGTTGAGGGTCAAATGCCCGTTCACCTTGAACTGGTCCTGCGCGAAGAAGTTCCAGTCGCGGATGAAGAAGTCGATCTTCGGCCGGCCGAAGGTCTGCTGGTACCGCTGCCAGCGCTTGCCGCCGTCGAGATTGGTGAGGTCCTGCGCAAAGGCGGTGAAGGTGGCGTAAGTGTACGCGCCGCGGCCGTTGTTCAGCAGGTCGAGCACGTCCCTGGTGTGGGCGAAGTCGAAGCCGAATTTGGCGTTATGGCGGCCTTTCAGCCAGGTCAGGTTGTTGGTGAATTGGTAGCGGTCCTCGGTGGGCTGCACGCGAGGGAGGAAGGTGGCCACCCCGAGGTTGCTCTGGCCCTGAACGGAAAGCTGGCCGCGAAGGCCATTCGGCGGTGCCAAGGTTGGATTGACATCGTCCGCGAGACGGTCCTTCATGTAGCCGAAGCGGGCTTCATTGACCAGCGTCGGCGTCAGCAGCCAGGTGTGGGAGAGGCGCAAGAAGCGGGTGCGCACGCTCGAGTCGCCGTTGTTGCCCACACCGGCGCCGGTGTTTAGCGTCGCCTGCGTCTGGATGCCGTTTGGGGAGAACCAGTTCATCACGTTGCCGCTGAGCGCGAGCGTGTGGCGCTCATTGGGGCGCCAGTCCAACTTGCCGAATACGGCGTTCTGGTCGGCGTTGCGCTCTACCTGGCCAAAGAACCGCTTGAAGTAGTCGATGGCGTTCTGGCACTGCTGCGGCGTGGCAGGCGCGCCGCAGGTTCCAATGAACGTCCCGGTGGCGGTGAACAGCTGCGGATTGGTCACAGAGCTGGCCAGCGGGAAGTAGCGCCGGGTGATCTCGCCGTTGAAGAAATAGAACAGCTTGTCGCGCTGGATGGGGCCGCCTATGGAGCCGCCCGCCTGGTTGCGCCGCTCCGGCGGGTTGAAGGTGGCGTAGCGGTCGCGCGCGTTGAAGTCCTGGTTGCGGAAGAACCAGTAGCCGGTCCCGTGGATGTCATTGGTGCCGCTCTTGGTCACCGTGTTGATGACGCCGCCCACGGCGCGGCCGAACTCGGCGGCGAAGCCCGAGCTCTGCACCTGGAACTCCTGCACAGCGTCCTGGCTCATGTTGGAGCTGATGCGCGTGCGCCCGGCGTTCTCGTTGTAGTAGCCCTGCGTCGTGTCATTCCCGTCGGTGAGGAAGGCGTTCCCGCCCGGGATGCCGCGGAACGTGACCAGACCGAACGTGCCGTCCTCGGTGACGCCGGGCGTCAGCAGCACGAAGCTGTCCACGCGGCGCCCGTTGATGGGCAGGTTCATGATGTCGCGGTCTTCGACCACTGCCGAAACGCCCGTCTTGAGCTGATCGACCACCGGCGTCGAATCGGTGACCGTGATCTCCTGTACCTGCGCCTGCACGTCCAGAACGATATTCAACGCCACGTTCTGGCCGACAAGCACCTGAATTTCCTTCGCCTCCCACGGCGCAAAGCCTTGACGAGTCACGCTGACTTGATAGCCCGTGGAAGGCGGCAGAGAGGGCGCCGCGAAAAGACCGGCTTCGTTCGTTTCCAGATTGCGCCGGATGCCGAGCGACGGGTTGCTGACCACAACCGTAGCCCCGGGAATCACAGCGCCACTCGCGTCGCGCACGGTTCCGTTGATCGCTCCCAGGCCTGCAAGCGACTGCGCGAACGCCGGCGCCGCCGTCAGGAGACAGACCACCGCACAAATCGAGTAGATTATCTTCTTCAACACGCAGAGACTCCTGAAAGTAGGGTAAATATCAGTATAAGGCAAGTACGTGTTGCAACGGCGTGACGAATCGGGAGCAACCGGATGAAAGAGCAGCGCACGGCAGTGATCACTGGATCGACGAAAGGGCTGGGCCGCGCCATGGCGCTGCGGCTGGCGCGCTCGGGCTGGCGCGTGGTGATCCATGGCAATGACGCGCAGCGCGCAGAAGCGGTGCGCGCCGAATGCGGCGAAGGGGCGCTCGTGTTTCTGGGCGACATCGCCCTGAAGGAAGTAAATGATGCGCTGGCGCGGTTTGCCGCGGAGCAGACCGGGCGTCTGGATGCGTGGGTGAGCAACGCGGGGCTGGTCAAGATGGAGCCGTTCCTCGACTTCTCACCGGAGACCTGGCAACGGCTCGTGGACATTCACCTGAGCGGTGCCTTCTACGGCGGGCAGGCAGCGGCGCGCGAGATGGTGAAGCGCGGCTGGGGGCGGATCGTCCATGTGTCCACCATCGCTGCCTGCTTCGGGCAATACGGCTTCGCCGCCTACGCTGCGGTGAAGGCGGGCGTGGAGGCGCTGGCGCGCGTGATGGCCGTGGAGCTGGCATCGCACGGCATTACGGTGAACACGGTGGCGCCCGGGCCCGTCTGGAACGACATGCTGGAAGGGCTCTACGGCGCCGAGCGGTTGCGGGAAAGGGAGCGGACCATCCCCCTGCAACGCATGGCGCAGGCAGAGGAAGTGGCGGCGGCGGTGGATTGGCTGCTCTCTGACGACGCCGCCTACATCACTGGCCAGATTCTCCGCGTCGACGGCGGCGCCAGCGCAGCGGGACCGTTCACGCTGGAGGTTTACCGGCGTTCGAAGGGCGGTTGAGGCGCGATGCGCCCCTGGTGACTGGCACACTTCCGGCGACGGGCGTATAATAGGCCAAAATCTGTCAGGAGGCAGGCCAGGGATGCAAGCCAGCCAGCAGCCTCCGCCCACGCCGGCGGAGCATCGCGCGCAAGTTTCCTCCACGGAGAGGATCGTCAACGATTTCAGCATTCAGGTGGCCACTGTCAACGGCAGCGGCAGCCAGACGGCGAATCTGGTGCTGATGCGCTCCATCTTCCAGATGGGCGTGCCCGTTTCGGGCAAGAACCTGTTCCCGTCCAACATTCAGGGGCTGCCCACCTGGTTCACGATCCGCGCCAGCCGCCATGGCTTCATCGCACGCAAGAAGGAAATCGACTTCCTCGTCGCCATGAACCCGGAGTCGGCGCGGGAGGACGTCATGGGCTTGCAGCCCGGCGCCGCGGTTCTGTACGACGAGCCGCTGAAGCTTGCCGAACTCCGCTCCGACCTGCACTTCTACTCCGCGCCCTTCGACAAGCTGGTGGCGCCTGTCTGCCCGGAGGCGAAGCTCCGCAAGCTGGTGCGGAACATGATCTATGTCGGCATCCTCGCAGAGCTACTGGGCATCGATCCGGAACAAATCCGCAAGGCTTTGTACAAGCAGTTCGGCGAGCGGAAGAAAAAGGCCGCGGACCTGAACTGGGGCGCCGTGCAGGCAGGCATCGACTACGCCCGCGCGTCGCTGGCCAAGTCCGACCCTTGCTTCATCGAACCTATGAACCAGACGGCGGGCAAACTCGTCATTGAGGGCAACACGGCCGCCGCTCTGGGCTGCATGTTCGGTGGCGTCACCGTCTGCACCTGGTATCCGATCACGCCTTCGTCCAGCCTGGCCGAGGCGCTGATCACCTTCATGGAGCGCTTCCGGCGCGATCCGCAGACCGGGAAGGCCACCTACGCCATCGTGCAGGCCGAGGACGAGCTGGCCAGCATCGGAATGGCGGTGGGCGCCGGCTGGGCGGGCGCGCGCGCCATGACCTGCACCTCCGGCCCGGGCATCTCGCTCATGTCGGAGTTCGTGGGACTGGCCTACTTCGCCGAGATCCCGCTTGTCTTGATTGACGTGCAGCGCGTGGGTCCCTCCACCGGGCTTCCCACGCGCACGCTGCAGGGCGACACGCTGAAGAACGCCGTCCTTTCCCATGGTGACACGCGCCATCCCATCCTCTTCCCTTCTTCCCCGGAAGAGTGCTTCACGATGTCCATGGAAGCGTTCGACCTCGCGGAGCGGTTCCTGACTCCAGTGTTCGTCAACATGGATCTCGACCTCGGCATGAACCTGTGGATGTCTGATCCGCTGCCCTACCCGGATAAGCCCATCGACCGCGGAAAGGTGCTTTCGGCAGAGGACCTGGAGAGGCTGGGCGGCTTCGCACGTTACAAGGACGTGGACGGCGATGGGGTTCCATGGCGCACGCTGCCGGGCACGCCGCACCCCAAGTCGGCCTATTTCACGCGCGGCACCGGGCATACCGAGAACGCCGCCTACAGCGAGAAGCCGGAGGACTGGATCCGCAACATCGACCGCATCGCGCGCAAGTTCGAAACGCTCCGCGCCCATCTGCCGCCGCCGGCGCAGTTCCTCGCACCCGGCGCGAAGATCGGCATGGTGAGCGTGGGCACCTCTCGCTATGCCATGGAAGAGAGCCGCGAGCAGTTGAGCGCGGAGGCGGGCATCGAGGCAAGCTGGATGAGGCTGGCGGCGTATCCGTTCCCGCCCGAACTGGAGGCCTTTGTCGAGCAGCATGACCGCGTCTACGTGATCGACCAGAACCGCGACGCGCAACTGCTGGAGCTGATGAAAATGGACCTGCCGCCGCGGCTCCTCCAGAGGCTGCGAAGCGTGCGCTATTACGGCGGCTTGCCGCTGGACGCGCGCACGGTGACAGATCAAATTCTTGCACAGGAGGCGCAGGCGTCATGAACTCTACACCCGCCACCCCGCCCAAAGTGAACCGCATCGGGCTCGACGTCCTGCCTTATAAAGGCAGCAAGACCACCTTGTGCGCCGGCTGCGGGCACAACTCCATCACCGAACGGCTGATTGAAGCCTACTGGGAGCTGGGCATCGAGCCGTGGTCAGTCGCCAAGCTTTCGGGCATAGGCTGCTCGTCGAAGACGCCCGCCTACTTCCTGCAACAGGCGCATGGATTCAACGGCGTGCACGGGCGCGCGCCAACAACAGCCACGGGTGCGCTGCTCGCCAATCACAGGCTGCGCGCCGTAGTCGTGAGCGGCGACGGCGATACGGCGTCCATTGGCATCGGACACTTCGTGCACATGCTGCGGCGCAACGTCCCGCTAGTCTACGTCGTTGAGAACAACGGTGTTTACGGGCTCACGAAAGGACAATTTTCCGCCACCGCGGACATGGGCGCGAAGCTGAAAGCCGGCGCCGTGAATCCCCTCCATGCCATCGATCTCTGCCTGCTTGGCATCGAATTGGGAGCCACGTTCGTCGCCCGGTCGTTCTCCGGCGACAAGCGGCAGCTCTCCGCCATCCTGAAGGCCGCCATCGCCCACAACGGGCTGGCGGTGATCGACGTCATCAGCCCGTGCGTCACCTTCAATGATCACGAGGGCTCCACGAAGTCCTACGCCTACATGAAGGACCATGACGAGCCGCTGCACGAGGTCGATTTCGTGCCGTCTTTCGCCGACATCGAGATCAATTACGAAGAGGGCGAGTCGCGCGTGGTGGAGCTGCATGACGGATCGAAGCTCCTGCTGCACAAGCTGGAGCGCGATTACGACCCCTCGAACCGGATTCACGCTCTTGAGGTGCTGCACGAGTCGGCGCGCCGCGGCGAGGTGCTCACGGGTATCATCTACCTCGACACAACGCGCCTGACGTTCACCGAGATCCTGAACCTCTGCGACGAGCCCCTTGCGCTTCTGCCGGAAGAGCGCGTGCGCCCTTCCCGCGAAGTGCTCGAAATCATCAACGAGGAGTTCCGCTAAACCATGACGCCGACCACCAAAATCCGCGCCATTCTGGAAGCAAAAGGCAGCGAAATCTACGCTGTCAGACCGCAAACCACTGTCTATGAAGCCATCGCCAAGATGGCCGAGAAGGGCGTGGGCGCCCTGCTCGTCATGGAAGGAGACAAGCTGGCAGGCATCATTAGCGAGCGCGACTACACGCGCAAGGTGATCCTCAAAGGCCGCTCTTCCCGCGAAGCGCTCGTCGAGGAGATCATGACCCGCGACGTCGTCACGGCGAGCCCGGACATCACCGTCGCCGAGGGCATGCGGCTGATGACGGATCACCGCATCCGGCACCTGCCGCTGGTAAGCGGCGGCAAGGTGGTGGGCGTCGTGTCGATCGGCGACCTGGTGAAGGCGATCATCTCCGAGCAGCAGGAGACGATCGCGCACCTGACCAACTACATCGCTGGCAACTACTAAAGCCTCTGGCAGCAGGACAGGCACTCGCGGTCAAGCGCCGTGCGTGAGACACCCCTGTCCGGCAGGGAGACCCTCCCCGTTCGCAGTGCGGCTGGAAGGCCGTCCAGTCATCTGGCCCTGCGATCGTCTCCCGATGGGCGGTGCCAATCGCATGCTTCACCCCGCCCGGGCGTGGAAATCCTTTGTCTCCCCTCAGACGCCGCCGCGGCGGATTCCATGAGGGAAAGGGGATTGACTCTGAAATTGGGGGGGCATAATGGCATCCGGAGGAAAAAGCCATGAGACCCAAGAATCTTTCATGGGTGGTATTTCTTGCGGCAGTGCCGGTGATGGCTTTTGCCTTTCAGGCCGCGCCGGCAGGGATCGTGAAATCTGTCCGGGCGGACTTTCCTTTCGTCCAAAAGGATTCTCCGCTCCAGATCCTCGGCATGCGCTCCTCCATTTTCGATCTGGCGGAGCAAGTTCACGTGGCCAACATCTCGGGCAAGAAGATTGTCCGCCTTCAGCTCGGCTGGACCATCGGCGCCAGGGGCCAGAACCCGGCTCCAGCATCTTTCCTGGGAATGCCAAATGGACCTGAATCTCGCGCCCGGAGACTGGACGGCTGTTGGCCGTCAGGGCATTAGGCTCACCGATGTTTACCGCACGCTGAACCATTTTCAGGCGCCGCAGGGCGAAGTCGTCATTGGAGCCGTCTTTGTGCAGTTCGAGGACGGCAGCACGTGGAGCTATAGCCTACCGGCGAAGAACCGGTTCGAGAAGACAGACGATCCGGGAATTCAGGAGCGCCTCGCTCCGATCATCGAACAATTGCGGGAACGGGCTGAAGCCGGACCTTCCAACCAACAGGCTTGTTCCGGCTGGTCGAAGCTGCTCGGGTGGGCAAGGCCGCTCCTGAGCCCGCCGTTAGCGATGGCTGCAGCCCCCCCTCTGGGCTTGTGAGCCATATCCGCTGAGATACTGCCGATCTCATACTTCATACTGCGATCACGGTTTTTGTTTTGGCGGCACCTGTCCGTATCAGGATTGTGTGATCTTGCCTTGAACTCGCGGCAAGGCACAGGAGCCGCGAGCGGCTTCTTGGATGTTGGAGTCAACCTTCACCGGTACCGCTGGCAGCGCGGGCAAAAGTGCGTGCCGCGCTGCCCCACGACGATGCGCCGCACAGGTGTGCCGCAGGCGGGGCACGGCTGCCCTTCCCTGCCGTAGACGCGGTGCAAGTGCTGGAACCGGCCGCTGCGTCCTTCCCCGTCCACGTAGTCCGAGATCGAGGAGCCGCCGGCGTCGATGGCCTCCCGCAACACGTCGACGATCGAGCCCAGCAAAGCCCCGGCGCGCCTTGCCGAGATGCGGTGGGCGGGCGTGAGCGGGTGGAGGCCCGCCCTGTGCAACGCTTCGTCCACGTAGATATTGCCGAGCCCGGCCAGGAAGCGCTGATCGAGCAACAAGGGCTTGATGCGTCCCCGGCGCGCTGCCAGCTTGCGGCGGAACTCCTGCCCGGTGATTTCCAGCGGCTCCAGACCCAGCCGGGCGAGGGGTTCCGGCAGGGCGCCGCCGCAGTGAATCCTGGCGAACCGGCGGACATCGTCCAGCAGCAGGCGCCCCAGGTCCAGTTCGAACACCGCGCGTGTGTAAGGTCCCGGCTGTCCCTCCCAGACAAGCCGCCCCGTCATCCGCAAGTGAATGGCGCAAAAGCCGCCCTCGAGTTCCAACACCACGAACTTGCCGCGCCTCCGGACAGCCAGGATCCGCCGCCCCCGGAGGAAGTCCTCTGTCCGCCGCACGCCTTGCGCCGCGGCGGACGGCGAAAGAATGCGCACGCGCCTCAGGCAAGCCCCCTCCAGGTGCGGGCGCAGGGTGCGCGCGATGCATTCCACCTCAGGCAGTTCAGGCATCCACCCAGATCTTCCCGTCCTCGATCCTGACGTCGAATCGCTGGAGAGCCACCGCCGGGTTGGCGTCCCACTCGCCTGTTTCGCAGAGGAATTCCCACGCGTGCCAAGGGCAGATCAGGCGACCTTCCACGAAGTTGCCTTGCGAAACGGGTCCTCCGGCGTGCGGGCAACGGTCTTCATAGGCGTACAGGCCACCCGAACGGCGGCAAATCACCAAGCGCAGGGATCCCGCCGGCACGGACGCCATTCTTCCTTCGGGCAGATCCTCCTCCCGGAGGACCGGAATCCATCCCATGCGGCCATCTTGCCACGGCGCTGGCAGTGTGCGCCTCGACAGGGCGCAGAATTTCTCCTCCGGACTGAAAAAGGGGCTTCCCGCCGGAATTCTTCGGCGCTAGAATAGGGCTGCTTGGAACCCTGGAGAGAAACCGGGGCCGGCACTTAGCGACGGGAGGTCCACAATGTTTGAGTCTCTCGACGACCAGATGAAGCACGACGAGATGGAAACCACGACGCCCCGTGAGCGGTGGCTGAAGTGGCTGCTGGTTGGCGTCGTCTCGGTGCTGTTGTTTGCCGGTCTTTATGCGGGCGTCCGGTTGCTCGAGTAGCGGAGCATCGATCGGACTCCCGCGCCTGCGCTGCAGTACAGACCGGCTGGAGCACGCTCCGGCCGCCGTTTCGCGGGCGGCTGCGCGGAAGGCAAAGGAAAGCGACGGACGAGTGGAACGCCCCCCTGATGGGCGGCGGAAAGGCGAGAGGGTTTTCGCGTAACGAGGAAGCCGGATGTGCCGCCGGGCGGGCGGCGCTTCCGGCCTTCTCTGTGCCGGAATGCAAGGACCGGACATGAAATTCGGCGTCAATACACTGCTCTGGACGGCTTCCTTTGACCTGGGCGATCTCAGCCTCCTCGGCCAGGTGCGGCAATGGGGCTTCGATGGCATCGAGATCGCGCGCTTCTCGTTCGACGGCTTCCCCGCGCGCCTGCTGCGAGAGGCCGTGCGGAACGAAGGGCTCGAACCCGTGTTGTGCTCGGCGCTCACGGGACAGACGAGCCTCGTGAGTGAGGACCCCGCAGTCCGCCGCTCCGCCACCGACTTCCTGCGGCGCGCCATCGAAGCCGCGGCAGAACTTGGCAGCACGCTACTGGTCGGCCCTTATCTCGCGCCTGTGGGCGGGCTCACCGGACGCCGCGCTACCGAGGACGAATGGAAGCGGGGTGTCGAGGGGATCGCCGGGTTGACCGGCTGGCTGCGCGAACACGGCGTGACGCTGGCGCTTGAGCCGCTGAATCGCTTTGAAACCTACCTGATGACCACCGCCGCCGAGGCGCGCCGCTTCTGCGATGAAGTGCATGACCCCTATGTGGGCGTGCTGTTCGACACCTTCCACGCCAACATCGAGGAGAAGCGGCTGGGCGATGCCATCCGGACCCTCGGCCCGCGCCTGGCGCATGTGCACGTCTGCGAGAACGACCGCGGCGTGCCAGGCACCGGGCACGTGGACTGGGACGAAGTGTTCTCCGCGCTGCGCGAAACGGGCTACGACGGCTGGTGCGTGATTGAAAGCTTCGGCTCCTGCGTCCCGGAGATCGCCGCCGCAGCCTGCGTGTGGCGCGACTTCGCCCCGGACGCGGAGACACTGGCGCGCGAAGGGCTGGCATTCCTGCGCAACGCCGCCGCCAGCGCCATGGGTGCCGCCGCCTCGGCGGTGTGATGCGGGCTACGGACGCGCCGAATACCGCTTGTACAGCCGCGTGTGCCGGGACTCCAGATCTACGGGCACGCCTTTGATGAACATCATCTTCACCTGCGTGCGGATCTCCAGAGGATCGCCGTCGGTGACGATGAGATCCGCGTACTTGCCCTTTTCAATGGAGCCGTATTCGGCGTCGATGCCCCAGATCTGCGCCGGGTACAGCGTCACCGATTTCAGCGCTTCGTCGTAGGGCAGCCCGAAGGGAACCGCCTGCGCCGCCTGATACGGCAGATTTCGCGCAAACTGCGCGCCGAAGCTGGCGAAGGCGAACTTCACGCCCGCATTGTGGAGCCGGGCTGGCAATGTGAAAGGATCGTCGTAGGGATCGTCCTCTTCGAGCGGCCTCACGAAGGTGGTGCCCAGGATCACCGGGATATTTCGCTTGGCGATCTCCTCCAGCGTCTTGCCGGGACGGCGCACGCCGGCGAGCACAATCTTCAGCCGTTCGCGGGCGGCGAAATCAAGCGCCTCGCGGATCTCGCGCTCCCGCGCCGCGGCGATCATCAGCGGTTCCTTGCCTTCCAACACCGGAATCATGGCTTCGTAGCGCAGATCAGGGTCGACGGCTTCCCCCGCCGCCCTGGCTTTCTGGTAGCGCCGCGCCGCATCGAAGAACTCCTGGATCTTCTGCACCTGCTGCTGCTGGTTGCGGCGGGCTTCGGCGAAGGTGGTGCGCCGGGCGCCCAGAGCCTGGAACAACGCCTCCAGATCCCCGCCGCGCCCGCGAGGCACCTGGATGACCGGCCAGGTCATCTGGAGCGCGGCGCTGCGGCGGATCTCCATCTCCTCCCACGTCCAGCCGTCCAGATGCATCAGCGACGCCTGCCCGGCGATGAGACTGCCGGCACTGGCGCCGCGCCCGCCGCCGGTGGCGCCGGGCGTCACCAGCACAGAGGTGATCCCGTTGGCGCGGACGACGGGGATGTGCTCGCTGGAGGGGTTGACCGCGATCAGCGCGCGCAACTGCGGATTGAAATCGCCGATCTCGCCCGTGTCCACGGTTTCGCGAACGCTGGCGATCTCTGCCAGCCCGATAGGCGAGCCGGAATCGATCATGCCCGGATACACGTGCAGCCCGCGCGCTTCGATTACCTTCACCTTCCCGCGTGGGGCGATCTTCGCGCCCACCTCCGCGATCTTGCCGTCCACCACCAGCACCGAGGCGTTTTCCATCGCCGGAGCGTTCACCGGATGCACGGTGGCGTTACGCAGCAGGAACGTGTCGTTCTCGCCGCCGTAGGCTGCCATCGCAAGGGCGGCGATCCAGATGATTCGTGCGCTTGTCGCGTGTCTCATGAAGGCCTCCGGTTCTGCGGCGCAGCCTGCTTCTGCTGGTCGAGCAGCTTCTTGCGCAGCCCTTCCTTCTCCGCTTCGAGCTTCGGCCGCCGGCTCAGGTCCTCGTCGCGGTCAAAGTACTGCTTGCCGTCGATGAATACCTTCTCCACCTTGGCGTAGATCGAAAGCGGGTCCTTGTCGTAAATCACCAGATCCGCGTCCTTCCCGGATTCGATGGAGCCGACCCAGCGGTCGATCTGGAGCTGCTTCGCCGGGTTGATGGTGACCATGGCGAGCGCCTCGTCCGCGCTCAGCCCGCCGTACTTCACCACTTTGGCCGCCTCGGTGTTCAGCCGGCGCATCAGTTCCGCGCCCCCTGCATCGTCCGAGTTCAGGCTCACCAGCACACCCTTGCGGTGCATGACGGCAGCGTTGTAGGGGATGGCGTCGTAGGCTTCCACCTTGTAGCTCCACCAGTCGGAGAAGGTGGAAGCGCCGTGGCCGCGCGTGGCGATCTCCTTGGCTACTTTGTAGCCCTCCAGAACATGCTGGAACGTGACGCCGCGGATGTTGAAGTCGTCGAAGACACGGATCAGCATCAGGATCTCGTCGGCGCGGTAGCAATGCGCATGCACAAGGCGTTTGCCCTCGAGCACTTCCACCAGCGGCTCGAGTTCCAGGTCGCGCCGGGGCGGCAGCAGCTTTTCACCCCGCGCCTTCCGCGCCTCGTAGTCCTTCCATTCGCGCTGGTAGGCGCGGGCGCGCGTGAATGCGTCCCGAATGACGTCTTCGACGCCCATCCGCGTGCCCGGGTAGCGCAGGTTCTGCGGCGGTTGCAGCCCGGGGATCTGGAGGCCCTGCGGCGAGCCCTGGCGCTTGGGGTTTTCACCGAGCGCCATCTTGATGCTCGGCTTTGCCTTGTCGAAGACGAGGCCGCGCGCATCAGCGCCCCAGCGCATCTTGAACACGACATTCTGGCCGCCGATGGAGTTGGCGCTGCCGTGCATCGAGTTGCACGCCGTCACACCGCCCGCGAGCGCCTGGTAAATGGAGATGGACTCCGGGTTCAGCATCTCGGCGACGTTGACCATCGAACTGACGCTGACGCTCGATTCGTTGATCGAGTCGAGCGCGATGTGCGTGTGCGCGTCGATGATACCCGGGATGACGTGCTTGCCGGTGGCGTCGACGATGCGCGCGCCGGCAGGCGTCATTACCTTCTCGCCCACATCGGCGATCTTGCCGTCGCGGATGACGATCGAGCCCTTGAGCGTGCCCTTGGTCACAGTGTGTATGGTGGCGTTCTGGATGACGGTCACGTCGGCGGCAAGCAACGCCGCCGTGGAGAGGATCCCTGTCAGAATTGCCCTGCGCATGGCTTACCGTACCTCCTCTTCGCTGAAGCTCGGCGACCGCCCCGGCGCGCCCTGCGGCGGCGCCGCCGGCTCTGGCAGGTAGCGCGCGCCATCGATGAAGACCATGCGGATCTTGGTGCTGTCGTTGAACAGGTCGCCGTCGGCAAGGACGAGATTGGCGATCTTGCCGCGCTCGATCGAGCCGAGCCTGTCCGCCACGCCAAAGATCTCCGCTGCGCCAAGGGTCAGCGCCCGCAGCGCGTCCTCACGCTTCAATCCCCGGTCGATGGACTGTTTCAAAGCCCGGAGCACGGCGCGCGGCGACTCCATCCCGTCGGAACTGACGGCCCACTTCACTCCCGCCGCCGAGAGCGCCTGCGGCGAGGTGGGGGCAAGGTCGCGGATTCTCAGTTCCCGGAAGCTCTCCACGTCTTCAGGGTCGGCATCACGGTCGCGGGCGGGCCAGCGGACGCTCAGGATCACCGGCGTACCGCTTTCCTTCAGGCGCGCGGCCATCTCATAGCCCTGCACCACCCCGTAAAGCACGGCCGGCGTCTTCAAATCCCCGGCCAATTGCAGCATTCGCTCCATCTGCACCGGACCGGCGGCAGACAGCAGCACTCGCTTCGCCCCCAGGATCCCCTCGAGCGCACGGTCGTAGGCCGGCCGCGGGATGTTCACCGGATCGGCGGCATACAGGGCCATGGCCTGCCGGTAATGATCCGCATCGAACCAGAGCTGCCGGAAGTAGGCCATGATGCCCATGGGCGTCGATGGAAAGCCCGTGTAGCCGGACGGGCGCAGCGCCAGGTAGAGACCGGCGTCAGGGGCAACCACCATTTCGCCCGCCGTCTTGCCCGCGAGGTTGATCACGGAACCGTGGCCCGCCACAATGCCTTGCCGGGGGAAAACAACGGCGCTCGTGAAGCCCGCGCTGCGCGCCTGGCTGATGCGCGCGTCGGAAGGCTGCACCTGATCAGCCGCCTTCACCCAACTGAAGGTGCCTGGCCGGTCCGCCGGGCCGCGCGACCGGGGCTGCGCCTGGGCTGCCTGCTGTCCTGCCGGCGGCGTTTGGGCCCCGCGGCCCGCGGCTTGCCCCGCTTGCGGCTGCGCCTGCGGCAAGCCCCACGCGCTCAGAGCATCGATGAGCCCCGGGTAGGCGGTGAGCCCGTTCCCATCGATGATCCACGCCGAGGCAGGCACGTCCACCTGCGCGTCGGCGGCGGCGATGACCCCGTTGCGGATCAGCACCGTCCCCTTTTCGATCACGGGTCCGTTGACGGGCACGATCCGCACGTCGCGGATCGCCGTCCAGTTCACGGTCTCGGCCGTCGCCAGGGCAGCCAGCCACGCGGCTGCCAGCAGCACGGCCGTCCAAACGGCCAATGGGTTCTTCCTCATGGTGAATTCCCGTATTTTAAACTGGTGGTTCCCAGATGCCAACTCGCAAATCCATCCGTTACGCTGACGCCGGCGTGAACATCGATGAAGCGGACCGCGCGGTGGGCTTCATCAAGGAGGCGGTCAGGAAGACCTTCACACGCGGCGTCCTGGCCGGCATCGGTTCATTTGGCGCAATGTACCGGCTGTCTGGTTACAGGCGGCCAGTACTGATTTCGTCGGCCGACGGCGTGGGCACGAAGCTCAAGCTGGCGTTCATGACCGGCCGCCATGACACGGTCGGCCAGGACCTGGTGAACCACTGCGTGAACGACATTGCCGTGCAGGGCGCCGAGCCGCTGTTCTTTCTCGACTACTTCGCCACCGGAAAGCTGGATTGGCGGGCGGCGGCCGCCGTGGTGAGCGGACTGGCCAAGGCTTGCGAGGAGAACGGCTGCGCACTGATCGGCGGCGAGACCGCCGAGATGCCCGGCTTCTACGCCGAGGGCGAGTACGATCTGGCTGGCTTTATCGTCGGTTGCGCCGAGCGCCAGCACTTGCTCACCGGAGAGCGCATCCAGGCGGGAGACGTGCTGGTGGGCCTGCCTTCCACCGGATTGCATACCAACGGCTATTCGCTGGCGCGCAAGCTGGTGTTCGATGTGGCGAAGTTGACGGCGAAGAGCTATGTGCCGGAACTGGACGCGACCATCGGCGAGGAGCTGATGAAAGTCCACCGCAGCTACCTGAAGCCCCTGCGCCGCCTGCACAAGGAAGGACTGATCGCCGGAGCGGCGCACATCACCGGAGGCGGCATCACCGGCAACACGCCGCGTATGCTGCCCAAGGGGCTGGCAGCGCGCATCGACTGGGGCGCCTGGCCGGTGCCGCCCGTGTTCGAGTTTCTGCGAAGGATCGGCGCCATCCCCGACGACGACTACCGCCGCACGTTCAATCTGGGCGTTGGCTTGATCCTGGCCGTTCCCCAGAAAAAGATCGCGAGGGCGGCGCGTCTGCTCGAGCGGCTCGGCGAGCCGTATTATCTCATCGGCGAGGTGGTGCGGCAGCCGCGCGGCAAGGGGCGCGTGTTGTACCGGTGAGCCGGCGGCGGCCGTAAGCGCGCAAAGGAGGTCCGTGATGAAGCGAATCGCCGTTCTGGCCTCGGGCCGCGGCTCGAACTTCGAAGCCATCGCCCGCAACGTGCGCGAAGGCAGGCTTGCAGCGGAGATCGCCGCCCTGGTGGTGAACAACCCGGAAGCGCGCGCCCTGGAGATCGCCCGCGAGCATGGAATCCATGCGATTTCGCTGCCTTCGAAAGGAATCGACTCGGATACGTATGCAGCCATGGTGCGTGACGCGCTGGCGCCGTTGGACGTGGATCTGGTCTGCCTGGCCGGCTTTATGCGGCGCGTGGGCGCGCCGCTGCTGGAAGCCTATCCGATGAGGATTCTGAACATCCACCCCTCGCTGCTGCCCGCCTTTCCGGGCCTGAACGTGCAGCAACAGGCCATCGATTACGGCGTGAAGTTCTCCGGCTGCACGGTTCACTTCGTCGACGCGGGTCTCGACACGGGCCCCATCGTCGCGCAGGCTGTGGTGCCCGTGCTCGACGGCGACACGGCCGGGACTCTGGCGGCGCGGATCCTCGTGGAGGAGCACCGGATTTACAGCGAAGCCATCGCGCTCGTGCTCAGCGGGGCGTACCGCATCGAGGGAAGGCGCGTGCTGCGAACCGCGCTGGCGCGATCCGCCGGCTGAGGCCTGTCTGCGGCAGCCCCGTGACAATATAAAGACCATGAGCCGGATTCTGATGGTCGCCTCCGAGGCCGTGCCGTTCGCCAAGTCAGGCGGCCTTGCCGACGTCATCGGCGCGTTGCCGGCCGCGCTGACCCGGCAGGGCGAGGAGGTGGCCGTCATCATGCCACGCTACCGCTCCATCCCGTGGCATGAGACCGAGAGCGCCTTTGACAACATGGTGGTCTTCGCCGGCTCGACGCCCTACCGCGTGGACCTGCGCACCAAGATCCACCGCGGCGTGCGCTTCTTCTTCGTCGAGGCGCCCTACTTCTTCGACCGCGACGGCCTGTATAACCATCACGGCAAAGATTACGAGGACAACCACCGGCGCTTCGCCGTGCTCGCGCTCGCCGCCCTGGGCGCGGCGCAGACCGTCTTTCCGTGCGGCATCCTGCACTGCCATGACTGGCAGGCGGCGCTCGTGCCCGTTTACAAGATGGACCAGCAGCACTCCAACCCGCTGCTCGCCGGCACGAAGACAGTGCTGACCATCCACAACCTCGGCTACCAAGGACGCTTCCACCGTACGCAGTTTCCCGAGCTCGGACTGAACTGGGGATGGTTCTCGCCCGACAAGCTGGAATACTACGGCGACGTGAACTTCCTGAAGGGCGGCATCGCGACGGCCGACTGGCTCACCACCGTGAGCCCCACCTACGCGCGCGAGATCCAGACTCCCGAGGGCGGCTTCGGGCTGGACGGCATCTTGCGCCACCGCGGCAGCGCATTGACGGGTATTCTCAACGGAGTCGATTACGAGGAGTGGAACCCGGAAACCGATCCGTTTCTGCCCGCCTGCTACTCGGCGTCGGATCTGTCGGGAAAGCGCGTCTGCAAGAAGGCGCTGCTCGAGGAGTTCGGACTGGACTCGGGCAACCTCGACCGCCCGCTGATCGGGATTGTCAGCCGCTTCGCTCCGCAGAAAGGCTTCGACCTCATCGCCGGAATCGGGCACTTTTTCGAGGAAACGGATGCGCAGCTCGTCGTGCTCGGAAGCGGCGAGTGGCGCTATGTGCATCTGTTCGAGGAGTGGCACCGGTGGAAGCCCCGGCAGATCGGCGTATGGGTGGGCTACAACAACCCGCTGGCGCACCGCATCGAAGCCGGCGCCGACATGTTCCTGATGCCCAGCCTGTACGAGCCTTGCGGGCTGAACCAGATCTACAGCTTGCGCTACGGCACCGTGCCTGTGGTCCGCGCCACCGGCGGGCTGGATGATACGATTCAGGAAGACACGGGGTTCAAGTTTCACGAGTACTCCGTCGGCGCGCTGTATGACACGTTGCGCATGGCGGTGGGCGCATGGCGCAATCGTGACGCCTGGACCGAAAGGATGCGGCGCGGCATGGCCAGGGACTATTCCTGGGACGCCTCGGCGCGCCGGTATTCCGCCCTCTACGGGAAGCTGCTCGGGCGCGGTTGAATCCGGCGCCCCGGCCGGGACATCGAACCAACTGGAGCTACAGTAGAAAATATGGCTGGTCAAAACGTTCTCGAATTTACGGACGGGAATTTTGATGCGGAGGTCCTCAACAGCGACCTTCCTGTGCTTGTCGACTTTTGGGCGGAATGGTGCGCCCCGTGCCGCATGATCGCCCCCACAGTGGATGCCATCGCCGGCGATTTCGCCGGCAAGCTGAAGGTGGGCAAGGTCAACGTGGATTACAACAACCAGACTGCCGCCCGCTTCATGATCCGCGGCATCCCCACGCTGCTGCTGTTCCGCGGCGGCAAGGTGGTGGACCAGCGCGTCGGCGCCGTCGGCAAGGCGGATCTCGTCAAAATGATCGAGCCGCACCTCGGCTGATCCCGGCAAGACGCGGCGCCTGCCGAACCCTCCGCCGGTGGCTGCGTTTACGCGGCCTGCCGCAGCACTTCCAGGAAAGCGCGCGCGGCTCGCGTCATCGCTTTCCTGCGCCGTTGCAACACGCCCAGCGGGCGCGTCAGCGGCTCCTCAAGCCGCACAGCCACCAGCCGCCCTTCCGCCACATCTGAAGCCAGCATCGGCAACGGCAGAATCGCCAACGCGGGCTCGATCCGCAGAGCTTCCTTCATGCTCTGGATGTTGTCGAACCGCATGGCCACCTCCACGCGCACACCGTGCTCCTTCAGGAAGCGCTCGATCTCGCGGCTGATCGGCAGGTCCTCGTCGAAGCCGATGAAGGTCTCTCCGGCAAGTTCGGCCACCGAGATCGACCGTCGGCGCGCAAACCGGTGTTGCGGGTTGCAGGCTACCACCATCGGCTCCTCCCGCCACGGCGCCGCTGCCACTTCGCGGGTCGGCGAAGGGTAGCTGACCAGCCCCAGGTCGGCGCGGTCTTCCGCCACCGCCTGATAGACCTTCTCCGGACGCAGGTAGCTGACCTCGATCCGCACGCCAGGCATCCTCTTCCGGAACTCCTCTTCCAGCCGGGCCATCTCACTCAGCCCTACCGAGTAGATGGCCGCCACCCGCACCACGCCTTGGCGCTCGCCTTTCAGATCCTCGAGCTGCGCCAGCAAGCCCTGCCGCCGCCGCAGAACGTCGCGGGCGAAGTCATACAGAAGCTGCCCCGCCGGCAGCACATTCAACGGGCGCCGCGAACGGTCCAGCAACTGCACACCAAGGCGGCGCTCCATCTCCTGCACCGCCTGGCTGGCAGCCGATTGCGTTAGCCCGTTCATCTCCGCGCCACGGCTGATGCTGCGCGTCTGCGCGATGTCCCGGAAAAGCTGGAGCTGATCGAGATCCATGCTCCTTTAATGATTACCATAAGGTAGATTGATAGTGCAAGCTGCAAGATTCAGCTTGACTAATTATTTGGAACCCCGTATACTGAGGTTTCTCCCCGATCGAGACTGGCAAGGCTACCCATGTATCAGGACTCCGGTTCCCGAATTCTACCCGCGCTGCCCTCAGCCGAGGGCCTATACGATCCGCGCCAGGAGCACGACGCCTGCGGCATTGGCTTCGTCGTGAACACGGCGGGCGCGCGCTCGCACGACATCATCCTGAAGGGCATCCAGATCCTGTTGAACCTGACACACCGCGGCGCATGCGGCTGCGACCCCGAGACCGGCGACGGCGCGGGCGTGATGATCCAGTTGCCGCACGAGTTTTTCCTGAAGGAGTGCGAGCGGCTGGGCTTTTCGCTGCCCGAGCGCGGCGCCTATGGCGCGGGGCTTGTGTTCCTGCCTGTCGAGCCGCACCCGCGGCTGTTGTGCGAGGGCATCTTCGAGCGGATTGTGCGAGAGGAAGGCCTGGTGATGCTCGGATGGCGCGACACACCGGTGGACATCGAGGCCATCGGGCGCGTGGCGCGCGCTTCACAGCCCTATATCGAGCAGATCTTCGTCGGGCGCCCGGCGGGCATGGACCAGGATGCTTTCGAGCGCAAGCTGTACGTGGTGCGGCGGCGCGCCGAACGCGGAGTGGCGGCTTCGCACGATCTCGACCCGCGCGATAAGGCCTTCTTCTACGTGCCGTCGCTGTCGTCGCGGACCATTGTGTACAAGGGGCTGCTGCTGGCGCCGCAGATCCCGCGGTTCTTCGGCGATCTGGCGGATCCGGACTGCCTCAGCGCCTTCTGCATGGTGCACCAGCGGTTCTCCACCAACACCTTCCCCACCTGGCAGCTGGCGCACCCGTTCCGCTACATCTGCCACAACGGCGAGATCAACACGGTGCGCGGCAACGCGGCCTGGATGGCGGCGCGGCAGCCGATCCTCGAGTCGCCGCTGTTCGGCCCCGATATCAAGAAACTGCTGCCCATCATCGGCCCGGGGCTTTCGGACTCGGCCACACTGGACGCCGTGGTGGAGTTGCTGACGCTGGCCGGACGGCCGCTGCCGCACGTGATGGCCATGCTGATCCCGGAGGCCTGGGACGCCGACCCGACGATGAGCCGGGAGAAGCGGGCCTTTTACGAATACCATGCGTCGCTGATGGAGCCGTGGGACGGGCCCGCGGCCGTAGCCTTCTGCGACGGCCGCATGATCGGCGCCACGCTGGACCGCAACGGGCTGCGGCCTGCGCGCTACCTTGTGACGAAGGACGGCCTCCTGGTGATGGCCTCCGAAGCCGGCGTTCTGCCCATTGCTCCGGAGGACGTGGCCTACAAGGGCCGGCTGCAGCCTGGCCGCATGCTGCTGGTCGACATCGAGAATGGTCGCCTGGTTCCCGACGAGGAGATCAAGGCGGCTCTGGCCTCCCGCCAGCCCTACGCGAAGTGGATCGAAGAGCAGCAGATCAAGCTCGAGAACCTCCCCGACCCGCCGCGTGTACACCTCGCCGACCACGACACCGTGCTGCTGCGGCAGAGGTGCTTCGGCTACACGGAAGAGGACCTGCCGCGCATCCTCGTGCCGATGGCCCAGAAGGGCGAGGAGCCCATCGGGTCGATGGGCACAGACACTCCGCTGGCGTGCCTTTCGGACCGCCCGCAGCCGCTGTTCCACTACTTCAAGCAACTGTTCGCGCAGGTCACCAATCCGCCGATCGATCCGATCCGCGAAGATCTGGTGATGTCGCTCACTTCGTATCTCGGCACGGAGCGCAACATCCTCGCCGAGACCCCGCAGCACGCGCACACGCTCAAGCTCGAGCATCCGATCCTCACCAACCGCGATCTTGAGAAGCTGCGCCGCGTCTCCATGGGCGACTTCCTGGCCACCACGCTCCACATGCTCTACCGCGTGGAGGGCGGCGAGAAGGAGCTGGAGCGTTCGCTCGACGGGTTGTGCCGCCGCGCCTCGCTCGCCATCAAGCAGGGCTACACGGTGCTGATCCTGTCCGACCGCGGCATCGACGAGGAGCTGGCGCCCATCCCCTCGCTGCTGGCCCTTTCGGCCGTCCACAACCATCTGGTGCGCGAGGGCACGCGCACGCAGGTCTGTCTGATCATCGAGTCCGGCGAGCCCCGCGAGGTGATGCACTTCTGCCTGCTCATCGGCTACGGCGCCTCTGCGGTCAACCCCTATCTGGCCATCGAGACTCTGGAAAACCTGGCCGAACGCGGGCTGCTGCCCGACGGGCTCACTTTCGAGCAGGCACTGCGGAATTACAAGAAGTCCGTCAAGAAGGGGCTCCTGAAGGTCTTCTCCAAGATGGGCATCTCAACGCTACAGTCCTACCGAGGCGCGCAGATCTTCGAAGCCATCGGTTTGAACAGCGCGCTGGTGGAAAAGTACTTCACCGGCACTCCCTCGCGAATCGAAGGGATCGGAATGGACGTGATCGCCGAAGAGGTGCGGCGCAAGCACGCCTTCGCCTTCACGCCGGTTTCCGATTCGGAGACCGAGCTCGACGTCGGCGGGCAATACCATTACCGCGCCCGCGGCGAATACCATCTGCTCAACCCGCAGACGATCGCCAAGGTGCAGCACGCCATCCGGCTCAACAGTTGGGAGACCTACCAGGAGTTCGCCGGCCACATCAACGACCAGAGCCGCCACCTGTGCACGCTGCGCGGGCTCATGGAGTTCCGTTGGGCGGACAAGCCGCTGGACCTGGACGAGGTGGAGCCCGCGGGCGAGATCGTGAAGCGTTTCGCCACCGGCGCCATGAGCTTCGGCTCGATTTCCAAAGAGGCGCACGAGACGCTCGCCATCGCGATGAACCGCATCGGCGGCAAGTCCAACACGGGTGAGGGCGGCGAGGACGAGGCTCGCTACATCCCGCTGCCGAACGGCGACAGCCTGCGCTCCGCCATCAAGCAGGTGGCCAGCGGGCGCTTCGGCGTTACCACCAATTACCTGATCAACGCCGACGAGATCCAGATCAAGATCGCGCAGGGCGCCAAGCCCGGCGAGGGCGGACAGCTTCCGGGGCACAAGGTGGACGAGGTGATCGCCCGCGTGCGGCATTCCACGCCCGGCGTGGGGTTGATCTCGCCACCGCCGCACCACGACATCTATTCGATCGAGGATCTCGCGCAACTGATTTACGACCTGAAGAACGTCAACCCGCAGGCTCGCATTTCGGTGAAGCTGGTCAGCGAGGTGGGCGTGGGCACTGTCGCCGCAGGCGTCGCCAAGGCGCACGCCGACATGGTGCTGATCTCGGGCGACTCCGGCGGCACGGGCGCCAGCCCGCTGACTTCGATCAAGCACGCCGGCACGCCGTGGGAGCTGGGACTGGCCGAGACGCAGCAGGTGCTGGTGATGAACGACCTGCGCTCGCGGATCAGGGTGCAGACCGACGGCAAGCTCCAGACGGGGCGTGATGTGGCGATCGCCGCGCTGCTCGGCGCCGAAGAGTTCGGCTTCTCCACGATGCCGCTCATCGCCATGGGCTGCATCATGATGCGCAAGTGCCACCTCAACACCTGCCCCGTCGGCATCGCCACGCAGGACGCCGAGCTGCGCAAGAAGTTCCGCGGCGCGCCGGAAGACGTGATCCGTTACTTCTTCTTCGTCGCCGAAGAGCTGCGGCGCATCATGGCGCGCCTCGGCTTCCGCACCGTCGACGAAATGGTGGGGCGCGTCGACCGCCTGGAGATGAAGCCCGCCATCGACCACTGGAAGGCTCGTGGCGTGGATCTGTCGCAGATCCTCTACAGCCCGCCCGCCCCTTCGCGCGTCGCGCGCCGCTGCGTGATCGCGCAAGATCACGGGCTGGAGCAGGCGCTGGACCACAAGATTCTGGAGAAGGTCCGCCCTGCGCTCGAAAACAAGCAGCCGGTGGATCTCCGTTTCGCCGTCAAGAACGTCCACCGCACCGTGGGCGCCATGCTCTCCGGCGAGATCGCCCGCCGCTACGGCTCGGAAGGATTGCCCGACGACACCATCACGCTGCGCTTCACCGGCAGCGCAGGGCAGTCCTTCGGCGCCTTCCTGGCGCGCGGCGTGACATTGATCCTGGAGGGGGATGCCAACGATTACGTGGGCAAGGGGCTCTCCGGCGGCAAAGTGGTGGTGTTCCCGCCCCACGGCTCGACCTTCGTTCCCGAGGACAACATCATCGTGGGCAATGTGGTCCTCTACGGCGCCACTAGCGGCACGATGTTCATCAACGGCATGGCGGGAGAACGCTTCGCCGTGCGCAACTCTGGCGCAACCGCGGTGGTGGAAGGCGTCGGCGATCACGGCTGCGAGTACATGACCAAGGGGCTTGTGGTCGTGCTCGGACGCACGGGGAAGAACTTCGCCGCCGGAATGAGCGGCGGCATCGCCTACGTGCTCGACGAGACGGGCGACTTCCGCCGCGTGCTCTGCAACCAGACAAGCGTCGATCTGGATCCCATGGTCAATCCGCGCGACGTCGACCTGGTGCGGTCCCTCGTGGAGCAGCATCACAAAGCCACCGGCAGCCTGCGCGCCGCCTGGGTCCTGCAAAACTGGTACGCCATGCTGCCGCACTTCGTGAAAGTCTTCCCCCACGAATACAAGCGTGTACTGGGAGTGCCCCGCGCGTCGGAGACGCCGCGCATCACACTGGCGCGCCCGCTGACGCAACAAGAGGCGGTGCTGCGATGAGCCTGGCTGCCGTCATCTTCCATTCTCAGGAGGTCTGCCGTGGGTAAGCCGACGGGCTTCATGGAATTCCAGCGCGAGTCGTTCGGGCGCCGCCCCGTAGAGGAGCGCGTTCGGGACTGGTTCGAGGTCTACGTGCCTCTGCCCGAGGACCGCGTGCGCAAGCAGGGCGCGCGCTGCATGGACTGCGGCGTGCCGTTCTGCCACACGGGTTGTCCGCTGACGAACCTGATCCCGGACTGGAACGACCTCGTCTACCGCGGACGCTGGCGCGAGGCGCTCCGCGAATTGCATGCCACCAACAATTTCCCCGAGTTCACCTCGCGGATCTGCCCGGCGCCGTGCGAGGCGTCCTGTGTTTTGGGCATCAACGAGCCGCCCGTTTCGATCAAGTCCATCGAGCGCGCTATCATCGACCGTGGCTGGGAGGAGGGCTGGATTCAGCCCGAGCCCCCGCTGGAGCGCACAGGCAAGCGGGTGGCGGTGATCGGCTCCGGGCCCGCCGGGCTTGCCGCGGCGCAGCAACTGGCCCGCAAGGGGCATCTGGTAACCGTGTTCGAAAAGGCGGACCGCATCGGCGGACTTCTCCGCTACGGCATCCCGGACTTCAAGATGGAGAAGCGCCACATCGACCGGCGCATGGCGCAGATGGAGGCAGAAGGTGTCACGTTTCGCACCCGGTGCCATGTGGGCGTGGACATTACCATCGAGGAACTGCGGCGCCAGTTCCACGCCATCGTGCTCGCGGGCGGCGCCGAGCAGCCTCGTGACCTGCGCGCGCCGGGGCGCGAACTCAAGGGCATCCACTTCGCCATGGAGTTCCTCCCGCTGAACAACCGCCGCAACGCAGGCGATGAAATCCCTGCCGGGGAATGGATCTCCGCCACGGGGAAGAACGTGATCATCATCGGCGGCGGAGACACGGGCGCCGACTGCCTGGGCACGTCGATCCGCCATGGGGCGAAATCGATCCGGCAGTTCGAAATCATGCCCATGCCTCCTTCGGAGCGCAGCCCGCAGACGCCCTGGCCGCTCTGGCCCTATCAGTTGCGCAGCGAAACGTCGCACGAAGAGGGAGGCGAGCGGATCTGGAGCATCTCGACGCTCGAGTTCCTTGGCGATGAGAACGGCCATGTGCGCGCGCTACGCACCACGCGCGTCGGTCCGCCGCCTAAGTTCGAGCCGCTGCCGGGCACGGAGGAGACTTACGAAGCCGAACTCGTGCTGCTGGCCATGGGATTCACTGGCCCGGTGAAGAACGGGCTGCTGGAGCAACTTGGAGTCGAGCTGGACGCGCGTGGCAATGTGAAGGCCGGTGAGAACTTTATGACCGGCGTGCCGGGCGTCTTCGCCGCCGGCGACATGCGCCGCGGCCAGTCATTGGTGGTGTGGGCCATCGCCGAGGGCCGCAAGGCCGCCGAGGGCGCGCATCAGTGGCTGATGAGCCAGCCCGTGCCGGAGGTGTGAGCGGCGCAGGCCGTTATTTGGACCGAAGCGGTCAGAGGCGCGCGGAGGAACGCCTCGGAACCTTGTGCTCTCCCTGGGCACTCACGCTCCCAGCGGGTTCCCTGCTCGTCGCTCTCGCTCCCGCTCTCTGAGCCTTCACGCCGCCGGATTCCGGTTTGCCGAGGCTCAACAGCTGCTCCAGTTGCTTGTAGTTGGCGCGGGCAGCCGCGGGGTCCGTCTTGAGACGGATCAGGTCGCTGCTGCTTTTGTCGGGCAAAACGCCCGTCTCCCAGCGCTTCACGCTGGCCCCGCCCACGCCCAGGTATTCTGCGAATTGCCTCTGGCTCATCCGAAGGCGATGCCTTGCGGCCTTGATCTCTTCCACAGTGAGAATGTCGGCCAGACGGCGGTAGGCCTCATCCACCAGCCGGCCGTGTTCTTTCAGCCGGTCCGGCGGGATGCTGATGGCTCCGCACTTGTTGCACACCCAAACCGAATCTTCCACCTCGAACTTCAACCCGCGAACTTCGTGCGGAACCTTCGCTGCCTTGCGGCTCAGCCGTCCGCTCTCACAATCAAAGCACTTCATTTCTGCTCCTCAAACCCGCTCTTCGCCGTAGTCGGGCGGATGCAGGGAGTACAACTTCACAATCGGACGTCTCCCCTCGACCCTGAACTTCACATAAACTGCCTGGCGAAGCACCCGCGAGTGGAAAACGAACGCATGGCCGGGCGGGTCGAACTCTTCCTTGACAGGGCGGTAATCCTCCAGTCTGATCTCGGCGGCCAGTTTGGGCAAAACGTCAGGAAGGTCGGCCATCGACAAGCCGACTTCAGGAAGGCGGCCGTAAATTCGAGGATCAGCGCTGATGCGCCCGGCTTTCGCCGCCCGCCGGAACTGTGCGAGAGCGCGCTCAGGGTCTCTGGCATCAGGGTGAATCCGGGAGGCCGGCATTACTGCCCGCCTCCTCTAGTATCATTTGATACCACCCAGCGCGCTCTGTCAAGCCCCGCCATACGCAAGAGGTTGAACTCAAAAGGAAAATTCTGCGTCATTGCCGGTGAAAGAAACATTGACAGTCTACCTTTCCACTCTGATCTGCATCCGGGCAGTCAGCCTCGGCATGATGTTTCCCAGCGCGGAAGGCACAACAACGCGGCGACTACTCCAGCAAGTGCGGATACGCCGCCATCACGCGGTCAATCTCCTCCAATTGCCCGGGCGTGAGATCCTCCTCCGGATCCAGGCAGGCGCGCGACGCCATGCGCCCTTGCCGCACGAGCACTTCGTGAATGCCGGCAATGCAGCCGCGGAATCCGTTGGCGGCATCGAACAGAGCGGCGTTCAGATCCGCGAGCTGCGCGCCCAGCGAGAGCAGCAGCGCGGGGTTCTGCCCCTCGTGAATCCGGCGCAGCAGGGAGACCGCGCTTCGTGTGCCCACCGCCCACTGCCCCAGCAGCCCGCCGCGAATGCGCACCGTCGTGGCGCCGAACTGAAACGGCGTTAGAAGGTCAGCCACGATGTTGTCGTCGTTGCCCGTGTAGAGCGCAATCTCGCGGGCGCGGCTCGACTCCGCCACGGCGCGCACAACGTCAATCGTCTGATAGCGGTTGAAGGGCGCGATCTTGATGGCAACGAGGCAGTCGAGCTCGGCGACGCGCCTCCAAAAGGCGTACGGCAGCGCGCGCCCGCCCACAGCGGGCTGCAGGTAGAACCCGAACACCGGCAGCACGCGGCCCACTTCGGCGATGTGCGCCACCAGTTGCTCGATACCCGCTTCCTTCAGCGCTGACAGGGAAACCAGCCCGCAGTGGTAGCCGAGCGAACGTGCCAGCTCCGCCTCGCGCAGCGCCTGAGGAGTGCCGCCACAGACCCCGGCGACGAGCACGGCATCGCGGCCGCGCGACTCGTCCGCCGCTGCGCGCAGCACTGGCTCGAGCAGATTGTGACGCGGATCGCGGATCGCGAACTGCGTGGTATGCACGCCGACGGCGATGCCGCCCGCTCCCGAGTCCAGATAGTAGCGCGTGAGCCCCCGCTGCCGCTCCTCGCCGAAGCGCCGGTTCGCATTGAGGCACAAGGGGTGCGCAGGGATCACCAGCCCCTGCCGCAACCGTTCCAGCCACGTCATGGATCAGAACTTTCCTTCCCGCATTTCAAAGTGAGTCGGCTTGCCAAGCGTGGGTCCGCCGCGCAGGATCCACGCCGCGACCAGGTCGATCAGATCCTGCGCCTTCAGAGAGGGCATGCCAAAGAGGCGGTGGCAGAGCGAGGCATTGTTGAGCAGCGCCGTCGGGTGCTCGGCACCCACGAAGCGCGGCTCCACGCCGAAGCGCTTGCCGAATTCGCGGGCGATGTCGCGCACGCGGAGCGTCTCCGGGCCGGTGAGATTCAGGATGAACGGCGGCGACTCCGCGCGGTGCAGCGCGCGCAACGCGACGGAGTTGGCGTCGCCCTGCCAGATGACGTTCACATGTCCCATGTTCAGATCCACGGGCTGCCTGTCGCGCACCTTGAGGGCGATGTCCACCAGCACGCCATAGCGCAGCTCGACGGCATAGTTCAGCCGCAGCAACGCCACGGGCGTGCCGTACTCGCGGGACACGTAATCGAGCATCCGCTCGCGCCCGAGCACCGACTGCGCATACTCGCCGACCGGATCCGGCGGCGTCTGCTCGGTGGCGCCGCCGCTCGAGACGGGCACGAGCGGATAGACATTGCCCGAGGAGAAAGCGACGATGCATGACTCCCGCCAGCGGTGCGCCACAAGCCCGGGCAAGTACGTGTTGATCGCCCACGTCAGCGAGGGGTTCCCGGCGGAGCCGAACTTGCGCGCCGCCATGAAGATCACGTTGGGCGCGTCGGGGAGGCGATCCAGCGCCCCGGGTGCAAGCAGATCGCATGCAAGAGTTTCGATCCCCCAACCGCGGAGCTGTTCGCGAACCTGCGGATCGGAGAAGCGGCTGACGGCGATCACAGCGGAGGAGTTTCCCGCGGCGTCGAGAGCGCGCCGCGCCCGGTGCGCGAGCGAGGGCCCCATCTTGCCCGCCGCTCCCAGGATGAGGAGCGGCCCTTCGAGCGCACGCAGCGCGTCGATGTCGGCCGCCGACGGCGCCGAGAGCACGCTTTCGAGTTCAGCTTCGTTGGCGATCATGCAAGGCGGATGCTGAAAGTATATTCCCCCCGCGCCGGCGGCGCTTCCAGCCGCATCCGGATGCGTCGCACCACGGGCCCCCAATTCGGCCGCAGGCGGGCGTCTTCGGAGCTGTGTTCGTCGATTTCGACGCGCAAGGACGGATCGCACTCGATCGCATAGCGCCCGTCCAGCACCACACGTCCGGGCGCTGCCATCACGGGCTTGCGATGAGTGATGAGGTTCCACTCCACGCTCTCGCGCCGCGCCAGCTCGAACTGATCGCGCAACGTGACGCGGTTTCCGGCACGGTCCAGCATCAGCGTCCTGAGCCAGCGCTGGCAGCCGGCTTCGGCCGGATATGCGGCCTGGATCTCGATGGAGACGCTGCCCGGCTGCACGCGGAACTGGCGCGCCTCAAACTGCCGCCCAGGCGCTTGCATCACGCCGTTGATCGTTGGACAGTTGTGCCAGCCCGATTGCATCGTCCAGATCTCGTAGCGCCGGGAGGAGAACGTCTTTGCCGAGTAGGTCTCCACGCCAATGTCGATCAGCACAGGCTCGCCGTCACAGTAGACGACGAAATTGCCCACGTCGTTGTGATTGTGGCTCTCCGCGTTGTGGCCGCCCTGCGCGGCGAGGTAGAAGCCGCGGTCCGATCCTTCCTCGATGCGAGCGGCGAAGATCTGCGTGCCCGGCAGAATTACATCGGCCACAAGCGGAGGACGAGCCGATTGCGAGGCCGCGCGGATGTCTTCGTAGTGGAACACCGACTGCAGGGAGCGCCACATGGACTCGTGCACGGCCAGCCGCCGCGGATCGGGTTCGCCCGCTGCCAGCCACGCGCCGAAAGCCTGCATCTTTGCATCGTTCACGCGCTGCCCGTAGCGCCACACAAGCACGGCATCGGGGCGTACCCGCGCCGAGGCATCCGCGAAATTGAGATACCACGGCCCGGCGACGTGCGCACGGTAGATGTAGGCGCCCATCTCGCGGATCAACGGCATGTCATACACGTCGACGGCGCCGCCGGAGGCTGAGTGGAACAGCTCGAGACAGTCAAACAACGACGCTCCGGCGCGGCTCCAGTAGCCGGGGCCCTCATCGCAACCGCCATCGTCGTGGTAGACATCGAGGAACGCATCGAGAGAGCGCACGATCTTGTGCAACGCGGCGATGCGGCGCTCCGGATCCGTCTCCATCAGCAGCACGGAGCTGAGCCAGTTGGAGTTGATCCACGGGTTCCAGTTGTTCACTGCGCGCGAGCCGCTGAAGCCGAGCCACCAGAAGTCGTCGCGCGCAAGCAACGGATCGAAGATGCGGCGGCGGATCTCGAGATGGATCCGCGGGCGAACGAGCTTCGACAGCCCGTCCAGTTGCGCGCCCAGCAGGTAATCGATCCAGGCAAGCGTGGCCGACGTCTCGGCGGCGAATAGGTCGACGATCGGCTCCGCCACGTCGGGCAGCGTGTTGCCCGCCTTTTGCACCCCGATGTGCGCGGGCACGCCCCAGAAAGACTCCTCGCAGGTGAGCCAGATGCCGTCGAGCACATCGTCGAGGAAGCGCCCGCGGCCGTCGATGCACTCGGCCAGAGCCTGAAGCGTGAGCCGGTCGCGGCGGGAGCGCCGCACGCGCTCATACCGTGAGCGGTTTCCGTTCCGCGCGTAATCGAGAAACAGGCTGGCGGGCAGTGAGGGCCAGCTTTGGCCGAGATGCTCCTCGGCTGCGGTGACGATGGACGTCTTCAATTCCGGAGTCAGTGCCTGCCATGGCGCGCGTTCATCCGCCCTGGGCCATGGACGCCAATCGTCCCGCGCACGGACAGTGCGCCGGAGAAGCTCCGTGTTGATGCGCGACTGCAGCAGCCTCTTTTCCGGTGGCGCGGGGCGCGGCTGCGCCAACAAGGCGGCGGGGGAGGCGAAGAAAGCCCGTCGGCTGAGGTCGGTCATGCGTGGAATCTATCGCATTTCCAGCAGGCGGGCAAAGCATGGATACTGGATCAGGATGAAGCTGGTGCTGATGGTGGGCCTGCCGGGCTCGGGCAAGTCGACTTGGCTCGAGAAGCAGGGCATTCAGGCCATTTCGAGTGACCGGGTGCGCGGGCTGCTCACCGGAGACGAATCCAACCAGAACGTGAACCGGCTGGTGTTCCGGCTGATGCGGGAGCTGGTGCGCATGCGCGCGGCGGCGGGCGCGCAGGAAACGTGGATCGACGCGACGTCGATCACGCGCCGTGAGCGGCGCGCCTGGATCCGGTTGGCGGAGCTGCTCGACTGCGAGGTGGAGGCAGTGTTTCTCGACGTGCCAGTGGAAGAGTGCAAGCGCCGCAACCGGCTTCGCGAGCGCGTGGTGCCGGAAGAGGCGATCGACCGCATGGCGGCCAGGCTGGAGCTGCCGCAGGTCGAAGAGGGCTTCTCCTCAATCACCATCATTCGCCTCGAGCCTGATATCACCCCGCCCCACGTCGACTGCAATTCTACCTAGCACGAGCTGCATTCTGCCGCGGTTTGCGGGGCTGTCGAGGCATTGCGGCTTTCGAAGCCGCCTGCTCGAAAGCGTCATGCGAGGGACTTCTTAGCCATTTGCTCAGTGGAGGACACGCATGAAAGCACAGTGCACGCTGACACTTGCTCTGCAACTCCCTCAAGAAACTTACTGCTACAGCCCGGACTTCGCAGGTCGCTCCGATCGCATAACTGGTCACGACAAGTCGCTCGTAAATCATTCCTTCCATGTTGGCGTCTGGTTGATGCAAGCCCTCTTCCTGCGACCTGGTAGCTAAGCGGGCTCGTCCGCCTGTTGTGTAAAATGCGCGCTCAACGGTATTGACATTCTCATGGGGGGG
>JBBIIK010000023.1:0-63219 GCA_037446555.1 Acidobacteriota bacterium
AGATGGAGACCATCACCAGGCAGGCCTACGGCTTCCGCAACTTCGAAAACTACCGCCATCGCGTGCAGGTGCTATGTTCTTAGGAGACCTCGGGATTCGGGTTTGCCCCCGCAATTGGCGTACAGCCGGCTCCTGCAGGGATGAGCCTGTTGCCGCCTTGTGGAAAAGCCGGGGTGGTGCGGACGGGGAGAGTCGAACTCCCATGGGTTGCCCCGCTGGATCCTAAGTCCAGTGCGTCTGCCAGTTCCGCCACGTCCGCAGCGGCGCTTCTTTCCCAAGAATAGCAGGGCGCGCGGAGAGCGTATCAGCCTGCGGCGGCCGCGGCGAAGTCCTGTGCGCAGAGGAGCGGCGCCGGGTTCCCGCAAGGACAAGGGTGGGCCGCCCGGGGCAGCGGGACCCTGCCGGCGTCCACGCCCGGCGCCAGATGGAAGCCGCAGCGCGCCGCGCATTCATGGGCGAGCAGCTCTGCGGCGCCGGATCGGATCTGTTCGAAGGTCGGTACGCGGAACCAGTCCCAGAGCAGATCATGGCAGCGCGCCGGCAAAGGCGCCGCGCCGGGGCGCGAGAAGACCAGGATCGGGAACTGCAACTGCGGCAGCTCCAGCTCGCCCGCCAGCACGAGCCGCGCCACTTCCGCGAGATCGTTCCACCAGCCTGCCAGCGCCTGCGGGCGAAGCCTCCGCAAATCCTCTGCGGACCATTGCTTCAGGCAATGCGTACCGGCTGGCCCTTCGAGCTCGAGGCCGATCACAGCCACGCGGGGCAGAGGCGAAACCGGATAGTGCAAGGGCGGCCGCGCGGCGGCATTGCGCCGCCGCTGCGCCAGAGCAAGCGCCTTCTTCAGGGACTCCAAAGCCGTCTCCATAGCGATGTCTGTCTCTGTGATCCAAGTGGCCGGAAGTAGCGCGCCGTCTCAGGAAATCCGCACGGCTAAGGCGTCTGCATGAGGCGGAGTAAGTTGCCGGCGAAGATGGCCTGAGCGTCCTGCGGCGCAACGCCGACACGCGAGAGCGCTTCGCACTGCCTGTCGAAGACCGCATGAACCCATCCGCGCGGGAAAAAGGAGGAGTCCGTGCCAAAGAGGAGCCGCCGTGGTCCGAGGATCTCCAGGGCGCGCTCGAAGACTTGCTCCAGCGTGGGCGGAGGCGTCAGGTACATCGTCCAGGAATTGGACGAGGACGTGTCAAAGTACACATTCGGACACAGCGACGCGGTCATCAGCGCTTCGCGGAAGAAGCCGCCGCCAAAGTGAGGGATGACGAACCGCACGTCCGGGTGGCGCAGGGCGAGCGGGTGCAGGTCGACCGGATTGGAGAACCGCATGTCGAACAACGACGGCGCGCCAACGCGTGCGCGGATTCCGACGCTGAGCACGCCGCAGTGCACGAACACCACAGCGGCGTGCCGTTCGGCCACCTGGAGGAGTTCTTCGACTCGCGGGTCGGCAAGCGCGTAGCCGTGCATGGCGGGCAGCAGACAGACTCCGCGCAGCCCGTGGTTCAGCCATTCCTCGACGCGCGCCGCCGCGTGAGGCATGGCGGGGTTGACGAAGAACCATCCGAAGAAGCGGTCCGGGTGCGAACGGACGGCCGCGGCGACGCTCGGCTCGTCGCCCGGCAGGGACGCCAGCAGGACTGCGCGGGAGACGTTGTGGCGGTTCAATTCGGCGGCCCATTGCGCGGCCATCTGCTGCGGTTGCTCCGGCGGGGGATCGACGCCAGCGCGGGCGCATGCATCCGAAGCCTGGGCAAGTCCCGCCTGCCGGGCCAGCAGTTCGTAGAAGTGGCGCGAAAAGAAGTGGACGTGTGCGTCGGCGACCTCGAGCGGGCCCCAGGGAGAATCACGCCGTGGCGCCTGATTCATGCCGATGCACCCAGGTTGGAGCTACGCGTCAGCCCTTCGGCGACAGCCAGCTGCGTCAGCGCGGCGACGTTGCTAACGCCGAGCTTGCGCATCAGGGTCTTGCGGTAGCCGCGAATCGTCTCCACGCTCAGGTTCAGGGACGCGGCGATTTCCTTGCTGGACTTGCCTTCGGCGATGAGCCGCGCCACCTGGAGCTCGCGCGGCGTCAGGACGGAAAGCACGGAGGAGCCGCGGCGCGAGAAGTCGCCCTTGCGCACGCACTCTAGGAACTTGTCGGAGACCTCCGGGCTCAGGTATGTGCCCCCGCGGGCGACAGTGCGGAGCGCGGACAGCAGGTCCGCCTGGCTTGCCTTCTTCAGGACAAAGCCCCGTGCGCCACTGCGCATGGCCTGCACGACGGAGGACTCGTCGTCATACATGGAGAGGATGACAACGCGCGAGTCGGGCGACTCGCGCAGCAGCTCCACCGTCGCCTCAATGCCGTTCATGCCCGGCAGGCTCAGATCCATGATGACCAGCTGTGGCCGCAGCCGCGCCGCCAGCGCCACAGCGTGCCCGCCGGTTTCGGCCTCGCCCACCACATGGAATTCTTCGGTAGCTTCGAGCATGGTGCGCAGCCCGTCGCGCATGATCTGGTGGTCGTCGACGAGGAGAATCGAATACATCAGGCGTTCTCCTCCAGATGAAACTCGAACACCGCTGCCGGCACCTGCCGGAACGAAAAGCCGAAGCCTGCCTCGAGGGCAGCTGCCTCGAGCGCGCCGGTGATGGCTTCATCCGCTTCGCAGCCTGCTTCCACGCGGACGCCACCGCGTGTGAGGTGGATGCGCGCCGGGCCTTGCGCCGCGTCACAGACCAGCAGTGCGTCGCGAACCAGCTCGCAGAGAGAGCGAGAGAGCCGTTCGGGCGGCCCGGGCAGCGTCTCGATGTGGAGCTCGGCTCCGTAAGCCTGCGCCAGCGTGGCCAGAGCGCCTTCCAGGCCGCGGCGCCCGGCAAGGTCCGGGGACGACTCCTGACTCAACAGGCGGACGCTTTCAACGGCCGATTCCAGCGCGTTGCGGAGCCTGGAGAACAGCTCCTCCTGTTGCGGAGAAGGCGATGGAATCGCGCCGTAGAGCATCTCCGCCAGAAGGCCCGCCGAGCACAGCAGGGGCCCTGCCTGATCATGCAGGGCGCGGCTGAGACGCCGCCGCTCGATTTCGCGGATCCGCCTCAGCCCTTCCGCCCCGCTCGCGCCGCAATGGGCTGGCCGGGCCATCATGGCCCATGATAGACCAAAACAACAAAAGAGGAAAGTACGTTTAAAACACGAAGAGGCGTTCTTGTTTTCGCGACGATGCTGCCGGGAGCGCGTCTGCGCCGGGCTACGACTTGCGCGCCAGCACGCGCCGGGCTGCGGCGGCGATGTCCGGGGCGCGGAGCCCGTACTTGTCCAGCAACTCGTCCGGGCTGCCCGATTCGGCGTAGCCATGGAGCCCGACGAACTCCACCGGCGCCGGGCATCTCTTCGCCAGCGCCTGCGCCACGCGCACTCCGAGCCCGGAATCCACCAGGTGTTCCTCGGCGACCACAAGGGCTCCGGTCTCGCGGGCGGCGCGTTCAAGAGCGTCCTCGTCCAGCGGCTTCACCGTGTGGATATCCAGCACGCGCGCCGAAATGCCCTCGCTTTCAAGCTGACCGGCGGCGAGCAGTGCTTCGGCCACCAGCAGCCCGGTGGCGACGAGCGTGACGTCCGAGCCCGGAACCAGCTCCACAGCCTTGCCCATCTCAAACTGCACGCCGTCGTTGTAAACGATGGGCGCCTTCGGCCTTCCCGTGCGGATGAAGACGGGCCCGCGGTGCGCAGCCGCCCAGCGGACGGCCCACCGCGTCGCCGCTTCGTCGGCCGGGGAAAGCACGACGAAGTTCGGCAGGGCGCAGGCCAGCGCGATCTCTTCCACGCTCATCTGCGACGGGCCGTCCTCGCCGATCGAGATGCCGCTATGCGTGCCGACAACCTTCAGGTTGACGTTCGGATACGCCACCAGCACCCGGAGCTGCTCGAAGCCTTTGGTCATCACGAAGGCGGAGAAGCTCGACACGAAGGGGATCTTGCCTGCCAGCGCCAGCCCCGCGCCGATGGCCACCATGTTGGCCTCGGCGATGCCGCATTCGAAGAGGCGGTCCGGGAACTCCTTGGCGAAGTACGTGGTCATCGTGGACTTGGTGAGATCGGCGTCTCCCACCACGATGTCCGGGTTTTCGCGCCCGAGTTCCACCAGAGTCCGGCCGAAGGCCTCGCGCGTGGCGGCACCGGGCTTCTTTTCGTACTTTGCGGCGGTCAGCATGTCAGGCAAGCTCCTTCAGGGCGATTTCGACTTCTTCCGGCGTCGGGGCCACGCCGTGGTACTTCGGGCGGTTCTCCATGAAACTCACGCCCTTGCCTTTGATGGTGTGGGCGATGATCACGGTGGGCTTCCCTTTTGTGGCTGCGGCTTCGGCAAACGCCTTTTGCAGAGCCGGGATGTCATGGCCGTCGAGTTCGATGACGTGCCAGCCGAAGGCGCGCCACTTGCCGGCGAGCGGCTCGAGGTCGAGAATCTCCTTCACGAATCCGTCCAGCTGCAGCTTGTTGTAGTCGACGATGGCGCAGACATTGTCCACCTTGTGGAAGGAAGCGAACATCGCCGCCTCCCAGATCTGCCCCTCCTGGATTTCGCCGTCGCCGAGCAGTACGTAAGTGCGGTAGTCCTTCCCGTCCAGCCGGGCGGCGAGCGCCATGCCGATGCCGACGCTCAAGCCTTCGCCGAGCGAACCGGTGGAGGCTTCCAGCGCCGGGATGAAGCGCTTGTCGGGGTGCCCCTGGTAGATAGAGCCAAACTTGCGCAACGTGTTCAGGGTTTCTTTCGGCGTATAGCCGCACTCTGCCAGCGCCGCGTAAAGCACGGGCGCGGCATGGCCCTTGGAAAGCATGAAACGGTCGCGGTCCGGCCAGTCCGGGCGCGCCGGATCGTGCCGCAAGACGTCCCAATACAGCGTGACGACGATCTCCACGGCGGAGAGCGAGCCACCCGGGTGGCCGCTCTTCGCAGCGCCTGTCATGGTGATGATGTGGCGGCGGATCTGCTTGCAGATCGATGCAAGCGCAGCGGGGTCGTGGGTGCGTTCCATGGAAGCTACTAACATATCACAGAAGCCGTGGGAGACAGCCGTTCGGCCGCGTTGATTTCAGTCTTTCAGATCCGAATATGATCCTCTGCCGGGCGAGTGCACTGCCCCGCCTGCACGGATGCCGACCGCCTGAGACCGAGAGAGGGCGGATTATGCCTGGGCCTCGAAGACCAGGTTGAAGGGCGTCTGCGCGGCGCGGCGAAAATGGCGGAAGCCTCCTTCGAGGATAACCTCCCGGAGCCGCTTCTCCCCCGCCTGTGCGCCCAGCGCCAGTCCGACCTCCTGGGCGCGCGATGCGGGCGTGCAGATCACAGTGGAAGCGGAGTAGAAGACGCGGCCTACGGGATTGAGGTTGTCCTCGACGCGGTCGCCGGCATACGGCTCGACGATCATCCACGTGCCGCCTGGCGCCAAGGTGGAATGAACGTGCCTGGCTGCTCCTACGGGATCACCCATGTCGTGGAGGCAATCGAAGAAGGCCACCAGGTCGTATCCCGTTCCGGGGTAACTCTTCGCCGGCGCCGCCTCAAACTGCACGTTTCCATTGAGTCCCGCTTCGGTGGCGCGCTGCCGCGCCCTCTGAATGGAGGCTTCGTGATAGTCGAACCCGAAGAACTGCGACCTGGGAAACGCCTTCGCCAGGATCAGGGTGGAAGCGCCGTGGCCGCAGCCGACGTCAGCAACTTTGGCGCCGGCGGAGAGCTTTTCCTGAACGCCGCCGAGCGCGGGAATCCACTCGGTGAGAAGGTGGCCCAGGTAGTTTGGCCGGAAGAACCGCTCGGTCCCCTCGAACAGACCCGGATCGTGTTCGTGCCAGCCGAAGCCTGTTCTTGACGTGAAAGCGTTCTCCAGCCGTTGCGAGTCACGGAAGCAGGAGGCGACAATCTGGTAGGCCCCCGGCACATCCATGGTGGACAGGACGAACTGTTGCTCGGGCGACAGCTCGTACGTTCCATCGCCCGCGTTGTAGGTGATCCAGCCGCCGGCGGCGTTCGCGTTCAGCCATTCCCGCGTATAGCGCTCATCTGCGCCGGCGCGGGCCGCGATCTGGGCCGCCGTCTGTGGCCCGGCGCCGGTCATGGCTTTGTACAGCCCGATGCGATCCCCGATGACAACAAGGACGGCGTGCATCGCGGCGCCCATGTCCCGGACGATCTCGTTCAGCAGCAGGGCGAGTTTGGACTCGTCCACGGTGTTCTGTGGTGCGTTCATGATCAGCCCCTCTGTGTCAGTTGTGGACAAACATGTCCAGATTCCCAGCTGGGTTGATGCTAGACCTGCCGGGACTCGAAGTCAAGGCGGGGAGCAGGAAAGGAGATGCGTCTGCGGTCACGCGCCCTGCAGTAGGCGGGCGGCCTCGCGGGCGAAATAAGTGAGGATCACGTCGGCGCCGGCGCGGCGGATGGCCGTGAGCGATTCCATCATCGCCCGCTGCTCGTCGAGCCAGCCATTGGCGGCGGCGGCCTTGATCATGGAGAACTCGCCGGAGACCTGGTAGGCGGCCAGCGGGACGTCGAAGCGGTCGCGCGCCATGCGGAGGATGTCGAGGTAAGGCATGGCGGGTTTGACCATGATCATGTCGGCGCCTTCCTCGATGTCGAGAGCGATTTCGCGCATGGCCTCGCGGGCATTGGGAGGGTCCATCTGATAGCTGCGGCGGTCGCCGAACTGCGGGGCGCTTTCGGCGGCCTCACGGAAGGGGCCGTAGAACACGCTAGCGTACTTGGCGGCGTAGCTGAGGATCGGCGTCTTGACGAATCCGGCTTCGTCCAGGGCCCGGCGGATGGCGGCGACGCGGCCGTCCATCATGTCAGACGGCGCGACGATGTCAGCCCCGGCGCGTGCGTGGCTGACGGCCGAGGCGGCCAGCCATTCCAGCGTGGCGTCGTTGTCGACGTCATTGCCGGCGACCTTGCCGCAGTGGCCGTGGCTGGTGTACTCGCAGTTGCAGACGTCGGTGATGACGACCAGCTGCGGAAAGCGGTCCTTGAGGGCGCGAACGGTGCGCTGCACGATGCCGTCTTCCCGGTACGCTTCACCGGCGTGCTCGTCCTTTCGGGCCGGGATGCCGAACAGGATGACGCCGCCGAGGCCGAGATCCACGCATTCGGAGCACTCCTTCAGCAACTCGTCGATGGAGAGCTGGAAGTTGCCGGGCATGGACGAGATCGGGTTGCGCACGCGCTCGCCCTCGGTGACGAACAGGGGCAGGATCAGGTCGGCGGGTCCGAGCATGGTTTCGCGCACGAGGCGCCGCAGGGGCTCGGTCGCGCGAAGGCGGCGCATGCGGTGGACGGGGAATGGCATGACACCATGATTTTAACCGCGCGGGGATAATGGGATGGATGGCGAAGCAGGCGCGGAAGATGGCGCGGCGGTTCGTAGTGAAGGGGCGCGTGCAAGGAGTGGGCTACCGGTGGTGGGCGCAGAACTGGGCATCGCAGATCGGCGTGAGCGGCTGGGTGCGGAACTGTGACGACGGCAGCGTGGAGGTCTACGCCTGCGGCTCGTCCGAGCAGTTGGACGAGTTTTCGATGCGGCTGCGGCAGGGGCCGAGATTCAGCGACGTGCGGCACGTCGAGGAGCAGGAGGCGCCTCTGTTACAATCAAGTGGATTCACGATCCGCTCCTGAATCCCCTCCGGAAGCTCATGTTCGACCTGAAATCCCTGATCCGCGAAGTGCCGGACTTTCCCAAGCCCGGCATCAATTTCTACGACATTACGACGCTGCTGAAGGACCCGCGCGGGTGGCGCGAGACGATCGATGCGCTGAAGCGGCATTATAACGGCATGCAAGTGGACCTGGTGGTGGGCGTGGAGGCGCGCGGTTTCTTCTTCGCGCCGGCGATGGCTTACGCGCTGGGAGCGGGCTTCGTGCCTGTGCGCAAACCGGGCAAGCTGCCGGCTGAGACCGTGAGCGTGGAATACGCGCTCGAGTATGGTGCCGACAGTCTGCAGATGCACAAGGACGCGATCCAGCCGGGGCAGCGCGTGTTGATCATCGACGACGTGCTTGCCACGGGCGGCACGGCGGCGGCGGTGGCGAAGCTGGTGGAGAAGCTGGGCGGCGTGGTGGCGGGGCTCGGATTTCTGGCGGAACTGGACTTTCTGCACGGCCGGGACAAGCTGGCCGGCTATGACGTCTTTTCGCTGATCCACTACGAGAAGTGATGTCCGCGCGCCGAGCCGTCGTGCCTTCGTTTGCGAAGGTGAACCTCAGCCTAAAGGTGCTGGGCCGGCGGCCGGACGGCTACCACGAGCTGCGCACAGTCTTCCAGACAGTGGGGCTGCACGACCGGATCGCGTTTGAATTCACTCCGGCGCGGCGGGGCCTCGACATAACACTGGAAGACGCTCTGGCGATCCCGGACAATCTGGTGCTGCGCGCAGCGCGCCTGTTTTGCCAAAGTCAGGATGTGCGCGGGAGGCTGCAGATGCGGCTTGAGAAGCGCATCCCGATGGGGGCGGGGCTGGGGGGTGGATCGAGCAACGCGGCAGCGGTGCTGCTGGCGCTGGGACCGCTCACCGGGCGGTGCGCACCGCTCGAAGCGCTGCGGGAGATGGCGGCGGAGCTCGGCAGCGACGTGCCGTTCTTCTTGTTCGGAGGCACGGCGCTGGGGCTGGGGCGGGGGGAGGAGCTGTATCCATTGCCGGAGGCGCCCCGGTACCGGGTGTTGATTGTGGCGCCGCCGGTGCATGTGTCAACGGCGGAGGCATACCGTGCGCTGGGGCGGGCTGAATTGACTTCGCCTGTGGATTTCCGTAAACTGAGTATTTTCCAGTCGTTTGTCTGGCGGGCAGAGTATCTGTCCGGCGCAGAGAACGATTTCGAGTCCGCCGTGTTCGGGCTTCATCCGGAGCTCGGGCGGTGGAAGAGAAAACTCGAACGGCTCGGGGCTCATGCTGCACGGCTCTCCGGCAGCGGGGCAGCGCTCTTCGGAGTGTTTCCGGACTGGGCCAAGCTTCAGGGAGCCCTTCCGCAGTTCTCCACGGAACCTCTCAAAGTTTTCTCGACGACGATGCTCGGCCGGGCGCAGTACCATGCGCGCGTGCTGAGGAGTTTGCGGGAGCATTTGACCGGGGAGGCCTGGCCGCCCGGAAGCCGGTACGAGAGATGAATTGCAATCGGTTCAAGGTGCTGAGCGGGAACGCCAATCCGGCGCTGGCGAAGGCCATTTGCCGGGAGCTGGGCGTGGACCTTGCGCAGGCGACGGTGAAGACATTTTCCGACGGCGAGATCTGGGTGCAGATCACGGAGAACGTGCGCGGCGCGGACGTGTTTGTGATCCAGCCGACCTGCCCGCCGGCGGACCGCCACCTGATGGAGCTGATTCTGATGATCGACGCGCTGAAGCGCGCGTCGGCGGACCGCATCACGGCGGTGATGCCCTACTACGGCTACGCCAGACAGGACCGGAAGGACCGTCCGCGCGTGCCGATCTCGGCCAAGGTGATCGCCAGCATGCTGGAGCGGGCAGGGGCGAACCGGCTGCTGACGCTGGACCTTCATGCGGCGCAGATCCAGGGCTTCTTCGACATTCCCGTCGATCATCTGTTCGCCGCGCCGGTCATCATCGACTATGTGAGGCAGAGCTACGATCTGTCGAAGCTCATCGTGGTGTCGCCGGATGCCGGCGGCGTAGAGCGGGCGCGGGCGTTCGCCAAGCGGCTGGATCTGCCGCTGGCGATCATCGACAAGCGCAGGGAGCGGCCCAACGAGAGCGCAGTGATGAACATCATCGGCGACGTGTCGGGTCTGGACTGTTTGCTGGTGGACGATCTGATCGACACGGCGGGGACTCTGGGCAAGTCGAGCCAGGCGCTGCTGGCCGCGGGAGCGTCCAGTGTGACGGCTTGTGCGACGCATGCGGTTCTGTCGGGGCCGGCCATCGCGAACATCGAGGCGTCGCCTCTGAAGGAAGTGATTGTGACGGATTCCATTCCGCTGCGCGAACAGGCGAAGGCGTGCGGGCGGATCCGGGTTTTGTCGGTGGCTCCGTTGCTGGCGAAGGCCATCCAGAGCATTCACGAAGCCACGTCGGTAAGCAGTTTATTCGTCTGAGACAAGGACAGGAGCAGCGTTATGAGGAAGGAAATCACCATCGCCGCGGAGCCGCGGGCGACGCGGGGCAAGAACGAGGCCCGGCGGCTGCGGGCGCGGATGCGCATCCCGGCGGTCGTCTATGGCGCGGGCAAGGAGTCCGTGGCGGTCAGCGTCAGCCCGAAGGAGATCGAGAAGATCCTGCACTCCTCTTCCGGCGTGAACACCATCTTCAACCTGGACATCCAGGGCGTGGAGACGACGCCGGTGATGGTGGTCGACTGGCAGCACGATCCGGTGAAGAGCAATCTGCTGCACATCGACATGAAGCGGATCGACCTGTCAAAGCGGCTGCACGTGAAGGTGCCGGTGCACACCACCGGCGATCCGCGCGGCGTGAAGGAGCAGGGTGGTCTGTACGAGATCGTGAGCCGCGAAATCGAGATCGAGTGCCTGCCGGACGAGATTCCGGAGCACTTCACTGTGGACGTGACGGCGCTGCGGATCGGGCAGAGCCTGCGCGCCGGGGAGGTCCCGCTGAGCGGGTCGATGAAGCTGTTGAGCCCTGCGGATCTGGTGATCTCGCACGTGGTGGCGACGCGCGGCTCGGCCGAAGTCGCGGAGGCTGCCGGCGAGGCTGCAGCGGCGGAGCCCGAAGTGGTGAAGAAGGGCAAGAAGGAAGAGGAAGGCGGCGAGAAGAAGAAGTGACGGTCCGCCCAGCCGCTGCGCCATGGCAGAAGTCGACGTGCTGGTGGTGGGACTCGGCAATCCGGGTCCGGAGTATGAATGGACGCCACACAATCTCGGATTTCTGACCGTGGATCAGCTCGCCGCACGTCACTCGATCCGGGTGAGCCGTTACGAGTGCCGGGCAATGGTGGGGCAGGGCCGTATGGGCGGCAAGGCGGTTTTGCTGGCCAAGCCGCAGACGTTCATGAACCTTAGCGGGCAGTCGGTGAAAGGGCTGCTCGAGAAGCTGGAGATTGGCCCCGAGCGGTTGCTGGTGATCTACGACGACCTGGACCTGCCGTGGCTGAGCCTGAGGATCCGGCCGAAAGGCTCGGCGGGCGGGCACCACGGAGTCGAGGACATCATCCGCTGCCTGGGGCGTGACGATTTCGCCCGGCTGCGGCTGGGCATTCATCCGGGCCATGAGGTCCGCGATGGCGCGAAGTTCGTGCTCGCACCGTTCCGGAGCGGGCAGAGAAAGGAACTGGACCGGCTGCTGGACGACGCCAGTGCGGCGGCCGAATCCATCATCACCGAGGGCGTCGAGAAGGCCATGGCGGCGCACAACCGCCGCGCCCCCGGAACGAAGAGAGAGGAAGAATGAGAATTTACGAGGAATTCTTCATCGTGGAGCCGGACACGCCGGAAGAGCAGATCGATGCCTACATCGAGCAGATCAAGGGCATCGTCGCGGCGGCTGGCGGAACCGTGGACAAAGTGGACAAGTGGGGCAAGCGCAGGCTTGCCTACGAGATCGGCAAGTTCAGCGAAGGCTACTATGTGCTGATCCAGTTCACGTCTCCGCCGGATCCGGTGAAAGAGATCGAGCACCGGATGCGCGTCACCGACATGGTGATGCGCTGGGTGACGGTGCGGATCGACGATAAGCTGAAGAAGCTGGCAAAGAAGACCAAGCAGCGCGAGAAGCGGGCGAAACGGCGTCCCGCGGCGCCTCAGCCGGCGGCGGCGCCCGCCATGCCGGCGGCTCCCGCGGCGCCGATGCCCGGCGCGCCCGCGTCCGTGCCCGAGGAACCGGCACCCGCCGAGGCGCAGGAGTCCTGAGTTCAGGGGAGGTAGGAACGAGCCATGGCAGAACAAAAAAGCGGACGTCCGATTGCGGCCAGCCAGAAGCCGACAGGAACCGACAAGGCGATCGCCACCGGCAAGCGGCAGTACTTCCGCCGCAAGAAAGTGGATCGGATTTGTCTGGAAAAGATCGACTATATCGACTACAAGGACGTGAAATTGCTGTCGCAATTCCTCACCGAGCGCGGCAAGATCATTCCCCGGCGGATCTCGGGCCTGAACGCCCAGAACCAGCGGCGGATCACCGAGGCGATCAAGATCGCGCGAACGATGGCGCTGCTGCCGTTCGTGGGCTCGGTGGAGAAGGAGAGATAGGCGATGGAAGTCATCCTTCGTGAAGACATCGAAAAACTGGGCACGCGGGGGCAGGTGGTGAAGGTCGCCGACGGTTTCGCGCGCAATTTCCTCCTGCCCCGGCGGCTGGCGGTGCCGGCGACGGAAGCCAACCGCAAGATCGTCGAGCAGGAGCGGCAGGCTGCCTTGCGGCGTGAGGCGAAGGAAAAGGCCGCGGCCGAGGAGCTGGCGAAGATGCTCGCGGGCGTCACGCTGACGACCGCGCAGAAAGCCGGCGAGGCCGATCAGCTGTTCGGCTCGGTGACGGCCAAGGACATCGCCGAGATGCTCGAGAAGCAGGGCTACACGATCGACCGCAAGAAGATCGTGCTCGACCACCCCATCAAGACGCTGGGCGAGCACAAGGTGATGGTGAAGCTGCACCGCGAGGTCTCGGTGGAGATCCCGGTGGTAGTGAACAAGGAAGAAGCCGAGTAGTTCCCGAGAGGAACCTCGTCCTTTCCGGGGCGGCGCCCGCGCGCCGCCCCATGCATTTTTCCCATGATTCTCCTGCCTGAACAATACGACCAGACGCCGGCGTTCGAGCTGCTGCGGCAAGCCGAGCAGGGGCGGATCGGATTTGACCAGCGGCTTCTGCGCTCGCTGCTGAAACGTCCCGAAGAGACTCTGGACGCACTGGAAAAGCTTGCCCCGGAGGCCGGGCCGGATGCCGTCGCCGACCTGACGGAGCAGATCTTCGATCTGTACCGTGCTTTCCGAACGCCCCGTGCAATCCCCTTCTACCTGGATCTGCTGAAGCACAGCCGCGAGGGCGTGCCGGACGAGCTGGTGGAGGCCTTTGCGGAACTGGGTGAAACGGCGGTCGAGCCCCTGCTGGAAGCCTGGGAAGAAGCCGCCGAGGACGACCGGCCCGACGTGCTTTTCGTCCTTGCTTCGGCCGGGGCGCCGCATCCCCGGCTGCGCGCGCTTGTCGAACAGGCGCTCGAAAACGATCCGTACGAAGGCGCCTTGTGCGCCTCGCTTTGCCGGGACAAGGAGCTGCTGCCGGCCTTGCGCGCAGCGCTGGGCGCTCTTCCTGCTGGCGAAAGCCAAAGGCACGAGAGGAAGGCGCTGCAGGAAGCCATCGAGGCCCTGGAAACGTCCGGTCCGCGCGAAGAGCCGGAGCCATTCGACATCCTGGTCCAGTATCCCGAGGAGGCGCTGCCACTGTTCGATTACCTGGCGCCGGCAGCCGCCCTGGGGTTTCTGGATCACCCGGACGCCAGGTACCGGGCGAGGGCGGCGGAGAGCTTCGAGGGCGAGGAGGTCTCCGACGAGGTGCGGGATCGCCTTCTGCGCGCGGCGCGCGAAGACGCCGATCCGGCAGTGCGGGGCGCGGCGTTGCGGGGGCTCGAATCGCGAAGCTCTGATCCCGAGGTGAGAGCGCTGCTTGAGGATGTGCTGCGGGACCGTTCGCGTCCGGCGGCGGAGTGGACTGGGGCGCTCGTGTCGCTGGCGGAGCGGGGTTCTGGCGAGGACTTTCATCGCGCCGTCCGGGAGGCCTACGAGCGGCCGGAGACGCGCGCCGCCGCGCTGCAGGCGATGTGGCGGACCTCCGACCGCCGCTACCTGAAGCAGATCTCCGAATCGCTGAAAAGCGAAGACCCGGAAGTGGCGCTGGCGGCGGTGCAGGCGGTGGGCACGCTGGCGGCGGGCGATCTCGCCATCGAATTGGTGCCTCTGTTCGGGAACGAAGAGTTGCGCGAGGCAGCGCTGTTCAGCTACGCGCTGGCAGTGCGCCACGAGACAACGCCGAAAAGCGCGCGGCGGTTGATGGAAAAAATCGCGGAACGCGCCGGCGGGCTCTCTCCCGACGAGGAGGAAACGGTGACGAGGGCGCTCGACGCGCGTCTGGAGCGGGAAGGCTACCGTCCGGTCTTCTTTCCCGACGAAGAAGACGAGGACGGCGGGGAGGCGTTCCGCGCCGGGCCCGTGCGAACGGAAAAAACCGGCCGCAACGATCCCTGTCCCTGCGGCAGCGGGAAGAAATACAAGAAGTGCTGCGGGAGCCCGGACGCTTCAAACAAAATATAGCTATTTTGTTTGATCATCAATTCATCCTTCTGACACGCCGCTTTCATCCCGGGCGGCGAGTCTGGAGTGGATGGCGACCACCCTCATCCGTTACGAATGGCGGGAAGACTGGCGCTCCCCCCGGCTTCAGGCCGGGGTTTCGCTGCACAGCCACACGTCGTGCTCCAGGGAGCCGCTGGATTTCATTCCGCGTTGCAGAACCGCCTGCCCGTGGCTTGGGCCGCTGCTCGACCGCTACGAGGCGCGGTACCGGCGCATCCATGGCCGGGAGCTGGATTATTCGGCCGCCTGGTGGACGCCGCCCCTCGGTCCGCGTGAAGCGCTGCGCACGGAGCAGGAACAGATCCAGAGGCTCGGCCTGACTCCGCTGGTCTCCATCACCGACCACGACACTATCGAAGCGCCGCTGGCGCTGCGGCTGCTTGAGGAGGGCAGACAGGCGCCGGTGAGCGTAGAGTGGACGGTTCCGTGGCGCGGCACCGTCTTCCATCTTGGAGTCCACAACCTCCCTGAAGCCCGCGCGCGCACCCTCGAGCGCCTGATGGCCGGATACACCGCCGCGCCTCATCCGGCCCTCATCGAGCCGTTGCTTGAGGAGCTGGCATCGGGGCCGCACGTGTTGCTGGTGTTCAACCACCCCTACTGGGACGAGAAAGGGAACGGCACGAATTATCACGCCGTGATGGCGGAGCAGTTCTTGGCCCGTTATAGACGTTGGATTCATGCGCTCGAACTCAACGGGCTGAGGCCCTGGAAGGAGAATCTCCGGACGCTGGACCTGGCGGAGCGCTACAAGCTTCCCTGCGTCTCCGGAGGCGACCGCCATGGTTGCGAGCCCAACGCGCTGCTCAATCTCGCCTCCGCCGCCGGTTTCGACGGCTTCATCGAGGAGGTGCGCTATGAGGGGCGGAGCACGGTGCTCGTGATGAAACAGTACCGCGAACCGATGCTGGCGCGGATCCTTTCCTCCATCTGCGATGTGATGCGCGAACAGCGGCAGCATCACTACGGGTGGGTGCGCTGGAACGACCGCGTGTTTTTCCGCGACTCGCAGGGTCAGGTGAAGGCTCTTGCGAAAGAGTTCCCCGAAGGCAGGGAGCCCGCTCTCATCCGGCTGTTCGTGTTTCTGGCCCGTGCGGCGGAATCTCCCGGTCTGCGGTTTGCCATGCGCCAGATGCTGGCCGGGGCGGAGGAGCTGGCATGAGCGCGGAACCGCGCGTCGCCCTGTTCGCCGACAGCCTGCTCGAGGTCAACGGCGTCGCGCTTACCTGCCGGATGCTGGAGGACTACGCGCGCAGGCACGGCTTGCCCCTGCTGGTTGTCCACGCCGGACCGGAAACGCGCCCCTCCAGCGAAGGCGGTCTCCGGCGGTTGTCTTTGAAGACGGGCGCGCTCTCTTTCCGCCTGGAAAACGACCTCCGTTTCGACCTGCTGTTCGCCCGGCATCTGAAGATGGTGATCGAGTCGATCCGCACTTTTCAGGCGGAGGCTGTTCACATCACCGGGGCCAATCACGCCGGCTTTCTGGGCTCGCTGGCTGCGTGGCGGCTCAGGCTTCCGGTGGTGATGAGCTGGCACACCAACGTGCACGAATACGCGCGGTGCCGGCTGCCGGCAGGCGTGCCGCAGTGGCTCCGGCAACAGGCGCAGGCGTGGAGCTGGCGGGGACTCGCGCTGTATTACCGCCAGGCGCGGATCATCCTTGCGCCCAATCATGAGATTGCCGCGGCTCTGAAAAGAGATACCGGCAAGCCCGTCCAATGGATGCCCCGCGGCGTTGACTGCGAGCTCTTCCATCCGCGCAAGCGGGACCGCGCCGATGGGGCTTTTGTGGCCGGCTACGTGGGCCGTCTATCGCCCGAAAAATCCGTGCGGAGGCTCGCCGGCGTGGCGCGGGCATTGCTGCAATCCGGCGACGCGGATTTCCGCATTGAGATCGTGGGCGGCGGATCGGAGCACGGATGGCTGCAAGCAAACGTGCCTCACGCACGACTTCGCGGCGTTTTGAAAGGAGAAGCACTGGCGCGCGCCTATGCCGGCTTCGACGTCTTCGTCTTCCCCAGCGAGACGGACACTTACGGAAACGCCGTTCAGGAGGCGATGGCGTCGGGCGTGCCCTGCGTCGTCATGGGAAGCGGCGGGCCGGCGTCGATCGTCACCGATGGCGTGACGGGGCGCGTCTGCCACAAGACGGAGGACCTGGGCGCCGCCGTGGTGGAGCTGGCGCAACGGTCCGAGCTCCGCCGGAGGCTGGGCGAAGCCGCCCGCCGGGCGGCGGAGAAACGCACGTGGGAGGCTGTTGGCGAAATTGTGTGGGGCGCCTACCGGAAGGCTCTCCTGCAGCGGGCGCCGGCTCGCGCGGAGGCGCGCTGCGTCGCGTGAACGCTTTCTGGAACTGGAAAACTGCGCTGAACAGCGGGCTTTACCGCGGCATCCCCTTCGCCGCTGCCAACTGGCGCAGCGGACTTGAGGACACTGCGACGGGCGCCGCCACGCAATTCATGCTTTTCGCGCTGCTGGCTGGACTGACCGGCGCTCTGGCGCAGCGGCTCCGGTTTCACCGTCCCCGGTGGCGGGCAGCTCTGGCTCTGTTGACCCTTGTGCCGCTGACGGTACACCTGATCGAATGGACCGTTCATGAGAGCCTCCATCCCGGCGCGCGGCGCGCGGGCATCTTCGTCTCGTGGGCGCAGTCGGCGCTCTCGATGGCTACGCAGTGGGCGCTGATGCGGCGCGGTCTTTTCCTTGCGGGCGAAGGCGGGCAGCCGTATTGGCGGGATTTCCTCCTGGCGCCGGGGGTCGTGCGGGAATTCTGCCGCTGGATGCTGAGGCGGTAGAATTGGGTTCGATGAAAGGGCTAGCACTGTGGGTGATGTGCGCCGCCGCCTTGTGCGGACAGACGCCGCGAACGCCAGAGTGGGCGAGGCAGGTGGTGTTCGATGCATTTCAGGCGCTTGGCGGCGAGAAATTCCTGGCGATGCGGGACAGGGTAGAGGAGGGGCGCAGCTACGCGTTCTACCGGGAAGATCTCTCCGGCATGAGCCGCGTGAAATTCTACATCCGTTATCTGACCGCTCCCGAGCCGATGACGCCGGATTATCTGGGGCAGCGCGAGCGCCGGGCATTTGGCAAGAACGAGGACGTCTACATCATCTTCAACGAAGAGGGCAGTTGGGAGGTGACCTACCGCGGGGCGAAGCCGATGGGGGAAGCGCTCTACGAAAGCTACAAGGAAACCCTGCTGCACAATGTTCTGCACACGCTGCGGGTGCGGTTGAAGGAGCCGGGGATGGCGTTTGATGCGCTCGGCACAGAAATTGTGGAGAACCAGCCGTGCAACGTCGTGCGGATCGTGGACGGCGCCAACCGCCAGACGACGGTGTGGTTCCATCAATCCACGAAACTGCCTGTGCGGCAAAGCTGGGAGAAGCGCGATCTGAAGCTGAAATTCCGGATCGAAGAAGTCACCATCTTCGACAAGTACCGCGACGTGGGTGGGGGAGTCATGTGGCCGCTCGTCGTACGGCGCGAAAGAAACGGGGAGCGCAATTTCGAGATGTACGCGGACATGGTGACCATCAACCGCGGGCTCGGCGACGAGCTGTTCACCCTGCCGGCTGGAATGAAGATCCTGGATCCGAAAGGCAGCAACCTGCGTCCGGGGCGGAAGTGAGAGGGAGGGCGGGCGGACGCCGACGGGTGCCGGAATAGCCACAATGAAGGGAAGGGCTTGTGCCCGCGACGGCGTGAGCGTAGACTGGCCGGCGGCACAAGTCCGGCATGGAGTCATGAACATGAAACGGAATCTCTTGCTTTGTTGCCTTGCTTTCTTCTCATTCTGGGGTTGCGGCGGCAAAGGACCGTCGCATCAGCCGACAGAGAAGTACTTCCTGGTGTGCGCGAATCCCAAGATTCCCTACTGGCAGGAAGCTGGCGCAGGATTCCTGGCCGCGGCGCGCGAGCTGGGCGTTCAGGCCGAGGTGGCAGGCCCGGAAGTGTACGACGCGCAGGCGGAGCGGGAAGAACTGCGCCGCGTGCTGGCGAAGAAACCGGCGGGCGTGCTGGTGAGCGCAGGCAACGCCGATTTGCTTACGCCCGAAATCAATGCCGCCGTGGAGGCAGGCACGCCCGTCGTCACCATCGATGCGGACGCGCCGCAAAGCAGGCGGCTGTTCTTCGTGGGAACCAACAACTACGAAGCGGGGCAGATGGGCGGGCGGCTGCTGGTGAAGCTGCTGAATGGCAAAGGGACGGTGGTCTTCTTCACGATCGCGGGCCAGAAGAACGTGGAGGAGAGGCTGGATGGTTACAGGGCTGTTCTGGACGCTTCGCCAGGAATCCGCATTCTCGCGGTGCAGGACATGAAGGGCAATCCGAGCATGGCCTTTGATCTGGCGCAGGAATATGTGGACAAGAAGAACGTGCCGGACGCTTTCGTGGCGCTGGAGTCGCTGTCAGGGGCGGAGATCTCCGACGTGCTGGACCGGGCGCACATAGACGGCAAAGTGGTCGTGGCGATGGACGCGGTGCAAAACACGCTCGAATGGATCGAGAAGGGCCGGATTGCGGCGACCATCGCCCAAAAGCCGTACACGATGGGCTATTACGGCCTGAAGGCGCTGGCGGATGTGGTGCTGCGCAAGCCGGCGTCGCTGACGGCGGACTTCCGGAACGATCCGCGATCCCCGCTGCCACTGTTCATCGATACGGGCACGCTGCTGGTGGACAAGGGTAACGTGGCGAACCTGCGGAAGTAAGGCGGGCGCGACGGTCCCGGCGCTATGCTTGGGTAATGCCGCAGTGGATCTCCGCCCAGATGGCTCCCGGAGTTGTGCTGTTTGTCATGGAGGAAGGCGGCGTATTGCGCCGCGCCGCCTTCAGCCCGTCCGAGGACTTGCTGCCCGAAGGCTTCGACGCGCACGAGCGCAACGGCCGCGAGCCGGTGTTGGAGCAGACGAGGCGGGAACTGGAGGAATACGTCCGGGGGCAGCGCCGGCGCTTCGGCGTGCCCTTTGAACTTGAAGGCACGCATTTCCAGTGTGAAGTCTGGAAAGCGCTGTTTGAGATCCCCTGCGGCGAAGTGCGGACCTACGGAGAAGTGGCGCGGGCGCTCGGGTGTCCTGGCGCGGCGCGCGCCGTAGGGGCGGCGGCGGCAAAGAATCCCTTGCCGGTGATCGTACCCTGCCACCGTCTGGTGGGCGCTGGCGGCGCACTCACGGGCTTCTCCGGAGGGCTGGAAGTGAAGCGGCGGCTGCTCGAGATCGAACGGGCCGTGCCGCGTTCCGGTTGACACAAAGACTGGAAGCAGCGTCTAATTGCAGAAGCCTGCCGGGGCCGGGCCCCGGCTATACTGGGCCAGAGAGGGGAACAGAGGGATGCAGGACAAGCCTGTCGTCGTGATTGCCGGCGCCACCGGGTCACAGGGGGGAGGGCTGGCGCAGTCCATCCTTCAGGATCCGCAAAGTCCGTTTGCGGTGCGCGCAATGACGCGCCATCCGGGGTCGGCGAAGGCGTTGGAGCTGGCGCGGCTCGGAGCGGAGGTAGTGTGCGCCGATCTGGACGATCCCGGCAGCGTGGAACAGGCGTTTGAAGGGGCTTACGCCGCCTACTGCGTCACTTTTTACTGGGATCACTTTTCGCCGGAGAAAGAGACGCAGCATGCAGCCGTTCTGGCGCGGGCGGCGAAGAAAGCGAACCTGAGTCATGTGATCTGGTCGACGCTGGAAGACACGCGGCGGTTCGTTCCACTGGAAGACGACCGGATGCCCACGTTGATGGGGAAATACAAGGTGCCGCACTTCGATTCGAAGGGTGAGGCGGACGCACTGTTTGAGGAACTCGGTCTGCCTGTCACCTTCCTGCTGACGAGCTTCTACTGGGACAACTTCATTCGATTCGGTTCGGGGCCGGTGCGGGACCAGAACGGAGATCTGGTGCTGACCCTGCCGATGGCGGACCGCAAGCTGCCGGGCATCGCCGCTACCGACATTGGCGGCTGTGCGTACGGGTTGCTGAAGCGCGGCGCCGAATTCCGGGGCAAGCGCGTGGGCGTGGCTTCGGAGCACTTGACTGGGGAGCAGATGGCAACCGGACTCAGCCGCGCTATCGGGGAGCCGGTGCGCTATGAGCCTCTGCCGCACGCAGTCTTCCGTTCGCTCGGCTTTCCACACGCCGAGGATCTGGGCAATATGTTCCAGTTCAACTGCGAATTCTCCGATGAATTCTGTGCCGCAAGAAACACGGCACTTTCACGGGAGCTACATCCGGGCATGCTGTCGTTCGACGAGTGGATCGAGGCCAATCGCGGCCGGATCCCGGTACAGTAAAGGCGGAATCACCGGCTGAAATCGACCCAGCCGCGGCGGGCTGCGGCGTGGAGCAGCGTGCCCGCAATCATGCCCGTAACGTAGCCGTAGGGCAGGAACAGCGCCGACAATCCGACGAGCGCGGCCACCGCGAATCCGGTTCTGTCGGGGGCGATGTCGCGCACCAGGAGAAGCAGGGCGAGGCTTTCAAAAAGAAGCAGGATTCCCAAAACCGGAAGCGGGAAGATCTCAATGACTTTCTGGAATCCTCCACTGAAGAACAAGCCCAGAACCAGGAAAATACCGCCATAAATGACGACAGACCCGCCGGTACGCCCGCCGAAAGCGTAGTGGCCGGCCATACCGCCGGAACCGTGGCAGGTAGGGGCGCCGCCGAGGAACGGGTTGGCCAGGTTCATCAACGAGTAGGTGAACCCGATCTGGCGCACCGTGAGAGGGCGCTCCGGAAACAGGTCCTGCGCCACCTGGCGCGTGGCCAGGACGGAATTGGCGAGCGACAACGGCAATTGGGGCAGTGCCAACACGAGGAAGCCGGTCCAGATGTCGGCCCAGGAGACCGTATGAAGCTGCGGAAGGCGGAAGCCGGCGGCACTGACCAGGTCGTTCGCCGTCAGTTTGAATACGAAGGCGTAGGCGAGCCCAAGGGCGATCAATGCGGCGGCGGCAGGGAAGCGCCGCCGGCGCATGAGAACCACGGTGATGGCGAAGCCCGCGGCGGCAAGAGACCAGCCGGCAACACCGTCGGAGCGGACATAATCGCGCAAGGCGATGGAGGCGAGCTGCAGCCCCAATCCGAACTGGATTCCGCGCACGACCGGCGTAGGGACCACGCGGGCCAGCCAACCGATAGCACCGGTGAGCGTGAGCGCCAGCATCAGGATGCCGATCGCCAGCCCCCCGCCGTAAAGCGTGGCTGCAGGGAGCTTCTGAGCGATCACCAGAGCCGCCATGGCTTTCAGGGGTTGCACCGGCATGGGCATGCGGTACCACGCGCCGGTGAGGATTTGCATCAGTCCGAAGACGGCGAGGACAGAAGCGGAGTCCAGCCTGGCAGCGAGAATCATGCCGACCAGCAACGGCAGGTCGGTGCCCATGTCGCCGAAGGCGCCGGACCACTCGTGGCGGTCGAACCGAAGGCGCGGCCTGGCAGGGGGGCGGGGCGCGGAGATGGAATCGGACCGCAGCATGATGCAACGGGAAAAGCGGATCCGCCGGAAAGCCGGAAATATCAGCATAGCAGGCTTGTCCTGCGGGCCAGAAATGGTATTCTCGGGCCAGAGCGAGGTGGCAGGAGAGCTTGATGCGCACGCCTTTGCAGGCCATGGAAGAGGCGCCGGAGGAGCTGACGCGCGGGCGGTTGAAGAGGATCGGGGAGGGCGTGGGGAAGGTGGTCTACGCCAGCGAGAACTGGGTGGTGAAGAGGGAGCGGGGCGCCAGCGAGATCATTGCGCTGATCCTGATCTGGCGCCTGATGAAGCGCCTGGAGAAGATCCTGCCGCAGCGGTTCACGTCCCGGTGGACGGCGCACCCGTCGGCAGCGCTGCGGGCGCTGCGGATGGCCATGCAGGCATGCGTGGCGGTGGTGCCGCGCGCGGTCTGGTTCAGCACCCATTGGGGGCGCGTGTGGCAGAAATTTGTCCACCGGGACGTAAGGGGAGAATACCTGGCAGTGAAACATCTTTCGGGCACATCGCTCGTGCCGGAGACGGTGACTTTCCCGCCGACGCTGGTGAAGGTGTCGGGGTGGCCGGGATGGCTGGTGGTGACGGAAGCGACTGAACGGGTGGAGGAGACGCTTTACGACCGCCTGAAGAGGCTGGCGGCGGAGAAAAAGTGGAGCGATGTGGAGCGGTGGCTGGAGCGGCTGCTTGAATTGAGGCGCTCGGGCTGGCGGCGCGGAGTGTTTTCTGTGGATGCGCATCTGAAGAACTTCGGCGTGATCCAGAACCGCGTGGTTCTGATCGACTCTGGCGGGCTGACCGACCGTTGGGAGGACGTGGAGCGGCACCTGGCGTCGCTGGCGAAGAACGGACCCGTGTGGCGGCAGTTCGGGATGGAGGAGATCCTGGCAGGCGCGCCCGAACTAGCGGAGCGCTTCGATTCGCGATGGCGCTCCCTGACCGCGCCTGAGTCGATGCGCGACCTTTGGCCCGAGCGCCGCGTCTGAGACAACGTGGATGGCGCGCCCCACCATCCCGGCGTCATAAAGAAGCTTGTCGATGAGCGTCAAGCGGCGCACCTGCGCGGGCGTCAGCAGGCGTGTGTGCGGGATCAGGGCAAGATACTCGGGAATGTACCAGACGTCCTTCTCGCTGGCCATCCAGCCGCGCGAATCGAAGCGGGCGAGGTTGACAGGGCGCGAGTAGGCGCGGAGGGTCTTCTCGCCGTCCGGGTTGTAGTAGTGAGGGAAGTAGCTCATGACGAGCTCCCGGAGAGAACGGTAGACAGGATCGCGGAAGCGGAGTCCCGAGTAGCTCGACTTGGCGGCAGCGCCCCAGCAGCCGTTCTCGCGGAAGACGGCGATGATGTGATCGTCGTCGCGCACGGCCGCAAGATCCACAAGCAGCGGCGGACGGCCGGCGAGGCGGAAAGCCGCCGCCGCAAGCAAGGCGCCTTCCATGCAGTGGGCGCGCCCGTGGCGCAGGACGAGGCGGGGGGAGAAGCAGGTGTGCGGGCGGGTGTCGTGATTGTAAGGGAGGGAATCGAGAAACCGTTGCACCAGCTCCGGAGTGCGGAGGCGCCGGAGCACTCTCAGTTCCGTGCCGGAAAGGCCCCAGGTTTCCATGGCGAGATTCCCTCCCTCAGATCAGAAGTCCGGCGGGGCGAAGCCCTCGGATTTCACCGGGATCACCTTCATGGCAGGAGCGTACTTCGCCAGGTCCTTGGCGAGATTCCCTCCCTCAGATCAAAAGTCCGGCGGGGCGAAGCCCTCGGATTTCACCGGGATCACCTTCATGGCAGGAGCGTACTTCGCCACCTCCTTTTCGATGGCGGAGGCGTTGCCGACGAGGCAGAACTGGAGGTTGCTCTCCGTGAAGTGCCTGCGGATGGCGGCATTCAGGCTCTCGACGGTGAGTGAATCGAGTTTCTGGAAGAGGGAGTCGAAATCACTGCGGTCGAGGCCGAACAGTTCGAGATCCGCGAGAGCGGAGCAGAGCTGGTCAGAAGTCTCCAGACGCTCGGTGGGGAAGTTGCCCTTGATGTAGGCGCGCGCGGATTCGAGCTGTTCCGCGGTGACGCCGCTCGTGGCGAACCGCCGCAGCACGTCGAGGGCGAGGTCGATGGCTTTGGCTGTCGTCGGGGTGGGCGTGTAGGAATTGATGGCGATGGCGCCCGGCAGGCGGTCGAGCTCGAGAATAGAGTTGGCGCCATAGGTGAGCCCCGCGTTCACGCGCAAGGCGTCATTGAGGAGCGAAGTGAACCTGCCGCCGAACAGGGTGTTGGCCACGAGCAGGGCGATGCGGTCGGGATGGCGGCGGTGGATGCCAGGCATGCCGATCCGGAAGTACGTCTGCGTGGCGTCCGGCTTGTCGACGAGCAGGAGGCGGGGCCGGTCGAAGCGAGCCTCCCCGGCCTGCACCGCCGGGAAAGCCTCTCCGGGGGGCAGGGCGGAGGCAGTGCGGCGCGCGAGCGCCGCAAACGAGGCCGGGTCGAAATCGCCGGCAGCGATCAAAACAAGATTCCTTCCGGCCGCCATCCGGCGGTAATATTTCAGAATTTCTTCCCGGTTCAAGCGGGAAACGGAAATCTCATCGGCGGCGCCGGAATGCCTGTATGGATGCCCGGCTGGATAGAAAAGACCATTGAAATACCTCCCAACGGCCATGCCGGGATTGTCTTTGGCGGCCCGGACGCGGTCGGCGGCCTGGGCAAGCACCTTGCGCACCTCATCTTCCGGAAAAGTAGGCGCGGCCAGAATGTCGCCGAGAATGGCCATCGCTTCGGGCGCCGTCTTCGAAAGGAGTTCGAGGGCAAAGAAGGCGGACTGGCGGTTGGCTCCGGCAGAGAGTTCGGCGCCCAGGAAGTCGAGATCCAGATCGATCTGCGCGGCGCTGCGTTTCCCGGCGCCGCGCCGCATCAGCTCGGCGGTAATGGCGGCGATACCGTTCATGCCCGGCGGCTCATTTTCGGCGCCGCCGCGAAAGACGGCGCGTACGCTGACGAGCGGGACATCGTGCCGCGGGAGCAACAGCAGAACCGGTCCATTGGGAAGCTGCTCGCGGGTGAATTCCGGCAATCGTACCTGGGCTGACATGGGAAGGAAAGTGGCCGTCAAGAGGAGCGGGAGCAGTAGCTTCACGGTTTCACCTCCGCGCGCTGTTCCGGGATGAGTGTCGCGACCGTGCGGTTGCGGGGCGCAAAGACCTTTGCCGCCACGCGCAGCACATCGGCGGCGGTGACCTTTTCGATGCGCGCCGGCGCCTCGTTGACCTCGTTCCAGCTCCCGGAGAAAACCTCGTAGCCGCCCAACAGGTTCGCCTTCCCGGAGATGGTCTTGAGCTGGCGATAAAAGCCGGCGAGGACCTGGTTCTTGGCCTTCTGGAGCTCCTCTGTCGGAACGGTTTCGCGCGACAGGCGGTCCAACTCCTCATAGAGCGCCTTCTCCACCTCCGCGGGCTGCTTGCCGCTGCGCACCTGGAAATTGAACAGGAACTGCCCGGGGTCCAGGGAGGGGCGAACGCCGCCGCCGACGTTCAGCACAAGCTGCTCCTTTTCGACGAGCCGCCGGTGCAGGCGGGCGCTGCGCCCGCCGGTGAGGATCGTTTCGATGACCTCGTAAACGGGGAAGTCGGGATCGCGGGCGGCGCCGATGTGATAGCTCAGCATCAGCATCGGAAGATTCGCGGGGCGGCGGACTTCCACACGGCGCTCGCCGAGCTGCCGCGGTTCGACGGTGCGCACGGGTGGAGGCGGCTCCTGGCGAGGGATGGGCTCCAGGTACTTCCTGGCGAGGGCCAGCACTTCGGCGGGAGTCACATCGCCGGAGACGACGGCGACGCAGTTGTTGGGCGCATAGCCCATCCGGTAATGCGCCTTCAGATCGTCCATGGTCCAGCTCTGGATGTCGGAAGCCCAGCCAATCACGGGCCACTGATAGGGATGCGCGATGTAGGCGGTGGCGTTCAGCTGTTCGAACAGAACGCCGAAGGGGCTGTTGTCGACCGACGTGCGGCGCTCGGAGCTGACCACGCCCCGCTCGCTTTCGACGATCTTCGGATCAAAAGAGAGGTCGCGGATGCGGTCGGCTTCCATGTCGAACATGAGTTCGAGGGCGGAGCGGGGAAAGAAGTCCGTATAGACGGTGACATCGCGCGAGGTGTAGGCGTTGTTGCGGCCGCCGGCCTTCTCCATCTGGATGTCGAACTGCTTGGGACCGTACTTCTTCGCGCCGTTGAACATCATGTGCTCGAAGAAGTGGCTGATGCCGGTGACGCCGGGCCGCTCATTGCGCGAGCCGACCTTGAAGAAGAGATAGAACGCGACGTTCGGGACGTCGTGATCCTCGTGGATGAGGATCTTCATGCCGTTGGAAAGGGTGTGTTCGGAAACCTGGACCATCTGGGCCTGCATGGCGAGGGCGGAAATCAGCCCGAGAGCCGGGAGTCGGCGCATAGCCAGAAGATAGCAGAAAGCTACCGGCCGAGGACTTCGGCGATGGGCGGCGCGGCGGCGGGAACGGCGGAGCGGAAGTCTTCGCCCAGCAGGGCGGCGATTGTGGCGGCGATCTGCGCTTGCGTGGCCGGGGCTGTGCCGCCGCGGACGCCGAGCGGGCGGGTGTCGGGGCCGAGAAACGCCATCCAGACGTACTGCGACTCGCGGATGCGGCGCCCGTGGCTGCGCCAGTCTTTCTTGCCCGCGCCGCGGCCGTGATCCGTGGCCAGAATCAAGGTCGTGGAGCCGCGGTATTCGGGCATGGACTGGAGCGTTTCCCAGAGGCGGCGGGCGTAGTCGTCGAACCGGCGGGCCGACTTCAGATACAGGTCATAGCGGCCCGCATGCGCCCACTCGTCGGTCTCTCCGAGCAGGATGGCCAGTACTCGGGGCATGCGCAGGCGGAGGTATTCCAGGGCCGTGTGAAAAGTGAAAGAGTCGAAGGCCTCGCTGTCCCAATACTCTGTTTCGGCTTTCAGCGTGTTGAGCAAATCGAGCTGTGGTTGCGGCTCCGTGAGGCGCAACGGCTCATAGCCCGCGTTGACCAGGAGCCCGGAACGAGGCGCGTTGAGAATCCACGGATAGAGTTCCCACGCGCCAAAGGCGGCGACGCGCCCCTCGAAGCCCGGGCGGCGGTGGAGAAACTCGAACACGTTGACATTCGGGTTGTAGCGCTTGTCGTTGCTGTCGATGCGCGGATCAGCGACGCCGCAAAATGCCTCGCTATATCCCGGGTAGGAGAAGTTCAGCCCGTTGGCGACTCTTGCTACGGAGCCCGCCCGGCGGTCGCCGAACACCTGCCCCTCGCGGGCGACAATACTCCAGAAGAAGGGCAACAGCGCGGCGCGGCGTTCTTCCGGCGTATCGCGCCAGAACTCGCGCCGCAGCCTATCCGGATCGGCCACGCCGCCCGCCTTCCGGTCCATCAGGGAAAGATCCGCGCCGCCGAAGACCTCCTGGGTGCGCAGTCCGTCCGACATCAGAATCACCACGCTGGCGGAGCGGCGCGCGGGAGGCTGGGCACAAACGGGCAGGGCGAATGCTGCGGCGAGCAGGAATGGTGCGAGGCGCATCGGGAATTCCCCCCATGCAGGGTATCACTGGCCGCTGCGGGCATGACGGATTGGACACGCCGTTCCGGGAGGGGGAGGGAGGCCGGGCGGATCCCCCTTGACAAGGGCCTTGCGCCGGGTTATTCAATTGATTATTTACGGGAATCAGATCTTTTTATCTTTGGAGGGGACTATGAAGTGCTGGATCGCCGGCCTGCTGGCGGCTGTCTTGTGGGCGCAATCGCCGAATGCCAAGGCGCCGGAGGCGCCGGAGTCGATTGTGATGAGGGATGCCGCCCTGGGGAGCGTCACCTTTGCGCACAAGGCGCATGAGGCGATGCGGGGCGCCAAGTGCGAGACGTGCCATCACGCCTCAAAGCCGGAGAAGCCGGAGACGAAGCCCAACCAGGCTTGCCGCGACTGTCACACCAAACCGCCGGCGGCGGGGATGAAGACTTCGCGGCAGGCGGCGTTTCACAATTCCACGGCGCAGAGCGGCGTCTGTATCGACTGCCACAAGAGGGAACTGGCAGGTGGGAAGAAGCCGCCGCTGAAGTGCGTCGAGTGTCATCGGAAGGAAGCCAAGCAGGTTGCAGGAGGGAAGTATGAGCAACCATGGCATTCCACGACGGGAGTTCATGCGCTGGGCTTCGGCAGCCACGGCGCTGACTCCCTTCCATGAGGCATTTCTGCCGCGCCTGGGCGCGGCGCTCGCCGACGCTGTCAAGGAATACCCGCTGATCTGGATGCAGCACTCCGCCTGCAGCGGGTGTTCGGTGTCGGTGATCAACACCATCCATCCCAGCATCAAGAACGTCGTCCTCGATCAGATCCTGCCGGGGCATCAGCTGTTCCTGAATTACCACTCGACGCTGATGGCGGCGGCGGGGCACCTGTCGACGGATGCGGCGATGGAGACGGCGCGGAAGCACAAGGGCAAGTATGTGCTCATCGTCGAGGGCGCGATCCCGACGCGGGACGGGGGGATCGACGGGACGCTCGGCGAGGAGGACTGGAAGCCCGTGACGATGCTGGAGTGGATGAGGCGGCTCGCGCCCGGGGCGATGGCGATCCTCGCCGTGGGGACGTGCGCGGCATATGGAGGACTTCCGGCGGCAGCGCCCAACCCGACCCAATCCAAGGGCGTCTGGGACGTGCTGAAGCTGATCGGCGCGCAGACTCCTGTGATCAACATTCCGGGGTGCCCGTGCCATCCGGACTGGTTCATCGGGACCGTCGCGCGGGTGCTGCTGTACGGGTTTCCGTCGCCGAAGGACCTGGACGAGCATGGGCGGCTGAAGGTGTACTTCGGCAAGAGCGTCCACAACTGCTGCATCTTCCGCGGCTATCTCGACGACGGCATCTTCGCCACGAAGTTCGGCGAGGTGGGCTGCATGCTGGAGATCGGCTGCAAGGGGCCATTCACGCACGCGGACTGCCCCATCCGGCAGTGGAACGGCGGCGTGAACTGGTGCATCAACGCGAACGCTCCGTGCATGGGGTGCACGGAGCCGGGATTCCCGGATGCGCACTCCCCGCTGTACCAGAGGAGGTGAGCCGTGGCAGTCAAGGTCGTTGTCGATCCATTGACGAGGATTGAAGGCCACATGGGCATCGAGGCGGTGGTAGACGGCGGCAAGGTGGTGGAAGCCCGGTGCTCCGGGACGCTGTACCGGGGATTCGAGCAGATCCTGACGGGGCGCGATCCGCTGGATGCAGTGCAGATCACGCAACGGTTCTGCGGCGTCTGCCCGACGGCGCACGCGCTGGCCAGTTCACAATGCCTGGACAATGCGCTGGGGCTCGTGCCGCCGCACAACGGACGTGTCATCCGCAACCTGATCCAGGGCGCGAACTACATCCAGTCGCACATCCTGCACTTCTACCATCTGGCCGCGCTTGATTACGCCCGGGGGCCGGATTTTCCGCCCTTCGTGCCGCGCTTCGAGGCCGACTACAGGCTGCCGGACAAGGTGAGCCAGGAAATCGTGAACCACTACGTGCAGGCGCTGCACATCCGGCTGAAGGCCCATGAGATGTCGGCCGTCTTCTCCGGGAAAATGCCCCACTGTGCGTCCGTCGTGCCGGGCGGAGTGACGGTGACGCCCACCGTGGACAAGGTGACGACCTTCCTGTGGCGGTTGAAAGAGCTGCGCGACTTCATCGAGAACGTCTATATCCCGGACGTGCTGACCATTGCCGCCGTGTACCGGGACTATGCCGATATCGGGCGGGGATGTCAGCGGTTCCTCGCCTTCGGGGCCTTCGACCTTGACGCCGAACCGGATGTCGCCAAGCGCGGGCGCTTCTTCCGGATGGGGCGCTTTGCCGACGGCAAGCTGGCCGCCGTGGACCTCTCGAAGATCACCGAGGACGTCAAGTACTCGTGGTACAAGGAGAGCGCGCCGCTGCACCCGACGCAGGAGGGCACGGAGCCGAACCGCAACAAGGCGGGGGCGTACTCCTGGCTGAAAGCGCCGCGGTACGACGGGGCGGCGTATGAAGTCGGACCGCTGGCGAGAGCGATCGTGAATTCGACCAATGGCGGCAACCCCGCGCTGGCGAAGGCGCTCGATGGGGCGCTGGCGCAGTTGCGGCTGAAGCGCGAGAATCTCTGCTCGGTGATGGGCAGGCACCTGGCGCGCGCGGTGGAGGCGAAGGTGGTGGCGGACGCGATGGCCGGCTGGGTGCTGCAGATCAAGCTGGACGAGCCGGTGGCCGTGGGGCACAAGGTCCCGGAGTCGGCCACGGGAGTGGGGCTCTGGGACGCTCCTCGGGGCGCCCTGGGCCATTGGATTTTGATCCGCAACCAGAAGATCGAACGCTATCAGGCGGTGGTGCCGACGACCTGGAACGCCTCGCCGCATGACAGCAAGGGAGCGCCCGGGCCTATTGAGGAGGCGCTGCTTGGGGCGCCGGTAGGAGATGTGAACAACCCGTTCGCCCCGGGGCGGATCGTGCGCGCTTTCGACCCGTGCATCGCCTGCGCGATCCATCTGGTGACGCCGCGCGGGCGCCTGCTGGCGGCGGTGCCGCTGACCTGAAGCTTGATGCAGGGCAGGACTCTGATCGCCGGCGTGGGGAACATCCTGCTCGGCGATGAAGGGCTGGGCGTGCATGCTGTCCGGCGACTGCTGGAGGAAGGCCTGCCCGAGGGCGCCGATGCCGTGGACGCCGGGACAGCACTGGGGGACTTGCTGGCCGACTTGGGGAATTACGAGCGGCTGATCCTGGTGGACGCGGTGCGAGGCGGGGCGCGTGCGGGGGAGCTGTACCGGCTGGAGATCCGGAACGGCGGCGACCTTTGCCGGGTGCGCTCGCCTGTATCCTTGCACGAATTCGGCGTGGCGGAAGCCCTGGAGCAGGCGCGGGCCGCGGGCGTGCTGCCGCCGCGCGTCGTCCTGCTCGGGATGGAGCCGGAGCGGATCGAGGCCGGGATCGGACTCTCTCCCTGCGTCGCCGCGGCGCTGCCCGGGCTGGTCCGCCTGATTCGCCAGGAAGCCGGACTCACGGGATTCTGAACTGAGATAATGAAATCGGCGGTGGAGTCCGCCCTGAACCGCCGTTCCCAACGGCCGATGACTCCTACGGATTGCCCGGTGCCGGGACGCGATTCTCCCGTCCCTGCCGGAGCGAAGCGAGCAGGACGAGGCAATGGATCCGGAACGGGCGGACGCCATCAGAAGCCAACAGGCCGGCGAGGCGGTTTCCACGCAAGCGGCCGTTGCGGGCAACGTCTTGCCTGAATCCCACGGTCCCTGCCCTTCTGCGTACATTCCCGATGGTGAGAGTCAGGAGGCAGAAGTGCAGCCGATAGCCGATACGGAATCGCCGCGCCTGCAGCAAGAAGCAGGACGGCTGCTGGAACAGACCGCGGCTCTGATCGGCAAGTACGGCCTGGAGTCGCTGAACGAGTTTCTGGACAGCTGCCGGCTATTTGCGGCGGAGAGGGCTGTCAATGTCGCCATTCTGGGTCGCTTCAAGGCGGGGAAGACGACATTTCTGAACGATCTGCTGGGCCGTGCGCTGCTGCCGGTGGGCGTGATTCCGGTCACCGGCGTGGTGACGGAAATCGAGTACGGAAAACCAGAGCGGGCGGAGATCGAGTTCTCGGACGGGCGGCGCCAGGAGGCGGGACTGGAAGAGATCGGGGAGTTTGTCGATGAAAGCCGGAACCCGGGCAACCGGCAGCAGGTGGAGCGGGTGCGGGTCTGGCTGCCGGAGATGGAGCGCTACCGGGGCCTCCGGTTCGTGGACACGCCGGGCATGGAGAGCGTGTTTGAGCACAACACGGAGGCGTCGCGCGGCTGGCTGCCCAACGTGGGGCTGGCGCTGGTGGCGGTGAGCGTGGATCCGCCGCTGACGCAGCATGACATCGAGCTGATCGCGGAACTGGAGAAGTACACGCCGCGCATCGCGCTGCTGCTGACCAAGATCGACATCCTCGACGCCGAAGGGCGGGCGCAGGTGGAGCAGTTCGTGCGGCGGCAACTGGCGGCACGATGGGACGGCGGGCTGCCCGTGTTTCCTTACTCGGCCAGGCCGGGATTTGAAACCTTCCGGCAAAGGATCGAGACGGAGCTGCTGGGACAGCTCCGCAAGGACGGCGCCGGGCAGCGGGAGCAGATTCTGCAACACAAGGTGGAATCGCTGGCCCGGGAAACGGCCGAATACCTGGCGGTGGCGCTAAGTGCGGCCGAGCGGGCCGAAAGCGAACGGGAGGAGCTGCGGCGGCGCGTTTTGGGGGAGAAGCAGGCGCTCAGCGACACGCGGCTGGGGCTGGAGCTGATCGTGCGGCATGCGTCGGCCATTTCGCGGGGGGCCATCGAGAGCCGCCTCCGGCCGGAAGCGAACGCGATTCTCAAGCGCTTGCTGGAGGAGTTCGAGCAGAGCTATCCGGCCTGGACATCGGGCCTGCGAACGGCGATGGAGCGGTTCGAGGAGTGGCTGGACGCGGCGTTGCGGAAGGAGCTGATGGAGGTTTCCGCCTCCCGGCGGCGAGAGTTTCTCGAGCCGGCGCAGCGGGCCAGCCGGCAGCTGGCGCAATCGCTCCAGGATTTCCGCAACCGGCTGTCAGAGAGGATGCTGGAGACGCTGGGCGTGCCGCTGAAGACCGCCGAGATGGAAATTGCAGTGCGCGAGCCCCGGGAGCCGGACATTCGCGTGGGCCGGGTCTTTGACCGGAACTGGGAGCTGCTGTCCTGGGCCATTCCGATGCCCGTCTTCCGCAACGTGGTGCGGCGGCACTTCGGGCACAAGATCGAAAGGGCCGTGGAGATCAACCTGGCGCGGCTGGTCTCGCAATGGGAGAGCGCGCTGCATGCCGCTCTGCGAGCGATGCTGGATGGTGCGGTGCGGCGGCTGGAGGCGCTCATCCACACCGTGGAGCAGCTGCTGCAAACCGGCAGCGGGCAGGCGGAGGAGATTCGCGCGGACCTGGCGCGGCTGGATGGGGCGCTGCAGGTTCCGCTCCGGGGCTCGCGGCGGCGCGGCGGATCGACTAGACTGGAGCCTTGACGGCGAGGCTGGAGCTTCCAAGGGTCTATCCGATTGTGGATACAGGCGCGCTGAAGCGGCGGGGCCGGGACCCGCTGTGGTTCGCCGAGGCGCTGCTGGAGGGCGGCGCGCGCATCCTGCAACTCCGTCACAAGGAACATTATTCGAGGGCTGTGTTTGAAACAGCCTCGGCGATGGCTGTTTTGTGCCTGAAAGCCGGGGCGCGGCTGATCATCGACGACCGGGCCGACATCGCGGCGCTGCTGGACGCGGGCGTGCACCTCGGGCAGAACGACCTGCCTCCGCGGCTGGCGCGCCGCGTCCTGGGTGAAGAGCGCATCCTGGGCTTCTCGACGCACAACGAGGAGCAGCTGCGCGCCGCGGCGGAGGAGCCGGCGGACTATCTGGCCATCGGACCGGTGTTCGAGACGCTCTCGAAAGAGAATCCGGATCCGTCGCTGGGGCTGGAACGTCTTGCGGCGATGCGCGCGCTGACAGGCAAGCCTCTGGTGGCGATCGGCGGGATCACGCGCGGGCAGGCGCAGGCGGTGCTGCGCGCGGGCGCGGATTCGATCGCCGTGATCGGGGACCTGCTGCCGGAGGAGATGACGAAAGCCACGGTCAGGGGGCGCATGGAAGAATGGATCGTGCTGACACGGTGACGCAGACGGGGCTCATACAAAGGCTGGGGCTGCTGGACTCGACGACCATCGTGATGGGGTCGATGATCGGCAGCGGGGTGTTCATCGTGTCGGCGGACATCGCGCGGCAAGTGCAGTCGCCGGCGCTGCTGATGTCCACCTGGGCTGCGACGGCAGTGCTCACGATGATCGCGGCGCTGAGCTATGGCGAGCTGTCGGCGATGATGCCGCGCGCGGGCGGGCAATACGTGTATCTGCGGGAAGCCTTCGGTCCGCTGTGGGGCTTCCTTTACGGCTGGACGCTGTTTGCAGTGATTCAATGCGGGACGCTGGCGGCGGTGGCGGTGGCGTTTGCGAAGTTCCTGGGGGTGTTCGTGCCGGCGGTGTCGGCGGACGCCTGGCTCGTGCGGATCGGACCAGCGGGCGTGAACACGCAGATGATGGTGGCCATCGTCCTGATCCTCGGGCTGACGTGGCACAACACGCGGGGCATCGAAGCCGGGGCGCGCGTGCAGAACGTTTTCACCATAGCCAAAATCGGAGCGCTGGCTGGATTGATTGCGGCAGGCGTGTTCTTCGGGCGGCAGCCGGAGGCGATGGCGCGCAACTTCGGGCGGTTCTGGGATGTGCCGTGGACCGCATGGGACGCCGTGCGGCTGACGGCTGTGGCCATGGTGGGGGCGCTGTTCAGCTCCGATGCCTGGAACAACGTCACGTTCACGGCTGGCGAGGTGCGCAATCCGAAACGGAACCTGCCGCTGTCGCTGGCGCTGGGCGTCGGGATCGTGTCGGTGATCTATCTGGCGTGCAACACGGTCTACCTGATGGCGCTGCCGCTGGAGTCTATTCAAAGCGCGCCGGAGGACCGCGTGGCGACGGCGGTGATCGCCAGAATCCTCGGCCCCGCGGCCACTCAGGTGATGGCGCTGGCGGTGATGGTTTCCACGTTCGGTTGTCTGAACGGGATGATCTTTGCCGGAGCGCGCGTCTACTACGCGATGGCGCGCGACGGGCTGTTCTTTGCGGCCGCGGGGCGCGTGAACCCGAGGACGCACACGCCGAACCACAGCCTGTGGATGCAGGGCGCATGGGCGGCGTTCCTCACGCTGACCGGGCGCTACAGCGATCTGTTGGACTATGTTATCTTCGCTGTTTTGCTGTTCTACATCCTGACCATCGCAGGGTTGTTCGTGCTCCGGCGCACGCGCCCTGAGGCCGAGCGGCCTTACCGCGCGTTCGGCTACCCGCTGCTGCCTGCGATCTACATTGCGGCGGCGGCGTTCATCGAACTGATGCTGCTTCTGTACAAGCCCAGCTACACGTGGCCCGGCCTGCTGATCGTGCTGACGGGCATCCCGGTCTATCTGGCGTGGCGGAGGCGGCGCGAATCCACATCGAGGTCCGAGGCATGAGTCTCTTCGCCCGCAAGCCTTTGGAGAGGATCCTGAGGGAGTCCAGCGCCGACGCGCACGGCCATTCGCTGAAGCGCACGCTGACGGCGACGCAACTGGTGGCGCTGGGCATCGGCGCCATTATCGGCGCCGGCATTTTCTCGCTGACCGGCGTGGCGGCGGCGCAGCACGCCGGCCCGGCCGTGGTCTACAGCTTCATTCTGGCGGCGGTGGCCTGCGCGTTCGCGGGCTTCTGTTACAGCGAGTTCGCCACGATGATCCCGGTGGCGGGCAGCGCATACACCTACGCCTACGCGACGATGGGCGAGCTGCTGGCGTGGATCATAGGCTGGGCGCTGGTGCTCGAGTACGCTATCGGCGCAGCCACGGTGTCGGTGTCCTGGTCGGGCTACATGGTGTCGATCCTGGAGTCCTTCGGCATCCATCTGCCTCAGAGCCTGATCCATTCGCCGTGGGATCCCGTGCCCGGCACGATCAACCTGCCGAGCGTGATCATCATTTTGGTCATCTCCACGATCCTGATCATCGGCATTCAGGAGTCGGCGCGGTTCAACGCCCTGATTGTGGCGGTGAAGCTCGCCGTGGTGGTGCTCTTCATCGGGCTGGGCTACTTCTTCATCAACTACGGCAACTACCGGCCCTTCCTGCCGGAGAACACGACGGGCGAGTTCGGCAAGTTCGGCTGGACGGGCGTGCTGGCGGCGGCCGGGCAGATCTTTTTCGCCTACATCGGGTTCGACGCCGTGTCGACGGCGGCACAGGAAGCGAGAAATCCGAAGCGCGACATGCCCATCGGCATCGTCGGCTCGCTTGCGATTTGCACGGTGCTCTACATTCTCTATGCGGCGGTGCTCACCGGCGTGGTGAATTACAAGGATCTGAACGTCTCCGCGCCGTTGGCGGTGGCGGTCGACCGGATGAAGAGCGTGCCGTGGCTGGGCTTTCTGATGAAGCTGGGATCGCTGGCAGGGCTGACGTCGGTGATGCTGGTGATGCTGCTGGGGCAGTCGCGCGTGTTCTACTCCATGTCGCGCGACGGGCTGCTGCCCGGCATCTTCTCCGAACTGCACGCGAGGTTCGCCACACCCTGGAAGTCCAACCTGTTGCTGATGATCTTTGTCGCGGCGCTGGGCGCGTTCACGCCGATCCAGCAACTGGGCAACCTGACGTCGATGGGCACGCTGTGGGCATTCACGCTTGTGTGCGCCGGAGTGATCATCATGCGCCGGACGCACCCCGACACGCCGCGTCCGTTCCGGACGCCGCTGGTGCCGCTCGTGCCGGTGCTCGGAATGCTGTTCTGCCTGCTGCTGATGTTCAGCCTGGACCGGATCACGAAATACGCTTTCTTCGCGTGGATGATCGCCGGGCTGGCGGTGTATTTCAGCTACAGCCGCAGCCGGAGCCACCTGCAGCGCAGTCTGGTGGAAGAAGCGGCGCGCCCCAACTAGGGCCGGCGTCAACACTTCTGCCGAGTTTTGTTTCGAAGGAGAGCCGTGCGGAGAGCCAGGCTGACCGAACTGGAGTGGCCGGAGTTCGGCATGGAGGCCGAGCCGCCGGCGTGGCGGGTCTCGCGCGAGGAGTATGCCGCCCGGCTCGGGCGCCTGCGGGCGCGGATGGCGGAAGCCCGGCTCACCCACTTTGCCGTCTACGGCGACCGGGAGCACTTCGCCAACCTGCAGTGGCTCACCGGCTTCGACCCGCGCTTTGAGGAGGCCCTGCTGATTGCCGGACTGGACGGCAAGCCGCTGCTGCTGGCGGGCAACGAGTGCATGAACTATGCGCCGGCGGCGCCGCCGGTGGCGGCGGGCGACCTCCTGCTGGAGCGGCACCCCGAGCTTTCTCTGCCGGACCAGCCCCGCGAAGGAGGGCGGGCGCTGGCGGAAATCTTCAGGGGATGCGGAATCGATGCGCACTCCCGCGTGGGCGTTGCCGGATGGAAGCCGCTCGTCCCGCCGCACCGCCTGGACCTGCCCGCATTTCTCGCCGACGCGCTGCGTTTCGCGGCCGGCTACGAGAACGTGTTGAATGCCACGCGGACTCTGATCGAACTGCGGCAGGAAGCGGCGCCGCAGGAGATCGCCTTCTTCGAGTGGACGCAGACGCTCGCCGGCGAGGGGATGAAGCGCGTGCTCCGCGCGCTGAAACCTGGCGCGATGGACTACGAACTGCTCGAGCAGGCGCGTTACAACGGCGTGCCGCTCGGCTGCCACATGACGCTGAAGTGCGGCAACAACCGGGCCAGCCTGGCCAGCGCCTGCGGCGAGCGCGTGGTGCGCGGAGGGAGGTTCTCCTGCGGGATCTGCTTCTGGGGCGCCAACTGCTGCCGCTGCGGGTGGGTGGCCGAAAGCGAAGCGGATCTTCCGGAGCCGGCGCGCGGCTACGTGGAGGAGTTCGCCGGGCCGTACTTTGAAGCCATGGGCGCCTGGGTCGAGGCGCTCCGCGTCGGGGGCACCGGCGGTGACCTTTGGCGGGCGGTTCATGAGCGGCTGCCGTTCAAGAAGTTCGGCGTTTTTCTCAACCCCGGCCACCTGATCCACTTTGACGAGTGGCTTTCCGCGCCCGTCTACGAAGGATCGCCGGAGCGCCTCGCCAGCGGCATGGTGATGCAGGCAGACGTGATCCCGTCGCATCCCGTTTTCTACTCTTCGCGGATGGAGGACGGCTATCTGCTCGCCGGAGCGGCGCTGCAAGCGGAGCTGCGGCGGCGCTACCCTGCGCTGATGCAAAGGTGCGAGGCGCGGCGCGAGTTCCTGCGCGGCGCCCTCGGGCTGCCCGTCCACGACGATGTTCTTCCTCTTGGGAGCTTCTGCGGCATCGTGCCTCCTTTCCTGCTCAGGCCGCAAACGGTTTTTGCGCTATCCTGAGGCAAGCCCCGCGTGGAAAGGTAGGGGCTCAGAATGATGAGACGAGTGATGATCCTCGCCGCCGCCGCGGCGATTTTTGCTGTCTGCCTGCCCGGCGCCGGGAAGCCCGACTTCTCAGGCGTGTGGAAGCTTAACAACGCAAAGTCCGACTTCGGGCCGATGCCCGGCGGTCCCGACAAGTTCGAGCGGACCATCGAACACAAGGATCCCAGCCTCAAGATGACCACCGTGCAGGCGTTCCAGGGGCAGGAGCGCACCAACAACGTCGAATACACCATCGACGGGCAGGAAAAGACCGTCGAGACGCCGGTGGGGCCAATGAAGGTGACGCCCGTCTGGAAGGGCGACAACCTGGAGATCACCGTGCGACGCGAAATTCAGGGCGCCGAAATCAAGTCAGTTGAGACGTGGTCCCTGTCCGAGGATGGCAAGACCCTCACGGTGAAGACCGACATCAGCGCGCCGCAAGGTGAGTTCACGCTGAAGTTTGTGATGGACAAGCAGTAGCGGTTGCAGAATCTGTGATGCCCCGGGGCGGGCCCGATCATCACTGGAATATGGCGTTTCCGGCCCGGGGCGGGAGCCTGCTCGAGCGTCCGGCCCACAACTTCCGCTACTTCGATACCCTCGTCGTCGTTTTCGTCACGGTTCTTCTGGTCTCGAACCTCATCGGGCCCAAGATTTGCGCCATCGGCCCGTTCCGGATCAGCGGGGCGCAGTTGCTGTTCCCGATCACCTACATCTTCGGGGACATCTTCACGGAGGTGTACGGCTACGCGGGTTCGAGGCGCGCCATCTGGCTGGGATTCTTCGGTTCGGCGCTGATGGCGCTGTTCGGCATGGTGGTGGTGTGGCTGCCGCCGGCGCCGGACTTCCGCTATCAAGAAGCGTTTGAGGTGGTATTCGGCTTCGTGCCCCGCATGGTGGCGGCCAGCCTGCTGGCTTACTGGGCGGGCGAGTTCGCCAACTCTTATGTCATGGCGAAGATGAAGGTGTGGAGCCGCGGGCGGGCTCTGTGGATGCGGACCATCGGCTCGACGGCGGTGGGGCAGTTGGTGGACTCGGTGGTCGTAATGACGGTGGCGTTCGCGGGGCGGGAGTCCTGGCTGACGATCGTGAACCTGATCTTCACCGGATACGTGGGCAAGGTCCTCTACGAGGCGGCGATGACGCCAGTGACTTACCTGATGGTGAACGGCCTGAAGCGGGCGGAGGGAGTCGACGTGTACGATGTGGCGACGGACTTCAGCCCTTTTGCCTCAGGAAGAGAAGGCGAAGAATTCATGCCTCTGGAGCCGCAGGCGGAGCCGGGCGGGGCGGACTGAAACCCCGCGCCCACTTGCGGCATCCATGGCGGAAGATTTGCGTTACACTGAAGGTGGTGCAGGCACTGAGACTGGCACTGGCACGTCCAAGCTACGCGCTGAGGAGTGTGCGATGAAGCGATCCACGTTTTTCGCCCTGTTGATGGTGCTGGCCCTGTTCGCCCCCGCGGCAGGCACAGCTTCGGCGCAGAAAAGGAAACAGTCCTCCGGCGACGGGCAGCGGGAGACGCTGGCGCGGCCGATGTCGGAAAAGGAGCGGCGGCGCCAGGAAGAGCGCCGGCGAAGGGAACTCGAGACTCCTTACCGCAAGTGGCTCGAAGAGGACGTCCTTTATATCATCACCGACGAAGAGAGGCGCGCCTTCAAGAACCTCCAGACCGACGAGGAGCGCGAGCAGTTCATCGAGCAGTTCTGGCTGCGCCGCGACCCCACGCCGGACACGATGGAGAACGAATACAAGGAAGAGCACTACCGCCGCATCGCCTACGCCAACGAGCGGTTCGCCTCCGGCATTCCGGGCTGGAGGACGGACCGCGGGCGCATCTACATCACATTTGGCCCTCCGGACGAGATCGAATCGCACCCCTCGGGCGGCACGTATCAGCGTCCATGGGAAGAGGGCGGCGGCACGACGTCCACGTATCCGTTCGAGAAGTGGCGCTACCGCTATCTGGAAGGCGTCGGCATGCAGTCGGACATCGTCATCGAATTCGTCGACAAGTCGATGACGGGCGAATACCGCATGACGATGGACCCGAGCGAGAAGGACGCGCTGCTGATGGTGCCCGGCGCGGGACTGACGCTGATGGAGCAGATGGGGCTGGCCGACAAGGCGGACCGCTTCAACCGCACCGACGGCACGCGCCTCGGCGTGGGCAACTCGCCCCTGCCGGCGCGCATGAACCAGTTTGAGCGCCTGCAGCAGTATGCGGACCTGCAAAAGGCGCCGAAGATCAAGTTCCGCGACCTGGAGGCGCAGGTCAACTCGCGAATTCTGTACAACCTGCTGCCGATGCAGGCTCGCGCGGACTTCTTCCCTACGACCTCGTCCACGGTGCTGACCTCGATCACCCTCCAGTTCAACCGCAAGGACCTGCAGTTCAAACAGGAGGGCGAGATCTCGAAGGCGATCGTGAACATCTACGCGCGCATCACGTCCATGACGCGGCGCGTGGTGAACGTCTTCGAAGACGTGGTCTCGATCGACGTGCCTGCGTCGATGCTGCAGGAGGCGGCGCAGGGCGTCTCCATTTATCAGAAGTCCATTCCCCTGCCGCCGGGGATGTACCGCCTGAACGTGGTGGCGAAGGACGTGGTGGGCGGCAACATGAACAACTACGAGATGGCGTTGAACGTCCCGCGGATGGAGGAGGACGTTCTGTTCGCCAGCTCGCTGGTGCTGGCGGACGTGTTGGAGAAGGTGCCGACGCGGAGCATCGGCACGGGGCAGTTCGTCGTCGGCACCACCAAGGTGCGCCCGCGGGTCAGCGAGAGCTTCCGCCGCAACGAGAAGCTGGGCATTTACATGAAGCTCTATAACTTCCAGGCGGACGAGAAGACCGGGAAGCCGCACGGAGAGGTCTTTTACGAAATCCTCCGCGACTCCGACAGCATGCCTGTGCTGGAATTCGCCGAGGAGGCCCAGGCGCTGGAAGGGTCGGCTTCCCAGTCGACCATCGAGAAGCTGTTACCCCTGGCGAACTTCGAGCCGGGCAAGTATACTTTGAAGGTCAAGGTGACCGACAAGCTCAAGAACGCGAGCTTGACGCAGTCGGCGCAGTTCACTGTTCTGTGACCGGGCCGGCGCGCCCCGGCGCCGCCGGGGGGCCGGAAGCGGAAAGAAGCCATGCACCGTACCGCCGCGCTGGCGCTGATCGCACTGCTGGGTGCTGTTGAGGGGAACCTGTGCGGCGCCGACCTGAAGGTGTTCGGCGCGATCAGCGGGCAGGTGCGCAACGCCGCCGGGGTGGGGCAGATGGGGGCGGTGGTGCTGGTGCTGAACCGTTCGGAACGCGTGGTGCAACGGGCGCTGACGAGTCCCGACGGGTGGTTCCGGTTTGAAGGGCTGCCCCCTGACACTTACTCGGTCCGGGTCTCCCTAGCGAGCTTTGTGCCCGCGATGCGCAACCACATCGTGGTGCGTCCCGGCATGGAGAGCTTCCTCCACATTCAGATGGCCAACCTGTTCAGCTCCATCGAACTCGTCTATATGGCGCCGGGACAGACGGGACTGTTGAGCGAGGACTGGAAGTGGGTGCTGCGGTCGTCGACGGCGACGCGGCCGGTGCTGCGGTTGTTGCCGCAGCAGCCGGCGTGGCAGACAGCCTCGGTGGCGCGCAGTTCGGCGGGCGCCGGACCGTTGCGGGGCGTCGTCCGGATCTCCGGCGGCGACGGCGCATCCGCGCCCACTCTGGGCGCAGAACCGGAGCTGGGGACAGCCTTCGCTCTGGCGACGTCGCTGTTCGGAGACAATGAAGTCCGCGTGAGCGGCAACGTGGGGTATGCCTCCACTTCGGGCACGCCCACGGCGGGCTTCCGCACGACGTACACGCGAACAGGCGACGGGCTGGTTCCGACTCCCGAGGTCGAGCTCACCGTTCGGCAAGCGGCGCTCCGGCAGGCGGGAATGGGTTTCGTGCACGGGCAGGGTTCCCCGGTGGAGATGCCGGCTCTGCGGACGATGTCTGTGCGAATGGGCGACCGGATGGAGCTGGCGCCGGGGCTGCAACTCTCCTACGGCGCGATGCTCGAATCCGTTGTGTTCCTGGACCGGCTGAACCTGCTGAGCCCCTATGCCCGGCTGACGTGGGACCTTGGCGAGGCGGGAGTGATCGAATCCGGTTTCACGAGCGGCGCGCCCGCGTACGAGCTGATCACCGGAGAGGGGACGCTCCAGGACGGCCTCACCGGTCTGGCCATGTTTCCGCGCGTGTCGCTGCGCGAGGGGCGGGCGCGGGTCCAGAAGAACCAGTCGTTCGAACTCGGATATCGCAGGACAGCGGGCACGAGGACCTACGCCGCTGCACTGTATCAGGATTCCTTTCGGGACGCCGCATTGACTGCGTCCGGCGCCTCGTTTCTTGCGCCCGGAGAGCTGCTTCCGGACCTTGCGTCTTCCAGCTACGTCTTCAACATTGGCGATTACCGCGGCTTCGGCTACCTTGCTTCGGTGACGCAGGATCTATGGGGCGCCTGGGCGGCAGGCTTTGCCGCCGGAGCGGCGTCGATGCTGATTCAGGACGCCGGCAGAGCGTCGGCGACAGCCGCAGACGTGCGCGGCTGGGTGCGCCCAGTGCGCCGCCCGTGGGCGTCGCTGCGGATCACGGGAGTGATCCCGCAGAGCGGCACGCGCTTCACCACGTCCTATCTCTGGACGCCTGCGGGCTCGGCTGGACTCGGCCACGCTTTTCTGACGCAGCAATGGCAGCCGCAACTGGGCCTGAACGTGTCGCTCCGCCAGCCGCTGCCGGTGCAGGCAGGACCCGGACGGCTGGAGATGTCGGCCGAGTTGCGGAACCTGCTGGCGCAGGGCTACCTTCCTGTTTCCTCCCCCGACGGGCGCCGCATGTGGCTGATCCAGCTGCCGCGCGCGGTGCGCGGAGGCATCAGCTTCATCTTCTGAACTTTTCCAGGCACGCCTGGCAGGCCGCGGGGTGCGCGGAGGTGGAAATGAATTCTTCGCGCGTCCCGGCGCAAGAATCTCTTGAAAGGCTCCAGGAGTTGTGGTATTGTCTAACAAGTATGCCCCCGGAGGGGCGATCAAGGAGGAGAGATGCCGTGAGACCAACGTTTATTCTTGTTGCCGTGCTGGCCGGAAGCTTGTGCCAGGCCGCGGTGATCACGCTCAACAATCAGGGCTTCGAGTCGGGCAATACATCAGGCTGGACCATGACGGGTACTGTATCTGCCAGCGGCACCACGACGATCGATAGCTGGACTGTGTCACCGGCAGGTTCCTACATGGCTGTGCTCAGCTCGGATGGCGTTTCCGTTACTCCCGATCTGGAGAGTTTCTTTGACCTTACGAACGGAGCTCTTTCGGGCGCTTTGCCCCCGGGAACTGCGACGAACGGATCCGGCATCTACCAGGACTTCAGCGGAAATGCCGGGGACACGGTGACAATGTATTGGGCGTACGTCGCGACCGACTACGAAGATTTCAACGACCCCGCGTTTGCCCTCGTGCTCAACACGGACAACGAAGACTTCGAGGTGACCGTCCTTGCCAGCATCTGGAGCGGCGGGATCACCGTGGGGGACTACGGCGCGACCGGCTGGCATGCGTTCACTTACACACTGCCCGTGTCTGGCAACTACCGGCTGGGCTTCGGTGTGGTGAACACAGGAGATGATGCCGTGGAAGGCTACCTGATGCTGGACAACGCTCCGGGCACCTTGTCCGGTGGTGAGATTCCCGAACCTGGAACGCTTGCCCTGATGGGTGCGGGCTTGCTGGGACTGGGCTTCCTGCGCCGGCGCTGAGTTTCATTCCAAATTGTTCTGCTGACGGCGCGTCTTCTCAGGGGGCGCGCCGTTCGTGTCTTTGACCCCGGGCCGCCGCATTGCGATAAAATGCCGGGGGCAAGAGGAGACCCTCATGAGCGCGCGGCGTGATTTTCTGAAGACTGCATCGGCGGGGCTGCTGGTGGTCTCGCCGGAGACGGCGTTCACGTATCAGGCCAATTCCACTGTGGAGGTTGGCATCGTCGGCTGCGGCGGGCGGGGCAACTGGATCGCTCCGTTCTTTCCGGAGTTCGCCGGGGCGCGCGTGGTGGCGCTGGCGGATGTGCAGCGGGCGAACCTCGAGTCGACGGCGGAAAAGCTGAAGGTGGAGCCGGGGCGCGCCTATCTGGGGCCGGATGCGTATCAGAAGCTGGCGGAGTCGAAACTCGACGCCGTCGTGATCGAGACGCCTACGATCTACCATCCCGAGCAAGGGCTGGCGGCGGTGCGCGCCGGCAAGCACGTATTCATGGCAAAGCCCGTGGCGGTGGACGTGCCGGGCTGCCGGACGGTGCTCGAAAGCGGGAATCTGGCAAGGAAGAAGGGGCTCTCGTTCTGGGTGGACTTCCAGAGCCGGGCGCGCGACGCCTACAAGGAGACGGTGGAGCGCGTGCGGCGCGGCGACATCGGCAAGCCCGCCTTCACCGAGGTGCACTACTTCGCCGGGCGCCCGTGGAAGGACAAGGGCACGCCGGAGATGGACCCCGGGCAGCGGCGCATCCTGAACTGGTTTGGAGACCGCGTGCTGAGCGGCGACATCATCGTGGAGCAGAACATCCACGTGATCGACATCGCCAACTGGCTGCTGGGCGCGCGCCCGGTGAAGGCGAACGGCACGGGCGGGCGCACGGACTGGAAGGGCACGCCGAACGAGTTCGGCGACGCCTGGGATCACTTCGCAGTGAACTTCTGGTATCCGCACGGCGTGCATGCCTCGTTCGCGTCCCACCAGCTGACGGGGAGTTTTTCGGATCTGTGCGTGCGAGTGTTCGGCATCCAGGGGTGCGCGGACACCCATTACGGCGGCACGATCCGCATCCTCGGCAGGAACGCGTGGATGGGCGCGGAGCGGGACGACACATTCCGCGGCGGCGCTATCCAGAACGTGAAGGACTTTGTGGCGGCGATCCGGGAGTCGAAGCCGATCTACAGTTACGAAGTTTCCGTGGAGTCGAACCTGACTGGCATCCTGGGGCGCACGGCGGCTTACAAGGAAGCCACCGTGACCTGGGACGAGATGATGGCGGCGAACGAGAAGTGGGAAGCGCCGCCGCTGAAACTGAACTGGTAAGCGCGTCAGAGCTTGCCGGCGACGGCGCGGGCGAGCGAGATCAGCGTCTCGCGGCCGGGAAGCCCCGGACCGCCGACTTCCACCCAGGCGTCGCCCTTGACCATATACAGTCCCGAGGCCAGAGGCGCGAGATAGGCGCGGTCACCGATTCCTTCCAGGCCCGCGGGCTTGCTGACACCTTCCTTGGCGCCGGCAATGCCGCCCAGCATGCCCATTGCGGTTCGATATCCGGTTTCCGCATTCCGGGCGTCCTCGCCGTACTTGACGCTGATCTGGAACAGCGGCTCATCTTTGCCGGCCCGCCCGCTGGCGGCGAGGCCTTTCACGAAGTCCTCCATGGTTCGCGCGGCTTCCTGCTCATTGGCAGCCTTGTTCTCGCGCATCTTGCGCATGGCCTCTTGCAACTGCTGTTGGCCTCTTTCCGCCGCCTGCGCCGCCGCGCCGAAATAGCGGCACTCATCGCCGCGGGATTCGGCACGTTCAATGGTCAGTCCAGTGGCCCGGGCCGCTTCCGCGGCACTCAACAGCGCGCAGGCGTCTGCCACGCGGCGGGCTCTCCCCGTGGAGGCGGGTGCTTCGGCGACGCCCAATCGTTCCGCGGCCGTTTCCACCTTCTTCTTGACCCAGAAACCGGTGATCACCAATCCGCCGACAGCGAGCACGCCGAGCAGCACGAAGACGCCGCCGACGATGAGCAGGATTTTGCCGATGCCGCCGCCCTTGGCCGGCGGCGGGGGCGGATAGGCGCCAGGCGCCGGAGGCGGAGATCCTGCCGGAGAGTGCTGTGCCGGCGCCGCAACGCGCGCGCCGCAGTGCGTGCAGAAGGCGCTGCCCGCGGTAAGGGGGCTGCCGCAATTTGTGCAATGTGCCATGGGATCTCCTCCCGGAGAAATTTGCCCCAGTATACACCTGCCTGCCAAACGCAGGCCAGGCAACTTGCAAGGCGCCGCCAGCGTCTTTATACTCGGCCAGCACACAGGGTGATGTAAGCACGACGGCCCTGACAGCCGATGGGAAGGATGGAGGTCAAAGGAAGTGCGGATTCTGGGCAATCGGCGCTTCGTGGAGATCCCGGGGACCCGGACGCATGAGCTGCCGCCGCTGCTGATCGGGGCGCTGGCCGAGTCGCCGCGGGCGGAGAAGACGCTGGAAATCGCCGAGGACCTGGTGGATCAGGAGGGTCTGATCCCGCTGCCGGGCGCGGACCCGGCCGTGGACGCGCTGCTTGAGCGGCGCAGGCTGGATCTGGCCATCCAGGTGGTGGAGCAATACTACGGGCTGTTATCGCACTGGAAGCTGGGCGACGCGATCCTGGAATGGATCCGGGAGTGCGAGACGACGTTCGAACAGCGGCAGGAGCTGCGCCCGCTGCTCAGGCCGGACGTGTGGCCGCACGCGGGGCGCTCGAGCTTTGTGACGCTGCTGCGGGACAAGGCTGTGGACACGCGCGGCATGGATCCGGAGAAGGCCGTGGGCACACGGCTGAGCTTCCGGCAGCCGCCGCCGCTCGACATATGCACGGACCAGTTCCTTTTCTACCTGCGCTCCACTCTGGCGGAGGCGGCCTACCGCGCGTGGAGCTCGCTGACGCCGGAGCCGGTGTCGAGCCTCCCGCCGGAGCGCTTCGTCTTCGAGGTGCACGCGATCTGAGGCTGCCCTGTGCTCAAGGGCGCGAGCCGTGGATGTGGTAGGGGACGTAGTAGCGCGGGTCTTCGTCGCGGGTGGTCAGTGTGAAGCCGAGTTCGGCGAGGAAGTCCCAGACGAAGGCGCGGGTGCGGAAGTGTTCTCCTTCGCCTCGGTCGGCGCGGAAGTCATGGGCGGCGATCGTGCAGAACCGGGTGCGGCGGAGCGCTTCGCGGCACCCGGGCAGCGCCGTGCGCTCCGCGCCCTCGATGTTCATCTTCAGATAGTCGATCCGCTCGATCTCGTGGCGGCGGCAGAGGGCGTCGAAGGGGATCGCCTCCACGGGGAACGAAGTGGGCGAGGCAGGGCCCTCTCGCACGTAGTTCGATTCCCAGACGGGAAGCGTCTCCACCTGAAGCTGCCCGGGGCGGTCCAGGCAGGCAAGGTTCAGGCAGGTGACGTTCCTCAGATCGTAGGCTTCGCAGAACTCCACGAGGTGGCGGAAGTTCTCCGGATGCGCCTCGATGGCCCAGACGCGGCCCTGCGGCCCCACGGCGAGGGAGAAGGCATACACGTCTTCGCCCCTGCCGGCACCAATGTCAACGATCACGTCGGCCGGGCGCGGGTGATAGACGTGGAACCAGTAGTCGCGGGCGTCGCGCAGGTATTTCTGAAGCTGCTCCGGCGAGCGAAGTCCGGCTGGATGACGGTGCATGGCGTTGAGGCAGTGCTCCTCCGGGCGCGGGCGGCGCCGGTTCAGGCGTCCACATGATCGGCGAAAAACCTGTCGATCGAGGCGCGAAGCGCTGCTGACACGGTCTTCGGCAGGTTCTTCATTTCCTCTTCGGACAGGGGCTGAAAGCTCTTCGCCACGCGGATGTTCTCTTCCAGATGCTCGAACTGCGGCATCCCCACCACGCAAGCGGAGACGGGCAGAGTCATGGCGTAGCGGAGCAGGATCTCCGGGGCGGCCTTGCCCAGGAGCTTCTCCTGGGCGAAGACCTTCATGGCGGTGAGGCCGATTTTCTTCTTCAGCGCCACCGTCATGGCGATGGCTTCGAAGCCGGAAGCGCCGGTCATGCCTTCACCGGCGCGGTCCGACGGGCGCGCGTTGCCAATCTGCGCGATGTTGAGCGCCATCTGAACGGAGTCGAACGGGTGGCGTTCCAGCGCGGTCTTCAGCACCGCCGGATCGGTGTGGCAGGTAATGCCGATGAAGCGCGTCATCTTCTGCTCCTTCGCCTGGAGCATCGCCTTGAGCTGCCCGTCGGGCGCCTCGATGCGCCGCAGGTCCTCCTGGCTGCCCAGCGAATGGATATGCAACAGGTCCACGCGGGAAACGCCAAGATTGGACAGGGAGCGCTCCAGCAGCCTCATCGTGCCGCTGTAAGTGCGGTCGCCGCCCAGCTTGGTGACCAGAAAGAAATTCTTCCTGTGGCTCTTCAGGTACTGCCCGATCCATCGCTCGCTTTGCCCGTCGCCGTAGCTGGCGGCGGAGTCGACGTAGTTGATGCCCGCCTGTAAGGCACGGTGGAGAGCTTCCAGCCCCTTGTCCTCCGACTTGTACATGAGCCAGCGGCTGCCGGCGCCGAAGGCGAGCAGCGAGACCCTCTCGCCGGTGCTGCCAAGCGGGCGCACGGGCATCCCGGTGGAGGCGTCAATTTCGGTGGCGGCTGCAGCCGCCGCCGCGTAAGCCAAAAACTGCCGGCGTGTGAATTCCATGTCGGGCTCCTTCGCCAGTATCCTATCGTACGGCGCGTGGACTAGGGTTCGCCGATCAGGCAGGCAGCGACACGGCGTTCGTGAATGCCGCGGCGGTGTTCGAAGAGGTAGATGCCTTGCCAGGTGCCCAGCGCGGGGACGCCGCCCCGCACCGGGATCGAAAGCTGCGTCTGCGTAAGGGCGGCTCGCAGGTGGGCGGGCATGTCGTCGGAACCCTCGATCGTGTGGATGTAGGCGTGCGGGTCTTCGGGCGCGATCCGGGCAAAGAAGCGCAGCAGATCGGTGCGGACGTCTGGATCGGCGTTCTCCTGGATCAGCAGCGACGCGGACGTGTGCCGGCAGAAGAGCGTGAGCAGCCCGTCGCGAATGCCGGTTTGCCGCAGCCACGTTTCCACTTCAGCGGTGAACTCGAACAGCCCCGGACCGCGGCTCGAAACCCGGAACTCGTGGTGCGCCTGGCGCATTGCTACTCCACGGTGACGCTCTTGGCAAGGTTGCGCGGCTGGTCGACGTCGCAGCCGCGCCGGACGGCGATGTGGTAAGCGAGCAGCTGGAGCGGGACCACCTCGAGCAGCGGCAGCAGCAGCTCCGGCGCGGGAGGCACCCACAGCACGTCGTCGCTGCGGCGTGCGGCCGCTTCCATGTCCTCGGTGGCGATGGCCAGCACGCGCCCGCCGCGGGCCTTCACCTCCTCGATGTTCGACAGCGTCTTCTCAAACCGCAGCAGGCTGGCGGGGTCGGATGGGTCCGCCGTGGCGATGACGACCACGGGCAGCGTTTCGTCGATCAGGGCGTTCGGCCCGTGCTTCATCTCGCCCGCCGGATAGCCCTCTGCATGGATATAGGAGATCTCCTTCAGCTTGAGCGCGCCTTCCAGCGCGATCGGATAATGAATGCCACGGCCGAGGTACAGGAAGTCGGACGCCTTGAAGAGGTGCTTCACCAGCTCGTCGTAGGGTTGTTCTTGGGCGAGCAGCCGCTCCATTTTGGCCGGGACTGCCAGCAACTGCCGCGCGAGCACGCGCGAGGTGTCCGCCTCCAGTTCGCCGCGCATCTGGCCGAGATACAGGGCCAGAAGGAACAGAGCGGCAAGCTGCGCAGTAAACGCTTTGGTGGACGCGACGCCGATCTCCGGTCCGGCGTGGGTCATCAGCACGCCGGCGGCCTCTCGAGACATCATCGCCCCCATCACGTTGCAGATGGAGAGCGTGGGCGAGCCTTTGCGCTTGGCCTCCCGCTGGGCGGCGAGCGTGTCGGCCGTTTCGCCGGACTGCGAGATCAGAATGGTGAGCGTTTCGGGGCCGACCAGGGGATCGCGGTAGCGGAACTCGCTGCCGTAATCCACTTCCACGGGCAGACGCGCCAGCCGTTCGATCATGAACTTGCCAACCAGCGCCGCGTGCCAGGAAGTTCCGCAGGCGACGATCCGGGCGTCACGAAAGGCGCGGAATTGTTCCGGAGAAATCTGCATTTCGTCCAGAAAAACGCGGCCGCTTTCCTGTCCGATCCGGTTCGTAATCGTGTCGCGGACGGCGCGCGGCTGCTCGAAAATTTCCTTGAGCATGAAGTGCCGGTAGCCGCCTTTTTCCGCCAGAACCGGATCCCAGAGAATGCGGGAGAGCGGCCGCTGCACGGGCTTGCCCGCGAAGCCGGTCAGCCGCACGCCTTCCGGCGTGAGGACCGCCATGTCGCCGTCCTGCAGGAAGAAGACGTCGCGCGTGTGACTGAGAATGGCCGGGATGTCGCTGGCGACGAAATACTCGTCCGCCCCCACACCCACCACGACGGGCGGGCCCTGCCGCGCTGCGACAATCTTGCCGGGATCGAGGCGGGAGATCACCGCGATGGCGAAAATGCCCTTCAGCTTCTGTGCAGACAGCCGGACAGCTTCCTCGAGATTTCCCTGGAAATTCTCTTCGATCAAATGGGGGATGATCTCAGTGTCCGTTTCGGTCTCGAAACGGTGGCCGCGGGATTCCAGCTCCGTTTTCAGCTCCAGATAGTTCTCGATAATGCCGTTATGAACGACGACGGTGTTGCCGTGGCTGTCGCGGTGCGGGTGCGCGTTTTCCTCCGTCGGCCGCCCGTGCGTGGCCCATCGGGTGTGGCCGATGCCGTACCAGCCGTCGGCAGGCGCAAGCCGCAGGCTTTCCTCCAGATTGTGCAGCTTGCCAGAGGCCCTGCGGATCTCCAGCCGCCCGTCGTGATCGATGACGGCGAGCCCCGCCGAATCATATCCCCGGTATTCGAGCCGCCGCAGCCCGTCCATCAGAATGGGCAGGGGCTTCCTTGGGCCGATGTAGCCGACGATTCCGCACATATTCTGCTTCCTCCCCCGGCTCCGTAGTGCGCTGGGGAAGCGGCCGGCGCACGCAGGGGTCAGCCTTCCAGGAGCTCGATGCGGAACTCCTCGATGACGGGGTTTGAAAGCACGTCCTCTGCGATGCGCTCCAGCGTCTGCCTCGCCTGCTCCCGGTTGATGCCTTCCAGTTCGATCTCGAAGAACTTGCCCTGCCGGACAGAGGCGATCTCCGGGTGGCCCATGCCCTGCAAAGCCCGGGCGATGGTGGCCCCCTGCGGATCCAGCACCGTCTTCTTCAGCGTGACGTAGACGAGAGCCTTCATGACTTAAGGCCAGTTTAGCCGATTGCCCGGCTTTCCTGTCCGCGGGCAGGTTCCAGAACCCAGCCCTCGGTACGCGCAAGCGCCGGCACGGACGGCAGCCGGATGCCCGGCAGAGCCTCGCCCAGCTGCCGGACCTGCCAGCGGTCCGGGATGGTCTCGCCCGCCGGGGGGCGGCCGAGCAAGGAGGGCCAGACCTCGGCCAAAACGACGCGGGCGCCGCGCGTCTCTTCGAACGGCCAAATGCGGGCGTCCAAGGCTTTGCGGAGCCGCGCGAGCGTGGCGATGCCAACCAGAGACTGCGCCCCGACCGCGCCCGCGCCCCGCAACTGAAACACGGACTTCGGGTGGAGCCCGCGATCTTTCAGGCGCAGTTCACAGGCGCGGAATTCTGTCCAGAGCCAGGGGCGCGGTTGGCGCGGTGCGTCGCGGAAGCCCCAGAACGGGCCGGAATCGCCGCCTCCGAGCCGGCGGTTCAGCGCGCGCGCGAAGCTCTCGATCTCCGCCGCCGTACAGTCTCGCAGAAATCGCCACAGCGCTCTCCAGCCGCCAACGCGGTGCATCGCCCACGCGGGCAAGGCGAAGCAGAAATCGAAGCCGGCCAGCACCGGGCCGGGGGCGCGCCTGAGCGCCGCCAGAATTCCAGCTTCGGCCTCGAACTGTGTGCGGCAGTAGCGGGGTTCGCCCATCCATGTGGCGTGCCACCAAATGGCGTCCCGCGACGGGCACACAGGCGCAGGCGCCGCGCGGGAGCTCCAGTCGGCCACCAGAACGTGTTCGAACACGGGCGCAGTATAGCCCTGGATTTCCGATTTAAACGTTTCGGTGCAACTTTGTAGCACTCTTCAACGCCCCTATTCATGCGGGTTCCAGCGTGATCAAGCCCTCTTGGAGAGCGAAACCCAATGGGTGAGAAACAAAATCAGCCCTTTCAGCTTTCCTTCAATCCCTCCTTGAAAGTGGACTTCCAGGGATCGCGGGTCACCTCCGATGGTGGCCTGATACTGGTGCGCGAGTTGGACGAACGGCTGGGGTTGGGAGAGCTCATCGAACAGCATTTGACCGACGCTCGCCGCGGCAAGAACACACAGTTTTCACTGGCTGATCTGTTCCGGCAGTCTGTCTACAGCCGCCTGGCGGGCTACGAAGACCTCAACGACGCCGAGCGGCTGAGCCAAGATCCGACCTTCCGGCTGATCGGCTCGGAGAAGATCTGGGACCGTGGCGCGGCTCTGACCTCCCGCTTGCAGTCCTTCGAGACCGAGATGCTGGCGGAGGCGGAGAACTTCGCCGGGCTGGCGCGCATCAACCGCGAACTCATAGGCAGGGTAGAAGCGGTGGATTCCCCCCAACGCGTCGTGCTGGACATGGACTCGACCGAGATCCCGGTCTACGGCCAGCAGGAGAACAGCGCCTACAACGGCCACTTTGAATCGACCTGCTACCATCCGTTGCTGTTGTTCAACCGCGAGGGCGACTGCTTGACGGGGAAGCTGCGGCCCGGCAACGTGCATAGCGCCGATGGCTGGGAAGAAGTGCTGTTGCCGGAGATCCAGTGGCAACAGAAGCAGGGCAAGCAGGTGGTGTTCCGCGCCGATGCCGCCTTCGCCAAGCCGGACATTTACGAGGCACTGGAAGAGCGGGACGTGAAGTATGCCATCCGCATTCCCTCCAACGACAGCCTGGAGCGGGACATCGCGGAACTGCTGACGCGGCCCGTGGGCCGTCCCTCTCACAAGCCCGCGTTTCGGTACAAGAGCTTCCTGTACCAGGCAGAGAGTTGGAAGAAGGCACGGCGCGTGGTGGCGAAGGTGGAGTTCCATCTTGGGGAGTTGTTCCCTCGGGTCGGATTCATCGTGACCAACTTGGAGACCGACAGCCGGGCAGTAGTGCGATTCTACAACGAGCGGGGCACCGCCGAGCAGTGGATCAAGGAAGGCAAGCAGGCCGTCAAGATGACCCGCTTGTCCTGCCACCGATTCCGCTCGAACGAGGTGCGCTTGTGGCTGAGCGTGATCGCTTACAACTTGGGGAACCTGTGGCGGCGGCTGGCGCTGCCGCTGGGCGTCGGCAAGTGGTCGCTCACGAGCCTGCAACAACGATTGGTGAAGACGGGCGGCCGGCTGATCAAGCACGCGCGGTATTACTGGCTACTGCTCGCCGAGGGTCACTTGACGCGGCGGCTTTTCGGGGCGATGGTGCGGCGGGGCCCAGAGGGCACCCCGGCGTTGTCGGTGCCAGGCGGATAGCCGAAGCTTGAAGGGAGGCAAACTCGGCGAACAGCGGGACAGGGGCGGACAGGTGTCTAACAAGCAGCTTGGGACAGAGGCGCTTTTGGGCGCTCGAGGCGCTGGCGGGCGGCGGTACGGGCCCATGCGGGCACGGGGGAGGCGCTCCGGTGCCCAACGCCGTGGAAAGCCGTGGGTGGGTCTTGACGCAGGGGGGGTGGGCTGTATATTCAACTTGTCCGGGAGTCCAAAATGGAAATCCCGGGTAGCAGCCGTCCGGGTGCCAAGCACATCGGTTCCAGCGGGCAAAAGCCCTTGTAAAGAAGTTCAGTGAGTGTTATGCCGTCAAGTGCTTGCAAGGAGGAGGTTTCATGAGACTTGCCTTTCCTGCCGGTTTTCTTGCGTTGATTCTGTTGTGTGTTCCTGCCGCGGGCGGGATCGTGATCGTGAACCACGACGAGTAGCCCCTGTCCAGTTCAGGAGTCAACGGCGCAGCTTTCGGCGTGAACATCGCCAATTACTTCGCCGGCGGGCCGGGCGGCAATTTCCTGATTTACTCCCAGGGCTTCGGGCTGAATGATGGCGCCCTGATCAGCGCCATCAGCGCCGCCGGGCACACGGTGACGGTGGATACCGGCGTGACTTTCGACCTGCCGACGCTTTCTGCCTACACAGGCATCTTCCTTGGCGGCTACGTCGGAGGCTACAACGCGAGCGTTCTCACCAGCTACGTGAACAATGGCGGGAATGTCTATCTCGCGGGAGGGACGGGCGCGCTCGTCGGTGAGGACTCGGTTTGGGACCCCTTCCTGAACAATTTCGGGTTCGAGTTCGGACCGTCCTACAACGCGACCTATGGAGTCTACCCGATTTCAGGCAGCCATCCGATTTTCACGGGGATCCCTGCACTCTTCTATTACGCGGGAAACACGGTGATTCTCACCGGCAGCAATCCCTACGCACAATTGATTGAGGTCGAACCGGGTTCGGGAGCGGGCCTGATCGGCATCTATGAGATGCGCGAGCCAGGAGCGATCCCCGAGCCCTCAACGCTGGCCCTCATCGCCGCGGGGTTTCTCTTTGGCGCCTTGCGGCTTCGCCGCTCCTCACAAGCCTGACTCTGCGACCACCACAGGCGATCCAGTCCGCAGCCAACATTCCGGCGTGGCCGCCTTCTCTTGGAGAGTGGGCGCGGCGTTCCAATGCTGTGCAGGCGGGGCGCGAGGGCTTGCCTCCAGATCTGAAATGCCCTATTCTCTTCAACAAGCTCGAGGAGGAGGGCGGCTATGGGAACGCCGCAGGAGGAAAAGCGATCCGGGTTAGAACTGAGCGGCGAGCGGGGCCATTTACGGAACCGCCCTTCTGCCGCGGGTCTGCGCACGCTGCCGGAATTCCTGTTTTTCGTGCCCTACTTTCCGGTCGACTTCAACATTCCGCGGTCTGACACGCTGGCGGTGGCGGGCATCGTATTCTTGCTCGTCGCGTGGATGCTCTGCCGCAGGCGCTGATAGGGCACGCGCCGCCCGCGCGTCTGCTTTGCCCTTCAGACCGTGTAGAATCAAGGCGAACTGAGGAATGCCATCATGAACCGTGCACTGTTCATTGCCTTGGCCGCTGCCGCGTGCCTTTGGACTGCTCCGGACTGCGCCGCCCAGAAGAAGATTCCGGTGATGATCCTGACCGGCGAGCAGGGAGGGCCTTACCACGCGTGGGAGGAGACCACCCCGTATCTGAAGCGCATGCTGGAAGAGACGGGGCTGTTCGACGTGACTGTGGTTGTCGCGCCGCCGCGAGGAGGGGACTTTTCCTCCTTCCGTCCGGAGTGGAGCAAGTACCGGGCTGTGGTGGGCAACTATGATGCTCCCGACGAGCGCTGGCCGGACGAGCTGAAGGCTTCGTTTGAAGCCTTTGTGCGCAACGGCGGCGGATTTGTCTCCGTGCATGCGGCTGACAACGCGTTCCCCAACTGGCGCGAGTACAACCTGATGATCGGCATCGGCGGCTGGCGCGGGCGCACGGAGAAGCACGGGCCTTACTGGTATGTGAAGGACGGCAAGGTGGTGAGCGACACAACCCCCGGCCCCGCCGGCAGCCATGGTGCGCGGTTGCCGTTCAAGATCCGGAACTTCGTCAAGGACCACCCGGTGACGAAGGGCCTTCCCGAGGAGTGGATGCACGCCGCCGACGAGCTGTACGCACAGATGCGCGGGCCGGGCGAGAACATGATGATGCTCTCGATCGCCTGGTCGGATCCGGCCAACCGCGGCACAAACCGCGAGGAGCCGATCCTGATGGCGCTGCAGTATGGCAAGGGGCGCGTGTTCCATACCGTGCTCGGCCATGACATCGCGGCCATGAACTGCGTGGGCTTCATCACCACTTTCCAGCGCGGCACCGAATGGGCGGCAACTGGCAAGGTGACGCAGAAAGTCCCGCCGGATTTCCCCACGGGGACGGAAGTCCGCACGCGGCCCGAATACAACCCGCCGCCGGGATGGACTTCTCCGGGGGGCCGGCCGCCGGCGAAGAAGCAATAGCGCAACGGAAAGGCGCCGCGTTGCGCCGGGTTATTCGATACCCATCTGCGAGAGGCGGTAGCGCAGGGCGTTGCGGCTCAGGCCCAGCAGGCGTGCGGCCTGGCTCTTGTTGCCGCCGGCGCGCCGCAGCGCCTCGCGAATCAGTTGCTGTTCGTACTGGTCCAGTGTCAGGCCTTCCGGCAGAAAGCCGTTCGTGGCGGCGGCGCCTGAGGCGCCATTGCTCATGCGGCGCGGGGCGTGATCCAGCCGGATGTGCTCCGGCAACAGCACCGTGCCATCGGCGTAAAGCAGGCTGCGCTCGATCACGTTTTCCAGCTCGCGGACATTGCCAGGCCAGTCGTACTCGACCAGCGAGCGCATGGCTTCCGGGCTGATCTCGCGCACCCGCGAGCCGGTTTCGGCGGCAAAGCGGCGGAGGAAGCGCTCGGCAAGGAGCGGAATGTCTTCGCGCCGTTCGCGCAGCGGCGGGATCGTGATCGGAAAGACGTTCAGACGGTAGTAGAGGTCTTCGCGGAAACTGCCCTCTTCCAGAGCGCGGCGCAGATCGACATTCGTGGCGGCGATGACACGGACGTCGATTTGCCGCGTGCGGTTGCTGCCCAGCCGCTCGAAATCCCGGTCCTGGAGCACGCGCAGCAACTTCACCTGCACCGACGGCGGCACGTCGCCGATTTCGTCCAGGAACACGGTACCCTTGTCTGCCTGCTCGAACTTGCCCGGGCGGGAGGCTGCGGCGCCGGTGAACGCCCCCTTTTCGTAGCCGAACAGCTCGCTCTCCATCAGGTTTTCCGGGATGGCCGTGCAATTGATTTTGACGAACGGTTGCTCGGCGCGCGGCGAATGAAAGTGGATGGCGCGGGCGATGAGATCCTTGCCGACGCCGCTTTCCCCGCACAGCAGGACGGTGGTGCGCGTCGGGGCGACGCGCATGACGGCGGCGAGGATGTCCTGCATCTTCGGTCCGGTGCCGATGATGCTCTCGATCCGGTAGCGGCGGCCCAGTTCCTCGCGCAGCCGGGTGTTCTCCTCGCGCAGCCGCTGCACCTCGAGAGCCTTGCGGACCACGGTGTTGAGGTGATCGAGCGAGAACGGCTTGGGCAGGAAGTCGGCGGCGCCTTTCTTCATCGCTTCCACGGCGGTCTCCACCGAGGAGAAGGCGGTCATGACCACCACCGGCAGGCGCGCATTGAGCCGTCGCAGCGCGTCGAGCAACTCCAGTCCGTTCATCCCGGGCAGCCGGAGATCGGTGAGCACCAGTTGCGCCTGCGGAGCGAGGCGCAGGGCCTCCTCCGCGCTGCCGGCAGCCAGAGGCTCGAACCCCTGGGACTCCAGATGCAGGGAAAGGACTCGGCGGAGCTTCTCCTCGTCCTCGACGATCAGCACGCGGGGCTGCATTCCCGCATTCATGATATTGCCGTTGCCGCGCGCCATGCGAAGGGCCTTCCTCAAGGTGGGACGTGGGCGCGCGGAGGCGCGGTTTCAGCCCCGGCAGAGGCTCAGGCGCCAGCGACTTCCGGCAGCCAGCAGTAGCCGATACGGACGATGGTCTTGAGCGCGTCGGCCTTGGGGCCGAGCTTGCGGCGCAGCCGCTGCACATGGACGTCCACAGTTCGCGTGCGGGCGTCCTCGGCGTAGTTCCAGACCGACTTCAGCAGCACCTGGCGGCTGACGCACCGGCCCGGATTTTCCATCAACATTTCGAGCAGCGCCCGTTCCTTGCGGGTGAGGCGGATGCCTTCGAGAAACCGCCGGGGTACGCCCGTGGCTGGCTGACTCCCGAAAGAAGCCGGTTGGATTGCGCGGGCAGGACTCATGCTGGCTGTTTTCCTCCGCTCAAATTTCCGGATGTCTTGCCAAGCCCCTCTTCATCCCTCGGGCCAGGCACTCTCCATTGAGCATGGACGATCCAGACCCGGTTTTGTTCGGCGTTTCGCGGTTGGGTGACGCCTGAAAGGGTGTTCAACGGCGAATTGTTACAAAGATGAAGCCTCTTGGCCGTCACCTCGGGCCCGTGGGGAGCGACACGAGGAACGCGGCCCCTTCGCCGGGTTCGGAGTCGACCGTGATGGTGCCGCCGTGGTCGCCGGCGATCTTGGCCGAAACAGCGAGTCCCAAGCCGATGCCGCCCGGCTTGGTGGTAAAGAAGGGGTTGAAGATGTGCTCCCGGTGTTCGGGCGGCACCCCGGGGCCGCGGTCAATGAAGGCGATCTCGACCCCCGAGGGAGCGCGGCGGGTCTTGATGGTCACCACGGCCTCCGGCGGGGAGGCCTCCAGCGCGTTGCGGAGCAGATTGAAAAAAACGCGCTCGAGCAGCTCGGCGTCGGCGTCGACCAGCGGGAGCGCCGGATCGAAATTGCGATGGACGCGCGCGGCGGCGCCGGGGGTTTCGCGCTCGAGGTGCTCAATGGCGCTTTCGAGAATCAGGTGCAGGTCGGCCGGCGCCTTGCGCAACTGCGATGGCCGCGCGAACTCGAGGAACCGGGTGATGAGCGAGTTGGTCCGGTCGACTTCGGAGGAGATGTATTCGGCCAGTTCGCGCAGCACGGCGTTGTCCGGACCAGTGCGTTCCAGCAGCATCTCGGCGCTCGCTTTCATAGTGCCCAGCGGGTTGCGGAGTTCGTGAGCGAGCCCCGCAGTCAACTGGCCCAGCGCGGCCAGGCGCTCGCTGCGCCGCGCGCTCGCCTCGGCTTCCATCAGGCGGCGGTTGACCTCGGCCAGCTCGGCGGCGGCGGCCTCGGCGCGGCGCGCGGCGCGGCGGTTTTCCTCCGCCAGGGAGTACGTCAGGTAGGCCACGACAGGAAGGAACAGGACGCGCAACGTCAGGTCGCGCAGATACAGCCCCTCCAGGATGTAGCCGAGGTTGTAGGCGACCGGGATGAAAGCGAGGTAAGCGAGGCAAGCCAGGGCGGTGAAGGTGGCGGCGCCGGCAGGGCCGAGCGTGGTGGCGGCCGACAACACAGGCAGCAGCAGGATCAGATAGTAACTGGATGCAATGCCGCCCGTGACGCCGATCAGAAGGAACCCGAGCAGCAGCTTCAGCGAGATCAGAACCAGATTGCCGCGCGCCGACTGGAAGGCCCGGATGCGCGGAGCGGCCACCTGTAGAATGGCCAGAGCAGAGAGGACTTCGATTTCGGCGGCGCCGCGCGTGGGGCTGACCCAAGCGAGCGCGGAAAACAGCAGCAGCCATACGGCGTCCTGCATGCCAGGCAGGAGCCGTCTCCACTGAGCGTTCTGGTTGCCCTGCAAGCCGTCATCTTAGCGCAGCAGGCGGGCGGCGCTGCCCCGGCCAAGCGGGATTGTGTCAGAATATGAGAGGTCTCGCGAGTTTGTCCATGAATCCAGCAGATTCCCCCAACCTGACCGAGGTTTCTCCTGTCGCTGAATCGCCGGCGCCGCCCGACAGCACGTTTGGCGAGATGCTGGCTGCGTTCGAAGCGGCGCAAAGCAACGGCGACGAAGGCGCGGCGCTGGAAGGAACAGTGGTTTCCGTCAATGACGACGCCATTGTCGTCAACGTGGGCAGGAAGATGGAGGGGCTGCTGCGGCGCGACACGCCCGGGCTGCCCGCGGATTTCGCCCCCGGAGCCACGCTGATGGTCAATATTAGCGGGCGTACTGAGGACGGCTATTACCTGCTTTCCACCATCCGCGTGGAGCAGCCCAGGGACTTCACCGGCTTGCAGGCGGCGTTTGAAGGCAAGCACGTGATCCTGGGCGTGGTGACCGAGCCGGTCAAGGGCGGGCTCCGCGTGCAAGTGGCCGACGGGGTTTACGCTTTTCTGCCCGCCTCGCGCTGCGGCATTCGCGAGATGGCGGAGCTGCCATCGCTGGTCGGCCAGCAGATCGAGTGCCGCATCACCAAGCTCGACATCGAGAATCCGGAGCGCCCGGACATTGTGGTGGACCGGCGCGGCGTGCTGGAAGAGCAGGCCGCGGCGGCCAAGCGCGAGGCCTTCGAGCGGCTTCAGGAAGGAACGGTGGTGCAAGGACGCGTGCGGACGGTGACCGACTTCGGCGCGTTTGTGGAGCTTGCCCCCGGCATCGACGGGCTGCTACACGTCACCGACATGAGCTGGCACCGCGTGGACAAGCCCTCGAGCCTGGTCAGCCCGGGGCAGACGGTCGAGGTGAAGATCCTGAAGATCAACCGCAACAGCCGGAAGATCTCGCTCGGGATGAAGCAGCTCTCGCCCGATCCGTGGACCGAGGCGGCCTCCTCGCTGAAGCCCGGCGACCGCGTGCGCGGCAAGGTGGTGCGGTTGGCCGAGTTCGGCGCCTTCGTGGAGATTGCGCCAGGCGTGGACGGGCTAATCCATCTTTCCGAGCTCTCATGGTCAAAGCGCGTGCGGAAGCCCGAGGACGTTGTGCAGGTAGGCGACCTGGTGGAGACTGTCGTGCTGGATGTGAAGCCTGCCGAGCGCCGCATTGCGCTGGGGCTGAAGCAGGCGCTGGGCAACCCGTGGGAGACGGCGCCGGCGCGCTTCGCGCCCGGCACCGTGGTGGAAGGGCCGGTGACCAGCCTGGCGCAGTTCGGCGCCTTTGTGGATCTGGGCGACGGCATCGAGGGCATGATCCATGTGGGCGACATCACCCGCGAGAAGCGCGTGCAGCACCCGAAGGAATTGCTGGCGCCCGGGCAGGTGGTGAAAGCCCAAGTGGTGGAGCTGGACGCCGAGAAGAAGCGTATCCGGCTGAGCATGAAGGCGCTCGAGCCCACCTCCGCCGACATCTTCATCGGCGAGCACCAGGTGGGCGACCTTGTGAGTGGGCGCGTCGTGGAAACGCACGCGACCCACGCCAAGGTCGAGATCAGCGAGGGCGTGCATGCGCGGTGCCGGCTGAAGGACGCCGCAGCCGGTGCCGAGAAGGCGCGCGCGGCGGCGGCCGACGTCGATGACCTGGCGGCTCTGCTGGCGGCGAAGTGGAAGGGCGGCGGCAGCGCCGAAAGCGACCGCAAGACTCTTCGCACCGGGCAGCTGAGGCGCTTCCGCATCTTGGCCCTCGATCCTGCCCACCGGCGCATCGAAGTGGAAGTGGCAGACTGAAGATTCCGGCGAGACATTTTTCTCCTTGCTGCGTCTGAGGCCTGTGAGGGCGGTTCCCGCCCCTGCGAGGACCCATGACGGAACCGGGAGCGACACTGGCGATCGAAGGCGGCGCCTGCACAAGCGCCCGGCTGGATGCATGCATGGACGAGGCTGCCACGATCCGCGCCGCGCAGTCCGGCGACCCGGAAGCCTTCGAGCGGCTGGTGTGCTCCTATGACCAGCAGGTACTCCGGCTGGCGATGAACCTGCTGCGGAACGCCGACGACGCGCGGGACATCTACCAGGAGACTTTCCTGCGGGTCTACAGGAACCTCGGAAGCTTCCGCTTCGACTGCAACTTCTCCACATGGCTCTACCGCATCGCCACGAACCTGTGCCTGGACCTGCTGCGGAAACGCAAGGTGCGGCGGACCGAACCGGCGACTGTCGATACTGAAGACGGCGAGCTGAACCGCCTGGAAACGGTGCCAGAGGCGCGTCCGGCGGGCGATCCGCAGCGCGCGGCGCTGAACCGGGAGTTGCGGTCGAGCATCGAGCAGGCTCTCAACGGGTTGACCCCGCGGGAACGGCTGGTCTTTGAACTGAGGCACTACCAGGGCATGCGCCTGCGCGAGATCGGCGAGGCGTTGGGCAGCAGCGAGGAGGCGGCCAAGAACTGCCTCTTCCGGGCGACGCAGAAGATGCGACAGGCGTTGGGAGAATTCCTATGAACTGCAAGGACGTCCGGGAGCTGATTCCGCTCTACCTGTATGGCGAGCTGAGCTTCGACCAGGAAGAACTGGTGGAGCACCATCTGGAGGCATGCGCCGAATGCAGCGCCGAGCGGGCGCGCTGTGAGAAGCTCACCTCTTTGCTGGCGCAAGGCGAGGCGGGCGTCTCCGCCGAGTTGCTGGCGCGGTGCCGCCGGGATCTTGCAGCGGCGATCCAGAAGGAGCGCGGGCTGCGGGGCTTCGGGGCGGCGCTACGGGCATTCTGGTCGAGATGGTTTGTCTCGCCTCCCATGTGGGCGCGGCCGGTGGGAGCGCTGGCCATGCTGGCGCTCGGGTTCTTCGGCGCGCGGCTCTTGCCGGAAGACTCGCCCGCTCTTGGCCCGCTGGCGCGCAGTTCCCCGCCGCCTGTTGTTGGCAAGGTGCGGCTCGTCGATACCACCGGCAGTGGCGAGGTGCGGGTTCAATACGACGAGATCCGCCCGCGCGAATTGCGCGGATCGTTCCAGGACGAGAGGATCCGCCGGCTGCTTCTGGCCGCCGCCAGCGATTCCACCGATCCAGGCGTGCGCGTGGAGTCGATCGACCTGCTGAAGGAGCGGACCGCCGATGCGGATGTGCGCCGCGCGCTGCTCGATGCGCTGCGCACGGACGAAAACGCCGCCGTGCGGCTGAAGGCGCTGGAGGCTCTGCGGCCCTTCGCGCAGGACCCCGAGACGCGCAAGGCGCTGGCCCATGTTCTGCTCACCGACAAGCACGCTGGCGTGCGCATTGCCGCCGTGGAATTGCTGGCCAACGTCCGCGAGCCTGACGTGGCAGGCGTTCTGCAGCGGCTGCTGCATCAGGAAGAGGATCAGTACATCCGGCAGCGCTCGCTGAAGGCTCTGGCCGAGATGAAAGCCTCCTACGGTACGTTTTGACGCCGCGGCCCTTCAGAGAGCGCAGTCCAGAAAATCCCAGGCCTTTGATCGCACCTCCTGGGGGAAGTCGTGCCCGCAGGCGGGGAACTCGGCCTCCAGCCGCCACTCCGGGAACAGCCGACGCACCTCGTCGAGGCACTCCCGCACGCCCCGCACGTCGAAGTTGGTGTCGCCGAGCGGAGCGTTGACGAATACCGGCCGCGGCGCGATGAGCGCCAGCACGTCAGGGAAATCGAACGGCATCCGTGACGGATCGCATCCGAATTGCGATGCGATGCGCGGCATGTTCCTGCGTGGCTCCATCCGCGCAGGTCCCCGCCCATATAGCGGCGGAACGATGTGAACCCGCAGCTTGTGACCACCGCGGCCACACGCCGCTCGAAGGCGGCCAGAGACAGCGCGTTGTGCCCGCCCAGCGAGTGGCCCACGGCGGCAACACGGCGTCTGTCGACGCCGGGCAACGCAGACAGCAGCCGCAGGGCGCACGCATGGTTCACGATGCCCTTCATCGTGGCGCTCGAGTAGCCGCGGGCGTAGGGATCGCAGCGGTAATCCCCGAAGTTCGGATAATCGGGCGCGAGGGCGGCATAGCCGCGCAAGGCCAACTCGCGGGCGTAAGGATCGCAGCGGTAATCCCCGAAGTTCGGATAATCGGGCGCGAGGGCGGCATAGCCGCGCAAGGCCAACTCGCGGGCGTAGTGCAGGGAGGATTTTCCCCCGAGGCCGGCAGGCTCGTCTTTCCCGATCCTCGTCGTCTGGTGCAGGCAAAGCGCGGCCGGTCCTCCCGCTCGCGGCCGCTCCGGCAGCAGCAGCCAGGCTGGAACAAAATCGCCCGGTTCCGCTTCAAACAAAATGCGGCGCCGCGTGTAGCCCGCCTCCCGGCTGTACGCCAATTGCGGGGGCAAACCCGAATCCCGAGGTCTCCTAAGAACATAGCACCTGCACGCGATGGCGGTAGTTTTCGAAGTTGCGGAAGCCGTAGGCCTGCCTGGTGATGGTCTCCATCT
>JBBIIK010000024.1:0-60948 GCA_037446555.1 Acidobacteriota bacterium
GTGACGATCTGATAGGGTCTACTCAAGGCGGTTGGCTCCTTTCGGATTCAAGGTTTTCGTCAACCGGATTCTAATCGAAGCCGGCCGCCGTCTACCACCAACCTTCAACTACGTCCGGGACGCCCCCGTGTATACGCCCGATGGCTTCGCGGGCGATGCGCTGATCGGAGTGTTGAAGAATGGTGAGAAATGCCTGGTCAGTTATGCCATCGACTATGGCACGCACATCAACACGACCCATCAGCCTGACAAGAAGATGATTCGCGGCGTGAAGGCGGTCCAGGGCACGCTGACCACCCGAATTGCTTTCCGTTACGTCACGACTTACAGGATTGCCAACATGGATCCGGTAGAAAAGCGCCTCCTGATCGAGCATGCCGTGAGTGAGGGCACGAATTTGATAACTCCCCAAGCGGACTCTCTGGGCCGGGGCTCCTACAGGTTCACCGTGCCTCTCCCCGCAAATTCCTCGCTCTCGATTGAGGTTGTCGAAGAGGAGCTGACAGAAACCACGGCGTCCCTCCAGCAACTGTCCGCGGATTATCTTTTTGAATTTGAGGATCCAGACTCTCTGACTCCGGCCCTGCGGGATGCCCTTGCAGCGGTGACGGCAAAGAGGGGGGAACTCGCTGCCGTGGAAGGCGAATGCAAGCGTGTTGACGCAACTTTGCAGGAACTCGTCCGGAATCAGGAACGGTTGCGACAAAACATCCGGATCCTGCGTAACCTGGCGGGGCAAGAGGAGCGGCTCAACCGGAATGTGGCAGAGTTGGCTGAATGCGACGCGCGGATCAGCACGCTGCGGGAGCGGCTGGCCTCACTCAGAGACCAAAAGGACAAGCTCGCCGCGGAACTGAATGACGCGTTGGCAGAATTGGAACTGTAAGCGGCGCGCATGCCGGCCTGCCTCGCCGTACTCAGCAGTCGTGGGACAGGAAGCTGTGCGCAGAGAACCTTGAGCGCTCTGGACCCTGCTCCGCGGCCGCAGCAGACTGATTTATCCAACTGAACCGCGGCGCTATGAAATCGACGCCGCCCGCCCCTGCTCCCCCAGCTGCCGGATCGCCTCCAGCAATTCTTTCGGCATAAATGGTTTCAGCAGCGCCCGCACCCGCGGCCGCAATGCCGCCGGCAGCCCCTGCGGGCTGTACGGCGTCCCGCTCGCCACCAGCACCTGAATCGAAGGCGACGCCTCCAGCAGCTTCGGCAGCAGCTCCTCCCCGCGGATGTCCGGCAGCTTCAGATCCAGCACCGCCACCGCGTACTTCCCCGGCGCCGCACGGCACTTCTCCAGCGCACCCATCCCCGTCTCCGACACGTCCACCTCATAGCCGGCGCGCTCCAGAAACCGCCTCAGCAGCTCGAGCAGCGGCCTTTCGTCGTCTACCAGCAGGATCGCCATGGTCGCTCCGGCGCGTCCTCGACCTTATCATGACCAAAGGAGCCAGCGCATGAAATTCACCCTCCCCGCCCTGCTTGCCGCGGGGCTTCTCGCGGCGGCGCCGCTGCCCTTCCAGCGCATCGTCGTCTACAAGAACGGTGTCGCCTTTTACGAACGTGCCGGCGTTATCAAACCCGGCGAGCCGGCGGCGCTTGAATTCCGCGCCGCCGAGATGGACGACGTCCTCAAATCGCTCGTCCTCGACGCTCCCGGCGGCGTCGCCCGCCTGCGCTACGAGTTTCGCGACTCCCGCAATCCCGCCGCCCCGCCAGACCCCCTGCGCCCCACGCAACAGCAGCCCCTTGCCGTCCTCCTCGACCACTACCGCGGCGCCCGCGTAGAAATGGACTACCGCGGCAGCCCCGCCGCCGGCGTCATCGTCTCCGGACGCGCCGCCCTGCCGCCCAACCAGGGGCTAAAACAGGAACTCACGCTTTTGTTGGATTCGGGCGCCTTCGCCGTCTTCGACCTCGACGCCGCCTCCGGCCTCCGCTTCTCCGACCCTCGCCTCCAGAAGCAGTTCGCCGATGCTCTCGCCCGCATGGCCCGCGATCTCGTCCCCGACCGCCGCACCGTCTTCCTCGATCTCGCCGCCTCGGGCCAGCAGCGCGTCACCGTGCGCTACCTCGCCCCTGCGCCCGTATGGAAATCCACCTACCGCCTCCTGCTGCCCGATTCGGGCGACGCCACGCTCGAAGGCTGGGCCATCATCGAAAACGCCACCGGCGAGGACTGGAACCAGGTCTCTCTCAGCGCCGTCAGCGGCAGGCCTGTCTCCTTCCTCACCCGCCTGCTCGAGGCGCGCTATGTGAACCGCCGCGAAGTCGACCTGCCCGGCATCGAGCCGCTCGCCCCGCAGGTGCATGCCGGCGCCCTCGCCAGCGAGGAGAAACCCGCGCAGCGGCTTGCCGCGCTCGCCGGTCCGAAGGCGGTCATTCGCGGGAAGCCCGCTGACGAGGCGGCTCTCGCCGCTCCCGCCGGGATGGAGTTGAGCAGCGTCGAGCCGGCGGCGGAAGGGCGCGAAGCCGGGGAACTGTTCGAATACAGCTTCTCCGCGCCCGTCAACGCCCGCGCGGGGGAATCCCTCTTGCTGCCCTTCTTCCAGGGCAGGATCGCCGCCCGCAAGCTGCTCATCTATTCCGACCGCTCGCAGGCGAACCCCCGCTTCGCCGCCGAGATCGCCAACTCCACGAGCAAGACTCTTGATGGCGGACCCATCACCGTCTACCACGCTTCCGGTTATTCCGGGGAAGCGATGATGGAGGTGCTCAAGAACGGCGAGAAGCGCCTCATCAGCTACGCCGTCGACCAGGCGGTGCGCGTCACCACCAACTTTGAATCCGGCGAGGAAACCATCCGCAGCTTCCGCGCCAGCCAAGGCGTGCTCACCACGCGCACCGCCATCCAGCGCACCACCGTCTACACGGTTTTCAATGCCGAGGCGAAGGAGAAGACGATGCTCGTCGAACACCCTGTTACGCCGGGCTGGAAGCTGCTCAAGCCGAAGGCGGACGAGACGGCTCCTTCCTCCTGGCGGTTCTCCGTGGCCCTCGCCTCGCAGGGAACCTCGAAGCTCGCCGTGGTGGAGGAGCGCGAAGTGGAGAGTTCCACCGCCATCACCTCCCTGACGCCGGACGTTCTCATCACTTTCATCCAGAACCGCGCTCTCGGCGCGGCGGCGCGCAAGCAATTGGAAGAAGTCGCCGCCAGGAAGCGCGGAATCGCAGCCGCGGACGCCGAGTTGCGCCAAACCGAAACAGAATTGCGCGATCTTGGTTCGGAGCAGGACCGCCTCCGCCAGAACATCAACACCCTTCGCAACGTCGCCGGACAGCAGGAGCAGGTCAACCGCTACGCCGCCGAGCTGGCCAAGGGCGACGTCCGCATCACGCAACTCCGGGACCGCATCTCCGAGTTGCGCCGCCGCAAGGCTACGCTGGAAACTGAGTTGAACGCCCTGATCGAGAAGATCGAGTTTTGAGAGTCGCCATCCTTGGATATGGAAGAGTGGCGCGCGCCCTGGCGCGCCTTCTGGCACAGCAGCGAAGCGTCTACCCGTTTCGCATCGTCGCGGCCCACACGCTGCGCCACGGCTCGGCTTACGATCTGCACGGGCTCCCCGAAGAGCCGGCCTTCGGACCCGCGGCTGCCAACGCGGAAGAATTTCTCGACCGCGCCCGCGCCGAGATCCTCGTGGAACTCACGACGATGAACCCGGAGAACGGAGAGCCTGCCGCGAGCCACATCCGCGCCGCCTTCGCGCGCGGCATGCACGTGGTCACCGCCAACAAGGGGCCCATCGCCTGCTGCTACGCCGATCTCGCCGCAGAGGCGCGCCGCGCAGGCGTCGAGTTCCGCTTCGAGAGTGCGGTGATGGACGGCGCGCCCGTCTTCAATCTGGTCCGCAACTGCCTGCCCGGCGCGCGCATCCTCGGCTTCGCCGGCGTGCTGAACTCGACCACGCAGGTCATCCTGGAAGCGATGCGCCACGGCATGACGCCGGACGAAGGGATCGAGGAAGCGCGCCGCTTCGGCGTCACCGAAGCCGATCCGTGGTTCGACATCGACGGATGGGACAGCGCCTGCAAGGCTGCCGCGCTTGCAAATGTTCTGATGGACGCGCGCCTCACGCCAGCCGCCGTGAACCGCCGCGGCATCGGGCGGCTCACCCCGGCGCGAGTCGCTGAGACCGAGCGCGAGGGAAAGCGGATTGCGCTGGTCGCGCGAGGCAAGCGCACCGCTGCGGGCGTCACGTTGCGCGTCCGCGCCGAGGTGCTCGACGCCGGCGACATGCTGGCGCAGATGCGGGGCACCTCAAACGTCCTCCTGCTGCACACGGACCGCATGGGCGGCCTCGGCGTCTTCAGCCTGCACCCGGGCGTCGATCAGACTGCCTACGGCGTTTTCGCCGATCTTGTAGACGTTGCCCGCAGCCTTTAACGCGCGCTGTTACAGCCCCTTCTCGATGGGCAGCGCCAGCGGCGGCTCTACCATGAAGTCGCGCGGCGCAATCTCCTGAAGCGCCGAGCGGACGCTCGACTCCGGGCTGCTCTCCAGCGTGATCACGAACGGCAGGTTCTGCTTGTCCTGCTCAGGGAGCTGCAGCACGGCGTCGATCGAAATGGCGTGCCTCGCCAGGATGGTAGAAAGGTCGCGGATGATGCCGGGGCGGTCCTTGATGCGGAAGCGCAGATACCACGGCCGCATCTGCCTGCCGATGGGCAGAGGCTCGGCCTCTTCCAGCGTGCGCGCGGCGAACGGCGGCACGCGGTGCGCGGGCGCGGGGCGCAACTCGCGCGCCACGCGCATCAGGTCGCTTGTCACCGCCACGCCCGTCGGCAGCGGACCGGCGCCGCGGCCGTAGTAGAAGGTATCCGCGCCGTACGCGCCACGCACCCACACCGCGTTGTAGGCGCCGCGCACGCCGGCCATGATCGCCTTCAGCGGCAGCAAAGACGGGCGCACGGAGACGAACAGCCCTTCTTTCGTACGCCGCGCCGCGCACAGCAGCCGGATCGTGCAGCCCAGCTGGCGCGCATACTCGAAGTCCGTCGGCGAGATCCGCCGGATGCCCTCCGTCGGGATCGATGCCGGCTGAAGGCGCACGCCAAATGCCAGCGAAGCCAGCAGCGCCAGCTTCGAGCGTGCATCGTAGCCGTCCACATCCGCCGTCGGGTCCGCTTCGGCGTAGCCCAGCCTCTGCGCTTCCGCGAGCACGCTGTCGAACGCCGAGCCGTGCTGTTCGATCTCCGTGAGGATATAGTTGCTCGTGCCGTTGAGGATACCGAACAGCGCCTCGATCCGGTCGCCGGCGATGCCTTCGCGCAGCACCGCATGGATCGGAATGCCGCCGCAAACGCTTGCCTCCATGGCCAGCGTCACGCCGCGCGCTTCCGCCCTCTGCCACAACTCCAGTCCGCGCAGCGCGATCAGCTCCTTGTTCGCCGTCACTACGCACTTGCCGGCATCGATCGCCGCTTCCACAATCTCCGCCGCCACGCCCGTACCTCCCACCAGTTCGGCGACGATCTCGACATCCGGATGCTCCACCACTTCGCGCCAGTTGCCGGTCACAAGCGACGGAGAGATGCCCGCCGGCAACTGCCGCCCCGCGGGATTGCGGCTGCACACTGCCACGACACGCAGCGGAAAGCCCAGTTTGCGAGCGATCTCGCCCGCGTTTTCCGCGACAATGGTGAGTGTCCCCCCTCCGACGTTGCCGAGGCCGATGATGCCAATGCCAACTTCTTTCATCAAAGTTCAGTCTAGCAGGCGTCTTATTGCGGCCCTGCTCGCCGCGGCGGCAGGCGCGCAGCAGCTTCCCCCGCCGCCGCCGTCGCGCGAGGAGCCGAAGAAGCTGCCCGACGGGCGGTTGTGGTCGGAGGCCGTTCTCAAAGCGAACTATGAGAGCAACCTCAAGGACCTGGAGAGCATGAAGAAGATCCTGGAGTCTGTACAGGAGGAGATGGAAAAGAGCAAGGGCCACGTGCTGTCGATCAAGGCGCTCAAAGACCTCGAGGAACTCGAGAGGCTCTCCCGGCGCGTGCGCGACCGGATGCGCCGGCACTGAAATTAGTACACTGAACTCCGATGAGCGCAACGCGAGAAAAAGCCCAGCTGATGAGCGCCTCCGAGATGGACCGCACCCTTGTGCGGCTGGCGCATGAAGTGCTCGAAAAGGCCGGCGATCCCTCCCGGCTCGCCTTCATCGGCATCCACCGGCGCGGCGTGCCCATGGCCCAGCGCATCGCCCGCAAGATCGAAACGCTTGAAAACATCCAGGTCCCGGTCGGCGCCATCGACATCACGCTCTACCGTGACGACCTCTCTACCATCGGCCCGAAGCCGGTGGTGAGCGGCACGCAGATCGACTTCCCGGTCACGGGCAAGGACGTGATCCTCATGGACGACGTGCTTTACACCGGGCGCACCGTGCGCGCGGCGCTGGATGCTCTGTTCGAACACGGCCGGCCCGCGCGCGTGCAACTGCTGGTCCTCATCGACCGCGGCCACCGCGAGCTCCCTATCGAGGCGCAGTTTGTCGGCCGCAAGGTGCCCACCTCCTCGCGAGAGATCATCGAGGTCAAGTTCCAGGAGATCGACGGCGTCGAAAAGGTGATGCTCGTGGAGAAGGTGGACTGAAGGAGGCGCGTCATGGGCCGCAGCCTGCTTGGAATTGAGGAGCTCGACCGCGCCGAAATCGAGCGCATCCTCGACCGCGCCGTCGCCTTCCAGCCGCATGGCGGGCCGACGTTCGCGAAAGTGAATACCTGCACCGGCATGATGGTGGTGAACGCGTTCTTCGAAAACTCCACCCGCACGCGGTCGAGCTTCGAAATCGCCGCCCACCGCCTCGGCGCCGACACTCTCTCGATCACCGCTGCCGGCTCGAGCGTCGCAAAGGGCGAGAGTCTGGTGGACACGCTCAACACGCTGGCGGCGATGCGCCCCTCGGTGATCGTGATGCGCCATCAGGCCTCCGGCGCGCCCCACTTCCTGGCGCGGCATCTTTCGACGCCGATCGTCAACGCCGGCGACGGCACGCACGAGCATCCCACGCAGGCATTGCTCGACGCCCGCACGATCCTCGACCGCTGCGGGCGGCTCGAGGGACTCCGCGTTGTCATCATCGGCGACATCCTCCACAGCCGCGTAGCCCGCTCCAACATCTTGCTGCTTTCAAAGTTCGGCGCCAGCGTCGCGCTCTGTGGTCCGCCTCCGCTTCTGCCGCGCGAAATGGCTGCTATCGCGCCGGGCGTCGAGATCGAGTACGACATGAGGCGCGCCGTGCGGAGCGCCCAGGTGATCATGATGCTGCGAGTGCAGCTCGAGCGGGTCCACGAGCCGCCTATGCAGGCTGGCGAATACTTCCGCTTCTATGGTCTGCGGCAGGAGCACATCGAGCTGGCGCATCCCGATGTCATCGTCATGCACCCCGGGCCGATGAACCGCGGCCGCGAAATCTCTTCCGAGGTGGCTGACTCGCAGCGGTCCATGATCCTCAACCAGGTCGAAAACGGCGTCCCCGTGCGCATGGCCGTGCTGGAAAGGGTGTTGCTGTCGTGAAGAAGCTGCTGATCCGCAACGGCCGGGTCATCTGCCCGGCCACGGGCCATGACGGCGTGGCCGACGTCCTCATCGAAAACGGTCGAATCGCCGCCGTCGGCGAGCGGCTCTCCGCCTCCGGAGCGGAGACGGTCGACGCCGCGGGGCTCGTCGTCGCGCCGGGCTTCCTCGACATCCACGTTCACTTGCGCGAGCCGGGCTTCACGCACTGCGAGACCATCGCCACCGGCACGCGCGCCGCTGCCGCGGGCGGCTTCACCACCGTCTGCTGCATGCCCAACACCAACCCGGTGAACGATTCGGCCACGGTCACTACCTACATCGTCGAGAAGGCGCGCCGCGAAGCCGCCGTGCGCGTTTGCCCGATCGGCGCCATTACCAAAGGCAGCGAGGGCGAGGAGCTGGCCGCCATCGGATCCATGATCGCCGCCGGCGCCGTGGCCATCAGCGATGACGGGCGCCCGGTAATGAACTCGCGCGTCATGCGCCGCGCCATGGAAACGGCCCGCGCGCTAGGCATCCCCGTCATCCAGCACTGCGAGGATCTGAACCTCTCGGCCGGCGGCGACATGCACGAGTGTACCGACAGCGTGCGCCTTGGCCTGCGCGGAATTCCCGCGGCGGCGGAGGACGTCATGGTGGCGCGCGACATTCTATTGGCCGAACTCACCGGCGCGCGCTACCACGTGGCGCACATCTCGACGAAGAACGCCGTGGCGATGGTCGCGTTTGCCCGCCGCCGCGGCCTGCCCGTCACCTGCGAGGCGACGCCGCATCACATTGCACTCGACACGCGCCACATGCGGCCCTACGATTCCAACTACAAGATGAAGCCGCCGCTGCGGGGCCGCGAGCACGTCGATGCCGTGATCGAGGGGATTGTCTCCGGAGCAGTCGATTGCCTTGCCACGGACCACGCGCCTCACGCCGGCGATGACAAAATGCAGGAGTTCGAGCGCTGCCCGTTCGGGATCCTCGGCCTGGAAACCGCATTGGGCGTCGCCCTTGAGGTGCTCGTGCACCCCGGCAGAATTCCGCTGAACCGTCTGATCGCCCTCTTCACCAGCGAGCCCGCCCGCGTCATCGGATGGAAGGGCGAGCAGGCCCGCGGCGCCCTCAAGCCCGGCTGTCTCGGCGACGTCACCGTGCTGCACCCGGAATACCCGTGGACCTACGACGTGAAGAACTCGCTGTCAAAGAGCGCCAACACGCCGTTTAGCGGGCGCACATTCCGCGGCGGCCCCATTCTCACGATCGTTGGCGGCGAGATCGTCTGGAAGGCGCCCGCCTTCTGATCTCCGTCTCTCCTGAAAAGGGGCATTCCGTAGCACGCTCGCGCACAGTTTGCTACCTTGGTGGCGTCATGCACATCCCGGACGGATACCTCTCGCCGGCAGTGCTGGCGCCGCTCGGCGTGGCGAGCCTGGCGGGGCTGGCTGTGGCCGCGCGCCGCGCCAGCCGTAGCCTGGAAGAGTCCCGCGTCCCCCTGATGGGCATGGCTGGCGCGTTCGTCTTCGCCGCGCAGATGATCAACTTCCCCGTTGCCGCCGGCTCAAGCGGCCATCTGCTGGGCGGCGCCCTGCTCGCCATCGCCCTCGGCACGGCCCCCGCCATGGTGGTGATGACGGCGATCCTCGCCATCCAGGCGCTGCTGTTCCAGGACGGCGGCGTGCTCGCGCTCGGAGCCAACGCCTTCAACATGGCGCTCGCAGGCGCCGCCGCCGGCGGATGGGCATGGCAGGCCTTCGGCGGACTGCGCCGCCGGCGCGTGGCCGCCTTCTTCGCAGGTTTGATCAGCGCATTCGCCGCGGCCTGTCTCGCGCTGGCCGAACTCGCCGTCTCCGGCATCCGCATCCCGGGTCCGGCCCTCGCCCTCGCTCTCGGCGTCTTCGCCCTCACGGCCTTGCTTGAGGGCGCGATCACAGCGGCAGTCGTTGCGGCTCTCGAATCCGTGGAGCCGGGGCTTCTGGAACGCGCACACGGCTCCCCGCGCCGCGCCCTCTCCGGCCTCCTGCTCGCCTCGCTGCTGCTGGCTACGTTCGGATTCCTCGCTGCGTCGTCGCTTCCCGACGGCCTCGAGCACCTGGCTGAACGGATCGGCATCACCGGCTTGGAACGCACTGTCTTTGCTTCCCCGATGCCCGATTACGAAGCCGCCTGGCTAACGACGGACTGGCTCCGGAAGGCGGGCGCCGGGCTCTTGGGCCTTGCCGCCACGGCCCTGGCTTGCTGGGCGGCCGGCCGCTGGATTTCGCGGTGGCGCAACGCATAGGCCCCTCCCATTTCGCTTTCGACGAGTGGAGCCGCGGCCGCTCCTGGCTGCACCGCCTCGACGCCCGCTGGAAGCTCGCTGCGACACTGGCGGCGCTGGTTCTCACCTCTTTTCGTCATGACTCCTGGATGGCCGCCCCCCTGCCGGCCATGCTGGCCTTCTCCGCCCGCATCACCGTTGGCCCCCTGCTGCTTCGCGCCGCCGCCGTACTCCCCTTCTCCGCCCTCTTCGCGCTCCTCGCTTGGCTCACCGGTGACTCCGCCCGCGCCGCCATGCTCGTCTGGAAGCCTCTCGTCTCCGCCCTGTGGGTCGTCCTGCTGATGGCCGTCACGCCACTCGATGACGTGCTGTCGGCCGCCGCATGGTTCCGCGCCCCGCGCCTCGTCCTGGAAGTCATGCACTTCATCTGGCGCTACCTCGGCGTGCTCGGCGAGCAGGCGCGGCGCATGCGCACCGCAGCCGTGGCGCGCGGAGCGGAGCGTTCCTTCCAGGTCTCCGCCGCCAGCCTCGCCCTCCTGTTCGCCGCCTCCTTCCAGCGCGCCGCCCGCATCCACCGCGCTCACCTGGCCCGCGGCGCCGGGAGACTGCCATGAGTTGCATCGTCCACGCCCGCGGGCTGAGCTTTTCCTACCAGCCGGGACAAGAGGTCCTCCGCGGCATCGACTTCCAGCTCCACCGCGGCGAGAGCGTCGCCGTGCTCGGCCGAAACGGCTCGGGCAAGACCACCTTCCTCCTCCACCTCAACGGCATCCTGCGCGGCGAGGGCGAACTCCGCGTCTGCGATCTGCCCGCCACCCCTCCTCACCTCGCGCAGATCCGCCGCAAAATCGGCTTCCTCTTCCAGGATCCCGAAGACCAACTCTTCCGCCCTACCATCCTCGAGGACGTGGCCTTCGGCCCGATGCTCGCCGGACTCCCCCGCGAAGAGGCTGAACAGCGAGCCCGCCACGCCCTGGCCTCCGTTGGCATCGAAGACGGACTCGACCGCGCCCCTTACCGCCTGAGCAGCGGCGAGAAACAGCGCGTCGCCTTGGCCGGCATCCTGGCCGTCGATCCAGAAGTCCTGATCCTCGACGAGCCCACCACCCATCTCGATCCGCCCGCCCGCCGCGCCCTCCTCGAGCTGCTGCGCACGCTCCCGCAAGCCCGCCTCATCGCCACCCACGACGCCGCCTTCGCCCGCGCCCTCTGCCCCCGCGCCGTCTTCTTCGATCACGGCCGCATCGCCGCCGACGGCCCCACCGGGGAGATTATCCGCCGCTTCGGCTGGGATCTCGACTCTCCACCAGAAACGTCACCGGCCCCTCGTTGACCAGCCTCACCGACATCATCGCCTGAAACACCCCCGTCTCCACTCCAACGCCCTGCTCTCGCGCCGCCTCCACGAAGCGCTCGTACAGCCGGCGCGCCTCCTCCGGCGCCGCCGCCTGATCGAAACTCGGCCGCCTCCCCTTCCTCGTATCCCCATAGAGCGTGAACTGCGACACCACCAGCAGGCTGCCGCCAGTGTCCTTCACGCTCAGGTTCATCTTGCCCACTTCGTCCTGGAACACCCGCAGTTCGACGATCTTCCGCGCCAGAGCTTCGGCGTCCTGCTCTGTATCGCCCTTGCCCACGCCCAGCAGCACCAGCAGTCCGGGACCGATTCGCCCCGCCACACGCCCGTCCACCTCCACGCTCGCGCTGGATACCCTCTGGATCACTGCCCGCATCGCCGACGCTTCCAAGGTAGCCGATGTGCTCCAGCTCGCGCATTCCCGCATCCGCCCGGGCCACCCAAGCCTAGGTCATTCACCCGATGGAGACGCGAGGCCTCCCGGCCGATAATCAGAACGGGCTATGATCTATCGGAGGAGACGTCAAACCTCTGGTGTCAAGAGTGGCTATCTCCACTTCCACGACAGTTCGAACCGCGTTGTCGCCGGACCTGGAGACGGGGACTATATTCACCTGAGGGATGAATTCGGCAACGAATGGAGGGGCGTCGCCGAACGCCAGCCGGACGACACGATCCGCTACCGTTTCCGTTCTTCGAACGGAGACTTCATCACCGGCGTGTCCGATGGCTACGGCGTGATATTGCGCGACCAGAAAGGCAACACCTGGCGCGGTTTCATTGATTGAATCCGCGCGTCGCATCCCTTCCTTCCACCGGCACAGCGTGCTCTGGGCTCGCTCCTGCCGCCCAGGGCGCAAGTGCGCGCCGGTCCTGTGCGCCCACTTCTGCGGGGCGTCGCACAGCGCCGCCAGAAGATTCGGCTCGGCCGCGCGTCTACAATAAAAGCGTGCTGCGGCGGCCGGCAGGAATCTGTTTTTCCCTCTTTGCCGCCAGTGTGCTCGCCGTTCCGCCGGCTGGCATTCTCCCGCTGAAAGACGTCCGCAAGGGAATGCCCTGCACGGGCAAAACCGTTTTTCAGGGCGGCAAAGTCGAGGAATTCCGCTGCGAAATTCTCGGCGTGCTCGAAAACACTGGCCCGAAGCAGTCCGTGATCCTTGCCCGCCTGAGCGGCGGACCGCTGGAAGAGACCGGCGTCATGCAGGGCATGAGCGGAAGCCCTGTCTACGTCGACGGCAAACTGGTGGGCGCAGTGGCCTACTCGTTCCCCTTCTCGAAGGCGCCCATCGCGGGAATCCGCCCCATCGAGGAGATGCTCGATCCCCGCCCTCCCGCCCGTGCCGGGCACACTCCGGCGGACCCGTTCGATTTGGCAGCCGCGCTTCCCGCACGCCTGGAATTCGAGATGGGTTCGACGCGCCTGGCCGAGATTTCCACGCCGCTTTGGCTCGGCGGCTTTACTCGCGGCGCTGTGGAACGCTTCGCCTCCCGCCTCCGCGCCGCCGGGCTGGAACCCATGCAAGGCGCGGGCGGCGGCCGCGCGCAGCAGCCCGCCGGGCCGCCGCGCCCTTTGCAGCCGGGCGAAATGATCAGCGTGCAACTGATGACCGGCGACATGAGCGTGGGCGCCGACGGAACTGTCACTCACGTCGACGGCCGCCGCATCTACGCCTTCGGACACCGCTTCCTGGGCGCTGGAGAAACTGAAATGCCCTTTGCGCGCGCCGAGGTGCTCGCCCTGCTGCCCAGCCTGAACACCTCATTCAAAATCTCCAACGCGCGGGAATGGCTCGGCGCCATCACGTCCGACAGCGCCACCACCCTCGCCGGCGAACTCAACCGCAAGGCGCGTATGCTGCCCGTCCGCATCCGCGTGTCCAGCACGGGCGGGGCGCGGCCTCCGCGCGCTTACCAGATGGAGATGGTCGACGACCGCCTACTGGCGCCGATCCTCGTTCAGATGGCCGTGTTTTCTGCTCTCGAGGCCACCGAGCGCACCGCCGGCATCTCCACCATCACCTTGCGCGGCAAGATGCTTGTCCGCCAGGGCGAGCCGCTGCCTCTGTCCAATATGTTCGCCGCCGAACTCGGCGCCCCCAACCTCGTCTCCGCCGCCGTCGCCGCTCCCGTAGCTGCGCTTCTGCAAAGCGGCTTCGACTCGCTCCGCCTCGCCGGCCTCGAAATCGATCTCGAGGTTTCGGGCGAAAAACGCCAGGTTCAGCTCGACGGCGTCTGGAGTTCCAAGCGCACCGTCCGCCCCGGTGAGCCGGTCGAGATCACCGCCCTGTTCCTTGGCGAAAGCGGCGTGGAGCTGACCCGCAAGGCCGCCTATCACGTCCCGGTCGGCGCGCCTGCCGGTCCGCTCTACTTCACCGTCACCGATGGCCCTTCGGCCAACCTCGCCGAGTTCCGCCAGTTCTTGCTCACTCCGCCGCGTTCGCCCGAACAACTCCGCGCCTTCCTCAGCCGGCTCCATCCCAACGACAGGCCTTACCTGCGCGTGTGGCGCTCCTCGCCCACGCTCCAGGTGCAGGGCGAGAACCTCCCATTGCTGCCGCCCTCCGCCGGCGCAGCCCTCTTGCAGAGCGCCTCGCAGCAGGCCAATTCTCTCGTCGCCGAGATCCCAATGGACGCTGCGCCCTACCTGTTCTCCGGGTCTCGCACGATTCAGGTGGAAGTGAAAGAATGAAACCTTCGCGCCTCTTGCCTGTTTCGGCCTGCCTGGCCGTCTGGCTCTGTTTCGCGGGCAGTTCCAGCGTCTGGGAAAGCAATACCTACAGCGACTTTCTCAAAGGCCGGTTCGTCGGCGTATCGCTCACCCGCGATGGCCGGCTCACTCTGGCGCCGCGCCTGGAAACCGCCGCCGAGACCGGTGAAGCAGGAGTCTGGAGCCTGGCCGCCGCCCCCGATGGCGCCGTGTATTTCTCCACCGGCCACCGCGGCCGCGTCTACCGCTGGAAGGCCGGCGAGAAGCCTTCCTTGCTCTGGTCCGCTCCTCAGCCGGAGGTCTTCGCCCTCGCTCTCGACGCCAAAGGCACGCTCTACGCCGGTTCCTCTCCCGACGGCAAAGTCTGGAAACTCGAGGGCGGCAAGGCAGCCGAATTCTTCGATCCCGGCGAGAAATACATCTGGGCCCTCGCTGCCGCCAGCGATGGCTCGCTCTTCGTCGGCACCGGACAGAGCGGCCGCGTCTGGCGCGTCACCGCCGCCGGGCAGGGCGAAATCTGGTACGAGACCGGTCAGACCCACGTCACTTCGCTCGCCTTCGACTCCAAAGGGCGCCTGCTGGCCGGAACCGAACCCAACGGCATCCTCTACCGCATCGAGGGCAAGGGCCGCGCCTTCGTTCTCTACGACTCGAGCCTTCCCGAGATCCGCTCTATCGTCCCCGCTCCGGACGGCTCCGTCTATGTCGCCGCCATGGGGGGAGCCTTCGCGCGCCGCCAGGCCCAGGCCGCCGGCGCCGCCACCACGCAACAGGCTGCCGGCATGGTCACCACGACGATCACCGTTTCCGCCGACTCCGACGCCGCCACCCAGCGCGGCATCGACCTCCAGCCAAAGCCTGAGCCGCCCAAGCCAGCCGCGCCCGCCCCGGAAACTCCCCCGCCCGCGCCTTCTGTCGATCTCAGCGCCGAAAAGTCCGCCCTCTACCGTATCCACGCAGACAACCTTGTCGAAACTCTGTGGTCGAGCAAGGAAGAAAACGTCTACGACCTCATCATCCGCGGCGCCGAACTGTTCTTCTCCACCGACTCGAGCGGCCGCATCTACCGCCTTTCGCCGGATCTGAAAGCGGCGCTGCTCGTGGAGACGCGCGAAGGCGAAACCACGCGCCTCGCCGGCGCCGCCGCGTCTCTGCTCGCCGCCACCAGCAACCAGGGCAAGCTCTACCGTCTCAACGGCGCCGACGCGCAGACCGGCATCTATGAATCCCCCGTCCATGACGTCGGCAACGCCGCCCGTTGGGGGCGCCTCGAATGGCGCGCCGAAACCGGCGCCGGAAAGCTCAGCTTCCGCACCCGCTCCGGCAATTCCGCCCGCCCCGACACGACGTGGAGCGAATGGTCTGAGCCTATCTCCGACCCGGCGCGCAACGCCATCTCCAGTCCCAACGCCCGCTTCATCCAATGGCGCGTCGAGATCACTCCCGGCAAGGGACCCGCGCCCGTCATCGACTCCGTCGCCATCAGCTACCAGCCGCAAAACGGACGCCCTGTGGTGCGGAGCATCCAGGTGTCGCCGCAATGGGCTGCCGCCCAGGCCAAGCCGGCCGCGCCCGCCCAGCAGTCCTCGGTCGCCTACAGCATCACGGTCACCGACACCGGCGATGCGGGCCAGTCCACCAGCGGCGGCACGCCCACCCAGACCGTCGCCCGCACGGGCATGCAGCAGCTTTACATCTCCTGGCAGGCCGACGACCCGGACGGCGACACGCTTCTCTACAGCCTGTACTTCCGCGGCGAGGACGAACGCGAATGGAAGCTCCTGAAGGCCGACATCAAGGAGAACACATTGCAGCAGGACGGCGAGGTCTTCGCCGACGGCCGCTATTTCTTCCGCGTCGTCGCCACCGACCGGCTCGCCAACAGCCCGCAGGCGGCGCGCGAATCCGACCTCGTCAGCCCGCCGGTGCTGATCGATCAGACGCCTCCGCGAGTCCGCATCCTCGAACCCAGGCGCCAGGGCGCGGAGTGGCGTCTCGAGATCCGCGCCGAGGACTCCGCCTCACCCATCCGCCGCGCCGAATGCTCGGTCAACGCCGGCCCGTGGACCGTCCTTGAAGCCGCCGACGGCATCACCGATGGCCGGGAGGAGTCCTTCTCCCTGCACCTGCCCGCCGAGGGCGGCGAGCGCAGCGTCGTCGTCCGCGCCCTCGACGCCGCCGGCAATCCCGGCCTCGCCCGCGTGGTCTTGCGCTGACGCCCCCGCTTTGTGACTCCGGTCATGGAACCGGACACCGCTCTCCTTTACTCTGCGGATTGAGGAGAGCGATTTGAGCGAGATCATCGACAACCGCGCCCAGCGCGTCCGCCAGTTGAAAAGCATCATCCGCAGCCTTCACGAAGGCGCCGCGCCCGATTCGGTCAAGGACCAGCTCCGCACCATCGTCCGCGAAACCGACTACTCGGAAATCGTTGCCATGGAGCAGGAGCTGATGGCCGACGGCATGCCCGCCGAAGAGATCATGGCCATGTGCGACCTGCACTCGCAGCTCACCCGCGAGGTGCTGGTGCAGCTCCCCGCGCGCCCCGTGCCGCCTGGACATCCCGCCGACACGCTGCGGCTGGAAAACCAGGCGCTTCGCGAAACCCTCGGCCGCATGCGGCAGGCAATGCAGCCGATCCTGGCGCTGGAAAGCGAGGCAGGACTCGATCCGCTGCTGCTCGCCTGGCGCCAGTGCGCCAACGAGCTGATGGATGTCGACAAGCACTACCAGCGCAAGGAGCACCTGTTCTTCTCGCGGCTCGAAAGCCACGGCATCACCGGCCCCTCCAAGGTGATGTGGGGCAAGGACGACGAGGTCCGCGCCATGCTGAAGAGCCTGCAGCAGGCGCTCGCCGTCCGCGACGCCTCCCTCGACGACTGGAAGACCGCCGCCCGCACCGTCGGCGAAAGCGCCGCTGCCGCCATCGAGGAGATGATTTACAAGGAGGAGAACATCCTCCTTCCCATGTGCCTCGACGTCCTCACCGAAGACGACTGGGCGCAAATCTGGGCTGATTCGCCCCGCTACGGATGGTGCCTCGTCGCCCCGCGCGAAGGCTACCGCCCGCCGGAGAGCGTCCTTCGCGAAGGGCTGAAACTCGGCGGCGGCGACGCCGTGCAACTGCCCACCGGCAGCCTCACGATCGAACAGCTCCTCGCCATCTTCCGCACCCTCCCCGTGGATCTCACCTTCGTCGACGCCGGCGACCGCGTGGCCTTCTACAGCGAGGGGCCGGACCGCATCTTCGCCCGCTCCCGCGCCATCCTCGGCCGCAAGGTCCAGCACTGCCATCCGCCGCGCAGCGTCCACATTGTCGATCAGATCCTCGACGATTTCCGGTCCGGGCGCCACAGCGTGGCCGAGTTCTGGATCCCCTTCCACGGCCGTTTCATCCACATCCGCTACTTTGCCGTGCGCGGCGAGACTGGCCAGTACCTCGGCACGCTCGAAGTGACGCAGGACGTCACCCGCATCCGCGCGCTCGAAGGCGAGCGCCGCCTGCTTCAGTACGACGAGCCATCCCCTGCAGGAGTCCCCCGATGACGACAAGCATCCAGCCCGAAACGCGCCTGTCCGTGATTCTCGAGGCGCACCCGGAACTCGAACAGCGCCTGTTGACCGCCCTGCCCCCGCTCGCCTCGGTACGCAGCGAGGCCATGCGCCGCAGCCTGCTGGAAGGGACCACGCTCGAAAGCGCCGCGCGCCTCGCCGGGCTGCCCGTGCCCGAGTTCGTCGCCACCGTTCGTGCATGGGCAGGCCAGGATCAGGAAGAGGCCGCCTGCGGCCACGGAGGCCACACACCGCTTCCGCCCTCGCCGCGCCCCCGGTGGGCCGCCCAGTTCACGCCGCAGTTCCGCATTGACGCCGATGAGATGCTCGCCACGGGCGTGCACCCCGCCGCAAAGGTCAAACAGTGCGCCTCTGCGCTCGCCCCCGGCGGGATGGTCGTTCTCACCGCCAGCTTTTGCCCCTCGCCGCTCATCCAGATGATGCGCGCCTCGGGCTTCGAAGCCTGGACGGGCGAAACCTCGCCCGGCCGGTGGGAGTCCTGCTTCTGCCGCAAGCAGGACGCCGAACCGCTCACAGGCTCTTGAGCCACTCATGCATCCCGGCCGGGTCGCTGGCCGCGCACACCAGCGACCCCGGCACCACGCCCTGCGCCCCCGACGCCCGCAGCAGCGGAACCGTCTCCTGCCGGATGCCGCCGTCTGCCACCAGCAGCGTCTTCGTACCTTCCAGGTAAGCCGCCGCCGCCGCCATGCGGTCGCAGGCGCGCTCGTCCAGCCCGCATCCCTTCACGCCCGAGGGCGTGCCCATCAGGATCACATGGTCCACCCGCTGCCGGAACCCGCGGACCTGCTCCACCGGCGTCTCCAGTTCCAGCGAAACGCCCGCCTTCAGCCCCCGCTCCCGCGCCCAATCGACCACCTGCCAGACCCGTTTGCCCGCCTCCAGCGGCGCCGTGATCCGGTCCGCGCCGGCTTCGGCAAACAGCGGCGCCAGATCCATGGGGCGCGTGGCGAAAAGATGAACGTGCAGCGGCTTGGCCGTGATCTCGCGGAGACGCGCCACAAGATCCGGAAAAAACAGAAGGCTGCGCACAAAATGCCCGTCGGCGGCATCGAGATGGAACGAATCGGCAAACGGCTCCAGACGCCGGGTGTCACGCTCCAGGTTGGCCAGATCTGCCGACCACAGGCTCACGTCCAGCCACAGCGGCTCAGGCAGTGCTCGCGAGGTCATCGCCCGCCTCCTGGCCGTCGGCCGGTCCTGCACCCGCGTTGTTGGAAGGGGATTGCAACCTGCATGCTATCTTGAGGATAAGCAATGATCCGGCACTCACGTTTCCCTCTGTTTTTCCTGGCCCTCGCCTCCCTCTGCCCGGCTTCGGCCCAGACCGCGCCAGCTAAGGATGATCCCGTCGTCTTTGTGCTCGAAGGGAAGCCGTGGCGCAAAAGCGAGTGGGAAGCGATGATCCGCGCCCTTCCGCCAGAGGTGGGCCACAACTTCCAGCTCAACCGGGAGGCCTTCCTCAAGCAGTACGCCCTGGTCCTGCGACTCGCGCAACTGGCCGAGCAGGACGGCGTGCCGGCGAAGGAGCCGCACCGGACGCGTCTCGAATACAACCGCCTGGTCTACCTCGCGCAGGCAGAGACGGAAGTGGCGGCCATGAAGATCCGCGTCACGAGCGAAGAGCAGCAGAAGTACTTCGACGATCACAAAGACGACTGGGCCCGCGCCCAGGTCAAAGTGATCTACATCAGCTTCAACGACAGCCCGCTGCCCGCCGCCGATCCCAAGACCAAACGGCCCCGCACGGGCGCCGCAGCCGAAAAGCTGGCCCGCGACCTGGTGGCCCGTGCCCGCGCCGGCGCTGACTTCTCGGAGCTTGCCCGCAAATTCTCTGACGACGAGGAGACCCGCGCCAAGGGCGGCGACTACCAGCCCCTGAAGCCCAACGACTCCAACCTCCCGCCTGCCATCCGCACCGCCGTCTTCTCCCTGCGCCCCGGCCAGGTTTCCGACCCGGTGCGGCAATCCGGCGGCTTCTGGATCTTCCGGCTCACGGACTTTGTGACGCCGTCCTTCGAGGAGGTTCGCAGCGATGTCTATCAGGCAGTGCGGGAGGCGAAGTTCAAGGAATGGATCGAAGGCGTGCAGAAGAGCCTCCAGATCGAGGTGAAGGATCAGCAGTACATCCCGAGCAGCTCGCCGAAGAAATAGGATTGGCCTTCCGGTTGCCCGTGCGCTTCACCGGCGCGCCCCTCCGGCTCGAGTGGGCTGGATCGCTGCGGGCGTGCCGGGGCAAGCTGCGCTTCGGCGGCGGCCCCGGCCAGCCCATTCACGCCGCCAGCTTCCTGCGCGAGCGCCGTATGGTGCTGGACGAGGATCTCAGATCCGATCCCGGCGAACTGGCCCGCATCGCCCTCCATGAGATCTTTCACTTCGCCTGGATCCGCTTGAACAACGCCGAGCGGCGCCGGTGGGAACAGCTGCTGAAAGAAGAGATCGCAGCCGGCGTGCGCGGCGAACTCGGCTGGTCGGCCGAGATGCGGCGCAACGCCCTTCGGCGGGAAGATGTCCGCCGCCGCACCCGCCGGTGGCGCGAGTACATTTGCGAAAGCTTCTGCGACTCGGCCGCATGGGCTTTCGGCGCCCTGCGTTCGCACAGCGAATTTACCCTGCCCGTCCGCATCCGCACCGCCCGCCGCCGCCTGCTCTGCGACCTTCTCCGTCACCGCCACGGCGTCCTCCCCATCTGAGAGCGGCAGTTGCAGAAGCCCCTGCGCGGGAAGGGCAGTTGGCATCCGGAAAGCACACTCGCGCAATGCGCGGCTGAAGGGCGGCTGGCAAGTGGGCTCGATCCATCCACATCCGCAATGCAGATGCTGCAAGGCCGGGATCTGACTCCACTGTCCCCTCCGCCGCCCCTGCGACTGGCGTCCTGCCCCAAGTTATCAGAAAACGCTCGCTCGGCCCCAAAAACATTCGCGCCGCCCGGTGAGGGCGGCGCGAAGACCTGAAACAGGGATCAGTGTTCCGAAAGGATACTACTCCTTCGGACCAATCGGAATCACGCTGCCTTGAGCGTAGAAGGGCTGGCCCGGAGTGGCTTCCGCCACCAGGCCCAGCGGCCGGTCGCCCAGTTGCGCGTCCTCGGGAATCTTGAACAGCACCTCGTAGATGCCGATCAGGTTCTCGGCCAGCTTGGCTTCCACCACTTCAACCCCGGCGTTGTCGATTCCGACCGCCACCGTGGCCGTCACCTTCTGGTCCGGACGCCCCACGCGGTTCGTCTCGGCCAGCGGCGTGGCCTGGCCCAGCCCGATGGCGTACAGCCGCACCGTCTCACCCCGCCGCGCCGGCGTGGCCTTCGTGGCCACCAGCCCGTCGGAGCGGATCACGATCGCCGCCCGCCGCCCGTCGATCTGATCCTCGATCATGCCAGGCGACAAAGGCTTCACCGGCACGCCCGTCACCAGCGTCGCAATGCCATCCACGCTGACGTTGACGTCCACCGCAGTGCCCGTGATCTCGTACGGCGCCTGGATCAGCGCCTCCTCAAGATCGCCTTCCTTCACGATCCAGTAGATGGGCGCGTAAGAGGACTTCCCGCCCGAGCGGAACTCGACCACCAGGCCCTTGAACTCGGTCGGAAGCCGCCCCACCAGAAGGTTCGCCACTGCAGCTCCCGTCACGTTCCGCGCAATGCCGGCTCCGGAAAGGATCACAAGGTTGCCGGGCGCCACACCCGTCTCGTTGGTCGCGTAGTTGCGGAAGCTCTGTGCGGTGATTCCCGGACCAGGGAGCCGCGATTGCAAGGAGAAGCCCACCGGAGTGAGGTTCGCCGCCGTCGCCGTCACAGTGATCGGCCCAGGCACGGCGCCTGCCGTAACAGTCACCTGCGCACGCCCGTTCGAGTCCGTTACCGAGATCGCTTCACTTACGGTCGCCGAACCCGTCACAGTCCAGTTGACGGTGATCCCCTGCACCGGGCGGTTGATCACGTCGAGCACCTCCACCACCAGAGGTTGCGGGAACGCCGTATTGGTGGACACGACCGGCTGCCCGTCGCCCGACACTTTCCGCAGCGTCGACACCATGGACTCCACAGTCACCTGGAACGACGCCTGAAGCTGCCCTGCGCGAACTGTCACCGTGTACTGGCCCGGGATGACTCCCAGCTGTACCCGCGTGGAGACCTTGCCATCGGAGCCGGACGTCGACACGGAGTTCACCAGTTGGAGTGCATTCGGGTTGGAGACGATCCAGCTCACCTGCGTCCCTGGCAGCGGGTTGCCGCCAGCGTCCAGGATCTGCGCCACCAGCGGCAGCGGGAGTGCCTCGCCAACCTTCCCGCTCTGGTTGTTGCCGGAAACGATCACCGGCGGCACCGGATCGCCCGGTTCCACAATCACGCGAATGTCGTCGATCGTGCTCTCGCTTCCAATCAACGCATTCACGAATGTGTTGCCGATCTTTCCCTTCGCCAGAAGCGTGCATGTGGCCACGCCTTCAGGTGTGGAAAGCGGGTTCTCTTCCACGCACCCCACGACTGGCCCGGCCGCCGGGTCTGTGTTCCGGCTCGTGAGCTTCAGCGAGACATTCGGAATCGGCACATTCGCCGGGCGGCCCACTCCAATGCCGGACAGAACGAAAATCTTCAGTTTCCCTGCTTCCGGTTTGCCCAGTTTCAGAGTGATGGTTCGCTCGGCCGAGGACGGCGTGTCGAGAGTCACCAGCGGTCTGCCGAACTGATCATTGGGATACTGCGTGGCATAGAACGTCGTCTTGCCGAAATCGGCCACTGCCTCCACCGCCACCTGATAGAACGGCAGCGATGGATCGGTCAAACCAAACACAAACATCTGCATCCTGGCTTCGCCGTTGGCATTGGTTCGCGTTGGATTGTCGGTGATGAAATTCACGCCGGCATTCGCCGTCTGCCACAGAATGTCCTTGTTGGGGATCGGATTTCCGTCGGCGTCGACAGCGCGAACCACAAGATCCTGGTTGATCACCCCCACCATCGACAGTTGCCCGTCGCCGGACACTTTGATCAGCTTCGGCCCGGCAGGCGTTCCTCCACCACCTCCACCACCACCGCCGCTTCCGCCAGTTTGCCCCTGAACCGTTGAAGTCATCGCCACCGGAGCGACATTGCCCGCCAGCGCCTCGACGGTAAAGGCGCCCGCCTCCGCCGGCGCCGTCACGTCCACAAAGGCAAAGCCTTCGCGGTTGGTCACAGCCGTGGGCTGGGAGATTGCAGGGTTGCCCACCGCCACCCGGAACGTCACCGTGGCGCCCTTGACAGGCTTCCCGTTCAAATCAAAAACCCGCACGAAATAGCGCAGCGCTGCCCCCGGCTGCACCGTCTTGCCAGTCCCGTAAGCAAACAGATTGCCCGGATTCGCGCCAGAAGGCGCCGAGACGTACTTCAAGGTTCCGGGCGAGAGATCCCGCTGCATCACATTGCCAAGCCCGACCAGAGGCAGCATGTAATGCCGTCCGGTGCTGTCCACGTAGAAGAAACGCAGCGATGTCGGCGTCTCGTCGCTCGCCGCAATCCCCACGATGTTGCTCAGCACCTGCTGCCCTGCTTGCATCCCCACGACATTCAGGCCCCCGCCGATGCCCCGCGTGATATCAAACACCTGCGGAATCGTGGGTGCCAGCGCCAGCACGCGGTCCTCGCGAACCGGCACCACAGGATCCAGCAATTGCGGGCTCGTGCCGAAGGGTCCGCCCACGGTGGACACGGCAATTCCGGTGGCGACCATCGAGCCGGCAGGGCTGTTGCTTCCGCGGAGCGTGAAATCCACCAGCCCGATCGAATGCCCGCCGAGAAGCCGCCCCGGAGTGAAAGCCCTGGTTCCGGTCGGCGTAAAGTACAGTTTGCCAGGATGCGTCAGGGCGGGGTTGAGCGGTGAAGTACGCGATAATTCCCCAAAGGGCGGTGCGCCGGAAAGCTCGATCAGGGTGTTCGGCGCAGTGATGTACAGACTGCCGAACGGCGCCACGCTGAGGCGCAGGCTCCCGCCGGGATACCCCCCGGGGACCGTTGCTGGCGTCAAGGGCAGCCAGTCCGACACGCGCACCGGTTGCAGGATATTCGAGTCGGTCAGCACCACCAGGTAAGCGCCGTCCTTTGTGAACTCCATGTCCACAGCCGTAGACGGCAGCGCCACAAAGTCCGGCAGCGCCTGCTCGGTTGCCATCTGCGCGAAGTGCAGCCGGGCAGGGTTGGCGGTGGCGACGATCAGCCGCGCCCCATCCGGCGACAGGGCCGCCATCGTGGGAGCTCCGGCCCCCGCCGGCAGCGTGACCACCCGGGCTTGCCCGAGCCCGCTGGCACTCAAGTTCACCAGCGTGATGGGCGCCGCCGCGTTCTGGGTCAGCACAATCAGTCGCGTGCCGTCGTCCGCCAGCAGGATCTGCTGCACGGCGCCCGGCAGGTTCGTGGAACCCAGTACTTCCAGCTGATCGTTCAGCACGGTCAAAACGGGCGACGCAGGGGCCGCCGTCGAAACCGAAACGAGATAGCCGCCATGCGCCGCCAATGCCAGCGCGGAGGCCAGAACCAATGTGTTCAGGAATGTCTTGTCTATCCGGTGCATCGTTTCCTCTTGAGGAAGGGAAGTCCGGCGGCAGCCTCCGCCGGAGAGCGAGGAAGGGAACTGACTTGATTGTACCACCGCTCCGGTCGCCCCGCAGACAGAAAAAAAACCGGGGGAGGTTTCCCTCCCCCGGTCTCAGACCGTCAGCCGGCCCGAAAGGTTGGTTACTGGTTCAGCGCTTCCATCGGCAGGCTGCTGTAGCGCTTGCTGTTGCTGATGGCGTGCTTGCTGATCACCAGCGCGATGTAGCCCTGCGCGAACTTGTTCGCACCCACGTCGCTGATGAAAGCATACCCGTGAGCGTACTGGAAGTTGCAGCGGGCGATCACATAGCCGGTGAAGTTCGGCAGCGCCGACAGGCCCTGCGCGGCATTGCCGCCGCTCAAGGTCATCAGCAGCTGCTGGCCGGCAGCGATGTTAACCGTGGTGGTCTGGTTGGAGTCGCTCGGCACACCGTAGAAGTACAGCGTGCAGGCGCCTTCCTGCTCGTCGGTGCCAAACGGATCCCTCGAGGTGTTGGAGATCGCGATGCCCGTGTCCCAACCCTCGATGCTGGTCACGAACGGGAACAGCAGCCGGGTCTCGCAAGGCAGGATCTCGAAGGCAGCCGTCGCAGCGCCCGTGTTCGTGAAGCGCGGCACCGCCAGCGACGTCGAGCTCGGCGTGATCACCGTGCTGATCGGAGCATAGCTGCCCGCCACCGAACCGGAGCCGATCGCCGGCAGAGTCGTGCTGTAGATGATCGGCACCGAAACCGTCAGGGTCTCGGAAACACCGACGTCAGCACTGCTGGACACGGTCAAAGTGATCGTGTTGCCACTCACGCTGGTCGTGAATGTGGTCCCGCCAGTGTTGCTCCAGGAAGGTGTACCGAGGCTCACCCCAGCCGGCAGACCCGAGAACACGATCTGCAACTGGGTCGCCTGCGTGGCAACGCCGGCACCCACAGGCCAATTGGTCGGTGTCGTATCCCAGTACATCGACTCCGTGTTGTAAATCTGGAGAAGATTGTTCTGGGCAACGGTATCGCCCCGGGTACGCCAGGCGTTCGGGATCAGCTCCTTGAATGTGACCCCAACTTCATCCTCCGGCTCAACGCACTGGATCAGCGTCGCACCCGTCACGGTCACCTCCAGGCTCTTCTGGATGTAGCCCACAACCAGGAAGGGCGAGGACAGAGGCAGCGTCAGCGAGCCGGTCACCGAAACCAGCAGGTTCACCGGGGTAGGCGTCACCGTAAGGCCGGCAGCTGACGCGTTGACACGGATGTTGACCATCCGCAGCGTGCGGGTCACACCGGTCGTTCCCGGCGGCGTGAAGTTGATGTTCTTCCACTCCACCGCCTGGGGGTTGCCAGGGACGGTGTCAGCAAAGAACGCATTGGAGCCGACATTCACAGTGCCCGGAGCCGGGTCGTCGATCAGCAGCGCAGCTTCCAGCTGGCCGCTGCTCAACAGCCGGCTGGTCACGTTGTAGCCCGGCGTGAACACGCGGATGTTGATGATCGCCGGCTGGAAGGGGTTCCCGCCCGTGCAGCGGATGAACGCCTGGCCGACTTCTTCTGCCAAACCTTCCGCACGCAGCAGCGGCGGAGCGCCGCCGTTCAACGTGCAGTTCAACGGATCGAACTGCGCACTGGCCATGCCGGCGCCAAGCACCAGCACTGCCAGGAGCAGGATCGCTTTGCGAAATTCAAACATTTCCTTCTCCTTGTGAACTGTCGAATTCGAATTGATGAAGGGTCTCTTCAACCTGAGCCTCAGCGGAAGGGGAGAGAGGAATCCACGCCGCCGCCAGCGCCTCAAGAATGCGGCCGCCGCAGCCAGACTGCGCCGTCCTGCCCCTTGGGGTCCCTGCCGGTCTTCCGTGGTGGATTCCCATGTAACTCGTAAAATCTCTTCGTTCTGTGCCTGCGGGATCCTGACCGATTTTGAGTGCCGGCCCTTCCGGGCACAGTCAGCACCTTCTTATCACCCCGCTCCATCCCAAGTCAAGTGGTTGGTTCCCCTGACTGAGACAGACGGCGCGACGCCAGAACTCCCTACCCCCGGTATTTAAGCACGAAACGTCCTGTTTCGTCAAGCATTTCTGCCACACATCAGCGATTTTCCTGCCTGCCGTGGGGGGCTTTTTGCCGCTTCCGGGCGCCTCAGGCCGCTCCGGGCGTCATTCCGGCTCCGCCCTGCGCCCCTAGCGCATCAGTCTTTGCAGCCGCCGCATCTGCTGCACCAGCTCGTCGCTGGCGTCGGTCATTTCGTTGGTGTCGTAAATCACCCGCGGCGTGATGAACACGATCAGCTCGGTCCGCTCCTTGGAGTACGACCGGTTGCCAAATGCCGCCCCCAGAACCGGAAGGCGGCTCAAAAACGGGATCCCCCCGCTCGTCTGCGAGTCGTTCTCGCTGATGATACCGCCAATGGCGATCATGTCGCCGTCCTGCACGGTCACCTGAGTCGTCACGTTGCGGTTGGAGAAGCTCGGCGACTGGATGCCGCCCACCGGCGGCGGCCCGGGCGAGCTCACCTCCTGGTTGATCTCCAGCGTCACCACGCCCGACGGGTTCACATGCGCCGTGATCGAAAGATTCACACCCGTCTTCCGGTTCGTGATCGTGTTCGCAAACAGCGAACTGCCTCCCTGCTGCACGCCCGTCACCGCCTGCGCGGTCAGCATCGGCACTTCGAGCCCCACGTTGATCGACGCCGGAATGCTGTCGGTGGCGATCACCGACGGCGTACTGATCACCTTCGTCCTCGTCGCCAGCTCCGATGTCGACAGCGCCGCAAACAGCTCCTTGCTCTGCCGCAACAGCCACCCGGAAGAGACGTTGAGCCCCGACCCTGTGAAGCTGCCGCGCAGGGAACGCGGATTCCGCGCATCGGCGAAGCCCGTCGGCGGCGAGTTGCCATGGTTCTGCAAGAACCAGTCGATACCCCAGCTCAGCGCGCCCGTCAACTGCACCTCGAAGATGCGCGCTTCGATCAGCACCTGCCGCGGCGGGATGTCCAGCTCCCGCAGCAGCCGCAGCACGCTTTCGTAATCTTCCGGCGTCGCCAGGATCAGCAGCGAGTTATCGCTCATGTTCGGCACTACGCGCGGGCTCTGCGGACCGTACATCCCCATCCCGTACATGCCCAGATAGCCGCCCGTCAGATCCATACCCGCCATGCCTGCCTGCACCTGGGTCCGGGGCTGCGCGGCCGCCTGTCCGCCGCCTGCGCCCTGTTGCGCTGCCTGCGGCTGCGCCCCGCCCGCCACGCCCAGTCCGCCATACGCACCCATGCCTGGCGCCATCCCCATCCCCGGATACATCCCCATCCCGTAGCCGCCCCCCAGACCGGCAAAGCCGCCCCCCATCATCCCGTAGCCGCCCATGCCCGGATACATCCCTATCCCGCTGCCCCCATAGCCGCCGTAGCCCGGATACATCGACATGTAGAGCATCATGATGGACTGGGCCAGCAATGGCGCCTTCCCGTACTTCACGCGGTACACATAGGTGTCGATCTTGCCCGCCGCGCTCTTGACCTTCACGTCGAGCCGTTCGATCCACGTCTGGATCTGCTCGAACACGCCCGGATTCGGTGCCACCGCGATCAGCGTGTTGATCCGGTCCACCGGCACAAACTTCACCGAGCTCAGCTCCTTGCTGAGTGACATCGACTTCAGCAGGTTCTCCAGCTCCTTGGCGAGGTCCGTCGGACGGCTGTTCTTCACCTCGAACAGCTTCACCCGCTGCTTGGCCAGCGCGTCGCTGTCGAACAGCGAGATCATTTCCATCGTGCGCCGCATGCTGCGCCGGCTGTCGAGCACCAGCAGCAGGTTCGCCGGCGGATAGGCCCACGCCCTGCCCTGCGGCCCCAGAAATTCGCCGACCAGCTTCGCCAGCTCGTCCACGTTGGCGTACTTCAGGAACACCAGGTTCAGCATCGGGCGGTCGTCTTCCGGAATGTCCTTCGCGTCCACCTCCGGCTTCAGCGGCATGCGCGCCAGTTCCGCCAGCGGCACGATGCGGTACACGCTGCCCGTCTGCACCATCGCCGCGCCGTTAATCCTCAGAATCGTATCCAGCAGCGCTCGCGGATCAATGTCGCGGATCTCGCCGTACGTGTTCAGCGTCACCGCCCCGCTCACGCCCTTCTCCACCACGTAGTTGATCCGCAGCTGCTTGGCCAGAAAGTCCACCACCTCCAGCAGGCTCACGTTCTGCAGCGACAGCCCGGCGATCAGCCCCGGCTGCGCCTTCGCCGTCTGCACCGGCCGGGGAGCCTCCGCAGCTACCGCCTCCGCGGCAGGCTTCGCCTCCGCCGCCGGCGGAGGCTGCGCAACCGTGCCTTCCGCAGACCGCTGCACCGGCGGCTGCTCATGGGCCGCCGCCGGTGCCGGATGCGCCAGCACCATCGCCATCAGCAGCGCCGCTTCCCGGCTCCGGTACCGCCAGATCCGCATTCCTGTGCCTCCTTGCAAGCCACCCGTCTACCGCTTCGCCTTCTTCCACTCTTCCATCGCCCGCCGCTCCTCCTCGTCCATATCGCCCGGCCGCTTCGACCACGTCCTCCGCCCGAACGGAGTCTGCCGCTCGAACACCGCTTCCTCGCCCCGCATCTCCACAACCCGCACGGCCGCTGCCTGCTCTGGCGCAGCCTGCGCCGCCTGCTCTTCCATCCGGATCAGCCCGAACGGCGTCTTCTTGTAGATCCACGTCCGCCCCTGCCCGTCCCTGGCGCGCCACACGCCTTCCTCCACCTTCTCCGCGCCTGCCGGCACGGTGAGCGCTGCAGGCTTCGCCTTGGGCTTGTCCCCCTGCTTCCTGGCCTGCTGCGCGGGTGCGGCCTGCAGAAGCCCGCACGCCAAAACCAGAATCCATAGAAAATGTTTCATGCTCGCAGTCCTTTCTTCTGCTGTCACTGAACCTTCTCCCAGTAGCACGACTGCCCGAAGGGCGTTCGCGCCATCACCTTCCGGTAGCCGTCCGACACCGTTCCGGCGGGCGAGTTGTCGCCTGGCTGGCACGGGCGCGTCGGCGCGCCCGCCTCGCCGCCCGGTCCCTTGGCCTCGCTGAGCGTGCTCACCGTCGCCACCGCCGCCGGCTGCGGCTGCGCTGCCGGAGCGGGCGCCGCCTGCGCCGCAGCCTGTTGCGGCTGCGCCGCCGCCGCGCCGCTCTTGTCCCGCAGCTGTTCGAACTTCGCCCGGATCGTGCGGTCCTCCCACTCGAACACCAGGCCCTCCGGCTCCACAGCCGCCAGCCGGAACTCGCCCACCCGGTCGCCCGCAACGTAGGACTTCTGCCCCTGGCCCTGCACGGCCAGAATCACCCGCGGCTCGTCGCCGAAGTTCATCAGCCCGTAATAGTGTGGCAGCGGCGGCACAGGCTTCGGCGCCGCCACTTCGATCACCACGTCCGGGTTGCGGTCCTTGCTGAACAGCAGCTTCTGCGCCAGTGGCAGATACGTTGCCGCCGGTACTTGCGGCGCGGGGGCGGGCAGCGACAGCGGCGGCGCCGCCGCCGGCACGGCGCGCTCCTTCAGAAATGCCTCCTGATTCCGGGCGCGCTCTTCGTGCATTGCCTTCAGCCGCCATGCCGCAGCCGCGCAGCCTGCCAGCAATGCCAGGTTCAAGAGAAGCAACCGCCCCCTCACAACGCCGGCCCTCCTTTCTTCTGCGGCGCCAGCTCGCGCGGCACGATCCCGGTGAGCGTCAACCGCGCCGGGATCAGCTTGCCCTTCCCGCTCGCCTGCGAAAACTGGATCTCCTGCACGGCGATCAGCTCCGGCTGGTTGCTCACATCGGCCAGAAACGTCACCAGCTGCTCGATCGGGCTCTCCACCGCCACCGTCATCACCACTTCCCCGTAGGCGCCGCCCAGCGCGCGCGGCGCGCCGAACTCGGTGCCCCGCAACTGGAAGGTCTCCGGCTGGCTCTTCGCCACCCGCCGGACGATCTCCAGCATCTGCGCCTGCGCCTGCGCCGCCGTCTCGGCGCGGATCATGCCCTCCTCGCGCCGCCGCAGTTCCTCCAGCGCCTTCTTCAGCGTCTCCTCCCGCGCCGGCGCCGATGCCGCCATCCGCCGCATCCGCCGGATCCGCTGCTCCATCTGCTCCACGCTCGTTGCCGGACCCACCACCGCCGCCGCGCCGTCCTCCGGCCTCAGATAGACAGCCGTGAACACCACCGCGCTGAGCGCCAGCAGAACGAGCGCCCGGCGGTCCCGGTTGGTGAGCGGCGGCAGCCTCATCGCCCGTCCTCCCGCTTCACCCGGATCCGGAACACGTCGCCACCCGCGCCGCGGCTGAGCGGCGCGGTGAACTCAGCCGAATGGAAGCGCGGCGAAGCGTCCAGCTTCTTCAGCAACTCATCGGCGCGCGGGCTCTCGCCCCACAGCGTCACCTGGTCTGGCGCCACCTGCAGAGACATCAGCCAGCCCGGCGGCTCGATCATCTCATTCAGTTCCAGCACCGCATCCAGGTGTCCGCGCGTGCGCCGCCGGTAGGACTCCAGCAACTCGATCCGTTCAACCGCCGACGCCAGCTCACGGTCCAGCTTCTCCACTTTCTGCGCCTGAGGCGCCAGCCGCGCCATCTCGGCTTCCAGCGTTTTCCGGTACTGCCGGTCCATCCACGCGCTGTCGGCGATCATCGCCGCGCCCAGCAACACCAGCGAGCCCGCCAGCACCGCCGCCGGCAAATACTGTGCGCGAGAACTGGCCGCCCGCAGGGGCTCCGGAAGCAGGTTCACCGGACTTCCAAGATGTGGGCACGCCGCCGCCAGCGCCGCCGCCCATGCCGCCGCGGACGCCCGCTCCCCTTCTCCGCCATCCTTCGGCTCCGCGCGCGGAAGCACATCCTCCCACGCCAGCACCGGCGCACCCGCCTCCAGCCGCATCTCGGATGCAGCCAGCGCGGCGGCGCGCTCTGCCTTCCCGTCGAACACTGCGGAAAACAGCGGATACTCCGGACTCTCCCCGTAGACCTCCACCACCGGCTCGCCGCCCTCCTCACCGGCCCGGACCGCCACGAACCCCGCCGGCGGCGGTCCGTACAGGCGCGCAGAAACGAAAACGGCGCTGCCGGAGAAGGTCATGCCGGCCAGCTTCACGCCGGCCTCGGAAAACAGCGCCGTGTAAAAATCAACCGTCCGCCGCTCGGCCACCGCCACGCAGAACGACCCGCTGCGCCCGGTACGCCGGAAGTCGTGCACCGCCTCCTCGCTCGCAAACGGATGCAGCGAATCCATCTGAAAAGCGATCGCCGCCGGCGCATCTTTATCCGTCACTCCTGGCAGCCGCACGTGCCGCGCCACCACCTCGTGCCGCGGCATCACCAGCCACGCCGCCAGATGCGACGCCTCGTGGCGCGCCAGAAACTCCGCATACTCGCGCCCCCACTCCGACGCCGGCCGCTCGCGGTAGTCTTCGATCCGCAACACGCCCATCTGCCTTGCGCCGCCCGGCCGCACCCGCGCGAGGCACACATCCAGGTCGCGCGCCCCGGCCACGATGCCCACGCCGGTCCCGAAGCGCAAAAGCCTCCGCAAGGCGGGCGTCTCGATCATTGCGGCCATGCCAGTTCCTCAGTCTCCACGGCCGCCGAGTCATTCCATGCCAGAATCCGGTAGCCGTTCGGCGCCACAGTAGAAAACATCTGCACCGTCATTGCCACCGCACGGCGCACGTCGCTCCACCGCCCATCGGGACGCCGCAGCCTCGCCGTCGCCCGCAGCGTGTAAATGTTGTCCCCGGCCACCCGGAACCTCGCCGCCGCCGGCCCCAGCAACGGTGCCACGGCCAGCAAGTCCCGGATCGGAGCCTGCCGCCGCATCGCGGCAATGGCCTCCGCCGCCGGCGCGCTCACCCCGGCTGCCATCATCACCGCAGGATGCACCGTGTTGATGTCGAAGCCCGTCCCCTTGCTGTAGGTTGACAGGCAGTCCCGCAGCCCCGCGCGCCGCACCACCGCGCCGCCGGGGGCGCGTGCGTAGCCGCCATAGAAAATTTCGGGCGTCACTCCTGCCACCGTCATGAGTTCTTCGATCTGTTCAAATGACGCACGCGGCGCACGAAAAGACGGCCTGCCGGACAAATACAGCGTGTCGAGGTCGCTCATCTCGCTTCCGCGCCAGTGCATCACTCCGGCCGTGATCAGCCGCGCCCGCTCCGGCTCCACCCCCAGCACGAACAGCAGCCGCCCCAATTCCTCCCGTGTGATGAAGTTGATGTTGAACCGCGAGGACTCCGGGATCACTTCCACGACTGCCGCGCCCTCCGGAAACCGCAGCACCATCCTCGGATCCAGCGGATCCCAGTACCGCGCCCGCCCCGCTTCGTCCCGCGGCCCCGGGCCGTAGCGCATATAGTTGTAGGCCCGTTCCACCGCTCCGCACGCCAGGTAGTATGCCCGCAGCCCGTCGGCTTCGCTCCCGGCGCGCTCCAGCTCTGCGCGCACCCGCAGTGCCACGGAGAACGCGATCGACGACAGCGCCGCGCTCAGCCACAGCACCATCAGCAGCGCCCCGCCCCGCCCGCGCTCACGGCTCATAGAACTCTCCCGGGAGCCGGTTCTGCCGGATCAGACCCGTCACGGTCAGCGCCGTTGCCGTAGCGGAATCCAGCGGCGCCATCTCCACACGGATCGCCGCCGGCCACAGGTCCATCCGGCGCCACGCCTCCAACCACCGCTGCGGAGTCACCGTGTCGTCCTCCAGATACAGAAACCGGCACGCAGCCAGCCGGTCCGCCAGCACGAAACTGTGCGGTCCGGGTTGCGGCGGAGGGAACACGGGCAGAAAGCCGCCCGTGACCGGATCCGGCGCCGGCGGCGCGCACAGAAACCCCGCCCCGGCGGGCCCCGTGTAAGGAATCTCGTTCACCAGCAACCGCACGCCACCCTCCGGCCGCGGCGCCACGAACAACTCCACCACCTGCGCCCGCCCCCGGACCCCGCCCTGGATCGAATACCGCGTCACGAACCGCGCCACGCCCGGCCGACCCTGGAAGAACATGACCGGAGGCCCGCCCTCCTGCGCCACCGATCCCCCGCAGCGCGCCATCACCGGCAGAAAGCCCGCAATCTGCTGTTGCAGGATCCGCTGTGCTCCCGACGCGCGCCGCAGCGAGCCAATCCGCCGCTCCGTCGCCTCCATCGCCGAAAGTCCCGCCCGCAGTGCGAACAGCATCCCTGCCGACAGCAGCGCCACCAGCGTCACCGCGATCAACACCTCGATCAGCGTCAGCCCGCCCTGCCGCGCCCGCCTCATCTCTGTGCCCCTTCCGCCATCTCGCCCTGCATTTCCCGGAAGAACCGCTCGTCCTCCGGCCGCATGAACGAGCCCCGGTAGGAGGACACCTTCAGCGACCGCAGTGTGCCGCCCTGCCGCCACCACACTTCCAGCTCAATCCGGTTGAGAATCCGCGTGCCCAAAACGGGCGGCTCGCCCGGCCCGGCCGTCATGCCTTCAAACGGCAGCACCACTGCGCGCCAGCCCGCTTCCACGCCGCCTGTTTCCGCCCGCGGAAACACGCCTTCCAGCGGCACCCCCTTCGGCAGATCCCGCGCCGCCAGCAACTCGTCCATCTGGCGCCGCGCCAGCGCCACTGCGCGCTGCGATTCGGCCAGCCGCGCCGCGTTCGCCATCGACGTTCGCAGCGCTCCCAGCAGCCCGGTGACGGCCACGCCCAGAATCAGCGCCGCCACCAGGACTTCCAGCAGCGTGAATCCGCGCCGCCTCGCCTGCATCCTCGCCTACCGCGTCTCCTCTTCAGAGACGCTCTCCGGCGCCGTTTCGACGACCGCCGACGCGGTAAGCGGATCAATTCGCACCATCCGCCGCTGCCCGCGCGCATTGCCGAACACGATCCCCACTCCGGGAAACGGCGCGCCCGGCTCGAGCACCAGCACCCGCGCCGTCTCCTCGCCCGCCCCCGGCAAGGGCGGCAGAACAGCCTCGACCGCAATCCCCGGCTCCAGTTTCTGTTCCCGCCGGAAGCCTCCTGCCCGGTCGACCAACAGCAATGCGCCGACCTTGCGGTCCACCACCAGTTCCGCGGGCCGTTGCGTTCTTTCCACCCGCGCCATCGCCTGTTCGAGCAGCGCCGCAGCGCCATCGGCCGCCGAACGCAGCCGCAGCGCGTCCAGCCCCGATGTCACGCTCGGATACGTCAGCCCGGCCAGAAGGCTCACCAGCATCACCACGATCATCATCTCGAGGATCGTGATGCCGCGCCGCCCGCGCATGGCCTACTGCGCCTTCCAGCTCACGATGTCGGCGTTGATCCCTTCCCCGCCCGGCTGCCCGTCCGCCCCCAGGCACACGATCTCCGGCTCGTCACCCTGCTCGCCCGGATAGCGGTAGTTGTACGGCCGGCCCCACGGATCCACGGGAATCTCCTGCGGCAGATACGGACCCTGCCACTGCGGCACGTTCTGTGGCCGCATCCGCAGCGCTTGCAGGCCCATCTCCGTCGTCGGATAGGTCCCCGTGTCCAGCTTGTAGGCGCCCAGCGCCGTCATGAATGCGTTGATCTGCGCCCGCGCCGCCGTCACCCGCGCCGCATCGCTCTTGCTCAGCAGCTTTGGCGCCACCAGCGCCGCGAACAACGCGATGATGGTCAGCACCACCAGCATCTCGATCAGCGTGATGCCCCGCCTCGCGCGCCTCGCCTGCCTGTTCGCGTCATTCATCGCCTGTCACCTTCCCTTCTTATTCCATTACATCGCCAGTTCGTTGATCCCGCTGATGGCCATCAGCATCGACAGAATCAGCGCCCCCACCGCCACGCCCATCACCAGAATCACCAGCGGCTCGAACAGCGACGTGAAGCGCTTGATCGACGCCCGCGTGTCCGCCTCATAGATCTCCGCCGCCCGCAGAAACATCGTGTCCAGCCGCCCCGTCTCCTCGCCGATGGTCAGCAGGTGCGCGGTGAGCGGAGGAAACGCGCCCGTCGCCGCCAGCGGCGCGCTGATGCCTTCTCCGCGCTTCACCCCTTGCGCCACCAGTTCCAGCGCGTCCGCCATGCGCCGGTTGGTCAGAATCGCCCGCGCAATGTGGATCGACTGGATCAGCGGCACGCCGTTCGCCGTCAGCGTCCCCATCGCCCGCGCAAACTGCGCCGTCTGCGCCTTCCTCAGCGCCTCCCCCAGCAGCGGCAGCTTCAGCCGGAACCCGTCCCACCAGTACCGCCCCGCCTCCGTCCCGATATACACGCGGAACAGCGCAACCGCCGCCGCCGCCCCGCCCAGCACCCACAGCCCGTATGCCTGCACCCAGCGGCTCGCCTCCAGCATCGCCTCCGTCATCGCCGGCACCCGGATGCCCGACGTCGCGAACGCCGCCGCAAAGCGCGGCACCACGTAGTACATCAGCACGAAGATCGATCCCGCCCCCACCAGCACCAGAAGCGCCGGATACACCAGCGAACTCACGACGTAGCCCCGCAGCTCGTCCCGGGTCTTCTCGTACTCCGCCAGCCTGCCGAAGATCGCTGCCAGCGAGCCCGACGCCTCCCCGGCGCGCACCATGTTCACATAGATCTCGGGGAAATACGCTGGCCGCGTCGCCAGCGCATCTGCCAGCGACTTGCCCCCCCTCAGCGCCCGCAGCACGTCCTCGACGACCTCGCGGAACTCCGCCCGTTCCGCCAGCTCAGCCACAATCGACAACGCCCGGTCCAGCGGCACTCCCGCATTCAGCAGCGTGGAAAGCTCCTGCGTGAAGAACAGCACGTCCCGCCGCCGCCCCGGCCGGAACGCCGGCAGGCGGATCTCACCTCGCCCCTGCGGCTTCAACCCCACATACAACGGGATCAGCCCCTGCCGCCGCAGTTCGCGCGCCGCCGTCTTCTCGTCCGGCGCGCTCAGCACGCCCGTGCGCTGCTTGCCATCGGTGGTCACCGCGCGGAAATGCAGCTGCAGCATCGCCACGTCAGAACTCCTGCGTCACCCGCAGCACTTCCTCCGCCGTCGTCACCCCTTGCCGCACCTTCAGCCACCCGTCTTCCCTCAGCGGACGCATCCCGTGCCGCCGCGCCGCCTCCGTCAACGCCGCCGCATCGGCGCCCGCCATGATCAGCTTGCGGATCTCGTCGTTCATCTCCATCATCTCGAAGATGCCCACGCGCCCCAGGTAGCCGGTGCCGAAGCACCGTTCGCACCCGCGCCCGCGCCACGCCGGAATCAGCTCGCCCGCCGGTGTCAGCCGCTCCCCGTCCCGCTCCTTGCACCCCGCGCAGATCACCCGCACCAGCCGTTGCGCCAGCACCGCCACCAGCGACGAGCAGATCAGGTAGTTCTCCACCCCCATGTCCGTCAGCCGCGTGATCGCGCTCGGCGCGTCGTTGGTGTGCAGCGTCGAATACACAAAATGCCCGGTCAGCGCGGCCCGGATCGCCACCTCCGCCGTCTCGTAGTCGCGGATCTCGCCCACCATGATCACGTCCGGGTCCTGCCGCACGATGTGCCGCAGTCCGGCGGCGAAGGTCAGCCCGATCTGCGGATTCACGTGGATCTGGTTGATCCCGTCCATCTGATACTCCACCGGGTCCTCGATCGTGATGATCTTCTTGTCGCTCTGGTTGATCCGCTTCAGCGCTGAGTAAAGCGTCGTCGACTTGCCGCTGCCCGTCGGCCCGGTGACCAGGAAAATCCCGTGCGGCAGCTGTGTGAAGTGCTCCATCCGCGCCAGCATGTGCTCGTCGAAGCCCAGGTTCCGCAGGTCGTAAAAATCGCCCGCGCTGCGGTCCAGCAGGCGCATCACCACGCTCTCGCCATACAGGGTCGGCAGCGTCGACACACGCAGATCCACCTCGCGCCCCAGCGTCTTCATCTTGATCCGCCCGTCCTGCGGCAGCCTCCGCTCGGCGATGTTCATCTTCGCCATCAGCTTCAGCCGGCTGATCACCGCCGCCTTCAGTTCCCGCGGCGGCGGCTCCTGCTCCTGCAACACACCGTCGATGCGGAAGCGCACCTTCACTTCTTTCTCGAACGGCTCGATGTGAATGTCGCTGGCTCGCTTCTCCACCGCCTGCGCGATCATCGCATTCACCAGGCGGATCACCGGCGCCTCGCTCGCCATGTCGCGCAACTGCTCGAGCTCCGCCGCCGTCTCGGCGTCTTCCCCCGCTGCCGCCGCCTCGGTCTCTCCCTCCCCGTAGTAGCGCTCCAGGGCGTCGGTAATGTCGCTTTCGGGGGCGATCTCCGCCCTCACCCGCAGCCCCGTCGCCGCGCGCACCGCAGCCAGCGTCTCGAGGTCAAGCGGGTCGGCCATGGCCAGCACCAGCGCCCCGCCGTCCATCCGCAGCGGGAACACCCGCGCCTGCCGCAGGAACCGCGTCGGCAGCCGCTCGGTCTCCGGCGTCACCAGCGGCGGCCCGTCCAGCCTCGCCACCGGGATCTCCAGCTGCTCGCCGAGCGCCTGCACAATGTCGCGCTGCGACGCGAACCCCAGATCCACCAGGATCCGTCCCAGTTTGTCCCCACGCTCCCTTTGCAACTCGAGCGCGCGCTCCAGGTCCTCCGCCGACAGCAGCCCCTTGCCCAACAGGATCTCGCCCAGCCGCATACAGTCACTCTTCCCGCACGCGGACGATCTGCGCCAGCGCGCTCCGCGGCTGCCTCTCCAGCGCCACTTCCAGCAGCGCCCCCCGCCGCCCCTGCATCTGGATCATCCGCGGCAGCCCTGCAGTGTCTTCCCACGGGTTCGACCACAGCATCAGCGCCAGCGCCACTTGCTCGTCAGCCGGCAGACGGTCCAGCGACTGCGCCGCCGACAGCAGCAGGTCCTGCATCAGCCCGCGAATCTGCGGCAGCCGTTTCAGCTTCAGCTCGCGCACGCGCGCCACGTCCTCCTTCGACAGCGCCGGACGGAACGGCGACATCCCCGGCGCCGGCGCCAGGTTGATCTCCGCTGTGAACACCACCCCGTAACCGTCCAGGTACACGCCGCGCGTCAGCCCCAGCACCTCCACCGGCCGCTCCAGGTCGAACCGCGCCAGCCGCTGGTTGAACGACTTCTCCATGGCCGCGATCTCCTGCCGCGTGGGCCGCGCATTCTGCCCCGGCAGCATCGCCGCCAGCGCCACTGCCATCGTCCATGCCCGCATCAATCGCCTCCGTATTGCGCGCTGGCCAGATACACGTTGTTGATCCGCTTCTGCAGCAGCTCGAACGCCGCCGTCACGTCCCGCAAATCGGCGCGCCGCTCGCCCTCCACGCGCTGCTCGAACTGGGCCAGCCGCGCCTCCAGTTGCGCCGCCGCCGGCGCGATCTGCTCCTTCACCGCCGCCTCCACCCGCGCCGGCATCTGCCGCTCCAGCTCCTCCCCCACCAGTTTCCGGATCTCCGCCGCGTCCGCCCGCGCCGGCGCCGCAGGCGGCGGCGCCAGCAGTCCGTGCGCGAAGATCGCGCCCGCAATCGCCAGAGCGCCGGCAAACCCCCACGCCGGTCCCGCCGTCCTCCACATCCGCTTCCACCACGGCTGCTCGAAGACTGGATCGGAGACGAACGCCAGCCGCCGAGGCGCAGCCTGCTGCGGCAGCCGCCGCACGGCTACAATCGTCAACCCCAGCGCATCCACCTCCTGCCGGCACGCCGCGCAGCCCTTCAGATGCTCTTCCATCTTCCGCCGCGCTTCGGGCGTGATTTCCTGAAGCACGAAACCCTTCCAGTCGTATTCAGCGCAAGGCATCGCAACCCTCCTCGCTTCCTGTCATCCTTCCTCCCCGCTCCGCGCCCGCCTCTCCGCCGGCGCCAGTGCTTCCTTCAACAACTCGAGCCCCGTGTACACGCGCGACTTGATCGTCGACGCCGGGCAATCCAGGATCGCCGCGATCTCCTCGAACTTGAACCCCTCATACACCTTCAACAGCACCGCTTCCCGCTGCTCCGGGCTCAGCCGCGCAAGCGCCGCCTCCACCGCCAGCGATGCCTCCACCGGAGCCATGGACGCTCCCCGCAGCTGCGCCACCGCCGCCTCGTCCAGTTCAGACTCCCGCTGCGGGCGCCGCAGGTGCGACATCGCCTCGTTGTGCGCGATCCGGTACAGCCACGCTCCGAACCGCCCCGCATCGTCCAGCCGCGCCAGGTTCTGGTACGCCTTCAGAAACGTGTCCTGGCACAGATCCATCGCATCCTCGGCGTGGCCCGTGATCCGCAACAGGTAGTTGTAGATCCGGCCCTCCCAGCGGGACACAAGCACATTGAACGCGTCCAGGTCGCCCTTGCGGGCGCGCCCGGCCAGTTCCCGGTCCTCGGCTTCGCGAAAAATCAACTGCGCGGCTCCCTCGCCATTGTTCCTGATCCGGCCGCCTGATTCAAAGACGCACGCGCCCGCCGAAAAGTCGAACCCCTTCCCCGCCGGGATACCATGGCTGTTTTGGGGAGGTCTCGCCGTGAGCACGCCATACCCGGACTCGGTCCGCTTCCTCTATGCGCTCGGCAACGAGCACCGCACCATCAAGCTCGGCCTGGACCGCATCCGCACCGTGCTCGAACACCTCGGCAGCCCGCACCGCGCCTGCCGCTTCGTTCACGTGGCCGGCACCAACGGCAAGGGCTCCACCTGCGCCATGATCGAACGCGCCCTCCGCGAATCGGGCGTCCTCACCGGCCTCTACACATCCCCCCACCTCGTCGAACCCGTTGAACGCGTCCGCATCCTCGGCCGCGCCGTCCCCTTCGCCGACTTCTCCTCCGCCTTCGACGCCGTCCACGGCGCCGCCGAACGCCTCCTCGCCTCCGGCGCCATCGACATGCACCCCACCTACTTCGAAACCATGACCGCCATGGCGTTCGTCCTCTTCCGCCAGTACCGGTGCGAGACCGTCGTGCTGGAAACAGGCATGGGCGGGCGACTCGATGCCACCAATGTCGTCGATCCCGAAATCTCCGTCGTCACGCCCATCGACTTCGACCACGAGAAGTTCTTGGGCAATACGCTCGCGCAGATCGCCTTCGAGAAAGCCGGCATCCTCAAGCCCGGCCGCCCCGTCGTCGCCGCCCGCCAGCACCCGGAAGTGATGGAGGTGATCGAACGCACCGCCCGCGAGCGCGGCTCGCCCTTGCTCCGCGCCTCCGCATGGCGCACCTCGCATCTCGAACTCCACGCCTTCGGCAGCCGCTTCACCGTCCACGCTCCGGGCGGCCGGGAGTTCCGCATCGAGCAGCCCCTCATCGGCGCCCACCAGGTCGAAAACGCCCTCACCGCCATCGCCGCCCTTCATGAACTCGGCCTGTCTACGGCCCAGATCCAGCGCGGCATCGCCGCCGCCGATTGGCCCGGACGCCTCGAGCCCGTCCGCCGCGCCCCGGACATCTTCCTCGACGGCGCCCACAACCCCGCCGGTGCCCGCGCCCTCGCCGCCTACCTCCGCCACTTCCACCACAACCGCAACATCTGGATGATCTTCGGCGCCATGCGCGACAAGAACCTCCACGCTATCGGCTCGCCGCTCTTTCATCTCGCCTCCGAACTGATCTTCACCGCACCCGCCCAGACGCGCGCCTTTCACCCGGAAGAGATCCTCTCCCTCACCGGCGAAACCCGCGCCCGCCTCGCCCCGGACATCCGCGCCGCTCTCGAAATCGCTTCCGCCGCCGCGCCCGAAGACCTCATCGTCGTCACCGGCTCGCTCTATCTGGTGGGCGAGGCGCGCGCGCTGCTCGTGGGATAATCGGGGGTTCCTGCGTCACGATGACGTCCAGCTACTGCTTCTCGCTTCTGGTTCGCGCCCCGCTAGTCATCCTTGCCACCGCCCTAATGGGCACCCTCAGCCTCATCGCCTCGCTCTGGGACCGCAGCGGCCGCCAGCAGCTCGCCATCGCCCGCGTCTGGGCGCACATGCTGCTGTGGGCCGCTGGCGCGCGCGTCACCGTCGTCGGCAAGGACAAGCTCGGCCCCCGCGGCGTCTACGTCGTCTGCCCGAACCATGTCAGCTACATGGACACGCCCGTCCTGCTCACCCACATCCCCGTGAACTTCCGCTTCCTCGCCAAGGAGGAGCTGCTCGCCATCCCCTTCATTGGCGGGCATCTCAAGCGCGCCGGCAACATCAGCGTCCCGCTCGACGACCCCCGCGCCTCACTCCGCGTCCTCAGCGCCGCTGGCAAGGCCATGCAGGAAAGTGGCGTCTCCCTGCTCGTCTTCCCCGAAGGCGGGCGTTCGGAGTCAGGCGAGCTGCGCGAGTTCAAGGACGGCGCCGCCTACCTCGCCATCAAGGCGCAAGTCCCGCTCGTGCCCGTCGCCCTCATCGGCGTGCGCGACATCTTGCCCATGCACTCCCACCACCTCCGCCCCGGGCGCGTCACTCTCCGCATCGGCGATCCCATCCCCGCCGCGGGCCTGAAAACCTCCGACCGCGCCGGCCTCACCGCCCGCCTCCACTCGGCCGTCCGCGCCCTCCTCGATCAGGGCCACGCCTGAGCCGCCCCCGCGCCGCTATACTCGAAAATCATGCGCGGGCTCGCTCTCTGGCTGGGCATCTCCATCCTTCTTCCGGCGCAGGCGCCGCAAAACGCGCTCGACGTGCGCGAATACGAGCCTCGCTCCTCCCTCGTCGTCCCCCAGAATCCCCGAACGCGCGCGAAGTTCCCCTTTATCGACGTCCACAACCACCCGCGCTTCCCCATGCCTCCCGAGCAGGCAAAGAAAATGCTCGCCGACATGGACGCGCTCAACATGCGCGTCATGGGCAGCCTCTTTGTCCGCGGCGGCAACGGCGAGCGCCTCCGCCAGGCCGTTCAGAGCGCCAGTGAACTCGCTCCCGGACGCTTCTTCTTCTTCGCCAGCCCGGACTACTCCGGCATCGACGACCCCGGCTACGGCAAGCGCGCCGCCGCCCAATTCGAACAGGACGTCCGCCTCGGCGCCCGCGGTCTCAAGGTCTGGAAAGATCTCGGCCTGATGCTTCGCGATTCCCAGGGACGCCGCATCGCGATCGACGACCCCCGTTTCGACCCGCTCTGGGAAGCCTGCGCCCGCCTGAAAACCCCCGTCTTCATCCACACTGCCGATCCCCGCCAGTTCTGGGAGCCCGTCAACCGCTTCAACGAACGCTGGCTCGAACTCATGGAAGTCCCCGGACGCCGCCGCGACCCGCAAAAGGACCCGCCCTGGGAACAGCTCATCGAAGAGCAGCACAACCTCTTCCGCCGCCATCCGCGCACCGTCTTTATCAACGCCCACCTCGGCTGGCTCGGCGGCGACCTCGCGCGCCTCGGCAAGCTCATGGTCGAGTGCCCCAACGTCTACACCGAAATTGGCGCCGTGCTCGCCGAACTCGGCCGCCAGCCCCGCTTCGCCCGCGCGTGGTTTCTCCGATATCAGGACCGCGTCGTCTTCGGCAAGGACTCCTGGAACCCCTCCGAGTACCACACCTACTTCCGCGTCCTCGAAACCGCGGACGAATACTTCCCCTACTACCGCCGCCGCCACGCCTTCTGGGCCATGTACGGGCTCGAACTGCCCGACGAAGTGCTCAGAAAGCTTTACTACAAGAACGCGCTGCGCCTGATCCCCGGGCTCGACGCTTCCGCGTTCCCAGAGTAGGGCCGCCCGCTCCCGCCAGGCTTCCGCTGGCATATGATGATCGCCGGGTCGCGGCACGCACGCGGCCCCAGAAAGGCGGTCCTGCGATGCAAACAACACGCCGCGGATTCCTCGCCACAGCTGCATCCGTCTCGCGCGTCATCGGCGCCAACGACCGCATCCGACTCGGAGTGATAGGCACTGGCGGCCGTGGAAAACATCTCATCCGCATGGCCAAGCTCGCCGGCGGCTGCGAATTCGCCGCTGTCTGCGACGCCTGGGACGTGCGCGCCGAAGAAGGCGCCGCCGAGGCGGTCAGGCAATTCGGCGGCTCTGCGCCCGCGCAATACGGGGATTACAGAAAGCTCCTCGACCGCAAAGACGTCGACGCTGTCATCATCGCCACTCTCGATCACTGGCACTCCCGCATGACCGTCGACGCGCTCCGCGCCGGCAAGGACGTCTTCGTCGAGAAGCCCATGACCTCGCTCCCCGAGCAGGGCCACGACATCGTCCGCGCCGTCCGCGAGACGAAAAAGCTCGTGCAGGTCGGCGTGCAGCAGCGCTCCATCGATCACTTCATCGAGGCCAAACAGCGCTACTTCGACTCCGGCCGCATCGGCCGCGTTCACACGGTGCGCACCTACTGGAACGCGAACACCGGCTACCTTACGCCCGTGCCGCCCGGCATGGAGAACAAGCCTCCTGGCCTCGACTGGGACGCCGTGCTCGGCTCGCTGCCCAAACGCCCCTGGAATCCGAAGATGTATTTCAACCGTTTCGCCTACTGGGAGTTCTCCACCGGCGGGCAGACCGGCGGCCTGTTCGTGCACCTGGTCGACGTCGTGCACTGGTATCTCGGATTGCAGAAACCGCTGTCAGCCGTCGCACTCGGCGGCATCTACCAGTACGACGACGGGCGCGACACGCCAGACAACATCAACTTCATCCTCGACTACCCGCAGCGTGTCAACGTCACCTTTGAAGCCACCATCTCCGACTTGAACCCGCGCGAGTCTGTCGACATCGTCTTCCTCGGCTCCGAAGGCCGCCTGCATATCTTCCGCTCCGGCTACCGGTTCCTTCCGAAGGAGGGCGAGCCCGAGGTGCAAAAAGGCGGCCCGGAGCCCGCCCACATGGCGAATTTCCTCGATTGCGTCCGCACCCGCAAGGAGCCCAACGCCAGCGCCGTCGACGGGCATTACTCGGCCATGGCCTGCCACATCGGCAACATCGCCTACCGCGAAGGACGCCGCGTGGAATGGGACCCGCGTTGGGATGTCTGAAGCCTGCCGGAAAGGAGATCCGCCATGACCCCGGGCATCAACATGGAATTCATCCGCTGCGAGGACAAACCGTTCGCCGCCGGAGTGGCCCGCGCGGCCGCTATCGGCTACCGCTACATCGAGCCGATGGTCCACAACGGGCGCGAACTGCTCAGCGAGGCAGGCTACTTCCACTCCGTGTCGATGGACGAGGAACCGCTGTTCCTCCGCGACATCATCGAAAGCCACGGGCTGCGCTGCTCCGGCCTTTCGGCCCACACGCCGCTGATGCGGCCCGAAATCAGTGTCCCTTACCTCGAAAAGGCGGTCCGCTTCGCCCATGCACTCGGAGCGCCGGTGGTGAACACCGATGAAGGCATCCGCCCGCCGTGGCTTGACGACGAGGAAATCTGGCACGTCATGCGCTACACGCTCAAGAAGGCCCTCCCTGTGGCCGAACGCTACGGCGTCTTCATCGGCATCGAACCGCATCAGTCGATTTCGAAGACCACCGCGGGGCTGCTGCGCATCGCCTCGCTGGTGGACTCCCCCATGCTCAGGATCAACTACGACACGGGCAACGCATTTCTGGCCGGCGAAGACCCCTATGCCGGTCTGGAAGCCGCCGGGCCGCTCATCGTGCACGTGCACGCCAAGGACATCTCTCTCCAACATGCCGAGGCCGAACACGGCAAGGTGACGGGAACCCCGGTGGGCTGCGCTTGCGGCGACGGCGTCATCGACTGGAAGAGGGTCGTCGCCATCCTGCGCAAATACGGCTTCGACGGCGTGCTGAGCGTCGAGTGCGCAACGCCGGAACAGGCCACCCGCTCCCTGGCCCATCTCAACGAGGTGATCGCCCATGCGTAAGTGGCTCCTCCTCGCCGCCGCCCTCTGCGCCGTGGCGCAGACGCCTGCTCCCGTGCCGGACCGCTTCTACTTCGAGGAGGGCAAGATCCGCGTCCTCATCCTCACCGGCAGGAACAATCACGACTGGCGCGCCACCACGCCCCTGCTCCGCCGCTCGCTCGAGGCCGCGGGGCGCTTCGACGTGCGCGTCGCCGAGGAGCCCGCGGGCCTCGACGAAAAAACATTACGGCCCTATGATGTTCTGGTCTCGAACTACTGCGGCCCTCGCTGGGGCTCGCCCGCCGAAGAGGCTGTCGAAAACTTCGTGCGCTCCGGCAAGGGCCTGGTCGTCGTCCACGCCGCCAGCTATCCTTTCGGCGACGCCGTGGTGCTTGGCGAAAGGATGACCCGCACTGGCGTCTACCAGGCGCCGTGGGCCGCATGGGGCGAAATGACCGGCGCCGCGTGGTCGGAGCAGGAGCCGCGCACCGGGCACGGCCGCCGCCACCCCTTCCGCGTCGAATGGGCCGATCCGCAGCACCCTGTCGCGCAAGGCATGGGCCCCTTCCTCGTCTCCGACGAGCTTTATCACAACTTCCGCCTCAAGCCCGGCAACCGCGTGCTCGCGGAAGCGTTCGACGATCCCTCGCAGAACGGCACCGGCAAACGCGAACCGCTCATCTGGACCCGCTTCTACGGCAAGGGCCGCGTCTTTCATACGGCTCTCGGGCACGATGTCGATGCCATGTCCGCGCCCGGCTTCGTTGCCTCATTCGCCCGGGGCGTAGAATGGGCAGCCCGCGGCGAGGTCACGCTGCCCGCGCGGATCAGCCTGAATCCGAAGGACGCGAACGCCGTTCGCGTTCTCCTGGTCACCGGCGGCCACGATCACGAGGCGTCCTTCTACGCGGTCTTCGAAGGCTGGCGCGACGTGCGCGTCAACGTCGACCCCCATCCCGTCGCCTTCCGCCACGACCTGCGCGAGATCTACGACGTGCTCGTCCTCTACGACTCCATCCAGACCGAACACCTGCCGGAAGCACACCGCGAGAACCTCCGGGCGTTCGTCGAATCGGGCAAGGGCGTCGTGCTCCTGCACCACGCCATCGTTGATTTCGCTGACTGGGAATGGTGGTGGCGCGAAGTCATGGGCGGGCTCTACGTGCTGGAGCCGCAGGAGGGAATGCCCGCCTCCAGCTACCTGCACGACGTGGAGCTGGTTGTCGAACCCGTCGCAAGCCACCCTGTCACGCGCGGTCTGCCACCCATGCGGATCTTCGATGAAACCTACAAGACCGTGTGGCGCCGCCCGGACGTGATCCCGCTGCTCAAGACCAGCCATCCAACGAGCGACGAAATCATCGGCTGGATCAGCCCCTACCCGAAATCGCGCGTCGTCTTCCTGCAGCCCGGCCACGGCCGCGAAACCCACGAACTCCCCTGGTACCGCCGCCTCGTCCACCAGGCCATCCTCTGGTCCGCCGCCCGCTGACCGAAGGGGACAGCCTGACACGGGCAGTTCGCGTATTTTCCAAGGGGACGGAGCGCTCCGTCCCCTTCGCGATTCTGCGCCTGGCGCGCCCGTTATCTGGCCGGAATGCCCAGAATGTGCCTACAGCGTCCCACCTGCCCTGCCCTGCCCTGCCCTGCCCTGCCCTTTCCCGTCCCCCAGCACGGCCCTACCAGCCAGCGCCCCTATTGCGCCGGCTCGAACCGGAACGCCTGCCTGGGGTTGCTGGCATGCACGACGTGCGAGTGGACATACGCACCCTCGCCTGGTGCTTGATGGCAAACCACTTCCGCGTGGTTGCCGTGCCCGAGGCCAAGGGCTCCCACGCCGCGCTCCTGCGCCGCGACCACGGCCGCTGCGCGCAAATGCTGAATGTACAGCTGAAGCGGACCTGTCGCCTGTTCTCGAACCTTTTCTTTCGCTGCCCCCAAGGACGGCACACTTGCGGCGGGCGCTGACCTATGCGCCGCGCGACCCGGTGCGAGCGGGCATTGTGGGGCTGGCCGAGCACTGCCAGTGGTAGAGCGCGGCGGCGCATCTCGAGCTGGTGCAGGATAGGCTGGGATCGTCGGATGGGCCTTCTGTCGGGAGTTCGGAGGCGCAGCGGGTTCGGGCAAGCCCGGAGGAAAAGGCCGTGCTGCGGCTGCTGCGAACGTGCAAGGTTGCGGCCCATCCTTAAATGAAAACGAGGGTTTCCTTCAAGAGGTGGAGTGGGGGCACGGGCGGACCTGGTTGATTGGTAAGGCTTGGGGCGAGCGGCCTGAGGGGGCCGGAGGCGCGGCCGGTTGCTGGAATGCCGGAATCTGTGAAACCGTCAGGGCGCTCCGTCCCCTTGGAAAATACGCCAACTGCCCGTGTCAGGCTGTCCCCGTCGCTGATACCCGGTAGATATCGTGCAGCCGCAGCAGCCCCTCCGCCCGCCCGTCTTCTCCCACCACTGGCAACACGCTCAATTGCCGCGGACGCCGCTCCATCAGCAGCAGCGCGTCCCGCAGCAGCGCATCCGGCGCGACCGTCACCGGCGTCCGCGTCATCACGTCCTCTGCGCGCAAGCCGCGGATCTCCTCATGCCGCTCCAGCGCCCGCCGCAAGTCGCCATCCGTGATCAGCCCGGCGAGCCTCCCCTCGTCGTCCAGAACGCAGGCGGCCCCTAGCGGCCGGCGCGTCATGGCGATCACCACCTCGCGCAGGCTGTCGCCCGGCCGCACGCACGGAACCTTCCCGCCTGCATGCATCGCATCACGCACCCGCAGCCGCAGATTGCGCCCCAGCTGCCCGCCGGGATGCAGCAGGCCGAAATCGTCGGGGCTGAACCGGCGCGCCGCGGCCAGCGCCACCGCAAGCGCGTCGCCCAGCGCCGTCGCCACAATCGCGCTCGACGCCGGGATCAGATTGTACGGATCCCCTTCCTCCTCCACCGACGCATCCAGCACCACGTCGCACAGCCGCGCCAGCTCGGTGTCCATCCGGCCGCAGATCCCGATCCGCGCCGCCCCCAGATCGCGCGCCCGCCCGGCCAGCCGCAGCACCTCCGCAGTGGAGCCGCTCTTGGAAACCGCTACCAGCACGTCACCCGGCTCCAGCACGCCGAAGTCGCCGTGCTCGGCCTCCGCCGGATGCAGAAACACCGCCGGCACGCCCGTCGCGCAAAACGTGGCCGCCAGCTTCCTTGCAGCCGCCCCGCTCTTGCCCATCCCCGCGGTGACAATCTTGCCCGCGCAGTCGGCCAGCAGGTGCACGGCACGCTCGAACTCCGCGCCCAGCCGCGCGGAAGCCCGCTCGATGGAGCGGGCTTCACAGGCAAGCAGCTTGCGGGCGGCGTCGATCATTCCGTCTGCGCGGCTTCCGGCGGCACCTTCACCGCGTGATCGAACAGGAACTTCAGCGTCTTGTCCGTGATGATCCGGTTCACGATCGTCTGCATCCCGCCTTCCTTCTCCAGCTTCAGCCGGACCGCAGCCACCGGCTCGCGCCGCTGCCGCGCAATGCGCTGCACTTCCTGGTCGATCTCCTCCTCCGTCGCATGCAGGTGCTCCGTAGAGGCGATCTTGCCCAGCAGCAGCGCCGCCTTCACGTCGTGCTTCGCCTGCTCGTACTGGTTCTGCCGCAGCTTCTCCCAGTCGATCCGGATCTTGCTCGTGTCCACGCCTTGCGACCGCAGCGACCGGAGCTGCCCGTCCAGCATGTTCTCGATCCGGTCGTCGATATACGCCTCCGGCACCGGGAAGTCGTGCATCGCCACCAGCTGGTCCACCAGCTCGTTCTTGGCCTTCACCTGCGCATCGTATTCCTTCTCGCGGAAGATCGCCTTTCGGATCTCCTCCCGCACCTCGTCGATCGACTGGAAGTCCCCCAGATCGCGCGCAAAATCGTCGTTCGGCTCCGGCAGCTCCTTGCGCCGGATCTGCTTCAGCGTGATCCGGAACCGCACCGTCCTTCCGGCAAGCCGCTCCACGCCGTACTCTTCCGGATACGTGATCTCCGCCTCGCGCTCGTCGCCCGGCACCGCCCCGCGCAGCGCCTCCGAAAACCCTTCAAACGTGTCCTTCCCGCCCACCTCGATGTTGATGTCGTCCTGCCGCAGCGGCTCGCCCTCCACGCCCGCGACCGTCTCCAGCGTCACCAGGCAGTGGTCGCCGTCTTCCACCGGACGCGGATCGAGATTCACGAACTCGGCGCGCGACTCCCGCAGTTGATTCAGCCGCTCCTCCACTTCCGCATCGGTCACCACGGGCTCGGCGTAAGCCACCTTCAGCCCGCGGACTTCCTTCAGCTCGAACTCCGGTGCGACCTCGAACTCCGCCTTGAAGTGAACCTCCTCGCCTTCGTGAAAATGGAGGTCCTTGATCGACGGGCGGCTCACCACGCGAAGATTCTCGCGTTCGCACGCCTGCTCCAGAAACTTCGGAACCAGGTTCTCGAGCGCCTCCTGCCGGATCTCCTGCGCATAGCGGCTGCGGATCAGGCTCGCCGGCGCCTTCCCCGGCCGGAACCCCTGGATGTGCGCCTTCGCGCGGATCGATTCCGTGACTTTTTCGATCTCGGCCGCCACCGCCTCGGCGGGGATGGTGACCTCGATGGAGTGTTTGCAGCCTTCAATCAGAGCCAAAGAAAATACCTCCGGACAGACGAAGGCGCGCCCCTTGGAGAGGCGCGCCGGATGATGCCAGCCTTAGCGGGCGGCCGTCGCGACCCGGGCGTCTTCCCGCAGCGCGGCGGCCTTGTCCACCGCCTCCCACGTGAATGTTTCTTCCTTCCGGCCGAAGTGGCCGAACGCCGCCGTCGCGCGGTAGATCGGGCGCCGGAGCTTCAGGTGCTCGATGATGCCCCGCGGGGTGAGCGGGAAGTGGGCTCGAACCAGTTCCGTCAAACGCTCTTCGTCGATGATGCCCGTGCCGAACGTGTTCACCAGCACGCTCACCGGATCGGCCACGCCGATCGCATACGCCAGCTGCACCTCGCAACGGCTCGCCAGCCCGGCGGCCACGATGTTCTTCGCAATGTAGCGCGCCATGTAGCAAGCCGAGCGGTCCACCTTCGTCGGATCCTTGCCCGAAAACGCCCCGCCGCCATGGCGGCCCATGCCGCCGTAGGTGTCCACAATGATCTTTCGCCCCGTCAGCCCGGTGTCGCCGTGCGGCCCCCCCACCTCGAAGCAGCCCGTCGGGTTGATGTGCAGCTTCGCTCCGTCGAGCATCTCGGCCGGAATCACGGCGCGGATGATCTTCTGCCCGATCTCCTCCTTCAACCCGTCCGGCATCGCGTTCGGCTTCGACGGGTGCGGATCGTGCTGTGTGGAAACCACCACCGCGTCCACGCGCACCGGGCGTCCATTGACGTACTCCACGCTCACCTGGCTCTTCCCGTCGGGACGCAGATGCGCCACCTCGCCGTTGCGACGCGCCTCCGAAAGCCGCCGCACCAGCCGGTGCGCCAGCATGATCGGCATCGGCATCAGCTCTTCCGTCTCGTCGCAGGCGTAGCCGAACATCATCCCCTGATCGCCCGCGCCGCCGGTGTCCACTCCCATCGCAATGTGCGGCGACTGCCCGTGGATCAGGTTCATCACCGAGCAGGACTTGTAGTCGAAGCCATACTCCGAGTTTGTGAAGCCGATGTCCTTCACCACCCCGCGCACCACGTCAGGCAGGTCCTTGAAGAACTGCAAGTTCGTGGTGGTGATTTCGCCGGCGACAATGACGGTTCCCGTCGTGACCAGAGTCTCGCAGGCGACGCGCCCGTTCGGGTCCGTCTTGCAAATCTCATCGAGAACAGCGTCGCTGATCTGGTCGGCGATCTTGTCGGGATGCCCCTCGGTGACAGACTCCGAGGTAAAGATGTGACGTCTTGAGTCAGGCAACTTCAAGCCCTCCTGGATAGTAGGGATGCTCCGCGCGGACTCACACGGAGGCCGAGCCGGCGGGAATCAGCCAACCCTCAGTCTAGCGGACCGCTTCCAAACGCGTCAATTTCAGCCCGCCGGAAGGAGCCGCAGCGCAGTTGAACGGTTGCCACCGCCGGTTGGCTTGCGAAACAGGCTGGCTGCCGTCAAGGGAACACGCGCGCTGCAAAAAGGCGCGCAAAAGGAAATGGCGGGGACGACGGGGCTCGAACCCGCGACCTCCGACGTGACAGGCCGGCGTTCTAACCAACTGAACTACGTCCCCGCTCAGCTTGGACAACTTCACTATAACACGCGTCCGCACCACACTTCATCCACCCCGCCACCCGCCCCAGGAGCGGAGGGGACAGCCGGATGGGCTGAACCCCGTCTGTGAGACAGACCCGAAGGGACAGGTTGCCGTTCGATGGAGAATCGCCAGCAGAGTTCCTGTCAGGGTGTTCCACCGCTCATCGCAACAGCTCTCACGGCAGTCTGTTCAGAGGACTCCACACGCGGGCGCGGCGCTCACTCGGCCCGGTAGTCTAAAATCAAGGGTGCACGCATTGTCGGGGCGTGGCGCAGCCTGGTAGCGCACCTGCCTTGGGCGCAGGGGGTCGCAGGTTCAAATCCTGCCGCCCCGACCAATCCGGATCATTCCCCAAACACCATGTGGCTTGGCTCCAACCCAAGCCCCAAACAGTGCTCCCGGTACAACGCGCCATAGCTCAGCGTGATGTAGTCCCCCGCGGTAAACCCCAGCTCCGCAGCCGTCGCGTCGATCCACTCCGGCTCGCCCTCCAGCTCCAAATAGCACCCGATCGGCGTTTCGTCCAGAAACGCATGCCCGCCTTCACCCGCCCGCGCAAACGCCGTGCGGTATTTCTCATACCGGAACACCACCCGGTAGCCCAGCGACTCGAGCAGCGCCTGCATCGAGCCCGCATCCTCCACCCGCGTCTCGATCTCTTGCCGCTTCTTGTGCGGACCCGCCTCCGCGGGTCCCTTGTACGTGAGGAGCGCCTCGCCGCGAAATTCGCGCAGCCGCAGCAACCGCCCGGAACGGATCAGCTCGAGCCCCGCCGTGTCGAACACCGAGTTCGCCTCAAACGCCCGCTCATGCGCCGGCTCGAACCCCGCGCGCCGCAGCCGCTCTTCTCCCTCCGCGGCGGACGGCACTGCCAGCTTGATCTCGATTTCCATTCCCGCTGAGGGCCGCAGCATGGCTGCCCTTCAGTATGCCGCATGGCCCGCGCTGCGCGCCCGCCGGCCCGCTTCCGGCAGCCCGCTCAGAGCTGCGCCGGCGGCGGTGACGGCGGCTGCGGGCGCCGCGGCGGCTGCGGGGGCGGCGGCGGTGGCGGCGCCTCCCCTGACGTGTGGCGGATCACATTCATCGCCACGCTCAGCATCGACGCAACGTCGCTCAGATTCGAAGGCACCACCACCGTGGACGACGTCTTCGCAATCCGCCCGAACTCGGCAATGTATTGCTCGGCCACGCGCAACTGCACCGCCTCAAAACCGCCCGGCTCGTTGATAGCTTCCGCCACTCGCCGGATGCCCTCCGACGTGGCCTGTGCAATGGCCAGAATCGCCTGCGCCTGCCCCTCGGCTTCGTTGATCTGCTGTTGCCGCCGCGCCTCGCTCGCCTTGATCACCTTCTGCTTCTCGCCTTCTGCTGTGTTGATCGCCGCCTCGCGCGCCGCCTCCGAACTGAGAATCGTGGCGCGCTTCTCGCGCTCGGCGCGCATCTGCTTCTCCATCGCGCCGAGAATATCGGCCGGCGGGTTGATCGTCTTGATCTCGTACCGCAGCACCTTCACGCCCCACGGCTCGCTCGCCTTGTCCAGCTCGGTCACCACGGAAGCATTGATATTGGTGCGCTCTTCAAACGTCCGGTCCAGGTCGATCTTGCCGATCTCGCTGCGCAGCGTCGTCTGCGCCAGTTGCGCGATGGCGAAAACATAGTCCGAAATCCCGTAGGAGGCGCGCTCCGGGTTCAGCACCTTCAGATACAGCACTCCGTCGATGTTCACCCGCACGTTGTCCCGCGTGATGCAGGTCTGCTCCGGAATGTCGATCGCCTGCTCCTTCAACGAGTGCTTGTACCGGATCACGTCGATAAACGGCACCAGAATGTGGAATCCCGCATACAGCGTGCCCGAGTACTTGCCCAGCCGCTCCACGATATAGGCTGACTGCTGCGGAACGACAACTGCGGTCTTGGCGATGACGACCAGCGCCAGAAAAATCAGAAAGAACACAATGATCAGCGCGCCAATCTCCATGACGATCCTCCTTGGATAACAACGTCAGTCCCGCCGCACCCGCAACGTCAGCCCGTCCACTGCCGTCACCCGGCAGCGCACCCCCGCCGCAATCGCCGCCTCGCCTTCATTCCGTGCGTTCCACACCGAGCCGCGCAGCTCGACCTTGCCGTACTCGCCGGGCGGAATCTCCTGCGTTGCCACGCCACTCTCTCCTACCACCCGGTCAGCGTCGGGACTGTCCCCTTCGGGCGCCTTGAACCGCTCGAGCAGCGGTTTCCGCAGGAATGCCACCCCGCAGACAGCCAGCCCCACGAACAGCAAGCCCTCGGAGATCAGCCCCTGCGTGAAGCCCGTCAGCTTCAGCAGCCCCACGCACACCGCGCTCGCGCCGAAGAAGAAGATGTAGAACCCTCCCGGGGTCAGCACCTCTCCCGCCAGCAGCACAATCCCCAGTACGATCCACAGCCACCACGAAACGGAGAACTCCTCCACGTGAATGCCTCCTTGTACCGGCGCAAGCATATCACAGCCCCTGCGCGGCCGAATGCGCTGTGGATAGAATGAAGCTGAACTTCCCCCATTTAAGGTGGCTTCCTCTATGAATCAAGACCAGACCCCCCGCCGCGCCTTCGTCGCCGGCGCAGCCGCCGCCCTCGCCTCCACGGCGATGGCGAACAACTCCGGCAGACTCGCCCCCGCCCGCACCATCGGCCCCAATGACCGCATTAACGTCGCCGTCATCGGCACCGGCGGACGCGGCTTCTATGTCGCCGAACGCTTCCAGCGCTACGCCGAGCAGATCAAGCCCGGCGCCTGCCGCATCGCCGGCGTCTGCGACGTCTACCAGAAGCGCGTCACCCTCGCCAAAGAGCGCTTCCAGTGCAAAGGCACCCTCGACTACCGCGAAATCCTCAATGACAACGAAGTCGACGCCGTCATCGTCGCCACCCCCGACCACTGGCACGCCCAGATCGCCCTCGAGGCCATGGACAAGGGCAAGGACGTCTACCTCGAAAAGCCCATGTGCCACACCATCGAGGAGGTCAAGGCCCTCATCAACACTGTCCGCGAAACCGGCCGCGTCGTCCAGGTCGGCTCCCAGACCACGAGCGGCGATCAGTGGTGGAAGGCCCGCAAGGCCATCGCCGGCGGCATGATCGGCAAGATGATCATGAGCCAGGGCTCCTACCACCGCAACTCGACCGAAGGCGAGTGGAACTGGAAGATCGATCCCGCCGCCGGCCCGCAGGCCACGGGCGACGACTACATCGACTGGAAGATGTGGCTCGGCAAGGCGCCGAAACGCCCCTACGACGCCGACCGCTTCTTCCGCTTCCGCAAGTATTGGGACTACTCCGGCGGCATCGCCACCGATCTCTTCTTCCACGTCATGGCCCCCTTCAACATCTGCTGGGGTGAGGCCCAATACCCGCTGCGCGTGGCCGCCTCCGGCGGCATCTACGTCTTCAAGGACGAGCGTGAGGTCCCCGACACCTTCCACATGCTCGCCGAGTATCCCAAGGGCTTCTCTGTCGTGCTCTCCAGCTCTATGGCCAACTCCGAGCACATCCCCGGCACTGTCCGTGGCCATGAGGGCACTCTCGTCATGGTCGAGCATGGCCGCTTCGAAGGCTTCGCCCCCTACATCACCGTCAAGCCCGAGAAGCGCGTCATCAGCGCCGACTACAAGGCGAAGTTCGGCGAAGAGCCCGTCAGGATCGAGGTCGAAAACAAGGACACGATGATGGCCCACATCGGCAACTTCCTCGATTGCATGCGCTCCCGCCAGAAGCCCACGCTTGACGTCGAAACCGCCGCCCGCGCGCAGGTCGTCATCTCCATGGCCGTGATGAGCTACCGCCAGGGCAAAGTGCTCTACTTCGACGAGAAGAACTTCAAGGTCACCGACAAGCCCGTGCGCGCCTGAACCCGCGCCGGACAAAGCATCCCACGAAAGGCCGGAGCCGCCCGCGGTTCCGGCCTTTTTCCTGCCCGGACCTCGAATTGACCCCCTGAATCAGACCGTGATAGCCTTTTCTTGTCGGGCCCGCGCGCCGTTCGCAGCCCCCTCAGGTTTCCGGTTCCGCTTTTCCGAGCCTGGCCGTTTCTCTCGATTCGCAACGCGATGGAACAGATTCTTCATGCCCTGCAAGGCATCCTCGTTCGAGCCTTGCCCACCTTCTTCCTCGTCATCCTCCTCCACTGGTTCCTCAAGAAAGTCCTGTTCCAGCCCCTCGACCGTGTGCTCGACGAGCGCCGGCGGCGCACCGAGGGCGTGCTCGAGTCCTGCGAAGCGGCGCTGGAACGGGCGCGCAAACGGCTGAAAGAATATGAAGACAACCTGCGGCAGGCGCAGGCCGAGATCTTCGATCAGCAGGAAGAGGAACGCAAGCGCCTCGCCGCCGGGCGCTCCGCGGCTCTCGCGGAAGCCCGCCAGCAGGCGCGCCAGCGGATCGACGCCGCGCGGGCCGAAGTCCAGGCCGAGGCCGCGCAGGCCAGACAGGCTCTCCAGCAAGAGGCGGCCAGGCTGGCGGAAGCCATCACCCACGCGGTGCTCGCCGGGAGGGCGCAATGATCCGGCTCGCCGCCCTGTTCGCCTTGGCCGTGGCCCTCGCCTTCGCCTCCCCGGAAGCCGCCGAACACGGCGCCTCTCATGGCGGCGATCCCTACATCGGTTACAAGTTGTTCAATTTTGCGATCCTCGCCGCCGGACTCGGGTATCTCTTCGCCAAGTTTGCCGTCCCGGCCCTGCGCGGGCAGCAGGCATCCATCCTGAAACAGCTCGCTGAAGCGCAGAAGCGCGCCGCCGATGCCGAGAGACACTCGAAGGCGGTGGAGGAAAAGGTGGCCGGCCTCGAGCGGGAAATCGAGGCCATGAAGCGGCAGGCAGCCGAAGAGATGGCCGTCGAGGTCCGGGAGATGGAGGCTGAGACGCGCCGGTTGCTCGAAAAGGTGGAAGAGCAGGCGCAACTCGAGATCGCCTCGGCCGTCGATCATGCCCGCAAGGAACTGCGGGCTCTGGCCGTGGATCTCGCCATGGATCTGGCCCGGCAGCGCTTGGCAGAGGAGGCGGCGCGCGGCGCGCAGCAGCGCCTGGTGGAACGTTTTGTGCGTTCGCTGGACTCCGCGCCCGGCGCCACGAACTAGGAGAGTGGCATGGCGGAACTGGCCTTGGCCAATCAATACGCGAAGGCGCTGCTGGAAGTGGCCCAATCCTCCGGCGGCGCGCAGGCGGCCGAAGGTGCGCTCGAAGAGTTGCTCCGGTTCGCGGAAGTCTTCCGCTCGAGCCGCGATCTGCGCATGGCGCTGCTTTCCCCCGTGGTCGAACACGAACAGAAGATCCGCGTCATCGACAGGCTTTGCGATGCCGTCAGCGCGGGCCGAACCGTGCGCAATTTTCTCAGCGTGGTGACGAAGAAGCGCCGCCTGGCGCTGCTGGATGCAATCTGCGTCCGCTATCAGGCCCTGCTGGACGAGGCCGAAGGCATCGTGCGCGCCGATGTGCGCAGCGCCATGCCGATGAGCGAGTCCCAGCGGGCGGCCCTGGAGCAGGCTCTGCGGCGTTCCACGGGCGCCGAGGTGCGCTGCGGCTATTCGGTGGACCCTTCGCTGGTGGGCGGCGCGGCCGTTCGCATCGGTTCGGCCGTCTACGACGGCTCCGTGCGCGGACGCCTGGATGCCCTGCGGCGCCGGCTGGTGAGCGGGAGTTGACAATAGGCAGAACGGACAGGAAGTTCACTTATGGCTCAGATTCGTGCCGATGAGATTGCCCGCGTCTTGCGGGAGGAGATCGAAAGTTACGACAAGGCGGTGGAAGTCGCCGAGACCGGCTACGTCGTCACTGTGGGCGACGGCATCGCCCGCGTTCACGGCCTCGACAAGGTCATGGCTGGCGAGCTGGTCGAGCTGCCGCACGGCGTCGTCGGCCTCGCCATGAACCTCGAAGAGGACGAGGTCGGCGTCGTGCTGCTCGGCGAACCGCACGTGATCAAAGAAGGCGACGAGGTCCGCCGCACCCGCCGCATCATGTCCGTGCCTGTCGGCGAAGCCCTCATCGGCCGCGTCGTCAACGCCCTCGGCGAGCCCATCGACGACAAGGGCCCCATCAAGACCGGTCATTACGGCCCCGTCGAACGCCTCGCCCCCGGCGTCATCGACCGCAAGCCGGTTCGCGAACCCCTCCAGACCGGCATCAAGGCCATCGACGCCCTCATCCCCATCGGCCGCGGCCAGCGCGAGCTCATCATCGGCGACCGGCAGACCGGCAAGACCGCCATCGCCCTCGACACCATCATCAACCAGAAGGGCCAGAACGTCATCTGCATCTACGTCGCCATCGGCCAGAAGCGCTCTACCGTCGCCCAGGTCGTCAAGACCCTCACTGACTACGGCGCCATGGACTACACCATCGTCGTCGCCGCCACCGCCAGCGAGTCGGCCGCCCTCCAGTACATCGCCCCTTACGCCGGCTGCGCCATGGGCGAGTACTTCCGCGACCGCGGCGGCCACGCCCTCTGCATCTACGACGACCTGAGCAAGCAGGCCGCTGCCTACCGCGAAATCTCCCTGCTGTTGCGCCGCCCGCCTGGGCGCGAAGCCTACCCCGGCGACGTCTTCTATCTCCACTCGCGCCTGCTCGAGCGCGCTGCCAAGCTCAACGGCAATCTCGGCGGCGGCTCCCTCACCGCCCTGCCCTTCATTGAAACGCAGGCCGGCGACGTCTCCGCCTACATCCCCACCAACGTCATCTCGATCACCGACGGCCAGATCTTCCTCCAGACCGACCTGTTCAACTCCAACATCCGCCCCGCGGTCGACGTCGGCATCTCGGTCAGCCGCGTCGGCGGCAACGCCCAGATCAAGGCCATGAAGCAGGTGGCAGGCTCGCTCCGCCTTGACCTCGCCCAGTACCGGGCGCTCGCCGCCTTCGCCCAGTTCGGCTCCGACCTCGACAAGGCCTCGCAGGCGCAGCTGAACCGCGGCCGCCGCCTCACCGAGATCCTGAAACAGCCCCAGTACCACCCGCTGCCTGTCGAAAAGCAGGTGCTGATCCTCTTCGCCGGCGTCAACGGCTATCTCGACGACCTGCCCGTCGAAGCCTGCCAGCCCTTCGAAGCCGAACTCTACCGCTTCGCCGACGCCTCCCACCCGGAGATCCTCGCCGAGATCCGCGAAAAGAAGGCCATCAGCGAGGACCTGAAGGCCCGCATGGAAAAGATGATGGCCGAATTCAAGCAGCGCTTCAAGGCCGAGCACAAGCTGCCGTAACCGCTCCGGAGGCACAATGCCCAGCCTGATCGACATCCGGCGCCGCATCCGCTCGGTCAAGAACACCCAGCAGATCACCCGCGCCATGAAAATGGTGGCCTCGGCCCGCCTGCGCCGCGCCCAGGACCGCGTCATCAATGCCCGCCCTTACGCCCGCATGGCCAGCGAACTGCTCGGCGACGTCGTCGCCGCCGCCGGCCAGGAGCTCGTCGAACAGTTGCCCCTGCTCTCCGCGCGCCCCGAACGCCGAATCCAGCTCGTCCTCATCACCGCCGACCGCGGGCTCGCCGGTGCGTTCAACTCCAACCTCATCAAGGCTGCCCAGCAGTTCCTCGCCGATCACGCCGGGCAGGAGGTCGAACTCGAACTCGTCGGCCGCAAGGGCCGCGACTTCTTCGTCAAGCGCCCGGTGCGCATCAGCGGCGAGACCACCGGCATCAGCCAGAGCGCGGGCCAGACCGAAGCCGGGCAGCTCGGCCAGAAGCTTATCCAGCGCTTCACCGCCGGCGAGGTCGACTCTGTTTATCTCATCTACAACGAGTTCAAGAGCGTGCTCTCGCAGCGCGTCACCCTCCGGCAGATCCTGCCCATCCGCATGCCGGAAGCCGCCGCGCGCCGCGAATACATCTTCGAGCAGCCCCCCATGGAAATGCTCCGCAAGCTCCTGCCCGAGTTCATTGTCCTGCAGGTGCTGGAAGCGTTCCTCGAATCCGCCGCCGCCGAACAGGCGGCGCGCATGACGGCCATGGATGCCGCAACTTCGAACGCCGGCGAAGTCATCAACAAGCTGACCCTCTACATGAACCGCGTGCGCCAGGCCAGCATCACGCGCGAAATCATCGAGGTGGTCAGCGGCGCCAGCGCCCTGGAATGAGGTTCTGAAGGAAATGAGCGAAGCAACCAACACGCAAGTGACCGGGAAAGTGGTCCAGGTGGCCGGCCCTGCGGTCGACATCCAGTTCCCCGAGGGCCACGTGCCCGTCATCTACACCGCCGTGCGCATCTCGAGCGACGGCTTCGACACCCCTCAGCCCATCGACGTCACCGCCGAAGTCATGCAGCACCTCGGCGAGGGGCGCGTCCGCACGGTGGCCCTCCAGCCCACTGAAGGGCTCGTGCGCGGCATGAAGGCCGTCTCCCTCGGCGAGCCCATCACCATGCCCGTCGGCAAGCAGACCCTGGGCCGCGTGCTCAATGTCCTCGGCCTGCCTGTCGACGAGATGGGCCCCGTCAGCACCGAGAAGCGCTACCCCATCCACCGTCCCGCGCCTCCCTTCGAGGAGCAGTCCACCTCCACCGAGATGTTCGAAACCGGCATCAAGGTGATCGACCTCCTCGAGCCCTACCTGCGCGGTGGCAAGATCGGCCTCTTCGGTGGCGCCGGCGTCGGCAAGACCGTCATCATCATGGAGCTGATCAACAACATCGCCATGCAGCACGGCGGCGTCAGCGTGTTTGCCGGCGTCGGCGAGCGCACGCGCGAGGGCAACGACCTCTGGCTCGAAATGCAGGAGTCCGGCGTCCTCGACCCCACGGATTGGACCAAGTCCAAGGTCGCCCTCATCTACGGCCAGATGACCGAGCCGCCCGGCGCGCGCCTCCGCGTGGCCTTGAGCGGATTGACCGTCGCCGAATACTTCCGTGACGACGAAGGGCAGGACGTGCTGCTCTTCATCGACAACATCTTTCGTTTCACCCAGGCGGGCTCCGAAGTCTCCGCGTTGCTCGGCCGCATGCCCTCCGCTGTCGGCTACCAGCCCAACCTCGCCACCGAAATGGGCGAGCTCCAGGAGCGCATTACGTCCACCAAGCGCGGCTCCATCACCTCCGTGCAGGCCATCTACGTCCCGGCGGACGACTACACCGATCCCGCCCCTGCGACCACCTTCGCCCACCTCGACGCCACGACGCAGCTGTCGCGTGAAATCGCCGCCATCGGCATCTATCCGGCGGTCGATCCTCTCGCCTCTACATCGCGCATTCTCGATCCCCTGATCGTCGGCGAGGAGCACTACACCACGGCCCAGCGCGTCAAGCAGATCCTCCAGCGCTACAAGGACCTTCAGGACATCATCGCCATCCTCGGCATGGACGAGCTGAGCGAAGAGGACAAGCTCACCGTCAGCCGCGCCCGCAAGACCCAGCGCTTTCTGTCTCAACCCTTCCACGTTGCCGAGCAGTTCACCGGCTTCAAGGGCAAGTACGTCAAGCTCGCCGACACCATCCGCGGGTTCAAGGAAATCTGCGACGGCAAGCACGACGACATCCCCGAGCAGGCGTTCTATATGCAGGGCACCATCGAGGAGGTCCTCGAGCGTGCCGAGCAATTGAAGAAAGCGAGCTGACCATGGCTGCAACGCTTCGCCTTGAAGTGGCGACGCCGGAGCGGATGCTGCTCAAGGAAGACGTCCGCCAGGCGCAGGTGCCGGCGGCCAACGGGTATCTCGGCATCCTGCCTGACCATGCTCCCCTGCTGGCGGAGCTCGGCGTGGGCGCCCTGGTCTATGAACTCGAGACCGGTCAGAAGAAGTGGATGTCGGTCATCGGCGGCTATGTCGAGGTCGGCCCCGGCCGGATTCGCGTCCTCGCCAACCGCGCCGAAAGCGCAGAAGAAATTGACCTCGCCCGCGCCCAGGCGGCGCTCAAGCGAGCCGAGGAGCGCATCCTGAACCCCGCGCCCGGCGTCGACGTCGCCCGCGCCCTCAACGCCGCCGAACGCGCCCGGGCCCGCCTCGAAGCCGCCGCGCACAAGTAGCCTTTCGCCCCCGCCGGAGAGAAGGGGACAGCCTGGCGAAGGGGACAGCCTGATACGGCGATTTTGGCGAAGGGGACAGCCTGATACGGCGATTTCGCGTATTTTCCAGGGGGACGGAGCGCTCCGTCCCCTTCGCAGTTTTCCGCCCTGCAATCCCGCCTTGTGTCCGAAATGTCCGATCCGCCACCGCC
>JBBIIK010000025.1:0-60113 GCA_037446555.1 Acidobacteriota bacterium
GTGTGGGTGGGAGAGGAAGGGGGGGGGAGATACCCCCGGGCTGAAGCCCGGGGGAATAGCCCGGGGGAATGGGGAATGGGGAATGGGGAATCGGTGACCAGGGTGGGGCGGACTACTGGCGGAGGGAGTGGCCGGCGGAGGCGAGGGCGGCGATGATGGAGGAGCGGACCTGGGCGACCTCGTCGCTCGAGAGGGTCCGGTCCGGCGCGCCGAGGGTGATGCGGAAGGTGAGGCTTTGGCGGTCGTCGGGCAGCGGCTTGCCGCGGTAGGAGTACAAGTAGACGACGCGCTCGCAGAGGGGGCCGGCGGCGTCGCGGATGAGGGCGGCGACTTCTGCACAGAGGACGCGGAGTCCGGCGACGACGGAAAGGTCGAATTCGCTCGTCGGGAAGCGCCGCGGGGGCGTGTATTTCACGGGCAGCGGCCCGAGGGCGAAGAGGCGGGCGAGGTCGAGATCGAGCACGGCGGCGCGGCCTTGCTCAATGAGGCGCGGGTGGAGTTCGAAGAGGCGGCCGACCGTCGGGCCGCGCCACTCGATGGCGGCGGCGCGCGCCGGGTGTTCGAAGGGGCGTGCTTCCGCGGGGCGGGCCTCGCAGCCGGGCATGAGGCATTCGGCGAGCCGCTTCAGTTCAAACAGGCCCTCCTGGCCGTCGCCGCTGCGGGAGTAGATGGCGGCGGCGAAGTGGGGGATTTCGTCGGGGAGATCACGGCCTTCGCGCTTGTGGATCTCGACGCCGATTTCGAAAATGCGGAAGGACGGGTAAAAACGGGAGTTATCGAGAATGTTTTTGTGAATTCCGGGCAGGAGGCTGGGCCGGAGCAGCGTTTGTTCCACGGAGATGGGGTTGGCGACGCGCAGCAGGGCGGCGGGGTCGAAGCCGAAGCGCGAGGCGGCTTCCTCGCTGAGGAAGGAGTAGTTGGAGACCTCGGTGAAGCCCTGCGCGGAGGCCATCTGGCGCACCGCATGGTGGAAGAGGCGTTCCTGGTTGATCCACGGACAGCGGGCGGGCAGCAGGGGGGCGGCGGGGGGCACGGTGTCGTAGCCGACCATGCGGCCCACCTCCTCGAGGAGGTCTTCGCGGATGGAGATGTCGCGGGTGGCGCGCCACGAGGGGACGGAGACGGAGAAGGCGCGGGGCGAGGGCTCGGCGACAGTGAAGGAGAGCGATTCGAGAATGCGGCGGACTTCGGCGGACGGGATGGAGCGGCCGAGGCGGCGCTCGAGCCAGTCCAGATCGAGTTCGATGGGGGGCGGCGGGGGCGCCTGGCGCCAGGAGTCGACGAGCCCGCCGACGAGGCGGATGCCGGGGGAGACGAGCTGGAAGAGTTCGATGGCGCGGGCGAGGGCGCGGACGGTGTTGACGGGGTCCTGCGCCTTTTCGAAGCGCATGGAAGCGTCGGTGCGGAGCTTGAGGGCGGCGGAGGTACGGCGGATGGAGGAGGGTTCGAAGTTGGCGCTTTCGAGAACGATTCGGGTGGTGGAGCCGCCGATGGCGGAGCCGGCGCCGCCTATGACGCCGGCGAGGGCGACGGCGCCGCGGGAGTCGGCAATGACGAGGTTGGAGGGCGAGAGGGTGTAGGACTGGCCGTTGAGGGCGTCGAAGGATTCGCCTTCGAGGGCGCGGCGGACGATGATGGTGTCGCCGTGGAGGCGGTCGGCGTCGAAGGCGTGCATGGGCTCGGAGAGTTCGGCCATGACGTAGTTGGTGAGGTCGACGATGTTGGAGATGGGGTTGAGGCCGATGGCTTCGAGGCGCGCCTGGAGCCAGAGGGGGGAGGGGCCGACGGTGACGTTTTCGAAGACGAGGGCGGAGTAGTGGGGGCAGAGGTCGAAGTCGCGGATGTCAACTTTCCAGGCAGGGGCCGCGGAGGGGATGAGGTCGAGGCGGACTGGGTCCGCGAGAGGGAGGGAGGAGAAGGCGGCGACCTCGCGGGCCATGCCGAGGTGGCCCCAGAGGTCGGGGCGGTGGGTGAGGCTCTTGTTGTCGACTTCGATGATGTGGTCGACGGAGCAGCCGGGGAGGGGATCGCCGGGCTGAGCGCCTTCGAGTTCGAGGATGCCGGCGGAGTCGCGGTTGAGGCCGAGTTCGGCGCCGGAGGCGAGCATGCCCTGGCTTTCGACGCCCTGGATGACGGCCGTGCGGACGTGCTTGCCGCCGGCAACGGTCACGCCGGGAGGGACGAAGGCGGTGAGCAGGCCGGGGCGGCAGTTGGGCGCGCCGCAGACGACGGTGCGGCGGCCGTATTCCGGGCCGGCGTCGACGATGGCGCGGAGGTTGCGGGAGCCTTCGATGGGTTCGACGGAGAGAACGCGGGCGCAAACGACGGCGCCGAGCCAAGGGGCGAAGGGCTCGACGCCCTCGCACTCGGCGGTTTTCATGGTGATGAGGCGAGTGAGCTCGCGGGGGGCGAGATCGAGGCCCGGGACGAGCTGGCGGAGCCAGTTACAAGAGAACTTCACGGCAGGTCACCTTTTAGAACTGCTGGAGGAAGCGGAGGTCGCCCGACTGGAGCAGGCGGATGTCGTCGATGGAGTAGCGCATCATGACGAGGCGTGTGAGGCCGAGGCCGAAGGCGAAGCCGTTCCATTGGTTCGGGTCGATGCCGCCGGAGCGGAGGACGTTGGGGTGGACGAGTCCGCATGGGAGGAGTTCGACCCAGCCGCTCTGCTTGCACACGGGGCAGCCCTCGCCGCCGCAGAGGAGGCAGCGGATGTCGAGTTCGAAGCCGGGTTCGACGAAGGGGAAGAAGCCGGGGCGGAGGCGGACGTCGACGTGGCGCTGGAAGATGGCTTCGAGAAGGGTGGTCATGAAGTAGAGCATGTGGCCGATGCTGACGTCGCGATCGATCATCATGCCTTCGAGCTGGTAGAAGGTGTGTTCGTGGCTGGCGTCGACTTCCTCGTTGCGGAAGACGCGGCCCGGGGCGATGATGCGGAGGGGCGCGCCGAAGCGCTCCATGGCGCGGATCTGGACGGGCGAAGTGTGGGTGCGAAGGACGTGGCCGTTTTCGAGCCAGAAGGTGTCCTGGGCGTCGCGGGCGGGATGCGTGGGGGGGATGTTGAGGGCGTCGAAATTGTGCCATTCGGTTTCGACTTCGGGCCCGTCGACGATGGCGAAGCCGAGGCTGGTGAAGAGGTCTTCGAGTTCCTTCTGAATGCGGGTGAGGGGGTGGAGGGCGCCGGGACGGACGCCGGGGGCGGGGAGAGTGAGGTCGAGCCATTCGGCGTCGAGGCGGGCGCGGAGGGCGAGGTCTTCGAACCAGGCGGATTTTTGCTGGAAGCGCTGTTCGAGGGTCTGGCGGACGGTGTTCAGGAGGCGTCCGACGCGGGCGCGGTCTTCGGGGGGCAGGGAAGGCAGGTCCTTGGCGGCGAGGGTGAGGGCGCCTTTGCGGCCGAGGAATTCGACTCGGACTTGTTCGAGGACGGCGGCGTCGGGCGCGGCATCGATGGCGGCAAGGGCGCGTGATTCGATGTCAGCGAGAGTGGAGTCGAGCATGCGGGTGAAACCTTCAGAATAGCAGGGCGGGGCGGTAAGTTCAGGAAATCCGCGAGAGGCGGCGGCTGCGGTACCGGAGTCTGACGGCAGGGGATGTGCTGGTCAAACAGCGGCAGGCGCGGAGGGAAGGGCGGATGCCGGGACGGGGGCGTCAGTGCGACGCGGGAGTCTGGCGGGCGGGAAGGACTGCGAACCGGATGGCGGTGAGGGTGGGATTCGAACCCACGGTACCCGTAAGGGTACAACGGTTTTCGAGACCGCCCGATTCAACCACTCTCGCACCTCACCGTACACCAATGTATCGAATGAAGGGTGCGGGCCGCAACGGAGGAGGCGTGTCACGGGCTGGCGGAGGCGTGCCGGGTGAAAGAACAAATTCGGGAAGAGATGTTTTGCGCCGGCGGGGGCTGTGAAGGACGGCCGCCTGGTCAGGGCAGCCGCTGGAGCGGCGGGCCGTCCGCGGATCGGATAGCATTGTGCATCATGAAGCGGCGCGCGGTTCTGGGCATGGCGGCGGCAGCGGCGGCGAGGGTTTCCGGGGCGAACGAGCGCGTCAGGCTCGGAGTGATCGGATGCGGAGGGCGGGGGCGGTACGTGGCGCGGTGGATGCGGGAAGCCGGCGCGGAGATCGCCGCCGCCGCCGACGTGTATCTGCCGAACGCGGAACGGCTGAAGGCGGAGTCCGGCGGCGGGTGCGCCGTGTTTCAGGATTTCCGGCGGTTGCTGGAGCGCGCGGACATCGACGCTGTGCTGGTGGCGACACCCGACCACTGGCACGCGGGCGTGGCGGTGGCGGCTTGCGCCACGGGCAAGCACGTGTATCTGGAGAAGCCGTTTGCGTACTCGATCCGCGAGGGGCGCGCCGTGGTGGAGGCGGCGCGGCGCTGGTTGCGGATCGTGCAGCCTGGCATGCAGCACCGGTCGGCGGAGCATTTCCGGGAGTGCGAGTCCATTGTGCGCGAAGGGGGGATCGGGAAGGTTCACTTCGTGCGGGCGTGGAACTGGGGGAACATGACGCCGGGCGGGATCGGGAAGCCGGAGCCGGGCGAGCCGCCCGAGGGACTCGACTGGGACATGTATTGCGGCCCGGCGCCGCTGGTTCCGTTTGACAGGAGGCGGTTCCTGGGCACCTACCGGTGGTTCCGGGACTATTCGGGGGGCTACATCACCGACTTCGGGACGCACCGGCTGGACACGGTGCAGCAGATCCTGGGGGTGGCGGCGCCGCTGACGGTGAATGCCTCAGGCGCGCGTTATGCGTTGCAGGACGCCGGCGAGATGCCCGACGTGCTGATCGTCACCTGCCAGTACGAAGGATTCGTGTTGCAGTACGAGGGGATCAACCTGAACGGGCTCGGGCTGGGGCTGCGGAGCGCGGGCATGCAGTACTACAACGCGCGCGGGCCGCTGGACCGGCCTAACGGGATGGCCTTTTACGGCACCGAAGGCACGCTACTGGCCGACCGGGTGGGGTATGAGATCCTGCCCGAACTTGCTCCGGGCGCGCCGCCGCCGGCAGGAACAGCCCCGCGGTTCCGGGTGGAGCGGCGGTCCAGGAATGTGCGGGATGCGACGCGGGAGCATGCAGCGGCGTTCTTGGAGGCGGTGCGCGGGTTGCGCGCTGCTCCGGCGGACGCGGAGACGGGTCACCGGTCTACGTCGGTGGCGCACCTGGGCAACATCAGTTTGCAGACCGGGCTCAAGCTGAAGTGGGACGCCGGGCGGGAGGACTTCGACGGGCAACCGGAGGCCTCGCGGCTGCTCGGGCGGGCGCCGAGGCGCGGGTGGGAGTGGGCCACGGGCGAGACGCTGCTGCGAGGATAGGACGCCGGAGGGCCGAGGGGCGGCCTGCGGCAGACGGCGGAGGCGCGGTCAGGGCTGAATCCATCCGGAATGGAGGAGCCAATAGACGACGGGGACGGAGAAGAGGGAGGAGTCGACGCGGTCGAGCCAGCCGCCGTGACCGGGGAGGGAGTTGCCGCTGTCCTTGACGCCCGCGCCACGCTTGATGGCGGACTCGCAGAGGTCGCCGACCTGGCCGGAGAGGTTGGCGGCGAGGCAGAGCACGGCGCTCTGGAGGAGAGAGACCTGCGGGAATTTCCAGTGCAGGAACCAGATTCCCAACAGAAGGGTGCCGGCGAGGGAAGCGGCGGCGCCGGCCCAGGTCTTGCCGGGGCTGAGCACGGGGGCGAGCTTGCGGTGGCCGAAGTTCTTGCCGCCGTAGTAGGCGAAGGTGTCGCCGGTCCAGTTGATGGCTGTGGCGAAGAGCATCCACCAGGGGTTCATGAGGCGCAGGGAGAGGCCGCACTTCCAGGCGCCAAAGATATACACAATGCCGAAGACGGCCATGGCGGCGAAGGGCAAAATGTGGGAGAGATTTTTCGCTCTGAGGGCGAAGACCCACATGAGGAATGCGAACAGGATGACCGTGAGAATTTCGCTGCCCGGCAATAAAAGGAGCAGCAAACCGGCCAGATATCCGGCGGGATTCCGGCGGGGATCGTACTCGAGACCGTGCAAATGTCCGGCGGCAATTCCCAGGAATTCGTAATAACAAATCAGTCCGACAGCGGCCAGAGTGGCCAGAAAAACGGCGTCGGGGGCGAAGACGACGATGTAGAAAAAGAACGGCGTGAGGACGAGGCCGGTGAGGATGCGCTTCATCGGGCGGTGAGCCCCGGAGAGCCGATCAGAGAGGACTCGCGAAGAGGGGCGCCCTGGGCGTGAATGCCGCCGAAGCGGCGGTCGCGCTTCTGGTAAGCGGCGATGGCCTCTAGGAGGGCGAGGCGGTCGAAGTCCGGCCAGAGGGTGGGGGTCACATAGAGTTCTGCGTAGGCGATTTGCCAGAGAAGGAAGTTGGAGATGCGCATCTCACCTGAGGTTCGGATGAGGAGGTCGACGTCGGGTTGGCCGGCGGTGCCCAGGTGCGCGGCGAGGGAATCCTCATCGACGGAGAGGCTTTCCAGGGCGCCCTGGCGGCGAGCCTGTTCTATGAGCGAGTTGACGGCGTCGACGATCTCGGCGCGCCCGCTGTAATTAACGGCGAGGTTGAGGATGAGACCGGAATTGGTGGCCGTGGCCGCGACGGCGTCCTCCATCTGGCGGCGCACCTCGGCGGGGAGAGCGTGGACGCGGCCGATGGTCCGGAAGCGGATGTTGTTCTCGATCAGGCGCGAGAGTTCCCGGCCAAGGTAGTGCCGGAGCAGGCGCCAGAGGGTTTCGACTTCCGAATGGGGCCGCTTCCAGTTTTCCGCCGAGAAAGCATAGAGGGTGAGCGAGGAGACGCCGAGGCGGGCGCAAGTGTCGACGGCCATGCGGACGGGCTCGACGCCGGCGCTGTGGCCGGCGACGCGGGGCAGGCTGCGGCGGCGAGCCCAGCGGCCGTTGCCGTCCATGATGATGCCGATGTGGGCGGGGAGGCGCGAAGGGTCAAGCGACAGAGCCAGCTCGCGCTCCCGGCTGCCCTGCGGCAGGATGTCGAGAAGCGACCGCATGTTTGGATTGCTATTTCATCTTATCGCAGGGATGCGACCCGAGCCTTCCGGCCGCCCTTTGGCCGGGCGGCGCGCCGGGGAGGGGAAGGGAAGTGGCGGCAGCCGCGGGGTGCGGGTCTGGCGGCTTGGGATTCGCAGGACCGTTGGCGCCACAGGCGCCGGAGCGCGGGCTTCAGACACCAGCCGCCGCGGCGCTACCGCGCTGCACGGAGTCCAGCACGGTCTGATGGACCTTCAACAGCAGCTCCGCCTCCATCCGCGAGATTCCCAGGCCTGCCGCGATCCGCTCCGGCGGCTCGCCCATCCGGTGGAGGCGCAGCGCCTGGCTGCGTTTGCTGAGGTTCATGCTTTCCCGCGGCACGGCCGGCCGGTCCCGCGCCTGCTGGCGTTCCTCCTCGAACTCCAGCGCGAGGGCTTTCAGGGCGCGCCGCAATTCCGCCCGCTCCTCCTCCCACTGCCGCTGCTGCGCGGCCGCGGACGCGCGCAGGCGGGCCAATTCGCGGTGCAGCATGAAGAACAGCAGGAGCGCTCCGGCCAGCGTGAGTGCGCAGGCCGCCAGAATCGTGATCGGATGCGCCAGCACCGTCATCCCTCCAAATTACGGCTGGTTCGGCGGATTGCTCCATATCTCCTGGTGCGAGGAAGGGGGAGCCCGGGGCCGCTGCAGGCCGCGCATCTGCCAGAATGAATCCGTCATGGCCATGCGCGTCATCAACCGGACCCGCTCCACGGTGCTTGCCACGCGCGCGGAAGTCGCCGGCGAGTCCGGCACGCGCCGGCGCGGCCTGCTGGGGCGCACATCGTTGCCGGAAGGCGAAGGGTTGTGGATCGTGCCCTGCGAAGCGGTGCACTGCTTCTTCATGAAATTCACGATCGACGCCGTGTTTCTGGACAAGAAGCTGCGCGTGGTGAAGGTCCGGCCGTCGCTGAAGCCATGGCGGATCGCGGGCAGCCTGCGGGCCCAGTCGGTGCTGGAGCTGCCCGAGGGCACCATTGCGGCGACAGGAACGCAGCCGGGCGACGAACTCGAGTTCGAGGAAGTGGGCGCCTGATCTAGCGCCGGGCGGGCACCATGGGCACGAACATGACGGGGAATTCGGTGCGCCGCCGGATCTGGCCTTTCAAGTCCTTGTCGATCACTACCAGCTCCTGCCAGCCCGTGCCTACGGGGGCCACGAGCCGGCCTCCCGGCTTGATCTGATCCACAAGCTTCTGCGGTACCTCGGGAGGCGCCGCAGTCAGCAGGATCTTGTCAAAGGGCGCCTGGTCCGGCCAGCCTTCGTAGCCGTCGCCGATGCGGACAGTCACGTTCCGGTATCCGAGGGACTCGAGCCGCGCCCGCGCCTCCTTGCCGAGCGGCTCAACGATTTCGATCGAATAGACGTGCTGGACGAGCCGGGCGAGGACGGCAGCCTGATAGCCCGAGCCTGTACCGATCTCGAGCACGCGGTCCGCCTGCCGGGGATCGAGCATTTCGGTCATGGCCGCAACGATGTAAGGTTGCGAGATGGTCTGCCCGTGGCCGATGGGAAGCGGGTGATCCTCATAGGCGGAGCGCCGCAACGCCTCCGGCACGAACAGGTGGCGCGGGACCGCCCGCATGGCGTCCAGCACGGCGCGGTTCCTGACACCGCGCCGCTCGATCTGGATGCGGACCATATCCTCCCGCAGTGCGGTCCAGTCCTGGCCGTTCATCGAAAAAGAAAATGCGGACACGAGCCACGCCGGAAGGAGGACGCGCCGCGATGGCCGCTCGCCCATTCCATCCCCATATTACGCCTCGCTGCGACCCATGACCGCCCGCAGCGCCTCAAGCAGCCGGTCCGCGGAGGTGAACGCCGCATCCGGGACGCGCGCCCGGATTTTGCCGGCGTCTTCCGGCTTGCCACCGAAGAAAAGCATCGGGAGCTGCCGTCCTGCCTTGCAGCCCCGGATGGCAGCGGCAGTTTCGCGCGAGTGGGACGGGCGTTTTTCCAGGCTGAAGAGAACAGCGTCGGGAGGGTTCTTCAGGACGGCCTTGGCGCCGCGGGCGCCGTCGGCGCTCTCCGTGCCGATTTCGATCCCATGCGCCTCCAGCGCGGCTGCGTGCCGCCGCGCCGACTCGTGATCCCAGTCCAAAAGAAAGACTCGCATGGTTTGCTCCCGCTGCCAGCGTTCCCTCCGGTATAACAAAAACAGCATGCAGACACGCAGACTCGGCAACAGCGACATGTGGATCACGCCGCTCGGCATCGGGCAATGGGCCATGGGAGGCGGCGGCTGGAAGTTTTCGTGGGGGCCGCAAGACGACCGCGAATCGATCGCCGCCATCCGCGCCGCGCTGGAAGCGGGCTGGAACTGGGTGGACACGGCCGCCGTGTACGGGCTCGGCCACGCCGAAGAGGTGCTGGCCGAGGCGCTGGAGGGCGCGAGCCCGCGGCCGTACATCTTCACCAAGTGCGAGCGCTGCTGGAAGCCGGACGGGGAGATTTACGGCTGCCTGAAGCGGGAGAGCGTCCTGCGGGAGTGCGAGGACTCGCTGCGGCGCCTGCGCGTGGATGTCATTGATCTCTACCAGATCCACTGGCCGGAGCCGGACGAGGACATCGAAGAGGCCTGGGAGGCGATGCTAGAGCTGAAACAACAGGGCAAGGTGCGGTGGATCGGCGTCTCCAATTTTTCGCTTTCCCAGTTGAAACGGCTGGAGAAATACGGGGAACTTGCCTCTTTGCAGCCGCCATACAATCTGCTTGCCTGCGGAATCGAGCAAGAAATTCTGCCGTATTGCAAGGAGAAAAACATCGGGGTCATCGCGTATTCGCCCATGCATTCCGGGCTGCTGACCGGGACGATGACGAAAGAGCGCGCCGCGCAACTGCCGCCGGACGACCACCGCGCACGCCGGCCGCAGTTCCAGGAGCCGCTGCTCGGGCGCAACCTGGAGCTGGTGGAGAAGCTGCGGCAGACCGGCGCCCGCCACGGGAGGACGCCGGGCGAGGTTGCGATCGCGTGGGTTCTGAGAAGGCCCGAGGTCACGGGCGCGATTGTGGGGCTGCGGTCGCCGCGGCAGCTTGAAGGAGTCGCCAGCGCCGCAGAATTCCGGCTTTCGGCGGAAGAGATCAACGAGATCGAGGCGGAAATGAAGCGGCTGGGGATCGCTTGACGCCGATCAGGCCTTGAGGCTGGCGGCGATCCCTTTCGCCGCCTCATAGAGCATCCCGATTTCGCTCGAGCAGCCCACGAAGAGCATTCCCATGCTCTTCCAGCGCTGCGCCAGCGCGATGCTGCGTGCCTGCGCGCCCGGCACGACGCCATGCGCGCGGCAGCTTTCGACGATCTTCTCCACCGCCGCCAGCATCTTCGGGTGCTCGAACTCGCCCGGCACGCCGAGGCTGATGGAGAGGTCCACGGGGCCCACCATCACGGCGTCGATGTGGGGCACGCTGAGCAACTCGTTGCGCGCCTCCAGCGCGCGCACAGTTTCGATTTGCAGCACCACCATCTGCTCGCGGTTCATGTGATCCATGATGGCGCTGATCGAGGCCGGCTCGAAGTCGACGTGCAGCGGCGTGAGTCCCATGCCGCGCACGCCGAGCGGGGGAAACTTGCTCCAGCTCACCGCGCGTTCGAGCAACGCCGGGTCTTGCACGCGCGGGAAGATGACGCCCTCGGCGCCGCAATCCAAAGCGCGCGAGATGAGGAAATACTGCAAGTCGGCCACGCGCACGATGGGCGCCAGGCCGACTTTCACGGCGACCCGGCACAGATCCTGCAAGGTCTCCAGATCGAAGCCGCCGTGTTCGGCGTCGAGGAAGGCCCAGTCGAAGCCCGCGGCCGCCAGCACGCGAATGGCGTCCTGCGAGCGCAGTTGCTGGAAAGCCGTACCCAATTGCAGCCGCCCATCGCGTAGCGCCTGTTTGACCGTGTTTTTCTTCATAATGCCAGCACCTCGTGTGACGGCCGGACTGCGTCGATCGCTTCGAGCAATTCGTCCAGGAGTCCGGTTCCGTGCTGCGCCAGAAAGGCGACGAAGGAATAATAGCGCTCCTGCAACTTGCGCTCCGGGCACACCAGCCGGGACGCGTGGCGGGCCTGCTGTTCGGTGTCCGCCTGTTTCCGCAGCGCGGCGCGCGCGGTTTTGCGCCGCATCTTTTTCAGTTGCCAACCGATCCGCGCGCGGCTGCGCTGCATGGCCCTTTCGAGCGTGGGATCAAACGCGGCCAGCGCCGCGCCCAGCCGGTCCAGGGCGCCGCCAACTGCCGCTTCCGTGCCGGAGAATTCGCGCTCCAGCTCGGCCGGCGACAGGCGCGCGGCCACGGTCTCCACGAGCGCATCTTCACCACGCAGGCAGCCGGCCAGAGTGATGCCGAAGCGCTCCATCAGCCGCCGGGTGCGCCCGTCGACGAGCGTGAACGCCGCGCGCGGCAGCACGGCCGGCATGCGGCCGAGCAGCTTCTCATAAAGCGCGGCGGATTGCGCGAAGTAAGCCACTTCCGCGGGACCGCCGACATACACTGCCGTGGGCAGCAGCCAGTCCTGCATCACGGGACGCAGCAGTGCGTTGGGCGACCATTGCGCCGGATCCGCTACAACTGCGCGGCTGCCCGCTCTCCGGCGCAACCCGTCCTCGAGCACGAAGAACAGCCCGGCGCCGTCCGAGACCTCGACCTGGGCGTGAAATCCCTGCCGTTCCAACTCGTCGCCGCGCGCCCGCACGGCTGCGCCGAGATCCTCCCGGATGTGCCACGCCGTTTCGAGCAGGGGCGCAGCCAGCCGCCGCAGGCGCGGCTCGAGAGGATCGACAAACACGACGCCGTAGGGCCGGAGCAGGGCCGCCAGCAGCGCGCAAAAGGCTTCCGCGAAAGCGCGCCCCGGCTGGTAGCACTCGGCCACCAGCTCCGCCGTTTCGCGCCCGTGCAGGAAACCCTCCATCGCGGCGGTCAAGGCATCGAGGGGAGGCGACCCGATGGTGATAGCGCCCACGGGGCGGCCCCGCGAGGCGCTCTCGTCGACCTCCAGCCGTAGCGGGCGCATGCGCGTGTCGAAGACGCGCGCGTGGCTCACTTCGTCGAGATCCTGATCTTCGCTCGCGACCCAGAAAACGGGCACGGCAGGCTGGCCGGCGGCTTCGAGGCGACGGGCCACGTGGACCGCTGTGAGCGCCTTGTAAAGAGTGTAGGCGGGGCCGCCGAACAGACCGGCCTGCTGTCCGGTCACGACGGCAACGGTGCCGGGCTCCGCCAGCTTTTCCAGCGCCGCGCCATCGGGATTGATGCCGCGCAACGCCTCGGCCACGTCCTTGCGGGGAGCCCCGCCCGAGAGCGCTTCGCGCGCCGCCTTCAGCCATCCTTCCACCGAGAATGCGCCGTGGCGGTAAAAGCCCGCTGCCCGCCCGTCGCCGGAAACGTAGGCCGCAAACAGAGCGCTCGATCCCGGCATCTGGCCGAGGGGCACACTCGCAATCCGCATGAGAACGTTCTTTCTCAGGCTAGCAGAACGGCCCGAAGGCCCTTGCGCACGGGCGTCATTCGAGCCCCGCCGCTTTGCGGAAGCGCTCCTTTTCCTTTTCGCGATCCAGGAATGGGACGCCCTTCTCCATCCACTCCGGCTTCGGGGCGTCCTTCAGGAAGTGGTCGAAGAACTGCTTCATGCGGACCGCGTAGTCCATCTGGTTGTGGCGTCGCCGCAGCCCGTGCAGCTCGCCGTTGTAGTTCATCAGGTAGGCTTCCTTGCCGTTGCGGCGGAGGGCGAGGAACAGCTCGATGCCCTGGTACCACGGCACGGCGTCGTCGTTGTCGTCGTGCAGGATCAGCACTGGCGTCGAGACGCGCTTGATGTGGAACACGGGCGAGTTCTCGATGTACTTGAGCGGGTCGTCGTAGAGGGGCTTGCCGATGCGGCTCTGCGTCTTTTCGTACTGGAATTGTCGCGGCAGGCCGCTGCCCCAGCGGATGCCGGAGTAGGCGCTGGTCATGTTGCCCACGGGCGCGCCCGCCTCGGCGGCGCGGAAGCGCGTGGTCTGCGTGATCATGTACGCCACCTGGTAGCCGCCCCAGCTATGGCCGGCGATGCCGATCCGCTCCGGATCGACAAAACCCATCGCCTCGACCGCCTGCACCGCCGCCAGCACGCATTTCAACGCGCTCTGCCCGGGCTGCCCTTCCGTGTAGACGATGTCCGGAGTGAGCACAAGGTAGCCGTCGCTGACATACTGGCTGAAATTGAAGTTGTGCCCGGGGCGCGGGTGAACGAAGCTGTGCAGGTTCTGCGAGAGCTTCTCGTAGATGTAGACCATCAACGGGTACTTCTTCTTCGGATCGAAGCCGGCGGGCTTGTACAGCGCCGCCGCCAGCGGGACGCCGTCGGCGTTCTTGTAGCGGATCAGCTCCGACACACCCCACAGGAAGGGCTGCATCTGGCCGCCGCCGCGCGTGGCGCGCTGCGGGTTGCGGAAATCGGCGCCCGTCAGGTGGACGTCGGGGTATTCGTCGAAGCGCTGCGCGGTGAAGGCGAGCAGATCGGCGTTGCGCGCCCGCGTCACATAGCGGTAGTTTTTCGCGCCCCACAGAAGCCGTTGCGGCTCGCCGCCGCCGGGCGGAACGCGGTAGAAGCCCGTTTCGCGGGTCTCTTCGCTTTCGGCGCGCAGGGTGAGAGGCCACGACGGATCAATACCGGGCTCTTCTTCCTCGTCCGGGGGATCGATCCGTTGCACGCGGAATTCGATCTGCGCCTTGCGCCCCGCGCCCGCCGTCACGTTGCGCGGGGCGGAACCGTCGGCGAATAGCTGCCAAACGTCATAGCGGTCGTACACGAAAAAGCTCTTCGAGTCCTTCGCCCAGCCCGCCGCGCCGTAGGAGCCGGGCTCGGAGGGCGTGTCCTGGTCTTCGCGGTGGAAGGCCACCGCAAGCCCTCCCGTGGCGTTGCGCGCCGCTCCGTCGGCAAGCCGCACCAGGAACCAAGAGCGGCTGTTGAAGTATGCCGCGTACTGCCCGTCGGGCGACATCTGCCACCCGCCGCCGAAGCCGCCGCCACCGCCGCGCACCATGCGGGCCAGCAGGCGGCGCGAGCCGGTGCGCGTGTCCAGAGCGTACACATCCTGATAGCTGCCGTCATAGTCGATCATCCGCTGGTAGGCGCGGTTGTCCGTGCCCAGTGCTGCCAAGCCCGTGCGGGCAGGCGTCACATCCGCCATCTGCGGGCTGGCCAGTTGCACGTAACGTTTCTCGTCCAGGTGCCAGACGCCGCGGTAGGTGCGGTTGCGCTCCCGGTTGGCGCGCACGCGCTGCATGGGTTGCACCAGGCCGTCGCGCCAGTGCCAGAGGTCCATCAACACGCGGCCTTCGGATTCCTGTTGCTGCGCCTGGCCGGCCTCGGCCTGTTCCTCGGAGGGCGGCGCCACGGGCACGAACAGCCGCTGCCCGTCGGCCGAGAATTGCAGCGTGCCCTTCTCGCTGACGCCCATCCCGGCGGGGATGCCGGGTGTCTGGCTGGTGACCGCCTCTTCGGCGGCGGCGCTGCTGCGGTTCCACACCCACACGGCGCGCTTTTCTTCGAAGAACGCGAGCCGCTGCTGGCCGCGGTCCCAGGCGAGTTTCGAGTACTTCCCCTTGCCGGCCTTGAGCACAGCGGGCGCCGCGTCCGCGCCGGGTGTGACGGCGTAGACGCCATTGTCCTCTTCCTTGCGCGAATTCACGGCGCAGACGAGCGTCTTGCCATCGCGGGCGAAGCTGTATTCGGCGACAAACGGGAACACGCGCTCGTTGCCGTCCGCCTTGTCGAGTTCGCGCAGCACAAGGTCGGCGCCGTAGGCCTGCCGCGCCGCCGCGCCGCCCTGGCCGCGCGCTTGCTGGTCCTCGATGTCTTCGCCGTCCTGTTCTCCCGGCTTCGCCCCGGCAGCGGGCTTGGCCTGATTGGCGGCGGGCGCGGGCGGGGCCTCTCTCAAATAGGCAAGCCACGCGCCTCCGCGCGAGGGAAGCTGGAAATTCTTTACATTGGCGATGCGCGTCACCTCGCCGCTGCCGAGCTTCATGAGCAGCAGTCCCTGCTTCGGCATGTCGTCGGTACGGCGGCGCTCCTTGCGGGCCTTTTCTTTTTCTTCTTTCCGTGGAAACGTGCTTGCCACAAGCCAGCGGCTGTCGCCGGAAATCGCGATGCGGATCGAGGGCGGCTCGGGCGGCGGGCCTTCCGTATCGACGGGGGTGACGGGCGGAGGGGGCAGCTCTCCGGCGTTTTCGCGCCATTCGCGCCCGGTGGCCACTTCGCGGACCACAAGGTCGCCATCGCCGGCCTGAGGCATATATGCATAGGCGAGGTACTTCCCGTCGGGGGAGAGAGTCACCGAGGAGATGGTGCGCCAGGGATCGAAATCCCTGTGCGTGATGGGTCGTTTTGAAGGCGCCTGCGCGGCCAGCGCGGCTGCCATGCAAACAGCTACAAAAAGCCGGGTCCGGGAAATTGCGCGCATGGCTTGGATTATATCCGCGCGGCGGCGGACGGCGGCGTAAAGTGGCATCATCAGAGCAGGGCATGCTCGCGCTGGTGGCCGCCTGTCTGTTGTTTTCGGAGCTGCATCAGGCCGCGCGCCGCGGCGACCTGGAACAGGTGCGCGAGCTGCTGGAACGGGGGGCGGACCCGAACGAGTACGACGAACTGGGCGGCACGCCGCTGCACGACGCTGCGTGGGCCGGGCACGCCGAAATCGCGCGGCTGCTGATCGGGCGCGGCGCCCGCGTGGACGCGCCGCACAAGGAAGCCGGATCCACGCCGCTGCACTATGCGGTGCTCATGAACCGTGTGGAAGTGGTGCGGGCGCTGGTCGAGGCGGGCGCCGATCTGAAGGCGCCCTTCCGCGGCGGCGCGAGCCCGTTGCACCTGGCGGCCAACCGCGGGCACCTGGCGCTGGTGGAGCTTTTCCTGGAGAAGGGACTCTCTCCGGCGGCGCGCGATTCGGCCGGACTGACTCCGCTCGACGAGGCGGCGTGGAAGGGACAGGAGGACGTGGCGCGAGTGCTGGTCGCGCGGGGAGCGCCGGTGAACGCGGCCAACCCGGCGACCGGGCAGACGCCGCTGCACGAGGCCGCCATCAAGGGCCATGCCGGTCTGCTGCGGCTGCTCCTGGAGGCTGGCGCGGATCCGACCGTGCGCGACCGCTCCGGTTCGACGCCGCTCGACGAGGCGCTGCGCTTCCGCCACGCGGAGGCAGCCTCCGAGCTGGTGCGCCGCGGGGCGCAAGGGGATCTGGCCGCCCGCCTCCGCGAGGCCGTGCTGCGGGGCCAGACCGATATCGCCTCGCTGCTGTTGAGCCTGGGGGCGGAGGCGCAGCCGCATCTGTTCGACGCGTGCTTGAAGGGCCACCGGGGGATTGTGGAGCTGCTGCTCGCGCATGGCGCGCGCGTGGACGCTTACAGCCCGGCGGGCACCACCGCGTTGCACGAAGCGGCGCTGGCCGGCCACGCCGCGGTGGCCGGGCTGCTGCTAGACCGGGGAGCGCCGATCGATGCCCGCGACCGCGAATCGGAGGCGACGCCGCTGATGGTGGCCGCCGGCTGGGGGCGCGAGGCGGTGGTGAAGCTGCTGCTCGAGCGGGGCGCCAACCGGGACCTAAGAAACGGAAACGGCAAGGACGCCCGGCAGCTGGCGCTGGAGGCGGGCCACGCCGCGGTGGCCGATCTGCTGAAAGCGCGCGCGGGCGAACCCTAATCCCTTCGCCCTGTTTCGCCGATAAGTGGGGCGAGGCTGACCGCATGACGCCCGCCAAGGCAGAGGCCGAGACCAACCGGATCATCCTGCACTTTGAAACGCTGGACGACGCGCTCCGGCTGTTCTCGCCCTGGCGCGGCGCCGCGCCACGCGCTCAGGCCGCTCAGCAAATCCACCATGCCTTGTCTTCAGTCGGGCTCCTTTTGGAAGTCCGTGTTCAGGGCCGCCCGGTGGCGGAACTCGGTTCCGTTCAGCCGCGCGGCCCTCTTTTCGCGCTGCTGAACGGAACCGCCGCCTGAGCCCGTGTCTGCTCCGAGCCCCATCCGTACTGGAAGGTTATTTCGCGCCGCGCAGCGGGCCTGGGCAAATGGATCAGCGCGCGTCCACTCGCGCGGGAAGCTTTTCCAGATTGGCGATCTCGACGCCGAGAGCGAAACCGAAGCGCGCAAACTGCTCCAGGCCGCTGAAGTCCCAGTCCTGGCTGTACTCGTCTGTCGGCTGGTGGTAGCGCGCCGCGGTTTTCTTGCCGGCTTCGGCGGCGTAGCCGGGCGGCTTGCCTTCGTAATCATTCCCCATGTTGACCGAGAAGGCGGGGACGCCGTTGCGCGCGAAGGAGAAGTGGTCGCTGCGATAGTAGCCGCCCGCTTCCGGGCGGGGATCGGGTTTCAGCGTGAGCTGGTGGCGCTGGGCCACGCTTTGCACGAGGGAATAGAACGAGGTGCGCTCTGCGCCGGTCAGCACGGCGTCACGGACGCGGCCATAGGGCGAGTAGGAATCGAAGTTCAACGCCGCAGCGATGCGCGCCGCCGGCACCGGCGGGTTCTCGGCGAAGTAGCGCGAACCGAGCAGCCCGCTTTCCTCCGCCGTGACGGCGACGAACCAGGCCGAGCGCAGCGGCTTGGGCTCCATCGAGGCCCACGCGCGCGCCATCTCGATGAGCATGGCGCAGCCGGTGGCGTTGTCGAGGGCGCCGTTGTAAATGCTGTCGCCGTTGACGGGCTCGCCCACACCGAGGTGGTCCCAGTGCGCGGAGAAGACCACGGCTTCCGAGGAAAGCTGCGGGTCGCTGCCCGGCACGAAGCCCGCGACGTTCTCCGTCTCGATGTCGGAGAGGCGGAATTGCATCCGGCCGCGGATCTTGACGCGTCCCAGCGGGCGGGCGCGGAAGCCGCGCGTGTCGGCGGCCTTCAAGAGGTCTTCGAGCTTTTCGCCTGCCAGCGACGCCAGCTGTGCGCCGGCCTGTTCCGTGATCCAGCCGGCAAACGCCAGCGCCGGCTCGCCCTCTTTGCGGCGCACCTGCGGCTGAGGACGCCCGTTGGCGCGGACCACCGGCCAGCCGTAGCTGGCTGTGGGGGCGGTGTGAATGATGAGCGCCGCAATGGCGCCGCGGCGCGCCGCTTCTTCGTACTTGTAGGTCCAGCGGCCGTAATAGGTGAGGGCGCGGCCCTGGAAGAACTTCTCGTCCTCCGAGGGCGGCTCGTTGGTGAACAGCACCACCACCTTGCCGCGCACGTCCGTGCCGGCGTAGTCGTCCCACTGGTACTCGGGGGCGGAGATTCCATGACCCACGAAGACGGCTTCGGCGTCGAAGGCCGCCGCCGGCAGTTGCTGGTGCGAAGTGCCGACAAAGTCCTCCAGCCAGCGCCACTCCAGGGTCTTGCCGCCGGCATGGGCGCCGAGGCGCGGGCCCGGCGCTGCTTCCACGACTCGCAGCGGCACCGGCTGGAACCAGCTTCCGCCGGGCGCGCCGGGCTTGAGGCCTGCGGCGGCGAACTGCGCCGCGATGTATTGCGCCGCCAGTTGCCCGCCGCGCTGGCCCACGCCGCGGCCCTCCAGCAGGTCGTGAGCGAGGAATCGCACGTGCGGGCGGATCTTTTCGCCTTCGATGAGGTGCATCTGCGCGGCCGCCGAGGCGGCCAGCAGGACGGCTGCAATGGGCACTGTTCTCATTTCGTGTCTGCTGCCTTGTGTGAATCAGGATGTTTTCTTGGCTGCCAGGGCGGCCACCAGGCGCGGGATTTCGGCCACGAAGCGCTCGTGGAGGCCTTCGCCGACGAGTTCTTTTTCGTCGCGCGCCTCGACGCGGAAGCGCACGCGACGGCCGCGGACCTCCTCCACGGTCGCCGTGAACTCGACGCTCATTCCGACGGGGGTCGCCGCCAGGTGGCGAACCTCGACCACTGTGCCGAGGCTGTCTTCGTTGTCCTCCAGCCAGGGGCGGATCGCCTCCCGTGCGGCCCACTCCATCCAGGCGATCATGTGAGGGGTCGACAGAACCCGGGCGCGGTCGTCCCCGATGAAGTCGATGGCGGTTTCCGGGGTGACCAGAAGGCGCTGCCGGCCGGTGGTTCCCACGGGGATCTCTTTCATGTCATTATGGTAACGTACGGCAGGGCCGGGCGACGGTCTTGTTGTGTAACCGATGCGCGACGCGTGCATCTGAACTTGGTAGAGGACTGATGACCGCTTTTCCGGCCCTTTTGCTCGCTTCACTGCTTGCCGCCGCGCCGGGCGCCTCGGCGTCGCCGGCCGATGAAGCCGCCCTGACGGCAGCCCCGGATTCGGACAAGATCCGGGAGAGCGAGAACGTCCTCGGCCGGTATGTGCAGGCCAGCGGCAAGAAGGTGGTGCGCGGCATCACCATGGCCGCGATGTTCGCCGGCAGTCTTCCCAAGATGGGCAAGTCGGCCACGGTGAGCGCCCGGAGGCTGATCACGCGCGATGGTGAGGTCAACTACGAGATCACCGACCGGCGCGGGGACAATACCGTGTGGAAAGAACTCATCCTCCGTTACATCAACGGGGAGATGGAGAACGCCGGCAAGGACCACTCGAAAGTGGCGGTCACGCCCGAGAACTACAAGTTCAAGTACAAGGGCGAGCGGGAGCGCGACGGGCGTATCGCGCTCGTGTTTGAGGTGAACCCGCGCAAGAAGCGGCAGGGGCTGTTCAAAGGGGAAGTCTGGATCGACGCCGAAACCGCGCTCACAGTCTACGAGGCCGGACGTTTCGTCAAGAGTCCGTCGGTCTTCCTCAAGAAGGTCCAGTTCAGCCGCGAGTACGCCATCCTGGATGGCGTGGCGGTGCCCAAGACGATGCAGACGTCCATTGAGACACGGTTCTGGGGTCTGGCGCAGCTGGACATTCAGTTCAGCGACTTCCACTGGGACGATCCGCTGTTCGCGCTCAACTGACCGGCCGGCTCAGGCGGGCACTCTCGAAGATCTGCTGCTGGTCCGTTGACACCACGTGGAGCCTCAGAGGGGACAGCCTGACACGGGCAGTTCGCGTATTTTCCAAGGGGACGGAGCCGACTGACGGTTTCCCAACATCCTGCGTCTCAGCCAGCGGCAGGCCTGTCTGCCCGAGCCGCCTGCCGGGCGCCCTCCGGATCGACCACCGCCACCACTTCCGCCCGAGTTGCTGCCCCATCTCTTCCAGAAACCCCTCGCCCCCAAACGAACCCCACGATCACGCAAGGCCACCCCAACCGTAGCTCAACCAGATCCTGCGGGCTCACCAGCACATCCGGCCACGCCTTTGGGCCTCAAGCTCCCGCCAGAAGTCTCCATACGATAATCTCAGCCTGCCCTGCGGGCGACCGACATGCATCGCCGTGCATGACATCGGCAGTGCTCTGCATGCTGCACCTTGCCGCGTGCACCGGATTGCGCTTCGCACAGGCGATCTCCTGCCTCAGGCCCACCGTTTTCGGAGGTCCACTGAAGAAACGGTTCCGGAACAGGCGCCAGGTCCGCACCAGCCGCGTATTCTGCTCCTCTGCACTTGGGCCGTGAACGCAGCGCAGCAGCAGGGCGAGGGAGTCCCAGTCCTCGGGCACAGCGACCAGGGGGAGTGGATTGACATCAGGCGCCAAACGAGGATGCGCACACTGGCATCGTCATATGAGAAGGGCCGTTTGAGGCAATCCTTGTGGCCCCGGCCCTTGCAGGAGAGGCCCTGGCGGGTGACGCTGCGCCGGGTGGCCTGATCAGGCATGCCGGGTTCGACACTCCAAGTGCTTCTCTGCATCCCGGCCAGAGAAGGGGAGCGCCAGGCGGAAGATTGCGAAGGGGACGGAGTGCTCCGTCCCCTTGGAAAATACGCGAACTCGCCGTATCAGGCTGTCCCCTTCGCGGGGAGGGGTGCGCCGCGCCGGCTACTTGCGGAGGGGCGTGTAGCGGAACTGCGCTGTGTCGGTCCAGCCGTCCTGTGCCACGGTGAGCAGGTAACCCTTCATCAAGTCAAGATCGAAGTCCGGCACGCGCGCCAGATCGACGAAGATCGTGTCGCTGCTCCCGTCGGGCATGAAGATGGCATCCGGCGGAACAACGATGTCTTCCAGGACCACGTAGGTTTTTGCTCCGGGGATGAAGCGGCCGTTGATCTCCAGCCAGTGGCCGGCGCCGCTCCAGAACTGCCTCCACCAGTTGATGCCGGGCACCAGGTAGTCGACGTCGATGATGTCGCGGAAATAGCCTTTGGCCGCGAAATCGGTGGCCGACATCGAGTCGGGCTGGCCGGGTTGAGTGACGATGACCAGGTAAGTGGTGAGGCCGCTTTGCCAGAAGTCGCCAAGCGTCTTGAGGCCGGGCAGGAAGAACGAATAGCCGGGCGGCAGGTCCTCGGATGCTTCGAGCGCCTCCAGGGCCCATTCCTGCTCATTGTCGGGAGGCAGGATGAAGAACTGCACGATGCTGCCGGCAGGCAGCGTCTCGGTGAGGACGAAAAAGGCCTCACGGCCGGAATCGAAGAGATTGATCTGCACGGCGCCGGGCGCCATGGCCGAAGGCAGCGCTCCGCGCTGGGCAGAGGCCGCCTGCCGCAGCCCCCGCTTGCCGCGCGCCTGAGCGAAAGTCCGTGCGGCGGCCCGTGCGGAATCGGTGAATTTCGCCTGGACGACCTTGCCCGCCATTGCCGCCTTTACGCGCTCGGCGCGTTCTGCGCGCTCCGCCACGGCGGGAAGCGCCAGGCATGCGGCCAGCCCTGCCAGCAGGATTCTGCGTATCATGTTCCGAAATCTCCTTCTTCTCCGATTGGGCCAGCGCCTCGAAAGACGCGCCAAGCCCGCTTCCGGTTGCAACCATTCTCCCTCAAACGGGCAGCTCGATCACGGTACGCGTGCCTTCGCCCTTCTGCGACGTGATGCTCAGCCCGTAATTCGAACCGAACAACACCTGGAGCCGCTCGTTGACGTTGGACACGCCGATGCCCGCCTGCTCGAGGATCGACTTGAGGCGCTCCTCTGCCATGCCAACTCCGTCGTCGGCCACGGTGAGCACAAGCCTGCGGCCGCGGGCGCCATTTTCGATGCGGCTTTCGATGCGCACCTCGCCGCCGTCGATCTTGTGCGCCAGCCCGTGGCGGATGGAATTCTCCACCAGCGGTTGCAGGAGCATGGCCGGAACCTGGCAGTCGAGCGTCTGCTCGTCGACCTCTTTCACAACGCGCAGTTTGTGGCCGAAGCGGGCCATCTCGATCGACAGGTAATCGTCGATGAAGGCCAGTTCCTCCCGCAGCGGGGCGAAGTTGTCGGTCTTGCGCAGCAGGCGGCGCAGGATGTTGGAGAGCCGGTAGACGACCTGCCGCGCCTTGTCGGGGTCGGTGCGGATCAGGGAACCAACGGTATTCAGCGTGTTGAAAAGAAAATGCGGGTTGATCTGCGAGCTCAAGGCACTGAGGCGCGCCTGCACAAGCAGCCGCTCCTTGCTCTCGAGGAGGCGCTCGTTGCGGGCGCTGCCCCAGATCTTGATGGGGAGCGAGACGGTGAAGATGGTTGTGACGAAGACGGCGACGTTGGCCCAACCCCGCGCCGGGTCGTAAAGAGTGAAGATCATCTTGCCGCCGAACAGCTGATACACCGTGTAACGCATCAGCTCGGAGAGCAGAATCGCCGCTAGCCCGGCGATCTGGAAGAGGCTGCGCACGCGGTCCTCGGGGTGAAAGATGAGGCGCCAGAGGCTGAGGTCGAAGAAGGGGCTGATGCGCCAGACCTCCTCGGCGCGCGGGGCGAGGTCGCGCAGGAGCCCGCCCATGACGCCGACAGCGGCATACAGCGGCATGGAGAGGTACTCGCCGGCGAAGAAGGCGGGCATGGATGTGAGCACGCCGGAGACCAGCCCCGGGATATACCCGCCGATGATGCCGGCCAGGAGGCTGCCCTCCATGGCCATCTCGGCGGCGGCATAGCTGCCGGTGGCGATCCGGATGAAGCTGCCGGCGACGCAGAAGGCCGAGACCATTCCGGCCAGTTGCAGCCCTTCCAGCGCCGTCCGCTCCTCGCGCAGCAGCAGCCCGAGGAAGTGGTTGGAGCGGGACAGGATGCTGGCGATGGAGGCCGCCGCGGCGAGCTTGATCATCAGGATGATGATCTGGTTGTCCATCCGTCCCTGCTTCCGTGCGGGGTCTTCCGGTCCCCCATACTAGAATAGAAAAAGAAGCCCTCCACGAATGGACGCCGCCTCAGAGATCACGCTCCGGCATGTAGCCGAGGCCGATTTTCCCTCGGAGTTCGGCCATTTCCGTATTCACGGCTTCGAAGGAGCGCGCGAGTCAGCGCGCGAGGAGGCCGTGGCGCTGGTGATGGGCGATCCGCGCGGCGCGCCGCCGCTGGTGCGCATTCATTCGCAGTGCTTCACCGGCGACGTGTTCCACTCCCTGCGCTGCGACTGCCGCGCGCAGCTCGAACTTGCGCTCGAAGCCATCGCGGCCGAGGGCCGCGGCATCATCATCTACGAAATGAAAGAGGGGCGCGGCATCGGGCTGTTGAACAAGCTCCGCGCCTACCAGCTGCAGGATGAGGGCGCCGACACCGTGGAGGCCAACGAGCGTCTGGGATTCGAAGCGGACCTGCGCGAGTACGAGCTGCCCGCGGCCATTCTGCGCCACTTCGGCGCCAGCGAAGCGCGGCTTCTGACGAACAATCCCGACAAGATCGCCGCGCTGGAGCGGGCCGGAGTGCGCGTGGCGGAGCGCGTGCCCTGCCAGCCGAAGCCGCTGACTCACCACGCCGCCCGGTATCTGAAGACCAAGAAGAAGCGCATGGGCCACCTGCTGGAGTTGTAGCCCGCCGCACGGCTCTCAGGCCAGCAGGCGGCGCAGGCAGACCAGCAGGTCCGGCTGTCCGAAACCGCCCGCCTTGGTCACGAACAGCCGCTTCGGAACTGTGTCCATCCAACTGGCGACGACGCCCGGCAGCGGTTCGGCGAAAGGAAACAGCAGCGGATCTCCGTAGCGGCGGAGCACTTCGCGCGCCGTCTCTCCGCCGAAGACGATCAGCGCGGCGGCTTCCGCGTCCGCATCCACGATCGTGCCCGCACGCCAGCCGCCTGAGAAGACGCCCGCGGCAGACGCCGCCTCGACTTGCGCGCAAGAGGCCGGGTGGGCGCTGCCGTTGATCACCAGGCAGCGGTGGGTGCGCGGCAGAGGCGAGGGGCGGCGCTCCAGATGCAGCCGGCGCGCCAGCACGGCCAGCAGCCCGGCGGGACCCGCCGCGAGCCGGGGCGCGGGCTCGCCAGCCAAAGCATCCGCGGCCCGCTCCAAATCCTCTTCGGCGGCGCCCTCGTGGATCACGATCCGTTCCAGCGGCGCGTCCTGCCTTGCCAGCACGTTGCGGATGAGCCCGTCGCTCACCGGCGCCAGCGGATCGCGGGCGAAGGCAGTGGCCTCCACCGGCTCGCCGTTCACATACAGCCGCCCGCCGCGGACGGTCCGGCCGAGCCGCGGATAGGCGGGCGCGTAGTGGATGCGGCCGGGGGCAAGCGCGGCGAGTTCCGCTCCGATGTTGCCGCGCAACGTCGAGTCGGTCTTCTTGTAAATCAATTCCGCCGGGATTTGTTCGATCCAGGCGGACACGAGGCGCCGCGCCTCCTGGGGAGGCAGGTGGCGCGACTCGGTGTCGATCACGAAGGCATCGCCTTCCGGCGTGGCGTGCAAAGCGACGGCGGCGCCTTCGAGCAGCACGCCCGCTTCAAGCGCGCCGGTGAGATCGTCGGCAAGCACGAGCACCTTCCGCATCGTCATGAGCCCTTGCCGGGCAAGGGCGCTCCGATTCCACGATACGACGAGGCGCAGCGGCTCAGAAGTAGAACCGGAGCCTGACGCCCGCCGTGAAGGGCTGCACGACGCGCGTGCCGACGAAGATCGACTGGAAGTTGTAAAGCGCCGTGCGGCTGGTCAGGTTAGTGAGCTGAAGCCCGATGTCGTAGCGCTTCTTCTGATCGCGGATTCGTTCAAAGCCCGCCACCGCGTCGACGATATTGCGCGGGCGCACGCGCGCTGGCGTCTGGCCGAGTTTCACATAAGGCAGCAGGTCGCGGAAGTCGGGATCGGCAGCCACTTCGGCGGGATCTGATGGATTGGCCACGAGTCCGTAGTCGTAGCGGTTGCTGACGGTGGCGTACCAGCCGCGGGGATGGTTCCAGTTGAGAACGGCGTGCACCGAGAGCGGCTGGTCGTGATCGATGACGAACGCCCCCTGACTGAAGGACTCCACGGCGTCGTTGCCGAGGAACAGCCCGCCGGTGAAGGGCGGCGTGGCGATGGCGCGCGAGTGGGTGACGCTGAGGGTGTAAGAGAAGCCGCGCGTGACGGGTCCCACGAGCCTGCCTTCGACGCCGTTGACGCGGATACGCGCCAACGTAATGGGAAAGATGATGCCGGTGTCGAGGAAATTGTTGTTGTCCTGGAGATTCCGGGAATTCTTGTGATACCAGGAGACGTTCAGGCTGGCCTTCTTGCCAATGGCCTGCTGTACTCCCGCTTCGAGGAAATTCTGCTCCTCGGGGCGCATGGGAATCCATCCGCCCAGCTTCTCCTGCACGAGCGGCGGCGTGATGCGGGCAGCCTCGGGCGAGGAGGAGAGCAGGAGGTTTTCGTTGGGCGGCGTCTGATAGAGCCGCGAATAAGAGGCGCGAAGCACGGTGCCGGTCTCGCGGATGTGGTATGCGGCGCCGACGCGGGGCTGCCACTGGTTGCCGTTGACGAGAAAGCGGTAGACGTCGAACCGCAGCCCGAGCGAGAGGTTTAGCCTCCCGAGCGACAAGGAGTCCTGCACGAAGCCCGAGTACATGCCGCCGGTGCGGCGGGCGCGGAAGTCGAAGTAGCGTCCGCCGCGCGTCAGATCATGCGGCAGCAGATTCGGGTTGAACTGCGGGCTCAGAGGATCGTTGAAATCGGGCACGGTGATGCCCATGGTGAAGTGCTCGCTGAGCGGGTAGCGCTGGACGTCAAAGCCGGCCCGGAGCGTGTGGCGCCCGCGGACGGCGTTCAGCCGCGCGCCGGCGGTGATGGTGGACATCTGGCGCGCCTGCGAGGCGGTCACCGGGATGTCGCCGGCGCTGGGGCGCAGCCAGGACTGAGCCTTGCGAGCGGAGAAGTTGGCGTCCAACGTCGTCCGCGCGTTCAGCGTGCGCACCCAGCCGAGCGAGACGGCGCCGTCGCGAAGCAGTTGCCGCTGGTCCATTCCGTGAGCGTGCTGGGAGCGGAGATTGGCCATTTGGAACGAAGCGCGCCCGGCCATGAGGTTCAGGCGGAAGACGTCGCGGGCGCCGGGATGCCAGTCCAAGCGCGTGAACACGCGCTGGTTGTTTCCGCCGTTATGCAGGTTGTCGAGTGAGACCGAGTCGAGATAGCGGTTCGTCTTCGAAGTGTTCACGACGGCGGAGTAACCGAAGTGACCTGCTTCTCCGGATACCTGCGTCACCTGGCTGAGCAGATCAAACTGCGCCGCATTGAGCAGGGTGCTGCCGCCGAAACGCCTCGCGGCGCCCATGCCCGACTTGGTGGTGATGTTGGCCACGGCGCTCACCTTGTTGCCGTATTCGGCGGGCACGTTGCCGGTGAACAGCTCCACTGTCTGGACGATGTTGGGATCCACGGCATTGGCGAACGCGCCGGTGAGCTGGTCGGAGACAGGCATGCCGTCGATGACGAAGGTCATCTGGTTGTGCGCGCCGCGCGGATGGATGGCGCCGTTGGCGTTCTGGGCGAAGCCCGGCATGGACACGATGATGCTTTCGAGCCCCTTGTTGCCCGCCTGCAATGCCAGCTTCTCGATGTCGCCCTGGTTCATCTGGACGTGCGTGCCTGTCTCCTCGGGGTCCACCAGCAACTCGCTGACCGCCGCCACGGTGATGCTTTCCCGCACGCCCGCCGGGGCAAGGCGCACGATCATCTCGTGGGGCACGTTGCTGCGCAGGGAAACGGTCTCCTCGTGAGGATCGAAGCCTTCGCGCTCGATGGTCACCGTGTAGGTGTGGAACGGGATGTTGCGGATCTCGAATGCGCCGTCCTTCGATGTGAGCATTTCGGCGCGGAACCGCGTCAGCGGATTCTCGACGCGGACGCGCGCTTCGGGAATCACGGCGCCGCTCGGGTCCTGCACCACGCCCTGGAGCGCGGCAGTGGATTGCGCTGCCGCCGCGAGGCAGGCTGCGAGCATGAAGGAGGCAAGCCGGACGCGTCTCATGCGTGGCCCCAAGGAGTCCGGGGCGAAGCTGATACTCTTTTATCACATTCAGAGACCCTGCGCGGGCCGCCGCCCACCGGATATACTCCCTGCGGATGAGCGAAGAGCGAGCCGGGACGCAGGGGATGTGGCTGAAGCTGGCCGTGCTGGCGGGCATCTTCTCCGCCTTCGTGCTTCTGACGCCGCGGCCGGAGACGCTCACGCCCGGGGCGTGGCGCCTGGCAGGGCTGTTCCTGGCGACGGTGGCGGGGCTGATCCTTCAGCCGGTGCCCGGCGGCGCGTTGGTGCTGCTGGCGGTGACGCTGGCGCCGCTGATCACTCCGCTGAAGCTCGCCGACGCGCTGGGCGGCTATGCGGACCCGACGGTGTGGCTGGTGATGGCGGCGTTCTTCATCGCGCGGGCGCTGATCAACACCGGGCTGGCGCGCCGCATCGCGCTGGTCTTCGTTCGTCAATTCGGGCACAGCACGCTGGGGGTCTGCTACGCGCTGGGTTTGTCGGACATGGTGCTGGCGAGCATCATCCCGTCGAATGCGGCGCGGTCGGGCGGGGTGATCCTGCCGATCGCGCGATCCATTGCGGGGTTGTACGGGTCCGAGCCGGGCGAGACGGCGCGGCGGATGGGCGCGTTCCTGATGGCGGGCGTGTATCAGTCGATCTGCGTCACGGCGGCGATGTTTTTCACGGGGCAGGCGAGCAATCCGCTGGCAGCTCAGATGGCGGGCAGTTTTGGTTACACGGTCACGTGGGCGAGCTGGATTTTCGCGGCGTGCGTGCCGGGGCTGTGCTCGCTGGCGCTGGTGCCGTGGGTGGTGTCCAAAGTGTATCCGCCGGAGATCCGGCGCACGCCGGAGGCGGCGGACTTTGCGCGGACCGAGCTGGAGAAGATGGGACCAATGTCGCAGCAGGAGAAGATCCTGCTGGCGGTGTTCGTCTCCGTGTGCGGCGCATGGGCTTCCTCCTCCTGGACGGGAATCGACATCACGGTGACGGCGCTGTGCGGCAGCGCCGTGCTGCTGCTGGCGCGGGTGCTGAGCTGGCAGGACGTCACCGGGGAGCGGGCGGCGTGGGACATCTTCATCTGGTACGGGGGGCTGTTGCGGCTGGGCAAGGCGCTGCACGAACAGCATGTGACGGAGGCGTTCGCGCAACGCTTCGGCGCGATGCTCTCCGGGCTGGAGTGGCTGGCCCTGCTGGTGGTGGCGCTGCTGGTTTTCTACTACGCGCACTACCTGTTTGCGAGCATCACGGCGCACCTGCTGGCGCTGTACGCGCCGTTTCTGGCGTTGTTGGCAGCCAAGGGCGCGCCGCTGGGGCTCGTGGTATTCTCCTTTGCCTGCTTCGCGAACCTGAGCGCCGGGCTCACCAATTACGGAACGACGCCTTCTCCGATGTATTACGCGCAGGGCTATGTGGCGTTTCGGGACTGGTGGCGCATCGGCTTTCTGGTCTCGCTGTGCCATCTGGCGGTGTGGGGCAGCGTGGGCTTCGCCTGGTGGAAGCTGATCGGGCTGTGGTGAGGCCCCGGGCCCGCGGCAGGCTGTTACGAATCGGCAAGAACGAATGGAACCGGAGACAGAGATTCGCCACGAGCCGCGGCAGCGCCGCATGGCCAACTTCCTGGCTGCCGGAGTCATTCTTGCTTTCAGCTTTTTGGCCGGGTCGGAAATTCTGGGTCACGCCCAACGGCAGGACTTTCTGAATCTCTACACGGGCGCCCGGCTGGCGCGCGAAGGTCAATACCGCCGGCTGCATGATCCTGCGCTGCAACTGGAGCGGGAAAGGGAACTGGCCGGCCCGGGCCGGACGCTGGTCCCCTTCGTCAGGCCCCACTTTTACGCGCTGGCTCTGTCTCCTCTGGCGCACCTCTCCTGGGACGCCGCATTCGTTGCCTGGATCGGGCTGCAGACCGCTTTTCTTCTGGCATTGCTCGTCCTTGCCGGACTCCACATGGGTAGCGAAAGCGCACTCCTGGTTGCCATGTTTACCGGCCCGGTCCTCGGCCTGCTGCACGGGCAGGACAGCATGCTCATTTCGCTGTTGTCCTTCCTCGGCTTCCGTTCGCTGGCCCGCGGTGAGGAGGTGCGAGGCGGGCTCTGGTGGAGCCTGCTGCTCGTCAAGTTTCATCTGGCGGTCGGCCCTGCGGTGGCGCTGCTGGCCGCGCGCCGCTGGCGCGCGATGGCCTCGTTCCTTTGCGGGTGCGCGTTGCTCTGCACCATCAATCTGGGTTTGAGCGGGGGCGAGGGCGCCGCGCTGTACGCCCGCATGCTGATGAATCCCTCCACCCAAGGGCTCTACCCGGCGCCGCAGAATCTGGCGTGCCTGCAAGGGCTGGCGGCGAACCTGCCCGTGACTTCGATCTGGGTTTACGTTGCGATCGGACTGCCTGTGCTTGTTCTGATCTTGCGCGCTTTCCGGAGCGGCCCCTGGATTCGAGGGTATGCTCTTGCGCAGGGCGGCGTGCTGTATCTCACGCCCCACGTCTGGTTGTACGACTGGAGCATGCTGACGCCTGCGCTACTTTCCGGCGCGCAGCCGTCGAATCCTCTCCGCGAGAGGATCCTGTCGCTGCTCCTGTTGTCCCCGGTCGGGGCCGTCGCCTTCCTCGCCTCGCCTTACACCCGGATTGCCGTGCATCTCGCCTTTCTTGCCTGGCTCACAACTCTGGCGATCGGGAGCCAGTCCGGCCGTCAGGCAGACGTCATGAAGTGAGCTGAGCCGCGGGCGCCAGGTTCAGCCCACCGCCTCCACTTCCACTTTGCGCGCCGCGCGCTCGAAGCGCAGCTTCGCCTGGTGCTCCTGCCACAGCGTGGAGAAGCCGGCCCAGAAGTAGCCGGACACAAAGATCGACAGGAACGGCAGGGCGAAGTAGTTGGCCACGTCGATGCAATAGGCGACCATGCCGAGGAAGAAAACACCCATGCCGATTTCGGCGAACGGCAGCCAGCCGGACTTCCGCTTGTAGACCACGGCGACGGCGCCGCCGGCTGCCCTGGGCGCGTATTTCGGAGTGCGGACGAAGCTGGACTGCTTGCCGAGCAGGGCCTCCAGCACGGCTTTGGTGTTGGAGATCGTCAGCGCCACGCCCATGGCGAGAAGGAAGGGCAGGATCAGGATGGAACGCTTCCAGCGGTCCGGGTACAATTCCTTCTCCGCCAGCAGGTAGAACGACACCACGCTCCAGAAAGAGCAGATGATCAGCGGGACATCCACCAGCAGGAGCTGTTGCCAGCCGATGTAGAAGCGCACCATCATCACCGGCAGCATCAGCGCCGAGACGCACACCATCAGCGGGTAGCTGATGTTCGGCGTCAGGTGGAACCACGCCTCGAGTTTTTCGCGCCAGTTTACGTTGGAACGCAAGATGCGGGGCAGCAATTTCAGGGCGACCTGTGTCAGCCCCTTCGCCCAGCGCTGTTGTTGGACCTGGAAGCCGTAAGTGTCCACGGGCAACTCGGACGGGCACTCGAGCCATGGCAAATACACGAACTTCCAGCCCCTGAGCTGCGCGCGGTAGCTCAGATCGGAATCTTCGGTGAGCGTGTCGTGCTCCCAGCCGCCCGCGTCCTCGATCATCTTGCGGCGCAGGATGCCCGCCGTGCCGTTGAAATTGAAGAACAGCCCCGTGCCCCAACGCGCCACGTGCTCGAGCGCGAAGTGGCCGTCGAGCATGAGCGCCTGCACTTCGGTCAGCAGGTTGTGGTGGCGGTTGATGTAAGTCCAGCGCGTCTGGACAAGCCCTACCTGCGGGTCGGCGAAGAAATGGATCGTCTTTTCGAGGAAGTCCTCCGGCGGGATGAAGTCGGCGTCGAAGATGGCGAGGAACTCGCCGCGGGCGCGCTTCATGCCCTCCTGAAGCGCACCGGCCTTGAAGCCGGTGCGGTTGGTGCGGTGAATGTATTCGACCGGGTGCCCTTGTGCGCGGAGGCGCGCCACCAGCGCTTCGGTGTAGGGATGCGTGTCGTCGGTGGAATCATCCAGCACCTGGATTTCGAGAAGCTCGCGGGGGTAGCGGATCTTCAGCACGCTTTCGAGTAACTGGTCGACGACGTTGCGCTCATTGAACAGCGGGAGCTGGATGGTGACGCGGGGCAGTTGCGGAAAACGCTTCTCCGGCTGACGCGGGATTTTGTGCCGGGATTTCAGATAGCGCCAGATCACGGCGAAGCGGTGCGCGCCATACACGGCGAGCGTGCCCAGCATCAGGAAGTAGGGAATCAGCAGGGCCCAGTCGAACCAGTCGAGCTGGTGAATGCCGGCGAACGTGTCGTCGGCGAGAACCCTCGCCCAGCGGTCCGCCGCTGACGGCGCCAGCAGGAATGAGAGCATGTGCCTGAGACTTCCTTTCGAACTCCTGCTTTCAGGCCGAACAGGCGCGCGGCCCCGGGCGGCGCGCCACAAGCCCCGGTAGTCTCCTCCGCGGCTGCCATTCTCTATCATAAACTGCCGGCCGGGGTGTGAGCGGCGTCCCGATCGGGCGTAGAATACAGAAGCACCCATGGAAACGCATGTCAAGATCCTGGCCTGGTTCAACCTGATCCTCGGAGGACTGGGCGTCCTGGTGGCCGCTGTCACCTTTGCCGGGGGCTCGCTGATACCGGCGCTGGTCGCCGTAGCGGCGGGCGAGGCGGGATTCGTGCCGGCGTCGATCCTTCAGGCGATCGTCACGGTGATTGTCGCCATCGTGCTGGTGCTCAGCCTGCCATCGCTGATCCTGGGCTTCGGGCTGTACAACCTGCGGCCGTGGGCAAGGATCCTGGGCATTGTGCTGGCGGCCATCCACCTGCTCAATGTGCCGCTTGGCACCATCATCTCCGTCTACGCCTTCTGGGTGCTGTTAAACCCGCAGACAGAGGCGCTGTTCCGCCGCCCTCAGGCCTGAGGGCGGGCGTCGCGGGGCCTGAGGTAGAAGTCCAGCAGGTCTTCCACGCTGCCGGCTGACGGCTCCGCCGCCGCCTCCGGATGAGTGCGGCGCATGCAGTCGAGGGCGGCCTGAAGCAGTGTGCGAACCACGCCGGTGCGTTCGGACGCGATGTTGCGGAACTCCCCGGGGTCGCGCTCGAGATCGAAGAGGCGCAAATGGCGCCCGGGTGTCGGGTTGTCCGTTTCGTAGCCGTCCATGCGCCTGCGCCTCCCGGAGCAGTAGATCAGCTTCCACTGCCGTGTGCTCACGAACACTTCTTCGTTTTCGAGGTACTCGCTCACCACCAGATCCCTGCGGCGCTGCGGTTGCCGGCCCCGCAGATATGGAGCCAGGCTGGCGCCGTGCTGCGTTTCGAAGGGCGGCGCGCCGAGCATTTCGAGCAGCGCCGGGCCCAGGTCGATGTGTTCGGTGAAGTCGCGCACCACGCCCGGCTCGATGCGCCCGGGCCAGCGCGCCAGCAGGGGCACGCGGAGCGCGGGATCGTATCCGCAGTGCTTCTCGAAGCGCCCGTGGTGGCCGAGGCAGTAGCCGTGGTCGGCGGTATAGACGACCAGCGTGTCTTCCTCCAGGCGCAGCTCGCGCAGCTTGTCGAGCACGCGCCCCCAGTTGCGGTCGAGGAACGAGGCGCTGGTGTAATAGGCCGCGGTGATGCCGCGCTTTTCGGCATCGGAGAGTTCCCGGAAAATCGGCGGGATCTGCCAGGAATCCTCGGGGCCCACGCGCGGGGGCGCAAATGTGCGCGGATCGAACCGGTCCCGGTCCTCCACCGGGAAATCGAACGGCGAATGCGGCTCGAAGAGGCTGATCCAGAGGGCGAAGGGCTGGCTGCGTTTCTCTTCGAGAAAACGCAGCGCCTCGCGGACGATGAAGGTGCCGCGCATACCGGCATCCTGGCGCGGATAGGGGCGTTTGCCGGCGTTCAGCCACTCCCGGGCCGGCGCGCGGAACGGCTGCCAGGGCAGCTTCTGGACGGGGATGGATGCGTCGACGGGCGCAGGCTTGACGGTCTGCTGCCATGCCTGAGTGGCGCCGCCGTCGGTCAGCAGCCAGTCAAAGCCGTGCAGTCCGGGATCTCCCTTTCGGTTGAAGTGCATCTTGCCGAATGCGGCGGTGACGTAGCCTGCCTTCTTCAGTTGTTTGGCCAGTGTCGGTTTGCCGGGGTCTAGGGCGGTGGAAAGTACGGTCACTCCGGCTGCATGGGGCATCTGGCCGGTGAGCAGGCTCTGGCGGGAGGGCGTGCAAACGGGGGAGTTGCAGTAGTGGGAGGCGAAGCGGACGCCTTCGCCCGCCAGCCGGTCGAGGTTCGGGGTGGACGCCAGCGGGTTGCCGTCGCAACCCATGACGTAGCCGGCGTGGTCGTCGGCAATGAGGAAGAGAAGGTTGGGGCGGCGCCGTCCCTGACGGGCCCGGAGGAAGGCTGGCGCGAGCCCTGCGCCGAGGGATCTTCGCGTGATCACGCACCCATTTTACTGATGGTCATGTTGAATCAGCACGCGGCGCTTATCTATGATCAGAATCAGGAGAGCAGGTCCGCAACCATGACAGAGGGACTCAGCCGGCGGTCCAGCGAGGTGCTCCACTCCATCGTGCAGACCTACGTGGAGACTGGCGAGCCTGTCGCCTCGCGCACCATTGCGCGGCGCCGCAGGGAGCCGCTAAGCCCGGCGACGATCCGCAACATCATGTCGGACCTGGCCGAGATGGGCTATCTCGAGCAGCCTCACACCTCGGCCGGCCGGGCGCCGACGGCGAAGGCCTTCGCTCACTATGCCGCCGCAGTGGCTGCCGGGCTGCGGGAAGTGGCGGCCAATCAGCGCTTGCGCGAGGAGATGGCCCGGACGGGCTCGCCTGACGAGTGCGTGCAGCAGGCCTCGCACCTGCTGACGGCGCTGACGCGAAACGTGGGCATCGCGGCGGCGATCCCCGCCTCGGCGCAGCTTCTGGACCAGATCGACCTGATCCGCCTGCCCGACCGGCGAATCCTGATGATCGTGGTGACGCGCGACGGGCTGGTCCACAACCAGGTGGCGCAGATGCCGGAGCCGGTGACGCAGGACGACTTGCAGTCGATCCGGAATTACGTCAACCAGCATTTCTCCGGGTGGCGAATGCGCGACATCCGCGCCGAGCTGGACCGCATGGTCCGCGAGGAGCGCGCCGCATACGATCTGCTGCTCAGCCGGCTTCAGTTGCTGCATGCGCAGGGGCTGCTGTCGTTCGAGCTGCCGCCGAGAGTCTACCTGGAAGGCGCGTCGAACCTGTTGGGGCTGGATTTGCACATCACGCGCGAGCGGCTGCGGGAGCTGTTCCATGCGCTGGAGGAGAAGCAGCGTCTGATCGAACTGCTGGACCAGTATCTCGACGGCGGCGAAGGCGGCCTGCAATTCCGCATCGGGCTGGCGGAAGCGCATCCGGCTCTGCGGGATTTCGCGCTAATCGGCATCCGCGTGGAGGGCCCGGGAGGGCTGGAGACGCGGCTGGCGGTGCTGGGGCCGATGCGGATGCACTATCCGCGCGTGATGAGCGCGGTGGTTCAGTTGCATTCGCTGCTGAAGAGCCTGCCGCAGTAGGCGCAGCGCTTGCTACTCTGGGATTTGAGTCCGGATTCAGGCAATATGACCGAGCAGGAACTGCCCAACGCAACCGAAGACGTGGCTTCGCTTTCGCCGGAGGCGCAATCCGCGCTGGAACAACCTGCCGGGGCGGCGGCGGAAGCTTCGCCCGCCCCCCCCTCCGCCGAGGCCCTGGCCGCCGAGCGCGACCGGCTGGCGCAGGAAAAGGCGGAGCTGCAGGACCGCTACCTGCGCCTGGCCGCCGAGTTCGACAACTACCGCAAGCGCAGCGAGCGCGAGCGGCTGGAGGCCATCGAATTCGCGGCTGCCGGCGCGTCGAAGGCGCTGCTGCCGGTGCTCGACGACCTGGAGCGGGCGCTGAAGATCCAGACCTCCGATGCTGATTACGCGCGAGGCGTGCAGCTGATCTACCAGCGGCTGTCGGAGACGTTGCGCAAGCTCGGCGTAGAGCCGGTGGAGTCGGAAGGCAAGACCTTCGACCCCAACCTGCACCATGCCATCGAGCGCGTGGAGGACTCTGGCGTCGAGCAGGACACTGTGCTCGCCGAGTTGCAGCGCGGATACACCTACAAGGGACGGCTGCTGCGGGAGGCGCTCGTGCGCGTCGCCGTCAAGAGCTGATTGTGACGAAGCGCGACTACTACGAGATTCTCGGCGTCTCCCGCTCCGCATCGGAGCAGGAGCTGAAGAGCGCCTACCGGAAGCTGGCGCTGAAGTACCACCCGGACCGCAACCCCGGCGACAAGACGGCGGAGGAGAAATTCAAGGAAGCCGCCGAGGCTTACGGCGTTCTCTCGGACCCGGAGAAGCGCCGGATTTATGACTCTTACGGCCATCAGGGGTTGGAGGGCGCCGGCGCTCCGGGCTTCAACCCGGAGGCGTTCGCCGATTTCGCCGACATCTTCGGCGACTTCTTCGGCTTCGGGGACTTGTTCGGATCCGCGGGGAGACGGCGCAACCGTCCGCAGCGCGGAGAGGACACGCGCTTCGACCTCGAGATCGAATTCCAGGACGCGATCTTCGGCAAGGAGGTCGAGATCCAGGTGCCGCGGCTCGAAACGTGCTCGGCCTGCCAGGGATCGGGGGCGGAATCCAGGGATGGCTGGGCCACGTGCACCTCTTGCCATGGGCGCGGTGAGCACTATTACCGGCAGGGCTTTCTCACTATCCGCCGGACCTGCTCGCACTGCGGCGGCACGGGGCGGCTGCTTCGGCGGCCGTGCCGGACCTGCCAGGGCGAAGGCCATGTGCGAACGACCCGCAAGCTGAAGCTCCAGATTCCGCCGGGGATCGACAGCGGCAACAAGATGCGTGTGGCCGGCGAAGGCCAGCCCGGCGTCAACGGCGGGCCGCCGGGCGACCTGTACGTCTTTATTCTCGTCAAGCCGCACCCTGTCTTCGAGCGGCGCGAATACGACCTGCACTGCGTGGTGCCATTGAACGTGGCGCAGGCGGCACTGGGCACGGAGCTCAACATCCTCACCTTCGACGGCATGCAGACGGTGAAGGTGCCGGAAGGCGTGCAAAACGGCGAGACGCTGCGGCTGAAAGGGCGCGGCGTGCCCCATTTGCACGGCAAAGGGCGCGGGGACATCGTCGTGCATCTCGACGTCCGCATCCCGCGGAAGCTGACGCGCGAGCAGCGGAAGCTGTTCGAGCAGTTGCGCGAGACGTTGCCCGACGAAAGCGACCCGCAGGAGAAGTCGCTGCTGGAGAAGCTGAAGGATTACCTGGTCTGAGCGCCGCCGGGGTTGCGCCCGATGGCGATCAGGGAAACGCCCCGCCAGGGCAGCCACGCGTCCACGCGCTTCCACAACCAGACGAGGCGGTCAAACAGCCAGAGCTGCGCGCGATTGAAGGTGCGTCGCTTCAGCGCCCGCCCGTTCAGCCACCATCCGGGGCGCGTCACGCGGTTGAACCCGAAGATCCGCTCCACTTCGAAGCCCGCCTGCTGCATCTTCGCGCGCAGCTCTTCTTCCGAATACCGGCGCCAGTGGCCGAGCACGGCGTCGAGTTCGCCGTAGATAGATTGGCCTTCGGGGACCAGCACGATGGCGCGCCCGCCGGGCTCCAGCGCGGCGCGAAGATTCCGCAGCGCCGCCAGATCGTCCTCGACATGCTCAACCACGTTGAGGCAGATCACTGTATCGAAGCTCCCGCGCAGCGGCTCGAAGTCTTCGGCGCGGCCGAGGCCGGCGCGCGCCACGCGCACATTCGGCCGGTGCGCCATGCGCGCCGCCAGCCGCGCCAGGTGCTCTTCCTCGACGTCGGAGGCCACATACAGCGCGCGGCCCGGCGCAAGCCTGCGGGTCAAGTTGCCGATGCCGGCGCCGATTTCCAGCACCCGGCGCCCCACATAAGGAGCGATGACATCCGCCATCCAGGCGTTGAAACGGCGCGCCTGCGCCAGGCGGTCGAGAATCTCGGGCCCCGCCTCGTTGTAAGTGTCCCGCCGCAGGGAGTACCACAGCACGGCGAGCAGCCCGAGCAAGGCGTCGCGGCGGCGGATCTTCTTGCCCTCTTCGTAGGTGCGCCCGTGGTAGCGGATCGGAGTCTCATAGATCACCGCCTCGCGCTGCGCCAGCTTGATGGTGATTTCGGCCTCGAAGCTGAAGCCGTCGGAGCGGAGCGGAATGCTGCGGACGAGGGCGGTGCGGAAGGCTTTGTAGCCGGTCCAGACATCGGTGAGATTCAAGTCACTGGCCAGGTTGGCGAGCGTGGTGAGCCAGCGGTTGGCCACCGAGTGCCAGAAGTAGAGCACGCGGCGCTCGGTGCCGACGGCGAAGCGCGTGCCGTAGACGGCATCGGCGCGCCCTTCCACCAGCGGCTCGAGCAGCTTTGGGTAGTCGCGCGGGTCGTATTCGAGATCGGCGTCCTGGATGAGGGCGAACTCGCCGCGCGCCCCTGCCAGGGCGGTGCGTACGGCCGCGCCTTTGCCCCGGTTGCGCTCATGGCGCAGCACGCGCACGGCGCCGTCCGAACGCCGCGCGGCTTCCAGCGCGGCGGCTGCGGTGCCATCGGTGGAGCCATCGTCGACCACCAGGACTTCCCGCTCCAGCCCTTGCGGCAGCGGAGCGCGGAGCACGCGGTCCAGCACCGCGGGCAGGAACTCTTCTTCGTTGTAGGCGGGAATCAGGATGCTCACCAGGGGCATGCGGTTCCACCGGCGCCCTCCCATCTTGCCACGTTCCGGCCGGGCTGCTGCGCGCGCGGGAAGCGCGGGCAGGATTCGGAGAAGGGCGTGCGATATATTGAGGTCGGAGCACAACCATGCAAGCCTTGAACCGCCGTTCGCTGTTTGCGGCGCTGGGCGCGGCCTTCTCTCACCCGCTGCGCGCTGCCGATCCCTGGAGCAAGCCGCCCGCGGAGTGGACGGAGAAAGACGTCCAGCGCGTTCTGAATGACTCGCCGTGGTCGCGGCAGGTGACGATCACGCTTGGCACAGGTGTAATGAAAGGAGGCGGCGGACGAAGGGGCGGACGCGGTGGAGGCGGCGGCATCGGCGGCGCGATGCCGGACGCGAGCGTCGGCGCCGGCAGCGAAGGCGTGATGGGCGGCGGGCGTGCAGGGATGGGCGAGGGGATGGGCGGCACGATGGCGCCTTCGGTCCAGTTCCAGATCCGCTGGCAGTCCGCCAAGCCGGTGAAGCTGGCCACCGTGCGCGCGCGCATGGGCGCGGAAGCCGATAGCTCGCCGCAGGCGCGCGAATTTGTCGAAAGAGAAGAGCCGGACTACGTCATCGCCGTTATTGGTCCGCCGATGGGCCCCATGGAGGAGGGCCAGGGGCGCACCGGGCAGCCGCCGCGCCCAGGGTCGACGCCGCAGAAGGGCGAAGGAGCGCCGGAGGCGCGGCGCGGCGATCCTCAACAATGGATGGCGGCGCTCAAGGAGAACACATGGCTGGCCTGGAAGCAGCACGAGAAGCTGCACCCGTCTTCCGTCGTGCTCCCGCCGGGCGGACAGCGGAATGTGCTCATCTTTCATTTCCCGAAGGATCACCCCATCGAACTCGAGGACAAGGATGTGGAGTTCTGCATGCGCCGCGGCCCCATGGAGGTCAAGCGCAAGTTCAAGCTCAAGGACATGGTGTTCGAGGGCAAGCTCGCGCTCTGATCCGGCTGTTGCGGCGGGCGACGGCACATGGGGAGAAAGGAAAGCCGGCGTGCCGCCATCGTGCCGCCGCCTCGTCCGCGGGGGACAGGGACTCCAGAAAGACTTCCTGCCCGGGGCGAGAGCGCGTCAGGGCTTGCCCGGGCGGCTCATCGCCTCTGCGATGGCGAATTCGTAGAGCGCGAGCGCGCGGTAGTATTCGGTCAGCGCCGCCAGCTCACGCAGCTCGGTTTCGTAGGTAGCCTGTTCGCGAAGGTTGACCAGGAACAGGTTGCCCTCGCCCAGCTCGAACCGCACTCGCTCGGCCGTTTCCAGCTGCCGGGCGACATCCACCTCTTCGCGCAGCACGCGCGCCCGCTCGTAGGCGGTCTTCAGGGCGGAGTAGGCGTCGCGCACCTCGGCGGCGATCTGGTCCCTGGCGAAGCGCTCACGCTGATCGAACTGCTCGATGCGGGCCAGGGCGGCCAGGTCGCGCCCCTTGGCCACTCTCCGCTGGGCGGGCAGGTCGAAGGCGAGAGAGGCGATCAAGTCGTTGGGGCCGCGCCCAACCCGGCGCTCGCCCAGCTGGCTTGAGAAGCTCATGGAAAGATCCACGCCGGGCAGCAGCAGGTTCTGCGCGAGCTTCCGGTCGACCTCCACTTGCGAGCGCTGCTCGCGAAAGCGGCGGGTCTCCGGACGGCGCTTCCAGGCCAGCTCTATGTCGTCCTGGAGCCGCTGTTCGTCGATGTCGCGCAGGGCCGGGAACGCGGCGGGCAGGCGCCCGGGATCCGGCAGAGCCGGGGCGCCGGAGTCATCGCGGTAGTACAGGGACAGCTCGATGGACGCCTGTTGCAGGCCGCGCTCTGCCTCGATGGCCTGTGCGCGGCGCGTCAGGATGGCGCGCTGATTGTCGGTGACATCGACGGCCGGGATTTGCCCCAGCCTGGCGGCCTCGCGGAGCTGGCCGTCCCGCTGCTCGGCCACCTGCAAGACGGACCTCGCCACCTGATGGCGTAACCCGGCGGCCACCCATTCGTAGTAACGGCGGGTGGCCATCTGCAAGATCACCAGCCGTTGCTGGTCCACGCCAAGATCGGCGATCCGCTGTCCGATGCGTGCTTTCTGGAGTTCCGCGCGGCGGGCGTCGAGGGAGCGGTCGCGCAAAAGGGGCAGCTTGAAGCCCGCCTTCCATTCGCCGCCGAGGTCGGTCTGCAGCTTGCCGTCATACGAGGCGAACTCGCCGCGCCCGAGCTGGTAGCCCGCGAAGTAAGTCATGCCCTGGAATTGCGTCGCCTGCTCGAGGCCAGTCCGGTAGACATCGTTGCGGTACTTCCCAAGGTAGTCGCCCTCATAGCCACTCTTGAGCGAGAGATCGAAGCGTCCGGTGGCAGCAAGGACGTCGGCGGCGGCGACGGCGCGGTCTTGCAGCGCCGCCAGCAAAGGCGGATAGTGCCGCTCGACCGAGCGCAGAACCTCCCCCAGCGTGAGCGGACCCTGCGCCGTGAGCGGCGACGCCAGGGCGAGAAAGACAACCGTGAGCCTCATTTGCCTTTCCCTTTCGCTCCGCTCGCGCCCGGTTCGTCGTCGGCGATGACAGGCGGGAAGCCGTTGAAGCGCCGCCACAGCTCCCAGCCGAGCGTCACCTGTCGCAACAGCACCCAGCCCTTCGCCTGCACGCCCTGCCGCAAATAGCGCGAAGACGGCCACGAGTCGTCCTCGGGGTCGGGCGTCACAAGGATCCTGAACTTGCCCCCCTTCGTTTCCGCGGCGTCCACCAGCCGCACCACGCCGCCAAAGGTGCCCACGGCCACGGCGGGCCAACCGACGAACTGAATCGCCGGCCAGCCGTTGAACTGCAACCGCACCTTGTCTCCCACCTGCACCAGCGGCATGTCCATGCCGTCCAGCCACAGCTCGACGGTGGGCTGCCCGGCATCCGGCACGAAGAGGGCTACGGGTTCACCGCCCTTCAGCAGTTCGCTGTTCGGCTGAGCCAGCAGGCGCAACACGGTGCCATTGCGCGGGGCATAAATGCGCAGCGTCTGCTGCCGCGCCAGCCGGGAATCCACGCGCTGAAGCTCGGCGCGGATGTTGGCTATCTCGGCGCGGGCCAGATTCAGGGCGGCGCGCTCGCTCTCGATGGCGGCGTCGGCGTCCGCGGTGACTTTGCGCAGATCGTCCTCGAGCGCCTGCTTCTCGGTTCGGGCGGCGTTGAGCGCCGCGGCGGCGCGCCGCACCTCGGCCTCCGCGGTGGCGAACTCCTGCTGCGCCAGCTCCACCATGCGCTGGCTGGCCAGTCCGCGGTCCCGGAGACTCCTCTGGCGCTCGATGTTGAGCCGCGCCACGGTGAGTCTCTCTTCGGCGGCGCGCAACGCCTGCTCGTTCTGCACAATCCTTTCCGAGGCCATCCGCACGCGGTTGGCCGCGGCATTGACGGCGTTCGTCTTCGACTCCTGCAAGCGCCCCAGCCGCTCCAAGTGGGCAGCGGCGCGGCCCTCGGCCATCATCAGCCGCTCGTTCACCGCCAGCCGCTCGTTGCGCTGCCGGTCGAGGATCATCGGGTCGTTGTCGGTCAGTTCCACGATCAACTGGCCCTCGCGCACGTGGACGCCTTCGGTGACGTGCCACCGTGCCACGCGCCCCTCGACGGGCGCGCTGATGGCCTGCACGCGCTCCACGGGGGTGAACGCCGAGACGTGCCCCATCCCGGAGACGCTCTGCTGCCAGGGCGTAAAGATCAACGCGATGACGGCGAGGACGAAAAACAGCACCAGCGTGCGGGCCACGGTTCTGACCCGCTTGCCCGAACCCAGCTCCGCCATGACGGGCAGGACATGGGCGCTCATCTCTTCACCTCCTGAAGCGTGCCTTCACGAATCGCATACACGCGGTTGCAACGGCCGAGGATCTCCTCGTTGTGGCTCGCCACGATCACCGTCCAGCGGTTCCGGGGCCGGAAGACCAGGTCCAGCAGGCGCCCGCGCTCCGGCAGGTCCTCCAGCCAGTCGAGACACTCGTCCAACAAAAGCACGCGCGGCTCGTGCGCCAGCGCGCGCGCCAGCTCGAACTGCACCGCCTGGCCGGCCGACAACGGCGCCCCGCCGGTCGCCAATCTCGTGTTGAGACCGCCGGGCATCTTCAGGACCTGTTCCAGCAGACCCACTTCCTCAAGCGCCGCCTGCGCCCTTTCCATCATCAGTTCTTCCCGGCCCAGGCGCATGTTTTCGAGGACTGTCCCCTCGAAAATCTGCGGCTCCCGCACCAGCGCGATCTGGTCCCGCAACTCGTCGAGGTTGAGGACCCGGAAGTCCACGCCGTCGATCTCCACATGCCCGGTGTCGGGCGGCCGGAGCGCATAAAGAATGTCCATCAGGCTGCTCTTGCCGCTTCCAGTGGAGCCGACCAGACCGACGCGGTCGCCCGGTTCTGCTGCCAGCGTCACCCCGTGGATCAAGCGCACGGGGCCGCCCGGGGAAACGGCCACACCCTGCATCCGGATTGCCGCCGCTCCATGCTTGCGGGGCAACAGCTCGCCACCCTCTCTCTCCTTTGGCAAGTCCGTCAGGTAACCCAGTTTGTCGAGCGCCGCCATCAGGTCGTAAAACAGCTCCAGATGCTTGCCAAACTTCGTGATGCCGCTTGTCACCAGGGCCACCACCAGTTCCGCCGCCACCAGTTGCCCCAGCGTCATCTGCCGGTCGATCACCAGCCAGCCGCCCACCCCCAGCAGGGTTGCGCTGGCCAGGGCCTGTAGAACAAACGAGCCCACGATTTGCCGGAGAAGAATCCGGAAGTGCTTCGCCCGGTAGCCGAGATAGTCCTTCGCCAGCTCGTTGGTGCGCTCGAGCGCCAGCGCCAGCCCGGCGCGCGATTTCACCGCAATCTGGTGCCGCGCCAGCTCCTCCAGCCACGCCAGCAAAGCATACTTGGCCTTGGACTCCTTCACCGCTGTCGGAATGGCGCCCAACCCCATCGGGAACAGAACCACGAACAGGCTGATTGCGAGAAGTACGTCGAACGCCAGCAGGAACGGATGGTAGACCGCCAGCAGGATCATGCCGATCAGAGTCTGCACGGCCACGGTCAGCCCGTCCAGCAGCAGCGTCGCGCCGGCCTTCTGCACGGTCACCACTTCCAGGAAGCGGTTGACCAGCTCCGGCCCGTGATAGCGGTCGAAGGCGCGAGGCTCCACCCGCACCAGCTTGTCGGCCACATCCCCGGCCAGCCGGACGAAGACCCTGCGCTGGATCATTTCCACTACGTACTGCCGGTAGGCGTTCAGCCAGGCGACCGCGAGAAGAGCCAGCAACACCAGCACCGTTAGCACGGCCAAAGGCTGAAGCAGCGTGCCGAAGGCGACCGTGTTCACCACTGCCTGTACGGCGACCGGCAACACGAGTGAAACCAGTCCCATGGCTGCCGTATAGATGACGACCACCCAGGCGTCTTCAGACTCCAGCGACAGCCATTGCCGCAGCCGCACCACCGGGTGAACGGAGTGATAGACTGAGATTCTGGACGCGTCTCGAGCCATTCGCTTCTCTCTTCTGAATTGTGACTCGAATCGGCCGCCGACTCTCGATCCGCCCTTGTTTGCGTTCAGCAGCGGCCCAGCGCGGCCACTCGCTTCTCTTCGGGACTGGCGGCGTAGCCAGCATCCCCACCGGAGGTCGTCCGCCCGCCGGACGGATCCCCTTCGACATGGAGCGGCCCCGAATTCTTTATCGTATCAAGACATGTAGACGTTTGACGCCATCTGCAAGTTTCGGGCATCATGCCGGTTGGACGAACATTCGACGGAGGCTCCCATTCCCTCTCGTGCTTTGATCTCGAAAGAGCTGGCGGAACTGCTCGGGGCGATAGCGCACCCGCACCGCCTGCGTATCCTCATCGAGTTGCGCCATGGCGAGATGGACGTAAACGGGCTGCAACAGATTCTGGGGGTCAGCCACTCGGCGGTTTCGCAGAACCTGGCGATTTTGCGCGCGCACCATCTGGTGCGCCAACGCCGCGAGGGGCGGCGCGTATTCTACTCGCTCACCAATCCCCGCATCGCGCAATGGCTGCTGGAGGGGCTGGAGTTTCTCGCCGGTGGGTTGGTCCACCATGTAGACTTGCGCAGCGCCGTGAAGGATGCCAAGAGGCTCTGGACGGGAGAGCAAGAAACCTAACGCATCTCCTCCACAGCCCGGTAGACGTCGCGTTTCGGAAGCCGCCGCTGGCGGGCTACCTGCTTGATGGCGTCCATTCGCGTCAGGCCCTCGCGCTCCAGCCTTTCCACTTCGCGCCGTAGTTCTTCTTCGCTGAAGCCCCCCTCCTCGCGAGCCTCGCTTGTGCCGATGAGCAAAGTGACCTCCCCGCGCACGGCGCCGCGCCTTTGCAGCTCCGCACAAATCTGCGCCGCAGTGCCGCGCAAGAACTCCTCGTGCAGCTTGGTCACCTCCCGCGCCACCACCACAGGGCGGCTGCCTATCACGGCTTCCACATCGCGGAGGGATTCCAGCAGCCGGTGGGGCGCCTCATAAAAAACGAGCGTCGCGTCGAGCCCTCTGAGCTGCTCGAGCGTGCGCCGCCTTTCTCCGCTCTTGCGCGGCAGAAAACCGCCGAAGTAGAAACGGTCGGTCTCCAGCCCGGAAGCAGACAGTGCCGCCATGGCAGCCGTTGGGCCCGGGACAGGAACGACCGGGATGCCCCGCTCTACGGCTTTCTTCACCAGCCGGTAGCCGGGATCGGAGATCAGCGGCGTGCCCGCATCAGAAACCAGCGCGACTGAATCGCCGTCTTCCAGGCGCCGGATCAGCTCCTCGCTCCGCTCGGCCTCGTTGTGTTCGTGATAGCTCAGCGTGCGCGCCGGGATGCCGAAATGTTCCAGCAGCTTGCGCGTCTGCCGCGTGTCCTCGCAGGCGATCCAGGCCGCCTCGCGCAAGGTCTGGACGGCCCGCGGGCTCATGTCGGCGAGATTGCCGATCGGCGTCGCCACGATATAAAGCGTGCCGGCCACGCGACCATTGTACGGCCGCCGCGTGGCCGTCACCGGCCCGGGCAAGGGATAATGGAGCCATCCCCGCCGCCCGGCGGCGCGCGGGCGCTCAAGCCATGGAGACCGGCCAGCCACAGCCCGGAGTGCAGGGCGATTGTTTTCTTTATGAGTCCCGGGTGCCGAAGCTCCGGCTGGAGCTCGACTTTGGCGTGGTGGACAAGCTCTCGTCGGAAGCGTTGCGTGGCCTGGGCGCCCTGCCGCGGCGCGGCATCGAAGTGGGCGGGCTGCTGCTCGGCCGGGTGGATTCGCTGCGGTTGCCGGGCGCGATCCGGATCGAGGACTGCGTCCCCTTCGCCTGCGAGCACCTTTACGGGCCGAACTTCCATCTATCGCCAAAGGACCGGGAGGCCTTCGCGCAGCTGGCTGACTCCTGGTTCCACACGCGGAACCCGTCTCTTTACGCCGTGGGGATCTACCGCTCCCACACGCGCGGCGAACTCGAGCTGACGCAGGAAGACGTGGAGCTGCTGGACGCGTATTTCCTGCAGGCGCACGCGGTGTGCCTGTTGATCCGGCCTTTCGCGATGCGCGCCGCAGAGGCCGCCGTTTTTCTTCGCCGCGGCGGCGCCTTCCATCCCGGGCCTCCGGCGCAGACGTTTCCTTTCCGCCGCAAGGAAATGGGCGGAGGCGCCACGCCGCGCGGCGGCTCAGCCATCTCGCCGGACAAGGCACCCCGTCCTTTGCCTCCCGCAGCGAAGGACGACACGCCACAGCAAGACCCCGGGGATTCCGGCGACCCAGGCGTGGTGGAGACCCTGCTGGCCGAGGAATCCGCTGAGCCGGCGCCGCCACACGTCCGGCGCCACGGCGGCTGGCTGTGGTTCGCCTCCCTGGTGGTTTTCCTCCTTGCCGGCGTTCTAGTGGGCGTGCAACTGGCAGGCGGCTGGCGGCAGCCCCCCGCGCCGGCACCGTCCGCCGACCCGTACATGCTGGGTCTATCCGCGGTACAGTTCGGCGAAGCGATCCATTTCCGCTGGAATCCGCAGGCCCTCGCCCTGCTGGCCTGCCAGAGCGCCTCCCTCACCATCCGCGACGGGGACAGCACGAAAATCATCGAGCTGCGGAAGGAAGACGTGGCGCGCGGCGCCCTGATCTACCGGAACGCATCCCCGGACGTGCAGTTCCGGCTGGAGGCCGTCTTCAGTCCCGGCAATGCGCTGTCGGAGTCCATCCACTTGCGCCTCCTGGCGCCGGCGCCCAATCCCGCCAGTCCGGAGTCTCCGATCCGCTAAAATGACAGAGGTGTCGCCGGAGAGTCCCGCCGTTCAGCCTGAGCCTGCACCGCAGCCCGAGCCAACTCCGGCGGCGGCCCCTGCGGCATACGCGCGCAGCGCCGTCTTGGAGTGGGCCATCACAATCATCCTCCTGCTGTTCGGCACCACCACGCTGGTGCAGGCTTTCGTCATCCCCACCGGATCGATGGAAGAGAACCTCCTGATCGGCGACCATCTGCTGGTGGACAAGCTCGCCTACGCTCCGGCGGGACCGGTGAGCCGCTTTCTGTTGCCGTATCTGGACGTGAAGCGAGGAGACATCATCGTTTTCCGCTACCCGGCGGACGTCCGGCAGACCTTCGTCAAGCGTGTGATCGGCGTGCCGGGAGACCGTATCCGCATCGTCGACAAGGAAGTGATCCTCAACGGGCGCCGCGCCGAGGAGCCGTACAAGTTCCACAAGACGCCCTACATCGACTCCTACCGGGACAACTTCCCCTCCGAACCCAACACGCGTGTCGATGTCCGCGCTCTGGATATGCTGGAGCGGCACACTTCGAACGGCGAAGTCACCGTGCCGCCCGGCGCCTATTTCGTTCTCGGCGACAACCGCGACTCAAGCCTCGACAGCCGCTACTGGGGCTTCGTGCCCCGCGAGAACATCATCGGCAAGCCGCTGCTGGTGTACTGGTCTTATGATGCGCCCACTCACAGGCTTACCAGCCCGGGCCTCAACCTCGAGCACCTGCGCGACCTTGCCGCCAACTTTTTCACCAAGACCCGCTGGCGCCGCACGTTCCTTCTGATCCGCGGCCACCCATTGCAGCCCTAGTACCGTAGCACCATGAAGAAGCCCGTCAAAAAGTCCGCAGCCTCCACGGCGGAGAAGCAGGAATTTTTCAAGCCGGACCTGGCGGAGAAGATCCGCTCGTTCGTCTCCGAATGGGCCGTCACCATCGTGCTGCTGCTGTTCGGTACCACCACGTTGTTGCAGGCCTTTGTCGTCCCCACCGGATCGATGGAGGACACCGTGCTGATCGGCGACCACATGTTCGTCGACAAGCTTGCCTACGCCCCGGCGGGTCCGGTGAGCCGCTTCCTCTTGCCGTATGTCGATGTGAAACGCGGCGACATCATTGTTTTCAAGTTCCCGGTGAATCCGCGCGAGAACTACATCAAGCGCATCGTCGGCGTGCCAGGCGACCGCATTCGCGTCGTCAACAAGCAACTGTACCTGAACGGCAAGGCGATGGAGGAGCCCTACGTGGTCCACAAGACCCCTTACATCGACTCCTACCGCGACAACTTTCCCTCCGAGCCCAACACGAGGCTGGCCGAAGCCGCCTACGACATGCTGGCCAACCACGTGGTCAACGGCGAGGTGGTGGTGCCGCCGGGGCACTACTTCGCCATGGGCGACAACCGCGACAATTCGCTCGATTCGCGCTACTGGGGCTTCGTGCCCCGCGAGAACATCATCGGCAAGCCGTCGATCATCTTCTGGTCGTATGACACCAGCACGGAGCGGCTGGCCGATCCCAACTTCATCTCCATCGACCACCTGATCGATCTGGGCCTGAACTTCTTCACCAAGACGCGCTGGAAACGCACCTTTTTGGTGCCGAAGAGCTATCCGCTCGGCTGACGCGCGCCGTCCGGCTCCAGCGCCGTCTCCCGGTCGCGCAGACCGAGCAGATACAGGATCCCGTCCAGCCCGACTCTGGACAGCGACTGCCGCGCGCCGGCGCGCACCACCGGCTTGGCGCGGAACGCGATGCCCAGGCCGGCGAGCCGCAGCATGGGCAGATCGTTCGCCCCGTCGCCCACGGCGATGCATTGCTCGAGATCCAGCCCATGCTCCACCGCCAGCGCCCGCAGCCGGCGCGCCTTTTCCTGTCCGTCGATCACCGGAGGCGCCACCTCCCCCGTCACCACTCCGTGCCGCACCACCAGCGTGTTCGCGTGCAAATGATCGATGCCGAGCCGATCCTGCAACACGCGGCCGAAAAACGCGAACCCGCCGGAGAGGATCGCCATGCGGTAGCCGAGCCGCTTCAGCGTGCGCGCCAGCCGCTCCGCGCCTTCGGTGAGCGGGACGCGCTCCACCACGCGCTGGAGCGCCTCTTCCCGCAGTCCGCGCAGCAGCGCCACGCGCTGCCGGAAGGCCTGTTCGAAATCGAGTTCGCCGCGCATGGCCGCTTCGGTGATGCGGCGCACCGCTTCGCCCACGCCTGCTTCTGCCGCCAGCTCGTCGATCACCTCACCCTGAATCAGCGTGGAGTCCATGTCGAAGGCGACCAGCCTCCGGTGGCGCCTCCAGATGGAGTCATGCTGGAACGCAATGTCGATACCCGTCTCGCCCGCCAGCCGCGCCACCCCGGTGCGCAGCGCGCCCTCGTCCGGCTCGTTTCCGGCGGTAGCGGCGCTTGCATTGAATTCCACACAGACACTCGGGACAGCGGCGGCGACCTCCAGCGGCATCCTGGCCGACAAACGGTCGATGCGGTCGATGTTCAGGCCTGTGCGCGTGATCTCCCCCGACAGCGCCGCGAGTGCTTCCGCGTCCAGCTTGGGGCCGAGCGCCGTCACGATGTAGCGCCGCTTTCTCTGCTGGGCGACCCATTCGCCGTAGCGGTCCGCGCTCGCTTCGGTGTAGCGGACCTGCACGCCCAGCCGGTGCGCCTCCAACAGCAGATCGGTCATCATCGTCGAGGCTCGCAGCGCCGCGGTGAGTTCCACCAGGATCCCCAGCGCCAGAGCGTCGTGGATTACCGCCTGCCCGATGTCAAGCACGCGCGCGCCGTGGCGCGCCAGCGCCGCCATCAGCGCATAGGTCACCCCCGGGCGGTCCTGCCCGGTGACATGGATCAGCAAGGCTCCCGAGTTCATCCCTTCCTGCCTGCCGGCCGCGCCCCTCGCGGGCCGGCGATGCGGTCCCCTTATTCGTAGCGCAAAGTCTCGGCGGGCGCCACGGCCGCGGCAGCGCGCGCCGGATACCACGCCGCCAGCGCCGCCACGAGAAGCGCCAGCGCCGCAATCCACAGCGAGTCGGCCCAGCGGGGATCGAACGGAACATAGGAAAGCGAGTAGATCTCCTCGTCGATCCGGATCCACTTGTGACGCCCTGCCAGCGCGCTCAGCCAGTAGCCCAGCGCGAGCCCCGCCGCTGCGCCCGCGCCCGCCAGGAGCAGCCCTTGCCAAAGAAAGATGCGGGCGATCTGCGCGCGCCGCGCGCCCATTGAAAGCAGCACTGCGATGTCGCGCCGCTTCTCCATCACGCGCAGGAACAGCGCCGTCAGAATGTTCAGCGCCGCCACCAGTTGTATCAGCGAGATGGTGATCACCGAAACGGTCTTCTCCATCCGCAGCGCGTTCAGCAACTGCCGGTTCTGCTCCATCCAGTGCGTGGCGCCCAGCTCGGGGCCCGCCGCCGCCTCCGCGGCGCGCGCCACCAGTGGCGCGCGCGACGGATCGCCGAGCTTCAGCTCGATGGCGTTTACCACGTCGGGCAGAGCCAGCGCGCGCTGCGCCTGCCGCACCGTGGTCAGCGCCATTTGATTGTCGAGATCGTAAAAGCCTGATTCGAAGATCGCCGCCACCCGGAAGCGGAACTCCGCCGGACGCATTCCGAACGGCGTCATCTCGCCCTGCGGGCTCAGGATCCGCACGACGTCTCCGGTCCTCATGCCGACGCGCGCCGCCAGGTGCGAACCGAGCACCACTCCCGGCAAGCCGCGCACATCGTCCAGCCCCTCCACGCTGCCTTCGCGGATGTGCGCCCGCAGTTCGGGCGAATCGAGCCGCGTGCCTTTCAGCGTCGCCTCGGCCGACTGCACTGGCCCCGACACGAGCACCTTTCCATAGAGCGCCGCCGCCGCCTCCTTCACGCCCTCGATCCGCGACACTGACGCCGTGATCTCGCGCCATTGGCTGATGCCCGTCGACGGCGTTTTTTCAAGCAGCACGACGTGCGGGGTCGCTCCCAGCAGGCTTTGTTCCAGCGCGCCCCGGAAGCCGTTGTTGACCGCCAGCGCGATCACCAGCGCCATCACGCCCGCCGCCACTCCCGCCACCGAAACCACGGTCACCAGCGGGATCACCGCCTGCCGGCGCCTCGCCAGCAAGTAGCGCAGCGCGACGAACAGCTCGAATCCGCGCGTCACTTCGATGATGCCTGCCGCAGCCACTCCGCGATTCCGATCTCGCCCTCCGGGCGCAGCAGCGGGAACAGGATCACGTCGCGGATGGACTTCTGTCCGGTGAGGATCATCACCAGCCGGTCGATGCCGATCCCCTCGCCCGCCGCCGGCGGCATTCCGTAACACAGCGCCCGCAAGTAGTCCTCGTCCATCTGATGCGCCTCCTCGTCGCCGCGCTCGCGCATTGCGAGCTGCATTTCGAAGCGGCGGCGCTGCTCGTCGGGGTCGTTCAGCTCGGTAAAGGCGTTGCCGATCTCCATGCCCGCGGCGTAGATCTCGAAGCGGTCCGTCATCGATGGGTCCTCGGGATTCTGCCTGGCCAGCGGCGAAACCTCGACGGGGTACTCGTAAATGATCGTCGGCTGCTCGAGCGCCTCTCCGCAGTGGCGCTCGAACAGGTCCACCAGCGCCTCGCCCGGCGTCGCCTTGTCGGAGTGCCGCATTAGCCACTCCGGATCGCGCACCTGCCCGGGCGTCGGGCGCGGACCATGCTTCCAGAACTCGATCACGGCGTCGCGCATCGAGTGCCGCCGCACGTTCCCGAAGTCCAGCTCCACGCCGTTGTAGAGCACTTTCGTGGAGCCCGTGGCATCCAGCGCCGTCTGCCGCAGCAGTTCGCAGCTGAGGTCCATCAGGTCGCGGTAGTCGGCGTATGCCTGATAGAACTCGAGCATCGTGAACTCCGGGTTGTGGCGCGTCGAGATCCCCTCGTTGCGGAAGTTCCGGTTGATCTCGTAGACGCGCTCCATCCCTCCGGTCACCAGCCGCTTCAGGTACAACTCGGGAGCGATGCGCAGGTAAAGGTCGATGTCCAGCGTGTTGTGGTGCGTGACGAAGGGGCGCGCCGCCGCGCCGCCGTACAGCGGCTGCATCATCGGCGTCTCCACCTCGACGAAGCCGCGTTCGGAGAGCTGCCTCCGCAGCGAAGCGATCACCTTCGCGCGCGTTTCGAAAACCTTCAGCACCTCCGGATTGGCGATCAGGTCCAGGTAGCGCTGCCGGTAGCGCAGCTCCACGTCCTCCAGCCCGTGGTACTTCTCCGGCAACCCCAGCAGGTTCTTGGACAGGAACGTGACCTTCTCGGCGTGGATCGACAACTCGCCCGTCTTCGTGCGGAACAGCCAGCCCTCGACGCCTGCGATGTCGCCCAGATCGAGGAGCTGGTAGAGGCGGAAGTCGTTTTCCGGCACCGCGTCCTTGCGGACGTAAACCTGGATCCGCTCGCCGAGCTGCTGCATGTGGAAGAAGCCCGCCTTGCCCATGCGCCGCACCGTCATCACGCGCCCGGCGGCGCGCACATGCACACGGTTGGCATCCAGCTCCTCGCCGCTTGCCTCCGCCCAGCCGGCGCGGATCTGCGGCACCGTGTGCGTGAACTCGAACCGCTGCCCGTAGGGGCGCCAGCCCAGCGCCTCAATCTCGCGGATGCGCGCAAAGCGCTGCTCGAAAAGCTCCTGCTCCAGGGACAATGCGGGACTCCTTTGAGGGAAACCTTCATTATAATGGGACACTTGCGGTCGCTCAGCATCGTCATCCCCGCCTTCAACGAAGAGCGGCGCCTGCCTGCCACGCTGCGGGCCGTTGGCTCCTACCTTGAAACAAAAGCTCTCGATTTTGTCGAGATCCTCGTCGTCGACGACGGCTCCACAGACGGCACCGCCGCCGTGGCGCGCGCCGCCGCAGCCGCGGACCCGCGCATCCGCCTGCTCCAGAACCCCGGCAACCGCGGCAAGGGCTATTCGGTGCGGCATGGCATGCGAGAGGCGCGCGGCGAATGGGTGCTCTTCACCGATGCGGACCTCTCCGCCCCCATCGAGGATCTCGACCGTCTCGAGGAAGCCGTGCGGCGCGAGAACGCCGGCGGCGCCATCGGCTCGCGCGCCATCGACCGCAGCCTCGTGCTCAAGCACCAGTCTCCGTTCCGCGAATTCAGCGGGCGCGTCTTCAACCTTGCCATGCGGGTGGTCACCGGGCTGCCCTACCGGGACACGCAATGCGGCTTCAAGCTGTTCCGGCGCGACGTGGCGCAGTGCGTGGCGGCGCGGCAGTTGCTCGACGGCTTCGGCTTCGACGTCGAGATCCTGCACATCGCGCGCAAGCACGGCTATCGCATTCTGGAAGTGCCCGTGCGGTGGGCCAACGTCGAGGGCACCAAGGTGAGCCTGCTGAAAGGCCTGGCGGCGTTCCTCGATCCGCTCCGCGTCCGCTGCAACGACCTGCGGGGCAGGTATCGTTAGAGCATGCCCATTGGCCGCCGCGCGTTCCTCGCCTCGCTGCCCGCCTGCGCCGCTGCGCAGGCGCCTGACCCCGGCTTCCCCCTGCGCCTCTGGTTCGCCGCCCCTGCGGCGCACTTCACAGAGTCGATCCCCCTCGGCAACGGGCGGCTCGGCGCCATGCTGTTCGGCGGCGCGCGCGAAGAGCGCATCGTTCTGAACGAAAGCTCTCTGTGGTCTGGCTCCGTCGAAGACGCCAATCTCGAAGGCGCCGCCGCGGCCCTGCCCGAAATCCGCCGCCTGCTGCTCGAAGGAAAGAACGTGGAAGCCGAGGCAATGGTGAATCGCCATTTCGTCTGCAAGGGCAAGGGCTCCGGGCACGCCCGCGGCAAAGACCTGCCCTATGGCTGCTACCAGACGCTCGGGGATCTGCGGCTCGAGTTCGACCACGCAGCCACGGTGTCGGACTACCGCCGCGAACTCGATCTGGAAACCGCGGTGGCGCGCGTCTTCTACGAAGCCGGCGGCGTGCGCTTCGAGCGCGAGGCGTTCGTCTCGGCGCCGGATCAGGCGATTCTGTTGCGGATCACCGCCAGCCGTGCGGGCGCGCTGAATTTCCTGGCCCGTCTCAGCCGCCCGGAACGCGCGCGTGTCTCCCCGGAAGGCACGAACGCGCTCGTGATGCGCGGCGCGCTCGCCGACGGCAGGGGCGGGGAAGGAGTGCGCTTCGCCGCGACGCTCGAAATTCACGCGCCCGGCGCGCGGGTCACGCAAGAAGACGGCGCGCTGCGCGTCTCCGGCGCCACGGAAGCCTTGCTCGTCCTCACCGCCGTCACCAACTACCAACGCTTCGCAAAGCTCTCCGCCCAAGACCCGGCGGCGCTCTGCGCCGAACATCAGCGGCGCGCCCGCCGCCCCTGGAGCGAGTTGCGCCGCCGGCACGTCGAAGACTACCGCCGCTGGTTCTCCCGCTTCTCGCTCGATCTCGGCCCCGGCCGCGCGCACCTGCCGCTGCCGGAGCGCCTCCGCCGGGCGTACGAAGAGGGCGGCGATCCGCAGCTCGCCGCCCTCTACTGCCAGTACGGCCGTTATCTGCTGATTTCCAGCTCGCGCCCCAGCGGGCTGCCCGCCAATCTTCAGGGCGTGTGGGCGGAAGAGCTTCAAACTCCCTGGAACGCCGACTGGCACCTGAACATCAACGTGCAGATGAACTACTGGCCCGCCGAACCCACCGGGCTCGGTGAGCTGCACGAACCGCTGTTCGCCCTCACCGAAAGCCTGGTTGCACCCGGCTCGAAGACGGCCCGCATCTACTATGGCGCACGCGGCTGGGTGGCGCACACGATCACCAACGCGTGGGCCTTCACCGCGCCGGGCGAACAGGCCAGTTGGGGCGCCACATCCACCGGCTCCGGCTGGCTGTGCCAGCATCTGTGGGAACACTTCCTGTTCACGGGCGACCGGCAGTTCCTGCGGCGCGCGTATCCCGTGATGCGCGAGGCGGCGCGCTTCTATGCCGACATGCTGATCGAGGAGCCGAAGCACGGCTGGCTCGTGACCGCGCCCGCCAACTCCCCGGAGAACTCGTTTCTGATGCCCGATGGGAGGCGCGCCGCCATCTGCCTGGGGCCCACATTCGACATGCAGCTGCTGCGGTACTTGTTCGCGGCCGTGATCGAAGCCAGCCGTTTGCTGGACACGGATGCCGAACTGCGCCGCGAGCTGGAAGAGAAGCGCCGCCGCCTGGCGCCGTCACGGACCGGCACCGACGGGCGGCTGATGGAGTGGCTCGAGGAGTACAAGGAGGCGGAGCCGCGGCACCGTCACGTCTCGCACCTGTGGGGGCTGCATCCGGGCTCGGAGATCACCCCCGAAGAGACGCCCGCGCTGGCTGAGGCAGCGAAGAAATCGCTCGAGGCGCGCGGCGACTCGGGCACGGGCTGGTCGCTGGCATGGAAGGTGAGCTTTTGGGCGCGGCTGGGAGACGGGAACCGCGCGGCGCGCCTGCTGCGGAACCTGCTGAAGCCCGTGGGTTCCGCTGCCACCGGCTACAACTACAGTACCGGCGGCGGCACCTATGACAACCTGTTTTGCGCGCACCCGCCGTTTCAGATCGACGGCAACTTCGGGGGCGCGGCGGGCATCGTCGAGATGCTGGTGCAGAGCCACAACGGCGTGGTGCGGCTGCTGCCCGCGCTGCCCTCTGAATGGCGGCAGGGGCGCCTGCAGGGGGCGCGGGCGCGGGGCGGCTTCGTCGTGGATCTCGAATGGAGCGAGGGGCGGCTCGCGCAGGCGCGCATCCGCAGCCTCGACGGCGGCGAGCTGAGGGTGCGCTACGCGGGGCGGACGCTAGAGCGGCGGCTGCGGGCGGGCGAGAGCGCCGTGTTCCGGGCGGCTGACTTCGGGCAAGCTGCATGAAGCCAAGGGCGCCGATTCGGACGCGCGCGTCGGCAAACGGCTAGAATCGAAGCATGCGCACTCCTCTCATCGCCGGCAACTGGAAAATGTACAAGACGCCGGCTGAAACCCGGGACTTTTTTGCCCGCTTTCTTCCTTTGGTGGAGAAATCCACCCACGCCGATATCGCCATCTGCCCGCCGTTTGTCGACATCCCGGCGGCGGTGGAGGCTGCCGCGGGCAGCCGCGTCGGGATCGGCGCGCAAGACTGCTACTGGCAGAACAAGGAAGGCGCCTTCACGGGCGAGGTGACGCCGGCGATGCTGAAAGCCGCCGGCTGCCAGTATGTGATCATCGGGCACAGCGAGCGCCGGCAGTACTTCGGCGAAACCGATGAAACGGTGCTGAAGCGCACGCGCGCCGCCCTGGAAGCCGGGCTCACGCCGATTGTCTGCGTCGGCGAGCTGCTGGAAGAGCGCGAGGCGGGGCGCACCAACGAAGTGTTGCAGCGGCAGTTCGAGGGCGGCATCGCCGGCTTGAACGCCGAGGAGTTCGCGCGCATCGTGATCGCCTACGAACCGGTATGGGCCATCGGCACGGGCAAGGTGGCGACGCCGGAGACGGCGGAAGAAGCGCACCGCTTCCTCCGCAGCCTGGCGGAAGCGAAATACGGCAAGCCCGCCGCCGAGGCGTTGCGGATTCTGTACGGCGGAAGCGTGAAGCCCGACAACATCCGCGGGCTGATGGCGCAGCCCGATTTGGACGGCGCGCTCGTGGGCGGGGCGTCGCTGAAGCCCGAAGACTTCGCCGCCATCGTCAACTTCTGAGCCGTTCCCAAAGTCGATGCCGCGTGTCCGCGCCGGAGCGGCGCGTGCACGCGGCACCTTTTCTTTGCGGAGGCGGGGGAAAACGGCGGGGAAGAACTACGCCGCAGGCTTCTTCGCCCGCCGGCGCCGCCATGCGGCGAACGCGAGCCCGGCGCCCGCTGTGGCCATGGTCAACCACGCGCCGGGCTCGGGGGTGACATAAGCTTCCGTGAATTGCAGCCGGAAGCCAGACCATGTGTTGGCGGTGTTGTTCAACAGAAATGCCAGCGTGTAGGTTTGATTTGGATTGACCCAGGTTTGCAAACTGAAATTGGCGGACGTGAGTGGTCCAGCAATTGGCGTGCTGAAAACTTGGGAATAGACGGGCACTCCCGAGGGTGCCGTGCCCGAAAACAATGCAATCCCGCCGATGTTGTCGTCCGCCCACCCTGTGCCCGACATCACAAGCCACCATTGCGGCAGGTTGGGCGGGTTGGTCATCGATGGGATGCTGAACGTTGTGGCAACCAGATACGAAGTAACCGTGTCAGACGGCAATGCACACTGAGGCTGGTTCGCATTACATGGATTCCGATGTGCCGAAATCCACTGCGACAAGGTGGAGTTGGCAGCCCAGATTCCATCCGAGATCGGGGACAAATTTGACCGCACCACGTAAGATGTGTTTGTAGTCGCGCTTATCACATTTGTGAGTGATCCCGTATAGGTATAAAACGTCCACTGCGGATCTGCCGAGCGGGCGTTGATCAGCGTTCCGCCCGTGATCCCGCCGTACGCACCTGTTGTGGGAGAGCTGAGACCAGTGTTGGAAATGCCCGTGATCGGGATGGTGATCCCCCACGCGGCGGTGCTGAGAACCAGCCCTGCGGCAACGATCCATGCGACTCTCAGGATCTTCATCGTGGATGCACGCTTCCTGCACCAAGCCCTCTCGGGCTAGTGCCGTCAGAATACACGGGATAAACGCTTTGAGCAAGGTCCTTGGCAGGATTTTTCTGTAGTACTACGGTAATACGGGTACTATTGCCGTTCCCCGCCGTTCTTCAATTCTCAGATTCACGAGGAACGCCTCCTGCGGGATGTCCATGCGCTTCAAGAGCCTACACCGTGTTCGCCGTTCCTTTGTTTCTCTCCGCACGCCCGCGCCTTGGGCGCGCAAGGGGCTGTTGCGCGACGGGATCTCCTTGCCGAGGCGGCGCGATTGCCGCAGAGGACCGCCACGCGGATGCGCAGAATCGAACCCGCCCGCGGATGCGGCAGCCCGCGAGGGAGCCTGAATGGCTTCAGGCCGGACAGGCTCCCCCGCGCGGAGTTCAGAACAGGAGGCGGGCGCAGTACTGCACTTCGCGGCCGCGGTTGGCCTGGCCGGTGATGCGCCCGAACAGGGAACTGCTGACGCTCGTATTGGGGTTGTTCCACATGATGCTGTTGGTGAGGTTGTAGGCCTCGAGGCGGGATTCCAGCTTCCATTTTTCAGAAAGCGGGAATTTCTTGGCCACAGTGGCATCGACATTCCACCGGCCGGGGCCGCGGAGGTCTTCGTATTGCTTGGGATTGGTGCGCCGCGTGTAGGGCTCGGCAATGGCGAAAATGGAGGTGTCAAAATAGCGGTCCAGTGTCGGATCCGGGAGTCTCGGGCTGATGTCCTGGAGCACCTTCATTTCGCCGAAGGTGAGAAGGGAGCCGTTGTTCCATGTGTAAATCCCGGACAGGGACCACCCGCCGAGAAGCCCCTCGAACACGGGATTCATGGCGGAGAGCAATTTCCGCCCCCTGCCGACGGGCAGGTCGACGGTGCCGGAGAGGCTGAGGCGGTGGCGGGGTTCCGGGCTCTCGCGCCATTCGAACTGCTGCGCATATTCGGCAATTGAGTCCCAAAACTCGTAATACCGTTCGCGGTTGTAATTGTAGGAGAAGAGGAACATATAGCCGCTGGCGAATTGCCTGCGGGCGCGGACCTGCCAGGAGCGGAACTGGTTGCGCATGCCCTCGGTGTTGCGCTGGGTGAGGCTGAGGTACTGCGGGTGGGGCGTCAGCAGGCTGGCGATGGAGACCGTGGCGCGGTTGCGGAGCTGGCCGGGGAAGGTGTCCGGCGTGCCGTAAAGATAGAAGGGGTTGGCGACGTTCTTGGACAGCGCGGCCTTGTAAGTGAGGCTGAGGTTGGGGTCGGCCTGGTTGGCATTGCGGTCATAGAGACCGCGAATCCAGTTGAAGAAGAACGTGGCGTCGACGACAACCCGGGAGGGCAGCTCGCGCTGGTAGGAGAGGCTGAGGCGGTCGCTCTGCGGCCGGTCGAAGTCCTGGTTGGACCACACGGCGTTGTCTCCCAGGTTCTGATAGCGCCCGAGCGCCTTGCCCTTGGGCATGATGAGAGGATTGACCGGGGGCGGGAAGGGGTTGCTGAGCGACGCCTGGGGTCGGCCTTCGACGGCGGGCAGGGCGTTGGTGCGGATGTTGAAGCCGTAGATGTCCATGGTGCGCTGCGTGTCGGTGAGGGTGACGACCGGGGTGATGAAGCGCGACCAGCTGGCGCGGATGGCGGATCGGGAGTCGAGCCGGAATGCGGCGCCGATGCGGGGGCTGAAGACCCAGTATCTCGGATTGTACAGGTAGCGGTCTTCGGATGTCGCGAAATGCCAGGCGCCGAAGAACTGCGGGGGCTGGCGGTAGGCAAGCACTGCATCCGGGAAAACGGGGGGATTGGACTGCATTTCGGGGATGGGATCCGTGAGGTCGAGGTAGCGGGAGAGGCGGTCGTTGTCATCCCACGGGGGCAGGTCGTACTCCCAGCGCAGGCCGAGGTTCAGCGTCAGCCTGGGGGTGAGCCGCCAGTCGTCCTGGATGTAGGCGGCGTAGTAGTGGGAATTGACGTTTTGCCCGTCGCGGTACTGGGCGTAGGAACTGCTGTCGATGGCGCCGAGGAGGAAGGTGGCCCAGGAGTCGCCGTAGATCTTGGTGTTGGGTCCGATGGCGCCGTCGGCGGTGAAGGAGGGGCCGATGGAGAAATAATAGAGCGGGTACGGGAAGAGCACATCGGCGTGGTGGTAGCGGCCCTCGCCGCCGTACTTGAGATAGCGCGCCCCGCGCGCCTCCGACAGGCGGGCGTGCCAGCTCATCTGGCGCGGCTGCTGGAACCACATGGAGCTGCAGCCTAAGCTGCCCTTGCCGGAAAGGTCCATCATGGGGAGCATGCGCTTGGGGATGTTCACGGTGTAGGGCTCATCCCACAACTGGCCGCCCCAGAGGTCAAGCAGCTGCTGGCGGTTGATCTGCGTCCATGTGGGATCGTAGTCGTCCTGGAAAGAGCCGTAGCTCCAGCGGATGTTGAGCACCGCGAGGGGCTCAGGGAGTAAACGGAATCCAGGGCCACGTTGTTGGAGTTCATTTGGCCGCCGATCGAGTTGTTGGCGGGCGAGTCGACGAAGCGGCTCATGTCGAGCTGCGTGCGAAACAGGCTGTAGCGGCCGAAGACCTTCCAGTTGTCGCTGATGTTGAAGTCGACGCGGTCAGAGAAGTTCCAGCAGCTGTTCATCCGCGAGTAGGTGGTGCGGAAGTTCTGCACGCCGGTGATGTCGCGGCCGGGGTTGTTGGGCTCCCAGATGTACTGCAGGAAGCGGCGGGCGACGGGGTCGATGCGGCTGGGCGGGATGATGTTTCCGGGGAAGGGCTGGCGCGGCGCCTTGTTCTGGGAGACGATCAGGACGGTGGTGAGGGGATCGTAGATCGTCCGCTGCTTTCCGTTGGCGTTCAGGGACTGGGAGAAATCGCCCTGGCGTTCGAGCGTGGTGGGAAGCGTGGCGGCGTATTCGGCGGGATCGCGGGTGCTCCAGCGTTCGTTGGTGGCGAAGTGGAACAGGCGGTTCTTGCGGACGGGATGGCCGAGGCTGAATCCGCCGCTGTGGTTGCGGACCATGTTGGGAGTGCGGGAGATGGCGTTGGAAACTGCGTTCAGCTTCGGATTGCGGCAGAAGTAATACAGGGTTCCGCTGAAGGAGTTGGTGCCGGCTTTCATTGAGACGCTCATGATGCCGCCGGCGGAGTGGCCGAACTCGGCGTCGACGCTGCTTTGCTGCACGCTGAACTCCTGGACGGCGTCCATCGGCGGCGCGTAGGAGCCCTTGTTGCCGAGCTGGATGGGGGTGCCGTCGAGCAGGAGGTCGTTCTGGCCGCCGGAGTTGGTGCCTGAAGTGGTGGTGCGGCCGCCGATATCGAGCATGGCCGAGGAATACATATAGAAGGGGTTGCGTTCGGCGGTGTAACGGTTCACGACCGAGGTGTCGAGCAGGGCGAGGCTGAAGGGGTTTCGGGCGAGGATGGGAAGCTCGGCGAGCATCTAGTACTACTGGGTCATAAACGTCTCGCCCCACAAAAAGGGCAGCGCGGAAGCTGCCGGATCAGCCAGCCGACCATCTGAGTCCGGATGCTGCCGATCGAGGCGGATTCACAGCGCCGCTCGGAGGTCCGGGCTGCCCCGCGGCCGCCAGGCTTCGGGCAATTCCG
>JBBIIK010000026.1:0-52820 GCA_037446555.1 Acidobacteriota bacterium
CTTTCTATCGCGGTAATCTCGTATTGGGGCAAACCTAAGACGATCTCAGAATCGGTCAAATCAAAATCTCCCAAGATTGTTTTACCAATCTGGGATCAGGCTTTGCCCCCGCAATTGATCAAGAGCCCGCCTCCCGCCACTCGCCCGTAACGCGCCACGCCACCGTCTCCCGGATCTTCGGCATGGGGCCCATGACCCTTTCCATCGCGCGGAGGCGCGAGGCCCGCCTCCCGGCCACGGCCAGCAGAAACGCGCGCCTGGATGGGATCATTCCATCCAACATACCGGCGGAGCGCGGGGGCGGCAACGGCGCTCAGTATGCAGGCAGCCCGGCGCGCTCCAGCCGCTGCCCGGCCCGGTTCCAGATCCACGCCGCGCCGGGTTCGCACCCGGCCAGGCGCGCTCCTCGCAGCCACTGCCGCGCCGGAGCGGCGCGGCGCCAGGCCTCATCCAGTTCAAACAGCCCGTAGGGCGCGTCCAACTTCTCCATTCCGCCGCGCCGCTCGAGCGGTAGCAGCGCCAGCAGCCGCCCCGCGCAGGCGGCAAAGCTCGGCACGCTGTCTGGCAACGGAAGCCACGGCAGGCGGCGCAGTTCCACACCGCCGTTCTTGAGGTCTGTTTCCGCCAGCAGCGCTGCACCCGGCAGTACCAGCCACAGCCGCCCGCGCGCAGGCGAACCCAGCCAAATGCGCGCCGGATTCCGGGCTGCATCCGCCGGCAGCGCATCAGAGGGCAGCCAGAAGCGCGGCCCCTGCCGCGGCTCCGCCAGCCTGTGCAGCAGCATGCCTGCGGGGCCCTCCCCGAAGCACCACAGAGATCCCGGCTGATCTTGCCCGAGCAACCGGCAGCGCGTCTCCTCAAGCGGCGTGCAGCGCGCGCCGTCCGGCTCGGGAAACGAGCACAGAAGCCGGGTGTCCCTGCCCAGCGGCAGGGATGCCAGCACCAGCGCGTGCACAGTGCCGTTCTCATCGAGCAGGAAGTCGGCGGTCTCCGCCCTCCGCGCCTCCGGTATGGCAGCGCGTACGTCGATGATGCGCAGCAGGCTGCCCGTGCCTCCGTAGACCAGGATCCGCGGCGCTCCCGCCTGGCCGGAAAGCGCTGCCGCCCGCCCTTGCCGCCACTTCACGGCAGCCGTCGGCGCAGGCAGCGGGATGGCTTCCACCCCGGCGAGTTGAGCGGCCAGAAGGATTCCGATCAGCCCCACAGCAGCAAGGCTAACAGGCGCGGCGGCGCAAGTTGACAGCCCCAGTGGCGCCGCGGGACAACGGAATGAGCACGGAAAGAGGACTCATGGGCTACACCTACGATGACATTGCCAAGATGATCGACCACTCGCTGCTGAACCCCACTCTCACCCGGCAGCAACTCGCGGAGGGCATCCGGTTGGCGTTGGACTACGATGTCGCCAGCGTCTGCATCCTGCCCTATGCACTATCCATGTGCGCCGCCATGCTGAAGGGCAGCCGTGTGAAGGCAAGCACGACCATCGGGTTTCCCCACGGCGGCCACACCACGGAGGTGAAGGTGGCGGAGGCGCGCCGCGCGCTCGCTGACGGCGGCGAGGAGCTCGACATGGTGGTCAACATCAGCGCCGTGTTGGGCGGCGAGTGGGACTACGTTCGCCAGGACCTGAAGTCCGTAATCGACGTGACGCACGCCGCCGGGCAGAAAGTGAAAGTCATCTTCGAGAACTGCTACCTCGACGACGAGCAGAAGATCCGCCTGTGCCAGATCTGCAGTGAGCTGAACGCCGACTGGGTGAAAACCAGCACCGGCTATGCGCCCGGCGGAGCAACGCTGGAGGACCTGCGGCTGATGCGAAAGCACGCCGCGCCCCATGTGCAGGTGAAAGCGGCAGGAGGCGTCCGCACGCTGGACGCGCTGCTGGAGGTCCGGGCCACGGGAACCACGCGTTGCGGGGCTACCCGCACGGCGGAGATGCTGGACGAATGCCGCCGCCGGCTGGGGCTTCCGCCCATCGTCCGGTCCGGCTCCGGCGAGCCTCCGGCAGGGTACTAGGCCGGTTAAAGAACGTTCCGGGTTCTGCCGATTCAGTGAGGGATGGCAGACCCGGTCGGGATTGGCGCAGATCTGGCGAGCACCACCCCCGCGCAATCGCCTCACGGCATCGCAGCGCCGTGGGCGGATCCGCTCGGGCGGGCGACTGTCCTGCTGGTCGATCACGTCGATCTGAACCGGCAGCTCATCAAGGGCATTCTGAAGGCTGGCCCGTACCGGCTGCTGGAGGCTCGCTCGCAGGAAGACGCGCTGCGAACCCTGGAGCGGGAGCAAGTTGACCTGGTGATCTCGGAATGGATCGTCAGCGATGCGGCTGGCCGTCCGAACAGCGGGCTCGAGCTTTGCCGGAAGATCAAGTCCAACCGCCGCACGCACCTGATTCCGATCCTGATCGTCACCAGCGTGCAGGGGATCGAAAACGAAGTGGCGGGGCTCGAGTCCGGCGCCGCCGAATTCCTCGTGAAGCCCCTTCAACCCGCCGTGTTGCGTACGCGCATCCGCTCGATGCTGCGGCAAAAGCGGATCGTCGATTCTCTGGAGGAGGCCGAGACGATCCTGTTTGCGCTGGCGCAAACGGTAGAACAGCGCGACAAGCAGACCGGCGACCACTGCCAGAGGCTGGCCTCCTTAAGCGTGGCGCTGGGCTCGGCCATCGGGCTGCCGGACGAGGACCTGCTGGCGCTTTACCGGGGCGGCTTCCTCCACGACATCGGCAAGGTGGCGGTGCCCGAAGCGATCCTCTTCAAGCGGGGCGAGCTGACCTCCGAGGAATGGGTGATCATGCGGTCCCACACGTGGAAGGGCGAGGAGATCTGCCGCCCGATGCGCTCGCTGCGGCCGGTGCTGCCCATCATCCGAAACCACCACGAGCGCTGGGACGGCTCCGGCTACCCCGACGGGCTCAAGGGCGAGGACATTCCGCTGCTGGCGCGCATCCTGCAACTGGCCGACATCTTCGACGCGCTCACCTCGGAGCGGAGTTACAAGCAGGCATACTCGGTGGACGACGCCATCAGCCAGCTGCGGCGCGAGGCGGAACTCGGGTGGCGCGATCCCGAACTTGTCTCTGTCTTCTGTGAAGTGGTGAAGCTGCCTTCGCTCGGCTGGCGGCCCGGGCAGGAACAGACAGCGGCGCCTGTGGAGCTGGAATCCATGCGCGAATCGCTGCTGCGGATGTCACAGCAGCTGATGAAGTAAGAACGCCCGCAGTTGTTCCTGGCTGCTGTGTAGCTGCTACCCGGCAGGTAGAGTATCAATCAACTCCGTCCCGACTTCAGCGCAACCACAACAAAAACTGTCAGGATGAAAAACCAGGCTGTTTCGGGGCAAGCCGGACGCGTGAGGTCCTCTTAGCGGGAGGCCGAAGGCTGATTCCGCCCGGCCCCCTCCAGAGACCAGCCCTCTGCCAGTTAATTTTCCTTGCGCTGATACGGCGTCTGGAGGTACTTTGCCGCCTCTTCCAGCGCCCCCTGCGTGTTGTCCTTCGTCCGCAGCGCCTGCTGGTATTCGTTCTGGGCGCGCTCGCGCTGTTGCGTGATGTCGAAGATCTTTCCGAGGTTGATGTGGCTCCACACCTCGGTCCACGCCGGCTCGCGGTCGCCGTTCAGCGCTTCGCGGAAGCTGTTGGCGGCGCTCTGGTAGTTGCCCATCAGGAAGAACACCTCGCCCACGCGGTAATGAGCCATTGAACTGATCGGATTGACCTCTAGCGCCTTCTGGTACTCTTTCAGCGCGTCGTTGTACTGTCCGATCTCGGCGAACTGCTCGCCGCGGCGGATAGCCACCGCCACTCGCATCTCCCGGCTGAACCGCAGCACGCGCCCGTTGGGATCGATCACCACCTTCCTCGGCTTGCCGAATGTATCGACGGAGAACTCCGTCGACGGACCCACGACGATGACACGGCTGAACTCGGGATTGCCTTCGGTGTCGATCCGCAGCTCCACCGGCATGCGGAACGTGTCCAGATCTTGCGCGATCGTGCCCATCACGCGGAAGCCTTTCTGCGTGCGGTAAATGGTGTACTTCAGGCGGAACTCGGGAGCGTCGGTCGACTCCAGCCACTGAATGAAGAAGCCTTGCAGGTTCTCGCCGCTGATCTCCTCCGCCAGCTTCCGCAGATCGTCGGTTGCAATCGAGCGGTTGGCGAAGCGGTCCGTGGCGGCCTTCAACAGTCTGCGGAACGCTTCCTCGCCGATCACCCACCGGAGCATGTGGTACACGGTGGCGCCCTTGCTGCCAGTAATGGCAAAGAACTCCGGGCTGTAGTCTTCGAACCGCGCTGCCTGCCGCACCGGCGCGTCGGTCACCGTCAGCGCATCCACATAGAGATCGCGCAAGTCCGGCTCCACCGCCTGCGCGCCGTTCAGATGCTCCAGATAGAGGATCTCGGCATAGCGCGCCATGCCGTTGGTGATCCAGATGTGATTGCGGTGCGACGGCGAGAACAGTCCGCCGTACCACTGCCGGGCGATCTGGTTAGCCAGCAGCCGCTGATTGGGCTTGCCCGCCGCCGCGGAAGAGGACACGAACAGCAGTCCCGGCGCGGCGTATCCGTTGGGCGCGCCCTCGCCCGTCTCTATGATCGAGAGGTTGCGGTAAGGAGGCACGCCGAAGACATCGGTAAGAAACGCCATCACCTTGCCTGTCTCCTCGCCCCACGCCTGCGCCTGCGCCGCGTGCTCGGCGCGGAACCAGATCTCGCTGGCAGAACCCTCCGCCTGGACTTGCCGCGGCTCGCCCTGCACCAAAGCGAGGCTCCCATAGAAGCCCGGCGAAACCGACCGGAAGGTCAGAGCCTGCCCGTCCTGGGACGGCAGCGCCAAGCCACTCGAAACAGCGCGGTAGCCGGCGGGCGCGCGCACGGTCAGCTCCATCTGGTAACGGTCCGTGGTGTAGCCGCTCACCGGGAACCATCTGCCGGGATAGAGCAGCCACGCATGATCCCGCTTGATGGCGGCGAACGTGATGCCGTATACGGGCGATTCCTCTTCTCCGCCCAGCCTGCCGCTGATCCGGAACGTGACGGTGACGGGCTGCCCGCGCTCAAGCGGCTGCGGGAAGAACACCTCGACCATATGCTCGTCAAAGCGCCGGTTGGTTTGGAGCGCCTGGCCGGCCTGATCCGTGACGCCGGACACGTTCAGGGCGTTGTGCAACTCGAAGGCTACGGTCTGCACGCGGTCTTCGGACGGCGTGAACGTGACGGCCACAGACTCGCTGAGCGTTTGCTGCGAGGGCTCCACCATCAGCTCGATCCGGTAGCTGTCCACGTCGATTGCGCCTCGGCGCGGTTGCGCCACGGCGGCCGCTGCCAGCAGCAGCCCTCCCGCCAGCATCCAGGCGCGGGGAAGAGAACGGCCCATCATGCGAAAACCTCTCGTTTCAAGAAGGCGGCGATCCGTGCCGCCGATGTCTCGAAGGGATCTCCGGCCGCTTCCAGCGCCGCCCGTACTTCGCGAAGCCCGGCGCGCATGCGTTCCCGCGCGCTCTGGTCCGCCAGCAGCCGCAGCGCTTCTTGCGCCAGCCGCGGCCCCGTGCAATCGTTCTGGATCATTTCCGGCACTACGGCGCGGCCTGCCACCAGGTTCACCATCGAGAAGAACGGCACATGCACGAACGAGCGGCCCAGGCGCCACGTCAGCGGATTCACGCGGTAGAAGACGACTACCGGCGCGCCCAGCAGCGCGGCTTCCGTCGTCACGGTTCCGCTGGCGGCCAGCGTCAGGTCTGCATGCGCCATCGCGTCCCAGGTTTCTCCCTCACAATATCGGACTCTGCCCGCCCCGATCAGCGGTTCACAGAATCCGCTGCCGAACCGCTGCTTGCTGCCTGCGGGCGCCGCCAGCAGGAACGTGCAAGCGCGATCCGCGAGCATGCGCTCCACAGCCTCCTGCAATACTGGCAAGTGCCGGGCGATTTCGCCTCGCCGGCTGCCCGGGCAAAGCGTCACCAGCGGCCGGTCCGCGGGGATCCGGTGCCGGGCAAAGAACTCCTCCCGGCTCCCCTCCGGCTTCGCCAGCCTTGCCAGCGGGTGGCCGATGTAAAAGGCGTTGACGCCACGGGTGCGGAAGAAATCCTCCTCGAAAGGGAAGATGCAGTGCAACTCGGTCACGTTTCGCTGGAGTTGGCGCACGCGCCCTTCGCGCCACGCCCACGCCTGCGGCGCCACAAGGTGAAACACGGGTATCCCCAACCGGCGCAGCCGCCCGGCTACACGCAGGTGAAAGGCCGCGCTGTCGGTCAACACGGCTGCCGCCGGGCGCTCCCGCCGCGCCGCATCCACCAACCGCCGAAACTCGCGCCAGATGGCAGGAAGGTGGCCCACTACTTCCACCAGGCCGACTACCGAAAGCGCCGCCGAATCGGCCACCGTGCGAACGCCGGCGGCGCGCATCTCGAGTCCTGTGCAGCCGAAAAACTCGGCCTCGGGCAGGCGGCGCGCCAGAGCGCGCGCGAGGCCCGCTGCATAGCGGTCCCCTGACGGTTCGCCTGCCGAGACCAGGATCTTCACGCCAGACACCAGTGTGCCATGCCACCGGCCGCCGGAGGATGTTTGCCGGGGCTTTGCTATGCTGAAATTACAGGGCTTGATGTCTTCTCCCAGCCTCCCTTCCCGCCTGCAACTGGCTCAATTCGCTGATCGTTTCCGCAGTGAAATGGTTCCGCTGGGAAACCGGTTCTGCTATTTTGCCGCCGCCTTACCCCTGAGCGAGGAAGACCGGCGGGAGCTGGTGGAAGAACCTGTAGCGGCTTTGCCGCCCGCCATCGCTGTGCTGTTGCCGGAGATCCGCATCCTTCTGGTGCCCTACCTGTGCCGCTCCCGGGCGCACCGCCGCCGCGAGGCGGCGGAAACCTTCATCGCCACAGACCCGCCGGAAAGCAGCGAGGCGGTGGCATCCAGCACCATGCTCGCCCGCGACGGCGCCGTGCTCGCCTTCGCCGTCAAGGGGGCCGACGTGGCCGACCACCATTACCGCTTCTACCGCGCCATCGTCGAACTTGCCGCCGATTCCCTCCCGGAGGGCATTCCCGCCGGCTACTCCGAGCTGCTCGAGCTTGAGCTCCGGCAGGGCGTGCATGGCGAAGTGGATGATGCCTCATGGCGCCTGAAAAGCGAGCTCACGCGCCGCGACCGCAATTTCCAGCGCCCCACCGAGCGCCTGCGCCAATATATACGCCAGAGTTTTATCGACACGCTCACGCTCTATCTCCACGGCATCTGCTGCGACATCGACGTCGAGCCCGGTCCGCGCCAGATCCCCTCCAACCGCCTGCGCAAGCGTCTCCACCTGCTGCGCGAGCTGTTCCCTCCGCCGCAAGGATACGCCGTGTTCCCGGAAGAGCTGTAGGAGCGCATGATAGGCTGAAAGAAAACCCCGTTCGGTTCCCCGGAAAAACGCTTGAAAATTGGATTCGTCAGTCTGGGCTGTCCCAAGAACCTGGTGGACACGGAGGTCATGATGGGAACGCTGGTCTCGCGCGGCCATTCGATCACCTCCGATCCGTGCGAGGCGGACGCCATCGTCGTCAACACGTGCTCTTTCATCGACCCGGCACGGCAGGAATCAGTGGACACGATCCTCGAAATGGCCGAGTTCAAGAAGACCGGCCGCGCCCGTAAGCTCATCGTCGCCGGCTGCCTGGTGGAGCGCTACCGCGGCGAAATCCGCCAGGAGATCCCCGAAGTCGACGCCGTCGTTGGCACCAACGAGGTGGAACGCATCGCCGATTTGTGCGAAGGCGGAGAAGCGGAGGCCGACGGCGCCGCACCGTATCTCTACCATCACCTGACGCCGCGCCTGCTGGCGACGCCGCGCCATTACGCCTACATCAAGATCAACGAGGGCTGCGACCATCCCTGCAGCTTCTGCGTCATCCCGCAGTTCCGCGGGCGATTCCGCAGCCGCCGCCCGGAGAGCGTCCTGGCCGAGGCGCGCGCACTCTTCGCACAAGGTGTCCGCGAAATCAACCTCATCGGGCAGGACACGACCGCATATGGGGACGACCTCGGGCTGCGCGACGGTCTGGCGGAACTGCTCGGGCAACTGGCGCGGATCGAAACGCCTCATCCGAAGTGGATCCGCTTCCTCTACTGCTATCCGAACCGGATCACTTCACGTCTGCTGGACGCCCTTGCCGCACACGAGCCGCTGGTGAAGTACATCGACATGCCGCTCCAGCACGCCTCGGCGCGAGTCTTAAAGCGCATGAAGCGGGGAGGCTCAGGCGACATCTTCCTGCGGCTCATCGAGCGTATCCGGCGCGCCGTGCCGGGCGTGGCCATCCGGACGTCGATGATCGTGGGATTCCCGGGCGAGACGGACGCCGACTTCCACGAGCTCTGCCAGTTTGTCAAAGCCGCGCGGTTCGACCGCCTCGGCGTCTTCGGCTATTCGGACGAGGAGACCAGCGAGAGCTTCCACCTCGACGGCAAGGTCGGCCGGCGCGCCATTTACAACCGCAAGCGCCGCCTGATGGCGCTGCAGCGCGGGATCTCGCGGCAGAGCAACCGGGCCCTTGTGGGGCGCGAACTGCCGGTGCTGGTGGAAGGGCCATCGCCGGACAGCGAACTGGTCTGGCAGGCGCGGCTTGCCTCGCAGGCGCCGGATATCGACGGCGTCTGCTATATCTCCGATCCCGGCCCCCGCCCCCCGCGCCCCGGCGAGTTCCGCCGCATGCGCATCCGGCGCGCACACGACTATGATCTTGTGGGAGACCTGACGGACGCGCCGCCGGCCGGGGATGCGCCGGCTTTTGCCAGCCCGTTTCGAATCATCCACGGCACGGCCGGACGCCAGCACGCGCATCAATGAAGTGCCCCGTTTGCAGGAAAGAGGTTCCTTTCGGCGCCCCCGAAATGCCGTTTTGCAGCGAACGCTGCCGCCTGATCGATCTCGGCAGGTGGGCCGACGAGGAGTACAGGATCCCGGCCGAACCCGCGCCCGTTCCGGACCGCCAGCCCGAGGACTCCGATGAAGAGTAGGGCCGCCTTCGTGCTCGCCACCTGGTTCGGCTGCGGTTGCTGGCCGTTCGGCCCGGGTACGGCGGGCTCGCTCGGCGCAGTGGCTGCCGCGTGGCTGCTGTGCCGGCTGACCGGCCTCGCACCCGTCTGGCTGCTGGCCGCTGCGGCGGCTCTTTTGCTTCCGGCAATATGGGCCGCGGGGCAGGTGGCGCGCAGCAGTGGCAAGGAAGATCCGGGCATCGTTGTCGTCGACGAGGTTCTGGGGCAATGGGTGGCGCTTGCCGCGGCCGGCGCGTTCACATTCACGGGCGCCGCTGCGGCATTCGTCCTGTTCCGGCTCTTCGACATCATCAAGCCTTGGCCCGTGCGCGCAGCCGAGCGGCTGCCCGGCGGATGGGGCATCGTTGCTGACGACGTGCTCGCCGGCGTCTGGGCCGCGCTGCTGCTGCTGGCAGGCCGTGCCTTCGGCGCAAACATGGTTCAATCGTAGTTGGAGGCTGATGCCAGGATGCCTTCTTTGCGGAACTCTACTTCGAAACCGGTGATCGAATCGGTGGCGCCGCCCGCCGCCCTTCCCGGCGGCGAAATCCAGATCCGCGGCAAGAACTTTCCTGCCGCTCCACGCCCCGTGGTCACCATCGGCGGCTGCACGGCGCCGCTTACAGTAGCCTCCAGCCGGTACATCGTGGCGCGGGTGCCGCAGGAGGCAGTCTACGGGGAAGTGCTGGTGCGCAACGGCAGCGCCGAGAGCGAATCCTCCGAAATCGTGGTCGCCACGCTGGTCGCCGACAATCTCCACCCGGTGGCCAATCCGGCCGTTGGCCGCGAGGGCAACGTGTTCACCACCTTCAGCGGCTCCCGCGGCCAGAAGACGCCGGTCAGTGTCTACAAGATCGATCCCGCCGGCGAGGTCACTCCGTTCCTTTCGGACTTGACCAACGCCACGGGCCTTGCCTTCGATTCCGAGGGCGTGCTGCACGTCTCTTCCCGCTTCGATGGCATCGTGTACCAGGTTTCCGACTCGGCCATCATGACCGTGTACGTCGAAGGCATGGGCGTCGCCACCGGCATCGCGTTCGACGCGGAGGGCAATCTTTTCGTCGGTGACCGCTCCGGCACGATCTTCAAGATCAGCAAGAGCCGCCAGATCTACGTCTTCACGACGCTTGAGCCTAGCGTGGCCGCCTACCATCTGGCGTTCGGCCCCGACGGGTATCTCTACGTCACCGGCCCCACTACCTCCAGCTACGACTGCATTTACCGCGTCGCCCCCAGCGGCGAAGTCGAAACTTTCTTCCGCGGTCTCGGACGCCCGCAGGGGCTGGCGTTTGACGCGGACGGGAACCTCTATGCCGCCGCCTCGTGGCGCGGGCGCAAGGGCATCGTCCGCCTGACGCCGAAAGCCGAGATCACGCAGTTCCTTTCGGGCTCCAACATCGTCGGACTCGCCTTCGCCCCATCGGGGGATCTTTACATCACCACGACTGGCGCGCTCTACCGCGCCCCTGTGGGCATCCGCGGCTGGTGGCCCTGCTGAAGACTCCATGGACGCCGAAATCATCGCCGCCGGCAGCGAACTGCTGACTCCCTCCCGCATCGACACCAACTCGCTCTGGCTCACCGCGCAACTGAACGAACTGGGCGTCGAAGTGATCCGCAAGACCGTTGTGGGCGACCAGCGGAACCTGCTGGCCCAGGCTGTTTCCTCGGCGCTGGACCGCGTGCCCCTGCTGTTGCTCACCGGCGGGCTCGGGCCTACCGAGGATGACGTGACACGCGAGGCCGTGGCGCAGGCGCTCCGCCGGCGACTGCTGTTCAACGAAGAGATCCTGATCGCGATCGAGGAACGCTTCCGCCGCATGGGCCGTCAGATGGCGCCCAACAACCGCCGGCAGGCGTTCCTGGTGGAAGGCGCGCTCCCTTTGCCGAACCCGCATGGCACAGCGCCGGGACAGTGGCTCGATTTGCCCGGAGGCATCGTGGTGCTGCTGCCCGGTCCGCCGCGCGAGCTACATCCGATGTTCGAGAACCACTGCCTGCCGCTGCTGCGCGAGCGCCTGCCGCAGGCATTCATCCGCACGCGCTTTTTCCGCGTCGCGGGCATGGGCGAGTCCGATCTGGACAACCGCATCGCGCCCATTTACAAGACCTGCACGAACCCGGTGACAACGATCCTCGCCGCGGAAGGCGATGTGCAGATCCACCTCCGCGCGCGCGGCAACACGGCGGAAGAGGCCGAGCGGCTAGCGGAAGAGCTGCGGTCGAAGATCCTGGCCGAACTGGGGGACCGCGTCTACTCGACAGACGGCTCGCCCCTGGAAGCTGTCGTCGGCCGCGAACTCGAGCGCCGCGGCCAGACCCTGGCTGTGGCCGAAAGCTGCACTGCCGGGCTGCTGGGCGCGCGTATTACCGAGGTTCCGGGTTCTTCTGCCTGGTTCGCCGGCGGGTTCGTCGTCTATGGCGCGGCGATGAAGACGCGTCTGCTGGGGCTCGACGAGACCATGGTCCGCCAGCATGGCGTGGTGAGTGAAGCCGTGGCCGTGGCGATGGCCGAATCTGCGCGCGACCGTACAGGAGCTACCTACGCGCTCTCCGTCACGGGCGAGGCCGGTCCGGAGTCCTCTTCGCCGGGAATCGAACCTGGCACCGTGTGGATCGGCCTCGCCACACCTGAGGATGCCGCCGCGAGGATGTTCCGTTTCCCCACCGGGCGCGAGCGGGTCCGCCGTTTTGCCGTACAGAATGCGCTGTATCTGCTGTGGCGCAGGCTTCTCGAGAAGCGCTGACCGCGGACTTCACGCCACTGCCAGCCCAAGCCGCGCGGCCATGTCCTCGTAAGCCGTGCCCCACGCGGGCAAGCTCGCCAGGATTTGCGTGGAGTGCGCGGCCACCCACGGGTCCGTTCCCGGGCCGGGCTGAGGCATGCGCTCGAAGCCGTGCAACTGCCGCCATGCGGCCTGCCACTTCGGATCGTAGCCGGCCACCGTCTCCGGGGCCGCACCCCCGCGCAGCACCGCTTCCAGGCGCGCCGCCAGATCGTCGCCCTCCCAGAAGCCGAGATTCATCGAATGCACTCCGGCGGGGCCGGTCAGGTGCGCGGCGTCGCCGGCGATCCACAGCCGCCCGGCGCCGAACCGCTTGGCCAGCCTGTGTTCGAACCGCACGACGATCCGCCAGGTGAGCTTCTCGATCGAACCCGTGAACCATGGCGCCCGCTGCCGCACGTACTCACGCAAGTGCGCCTCGTCCAAAACAGGCAGGTCCAGCCCGTGCGAGAGCAGAACGCGGTCCTTTTGCCTTTCCGAGGGAAAATCGCCGAAGCCTGCGCGCCGCAGCGCCTCCACCGGATCCGGCGCCGGCGGCTGGTAGCCGGGCAACTCGAAGCTCCAGCGCGCCGCGCCGCCAGGCAGCGGCCACAGGACATTCAACGTTCCGCCCTCCAGCGCCACGCGCACCGTGTGCTGCAGGTCAGCGTCCGTCTTGAACTCGAACACAGCGAAATACTGCGCCGGCCCCACCTCGGGAAATTCAGCGTCGAGCGAGCGCCGCACGCGCGAATTGTAGCCGTCGGCCCCGACGACGAAGCGCGGCTCGAACTCCCATGTCTTCGCTACGACCCATTCGGTGTGCGCCACAATGTAGCCGCGGGATTCCTTCTCAAACTTCTGCACCGTAACGCGCGCATGGTCGGCTTGCTGGGATACAGCCGCGGCTTCGTGCCGCCATCCCACGCGCACGCCCAGCTTCTCCAGTTCATCTTCCAGAAGGTTTTCGAGCGTGTCCTGCCGCACCACGGCCAAAGGATGGCCGGCGTCGCCGGCATCGGCCGCAACGCGCGTCCCGCCGCTGTCGCAAAAAGCGATCCTCCGCACCGGGTAAGACTCCGCCAGGATCCGCTCCTTCAGGCCCAACTGCGCGAACAAGTCCAGCGCCTGCGGATGTACGGCAAGCGCGTAGCTATGCGTGCATGCCCAGACGCCTGTGTCGATGATTCTCACATTCACGTTTCGCCGGGCCAGCGACAGCGCCGTGAACAGCCCCACCGGTCCGGCGCCCACCACAAGAACTTCCGGTTTCATCTCGTCAAACATGGCATCACTCCTGGATAAATACGGGCAGATGCAGAATACACCGGCGCGTGACGGCCAGACAAGGCAGCTCCGCTGGATCCGTCAACGCACGTGGGGCGTCCGCGCAATGGAACGGCCGATGAGAACGCCCGTGAAGGCGCCGAAGTACACATCCGAGGGCCAGTGCCGGTAGCCCGTCGTGCGGCTGATGCTGATGGCCGCGGCCGTGCCCATCAGAGCGATCTTCAGCCACTTCGGAGCTCCCGGATGCGCTGCCACCGCCGCCGCCACGGCGAACGAGGTCAGCGCATGGCCGGAAGGGAAGGAGTCGCCGCCGGAGTAGAACGATCCCCGCGAGCCCGGCGCATCCGGCCTCTCTCTCCATGTCGCCCCCTTGATGGCGTACGTGACTGCCAGTCCCGAGGCCAGCGCCAGCGCGGCGTCGCGCCCCAGATGCGACCACGCAGGTCTGGCGGCGGCATGCCCGTAGGCTGTGGTGGTCGCAGCCGCCATCGCCAGCCCCGCCATCGATCCCACCAGCGACACACGCCGGCTCCAGTCGCGTTGCGCGGGCGTGCCCGGCAAAGCGTCCACCATGGAGCGGTCCACCGACTTCAGCGCCACCGTGCCCGCCACCAGCGGCAGCGCCCGCGTCCATGCCTGCCGTGGCGACATCCGCAGTGGCGCCGTCCAGATGCGCTTCTGATCCGCGGCGAAATCGCGCACGAAATCTCCCGCGGGACTCGTCTGCTGACCAGCGGCGGAGGTCAGGACCGCCACCATCATCACCGGCGCCGCTGCCAGCTGTCTCATCCAATTTGGAATCACAAGAAATCCGGTCTTGCCCATCCGCGTTGTCGGTTCCGCCTCCAGGAGTGCACCGTGGTTCCCAATTCAGTCCCAATGGAAACGCCCCCCGGCAGTGCGCAGGAGGGCGGAATGGAAACATCCTCGCCTAGGGGCTTAATGGATACAGCTTGGAGGATAACACAGCCTCGGGTTGCCAGCGCGCAGGAATGGCCCGCTTAGCGGAACCTTGCCCCGCGCACGATCGGCGAACGAGGCGGCTGCGCGGGCGGCGGCTCGGGTTCCGGCGGCGGCGCAGGCTTGCGCACGCGTCCGTCCAGGTGCGCCGCGATCCGCTCCTCCCGCGCCTTCTGGAATTTCGGCGAGCCTGGCTCCAGCCCGGAGGCTTCCTTGACCTCCGCGTCGGTGACCTCCATTGCCACCGCGAGGCAGCGGCCAAGATAGTTCTTCACGCGGTCCAGCACGATCCGGTGATCGCTCGTCAGCCCGAGGTACAGCACCTGCTCACCGGGAGCCTTCGACAGCGTGGCATACGTCTGCGAGGCGCGCTTCAGCTTTGCCGACTTCACTGCCGTGGCCAGTTTCTTTGCCGATGCTTCCAGCTTTTGCCAGGGCGCCGCCTCCTGCTTGGTCATTTGTGTGGCGGCAACCAGCGCCGACCGCTCCTTCGGCGTCAGCTTCTCGGTCAGACAGTACATCACGATGGCGTACCAATCCACCGGGAACGGGGCGCCGAACGGAATCATCGCCTTCAATTTGGCCAGCTTCTGGAAAGCGGCGTGATTGACTTTGGCGCCGGTCAGCCCGGGGCTGAAGAGCGTCAGCAGGCCTTCCTGGTCGAGCGCCGCGAAAACATCGCCCGGATTCGGCTCCTGCGTGATGTCGCAGAGTTCCTGAAACAGGGCGCGAGGCGGAACCAGCTTCTGCACGCCAGCTTCGCGGGCGTTCAGGAACTGCTGCCACGTCTTCTCCTCGACCGCGAAGCCGAACCGTGTGCGGAAGCGCACCAGCCGCAGCAGCCGGATGGGATCGTCGTACAACGCATAGGGGCTGACTGCGCGCAGCTCCTTCTGCTCGATGTCCCCGGCGCCGTTGGTGGGGTCGATCAGCAGCCCGCGCGAGGCGCGGTTCAGCGACAGGGCGATGGCGTTGATGGTGAAATCCCGGCAGCGCAGATCCTCGTGGATGGTCGCAGGCGTCACCTGCGGCTTCCCGCCGGGCTTGGAAAACTTCTCGGTGTGCGCCATGGTGACGGCGCAGCGCGCCCCCGAGGGGAAGCGCAGTTCGGCCGACTTGCGCACCTCGTCCACCGCGGTCACTTCCGCCTTGTGCTTCCTGGCCAGATCGCGGGCGAACTTCACAGCGCTGCCCTCGACCGTGAAGTCCAGGTCGCGGATGGGAAAGCCGCCCAGCATGTCGCGCAGCGCGCCGCCCGTCAGGAACAGGCTGAGATTGGCTTCAGCCGCCGCTTGTTGCACCAGGTCGAGCAGCGCCCGTTGCTCCACGCTCAGGTGGTTTTCCAGAATGAACATGTAGTCGCTCATCGTGCCGGCCTCGCTTCGGAGCGCACGCCGGCTTCAGCCTCGCGGATGATGCTCGTCCACAATGCTCTTGAGTCGTGTGCGCATGACATGGGTGTAGATTTCCGTCGTTGAGATGTCGGCATGGCCCAGCATCGCCTGGACGCTGCGCAGTCCCGCGCCGCCCTCCAGCAGGTGCGTGGCGAAGCTGTGCCGCAATACGTGCGGCGACAGCTTCTGAAAAATCCCCGCCTTTCGCCCGTGCTGCCGCAGCAGCATCCAGAATGCCTGCCGCGTCATGGCGCCTCCGCGCCCTGTCACAAACAGATGCGGGCTGGCGCGCTCCTTCAACAACGCCGCGCGCGCCTCGCCCAGATACTCGCGCAAGGCTTGCTGCGCCTTCGAGCCGAGAGGCACCAGCCGCTGCTTGCCGCCTTTGCCCGTGACGCGCACGAAGCCCAGTTCCAGGTTTACGTCCGCCAGCCGCAGAGAGACCAGCTCCGAGACGCGCAGTCCGGTGGCGTAAAGCGTCTCGAGCATCGCCCGGTCCCGAATGCCGCGCGGGGATGACTCCGGCGACGCCAGCAGATCCTCCACCTGCGTGGCGGTCAGGTATTTCGGCAGGTTGCGCCAGGTTTTCGGCGCCGACAACATCGCCGTCGGGTCTTCGCCAATTCTTCCTTCGGTGAGCAGGAAGCGGAAAAACTGGCGCATCGCCGACAGCCGCCGAGCTGCCGTGCGCGCCGAAAGCCTGGCCTCGCGCATGGCGTCCATGTAACCGCGCACGTCTTCCGCACCCACCGGCCAGGAGATCTTCCGGCTGCTGCAGTAGTCGCGAAAGTTGTTCAAATCGAAGGAGTAAGCGGCAATTGTGTGGGCCGAGAGTCCTTTCTCGATCCTTGCGCAGGCTAGGAATGCCTCGACCGCTCGTGCCAGCTCGTCCTCGGCAGCCATTTGTGTAATGATACAATACCAGCGTAATTCTTTGAAAGTAAAGGCCCACTGAAGTCACGGCGCCTTCTTTCCCACGGAGCGCAGCCCCAATTGAGCGGATCCACCGCAAAAAAAGTGCTCGTTGACCGGTACGACCGGTCGCAAATCGGCGGCTTCGTGCACTCGCAGGCCTTCGTGCAAGGGAGCGAGCTTGAGGTGCTCAGCGTCGACGGGAACGTGATGCGCCTGCCTCTGGCACAAGTCAAGAGCGTATCCTTCGTGCGGGATCTGGACGGTCCCTCCATCTGGCAGGAAAGGCGCGAGTTTCTCGCGCGCCCGAAGGCTCCCGGACTTTGGGTGGAACTGCGGTTCCGCGACGGGGCGCGCCTGGAGGGTGTCGCACCCAACGACCTGCTCTTGCTGGACGGCTCCGGCGTCATGCTGACTCCGCCCGATCCGGCGGGCAACACGCAGCGCGTTTTCGCCCCGCGCCAGGCTCTGGCCGGTGCAGCTGTGCTCGGCGTGGTAGGTGGAGCGCGCCGGCGCGCACAGAAAGCCCGCGAAGAGTCTGGCCAGATCAGGCTGTTCTCAGAAGACTGACTGGCGCCAGAGAGTGACGGCTCAGATCCTCCCAGCAATCTGGCGCGGCACTGCGCACCAGCACCAGCTCCTCCACGGCGAAATGACGGGGCCAGGGGCACTCCTGCCACCGGCGCCGAGCCGTGGCGAGCACCTCTTCAAACGGCGATGCCCCCAGGTTCTGGGCGATGGTCACGTGGGGGTGGAACGGGAACGCATCTTCGGCGAAAAGGATGCCGTGGTTCAGCGCCGCGTGCGCCTGCTCCATGCTCTGGCGTCCGGAGGAGAGCGCCAGATGAATGACGCCGGTGGAGGAGAAGACTTCCACCTCGCCGAGAGCTGCTTCGAACGAGAGCACGTTGTGCGCCAGCCGCTCCATTTCCGCCGAAAGAGCCTCTGCTGAAGCGGCCAGGCGGCGCGGTGGCAGGATAGTGACGTGGGAACGGAGCGTGCAGCCAGGCACCAGTTCGGAGCGCATCGCGCTCAGATAACTGCCCAGCGGCTCCGGGATGTAGGCCACCACGGCGTATTGCCCGGCAGGGCATTGGCCCGCCGGGTGGCCGCCCGATGACGAGTCCATAGGTGTCAATTGTACCTTGCGCAGGACCGTCTTGCGGCGCCCGGCGCATCCGTTCAGATGCGCGGTACTGACGCCCGGTTGCAGACTTCGTCTCACCGTTCGCGCGGCACGCGTGATGCAGGGTCCAGCTGATACACGCGGACGTAGTCGATCTCGAACCGCTGCGGGAAGATGGCGTCGTCGATGCCCTGCTGTCCGCCCCAGCTTCCGCCGATGGCGATGTTCAGGATCAGGTAGAAGGGCTGATCGAAAGGCCACGTGGCTTCGCCGGTTCCCTCATTTTCAAAAGTGAAGTACTCCTGCCCGTCCACTGACATCGTGACCCGCTTCGGCGACCAGTCCACGGCGTACACATGGAAGCCGCGCCAGGGCTCCTGCACCGTGATCCTGTTGCCCTTGTTGGTGCCCTTGACGTGGTTGTAGGCCTCCGTGTGGATGTTGGCGTGAATGACGTTCGGATCGAAGCCTACGTTCTCCATGATGTCGATCTCGCCTGATTTTGGCCAGCCCACCTTGTCGATGTTCTGGCCCAGCATCCAGATGGCCGGCCAGGTGCCCCGCCCGGTAGGCAGCTTCGCCCGCACCTCGATCCTGCCGTAGCGCCAGTACTGGCGGCATTGGGTGGTCACGCTGGCGGATGTGTAGCGGGCTGTCCTGCCATCCTGGTTCCAGTCTTCCCTGCGCGCCTCGATCACCAGCACACCGTTCTCTACACGCGCGTTCTCCGGCCTTTCGGCCGTGTAGAATTGCGCCTCGTTATTGCGGATCATGCCCCGCTCGTAGTTCCAGCGCACCGGGTCGGGCAGACCGGGCTTGTCGAACTCGTCCGACCAGACCAGCCGGTAGCCTGGAGGCTGCCCCAGCGCGGCGAGCGCGCCCAACGCCAATAGCAGAGGAAAAGCTCTCATCTTCGCATCTCCCGCACCCAGCATAACCCGGCGGGACGGGAGGCGGAATCAAGCGGTAGAGGGGCGCTCAGGCGGCCGAGGATACGCCTTCCAGTGGCAAGGGCTGCGGCTCGGGCTCCGGCTCCCGCCAGCGGGCTTCCTCGAAGCCCACGTACTTGCAGATCCGCAGCGCGCCGTCCGGCGCCTCCAGAACGTCGCCGACCTCCAGTGGGCTGGCAGATCCGCGCAGCTGCATCCAGGCGTCGTAGAGGCCTTGCGCTTCCACCTCGCCGCCCGGTTCGAAGTCGCGTGGCTTCAGGATCGCCAGTCCGCTCGTGTGCGGCGCCCAGCGGAAGTTCTGCCGGACGTGCTCCCTCATCTTGTGGATGCGGAACAGGGCCATGCCCCGATTGTCGCGCTTCAAACAGAAGCGTGTCAAAATGTTTCGGCCAGTCCTCAGTCCGCCGCCATCGGCAGCAGCCGCCGGGCCGAGGCGTCGTACACCCGGGCCGGTCCCCCCGCAGCGGTGGAATCCAGCAGGAACAGCGGGGCCGCGCCCAGCCGTTCCAGCCGCGCGGGTGGCTCCTCGAGCGGCACGGGCGGTGCCAGCTGGTTCGACCGCAGATCCAGCGTCAGCAACTGGCTGGTTCCGGCGCTGGCCACCACCAGCTTCTTTTCTTCCGTCAGCAGCGCGAACCCCACCGGGTCGGCCAGCCCGTGGCCGGCTGTCATCAGAAGGTCCAGACGCGGCGAGCCGTCCCACCCCGAGTATCGGAGTACCTCGTTCCTTCCCCGGTCCGCCAGGTACAGCGCGCCCTCGGAGAATTGCACTTCTCCAGCGCGAGAAAGAGGCATCAGCATCCGCGGTTCGCGCCCTTCCTGAAGAATCCAGAGCGTGCCGGATTCCCGCCCTTGCGTCGCTAGAAATGCCGTCTTTGCCTCCGGCGCCACCGCCAGCGAAACCACGCGCTCGTTGACGCCGGCCAAGTCGACGGTGAACGCGTGCCTCAGCTCGCCCTGCTTCTGCTTCCAGAACTCGATCTTCTGTTCGCCGGGCAAGTAAAGCGCCACTGCGGATGAGTCTGCGCTCCACGCCGCGCGCGCCACCGCGGAGCTGTCTTCCCGCACTTCCCGCCAAACGGGGATTCCGCCATCGAGGCGCCGCACCAGATACAGCGTGCCGGACCTGGCCATCAGAGCCGTGCGCCCGTCTGGGGTCGCCCATGCAGCATCGAACTCGCTCACCCGCGCCCGCCCGGCGCGAGCAATCTCCTCGCCGGCGGTCACCGTGCGGATGGTCCGGTTGACGTGATCCACCAGCACGCCCGCCATCGGCAAGGGCTGCGCCAGAGTGGCGGAAGCGAAGAGACAGATCCAGAAAGGGATGCGCATACGCAAAGGGGGGGTGTTCCTTTGGATACGCAGCGACCCGTGCAGGTTGCGGAAATTACGCCGCCTCGACGGCCACAGCGCGCCCGCCTTCGGCAATCGAGCGCCGCGCCGCTTCGATGACCGCCTCGTTATATGCCGAATTCGCCGGTGTCGCCATCACGCCCGCGCGGTCCCACTCGGCGAGCTTCATCCTGCGCTCTTCGGGCTCCAGCCCCTGCAGTTCCAGCGCCCGTTCCACAATGTACGCCACCGACCGGTATCCATAGCCCACCGGCGCCAGCCCCGTCCCACCAACGTCCACATACTGAAAGTAATCCGTCGACGGCTCGGCATAGATCGTCGAACCGGCTCCGCCCGGGTTGCGCACATAGCAGTGCTGAATGCCCCGGTATTGATCGTCATGCCGGATCCAAGCGCCGCGCTCGCCGGTGGAACAATACATCGTCAGTCCCTGCGTGTTCGTGCCCGGCGCCGCATCCGGGAAGCCGATGGCGTTCTGCGCGTTCAGGCACGCGCCGTTGGACCAGACGACGCGCGCATCGGTCCAAAGCCACCCCTCCGCGCCGTTCGGGAAACGGTCCCGGATGCCGTACACGGACACCTCCACAGGGCGCAGCCCGGTGATGAATGCCACCAGATCCACGTAGTGGCAGCCAATGTAAGTGAACGCGTCGGTGGCGTCGCAGCTGAACCAGTTCTGGAAATTCGAGTTCCGGTAGTACCACTTCTCCAGCAGGCACGCCGTGCCGAGCCGGAACTCTCCGAACAGCCCCTCGCGGTAGCGCCGCCGCGCCAGCAGGGAACGGTCGTCGAACCGCTTGTGGTATTCCACTCCCACGAGCAGCCCGCGCTCCCGCGCCTCCTGTTCGATGTGCCGCGCGTGTTCCACCCGCAGCACCAGCGGCTTCACGGTGAGCACATGCTGGTCATTCCGAAGGGCGCAAAGGATCGCCTGGTAGTGCAGGTGATCCGGGATCGCGATCACGACAAGCTGCCGCGGCGGCAGTGAAGCGATTACCTCCTCGTAGGATTCGAGCCGCGGCGTGAAGTTCTGTCCCGGAAATGCCCGCTGGATTGCGGGCGCCTCGGCGAGCGCTTCCAGCGACTCGCGCTTCCGGTCGCACACGTCGATATTCTCGACGCGCCCCAGCCGCTGCAACTGGAGCAGAGAGGGCAGCAGCTGATCATGAGCAATCATCCCGCCGCCGATCATCGCCACTCGCATTGCCATCCCTCCTCAGCGTCCCGCCAGTGATTCCGCGAAGGCTTCTCGCAGTACCTGGCAGCCCTCGCGCAGCGCCTCTTCAGTGATCACCAGCGGCGGGCTGATCTTGATGGTGCAGCCCTGCGGTCCCACCGGATTGAACATCAGCAGACCCTTCTCTGCGCAGCGCCACACGATGTCATGCGCCAGTGCGCCGTCCGGTGTGCGGTGCTTCGGCTCCACCACCGCCAACCCCGCCACCAGACCCTTCCCTGCGCGGAAGCCCGCCTGCGGGAACTCGTCCTGGATGGCCTGCAACCCCGCCTGCAAAACCGGCTCCATACGCGCCGCGTTGCCCGCCAAGTCTTCCTTCAGGATCAGATCGATGTTGGCCAGCGCCGCCGCGCAGCAGACCGGGTTGCCGGTATGCGTGGAAGAAGCCGATCCCGGAGCCGGCAAGTCCATCCACTCAGCTCGCCCCGCCGCCGCGGAAATGGGTAGTGAACTCGAGATGCCTTTGCCCCACGTCGTCAGATCCGGCACCACGCCGTAATGCTCATAGCCCCACAGTCTGCCCGTGCGCCCGAAGCCCGCCTGCACTTCGTCAAAGATCAGCAGCGCCTTCTGCCCCGTGCACCATTCGCGCAACGTGCGGATGTAGTCCACGGGCGGGAACGCCGCGGTGCCTCCCTGGTAGGTCTCCATCAGTACGCCGCACACCTGGCCGGGCGCCACGCCCTGCTCGGCCAGCGACCGCTCGAACAGCTCGAAGCTCGTGTCTTCGGTCCAGTATCCGTCCGGGAACGGCACCTGCACAAAGCGCGGGTCGGGATCGCCGATCCACTCCTTCAGCGCCGGAATGCCGCCGGCGAGCTGCGAACCCAGCGTGCGCCCGTGGAACGCCTTTTCAAAGGAGACAATCACGTTCTTGCCACGCCCGCCCGTCTTCAGCCCGTGCATCCTGGCCGCCTTGATGGCGAACTCTACTGTTTCGCTGCCCGTGGTCAGAATGAAGACTTTGTCCAGCGGCGGCGGCAAAAGCGACACCAGCCTTTCGGCCAGCTCGGCGCGAATCTCGGAAGGAAAGCAGTAATTGGTCAGCAGCCCGTGCTGCGCCTGCCGCGTCACCGCCTCGATGATCTCCCGCCGCCCGTGACCCGCGTTGGTGATGAGCACGCCAGAGGACCAGTCCAGCCACACGTTGCCCCAGCGGTCGTAAACCTGAAAGCCCTCGGAGCGGTCCCAAACGACCGGCGGCTGGCCGTGCATGGCCCGCAACTCGTAGCGTTGCAGCTTCTCTAGCACCGGGAGGGAATCAGGCACCGGGAACGGAGTGACAATCCGGCGGAAGCGCGTCTCCACGCGCGGCACGGGGCGCGAGGCGGGAAGGGCGTCTACAGGCATATCACTATTAGATGACGATAGCTCCCCGGCCCGCAATGTGATACATCTGCTGGCAGAAGGAGCTTGCCCGGATGATCATCGCGTCCCATCTGCGAAACGGCATGGCGATCCGTTACGAGGGCGAGACTTACAAGGTCTTGCTCGCCGACTACCACCCGGGGCAGGGAAAGATGGGCGGAGTCGCTCATGTTCGCCTGAAAAATCTCTCCACCGGCACCACCTGGGAGACGAGCCTGCGCGGCGATCTGAAAGTGGAGGATTTGCCGCTCGAGAGGAAGGCGATGGACTTCCTTTACAGCGACTCGGGCATCTTCACATTCATGGATCCCGACACCTGCGAGCAAGCGGAGGTGCCAGAGAAGCTGCTCGGAGACGCCGCCCGCTTCCTGATGCCCGAAATGCGCGTCGCCGTAGAGTTCCTGGGCGATCAGCCCGTGGGCGTGGAAATGCCGGGCTTCATCGAGGCCACCATCACCGACACAGCTCCGCCCGTCCACGCGCAGAACGACAGCACGTGGAAGCCCGCGCGGCTCGAAAACGGCGTCGAAATCATGGTCCCGCAGTTCATCAAGACCGGCGACCGGGTTCGGGTGGATCTGAATACCCTGAAATACATGGACCGCGCGAAGGCGGCCAAGTGATCACGCCAGCACGCGGGTCAGTCTCGCCGCGCGCGCCCACTCCACGGCGCGCCGGTGTTCGGCCAGAGTGATGCGCCGGTCCAGGGGCGGATACTGCCGCGCCTTATGCTCCGGCCGGTACTGCCCCATGATGTTGACCCACGTGTTGCGGGACAGCCTTTCCGCCACCCACTTCACAAACCGGTCCGTGCCAGCCAAGTTGTCCGGCAGCACCAGGTGCCGGATCAGCAGCCCGCGCCGCGCCACGCCGCTCTCGTCCAGCACAAGATCGCCCACCTGCCGGTGCATCTCCGCAATCGCCTCCGCGGCCCGCTCCGGATAGTCGGTGGCGCCGGAAGACAGCCGCGCGGCGGTCTGCCCGTCCATGTACTTGAAGTCCGGCAGGTAGATGTCCACGATGCCGTCCAGAAGCCTCACCGCCTCCAGCGACTCGTACCCGCCGCAGTTGTACACGAGCGGCAGCCGGAACCCGCGGCTCACCGCATGCCGGAGCGCCGCAACGATGTTCGGCACGATGTGCGTGGGCGTCACGAGGTTCAGGTTGTGGCAGCCCATGTTCTGGACCGAGACGAACAGCCGCCCGAGCTCCTCATCCGAATACCACGAGCCGTCGCCGCGGTGGTTGATCTCCCAGTTCTGGCAAAAGACGCACAGCAGGTTGCAGTGGGAGAAGAACACAGTCCCGGAGCCGCCCCGTCCCACCAGCGGCCGCTCCTCGCCGAAGTGCGGGTGCGCGGAGTACACCTTCGCGCGCGCAGGGAGGCGGCAGACGCCCGTCTCTCCTTTCAGACGGTTCGCGCCGCACTGCCGGGGGCACAGCCGGCAGGAGCGGTAGATCTCGCGCAGAGCGTTGGCCCGTGCCTCGAGCTCGCCCGCGCGCGCCAGCTTCAGATAGGCGGGTTCGAACGCCCCCGGCGGGGCCGCCGCCATCGCGCCCAGTCCCGCCGCAAACTCGCGCCGCGTCGGATCCATCGTGGTGTTCCTGACTTCAACATGACGCGGGCCGCGCCCATTGTCCAGCCCTCTCTTCAAAGCTTGCCAGCCGCCTCCCGGCTGATACATCCTGTGAATGACGCCCTGAGGCAGCGATGAAGGATGGCTGGCGAAATCCTCTACCTCACCGAACTGCTCGGGCTCAAGGTCTATGACCTGAGGCGCCGGCCGCTCGGCCGCGTCCGGGATGCGGTGCTCGTGCCCCGCATCCATCCCTTGCGCGTGGACCGCTACCTCATCGCCGGCGGCGGCGGTTACACCTGGCTGTATGTGCGCCACGACCAGGTGGCGCGGATCAGCCTGGATGGCATCTGGCTCTCTGACGAGCTGCTGGTCCCCTACCACGCCGATGAGTACGCCTTGCGGCTTGTCCGGGACGTGCTCGACCAGCAGATCATCGACTCCCGCGGCCGCAAAGTGGTTCGCGTCACAGACATCACCTTCGAGATACGATCCGAGAACGGCCGCGACGCCCTGCACGTCGTCGAGATCGACATTGGCATGCGCGCCGTTCTGCGCCGCCTTCTCCAGGGCTGGGCGCCCCGCCGATGGATCCGCCGGCTCCAGCGCCGCGTCCCGCCGAACTCGATCCGCTGGGAGCTGTGCAACATCGTTGAGCCCGATCCGCAGCGCCGCCTCCGCCTCAACATCTCCATGGAGCCGCTCGAACAGATGCACCCGGCCGATTTGGCCGACATCGTCGAGGAATTGAGCCCCGAGGACCGCGAGGCCATCATCGAGGCCATCGACACCGAGGTCGCCGCCGAGGCGCTTTCCGAAATGGACCCGGAGACGCAGGCGCAGATCATCGAAGCGCTCGATGCGAGCAAGGCCGCAGACATCCTGGAAGAGATGGCCCCGGACGAGGCCGCCGATGTCCTTGGCGAACTGCCCGAAGAGGCCAGCGAGGAGATCCTCGAGGAGATGGAGAGCGCGCCGAAGGCCGAAGTCGAAGAACTGCTCGAATATGACGAAGACACTGCCGGCGGACTGATGAACACCGAGTTCGTGGCCGTCCACGAAGACGCCGCCGTCGCCGACGCCATCGACGCGCTGCGCCAGCGCCAGGATCTGGTCGACACGATAAACACCGTCTTCCTGACTGATATCGATGACCGGCTCCGCGCCGCACTGCCGGTCGGAAGGCTCTTCCTGTCCAAGCCATCGACGCCCGTGCGCGAGCTGGTGCGCGAGGAGGACGAGGTGATCCAGGTCGCAACGGATGCTCCCGCCGACCGCGTGCTGGAGCTGTTCGACAAGTACAATCTGCTGACGCTTCCCGTAGTGGACGAAGAGAACCGCCTTGCCGGCGTCATCACAGCCGACGACATCATCTCCGTGCTTAGGAACCGGTAAATGCTGAGGCGGCTGCGGCACCACATCGCCATCTTCTTCGCCGTCATCGGCCCCGGTTTCATCACCGCCATGGTGGACAACGACGCCGGCGGCATCTTCACCTACTCCCAGGCGGGCGCCCGTTACGGCTACCTGCCCCTCTGGACGCTGGCCCCCATCACGCTCCTGCTCGTTGTCACCCAAGAGATGTGCGCCCGCATGGGCGCCGTCACAGGGAAGGGCCTCTCGGACCTGATCCGGGAGGAATTCGGACTGCGCACCACATTCTCGATCATGGCTCTGCTGGTGTTCACGAATCTGACCAACGTCATGGCCAACTTCGCCGGCGTGGCCAGCTCGCTGGAGCTGTTCGGCATCAGCCGCTATTTGACGGTTCCCGCCGCCGCTGCGGGCGTCTGGCTGCTGGTGGTGCGCGGCACCTACGAGCGCGTGGAGAAGGTTTTCCTTGCCGCCTCCTCGGTCTACATCTGCTATGTGATCTCCGGCTTCCTGGTGAAACCCGACTGGACGCAGGCCGCCGTCTACAGCGTCCGTCCTGTGCTGATGCTCGAGCCGGGCTATCTCACCATGCTTGTCGGCATGGTGGGCACGTCAGTGGCGCCGTGGATGCAGTTCTATCTGCAGGCGGCCGTCGTCGAAAAGGGCATCACCGCCCGCGAATACGTGGAAAGCCGTCTGGAAGTGATCGTCGGCTGCATCGCGATGACCGTCATCGCGTTCTTCATCATCGTGGCCTGCGCCGGGGCGATTCACGACGTGGCGCCGCGGGACATCCAGGACGCCACCGACGCCGCTCTCGGACTGCGCCCCTTCGGCCAGTACGCGTTTCTTCTGTTCGCCATCGGGCTGTTCAATGCATCGCTGTTCGCCGCCTGCATCCTTCCCTTGTCCACCGCCTACACGGTGTGCGAAGGGCTTGGCTTTGAATCCGGCGTGAACAAGGGTTTCCGCGAGGCGCCTGTTTTCTACTGGCTGTTCACGCTGCTCATCGTAGTGGGAGGAGGCGTCATTCTCTGGCCCGGATTCCCGCTCGTGAAGATGATCCTGTTGAGCCAGGTGATCAACGGCGCTCTGCTGCCGCTGGTGCTGATCTACATGATCCTGCTGGTCAACAAGGACCGGCTGATGAAGAAGTGGAAGAACACGCGCTTCTACAACATCGTCGGCTGGACGAGCGTCGTGATCCTGATCGGGCTTACCGTAGCGCTGGTGATCCTGAGCCTCCGCGATCTGATGACGGCTTGACGATAGAGTGCCTTTACGTGATCCGCAGGCCGCGCAGAACAGGCCCGCGCTCCTCCGACTTCGTATCAGGGTTCGCGCTGCAGGACATACATCACTTTCCCGTCGAAGAAGAGTTTCGGATTCGTCTTGCCGCTTGCCCCGATCGTCCCGTCAGGCCTGAGGTAGCGGTGTGCGCGCCCAGTTTCCACCCCGCCAGAGAGATACGATACCGCCAGGCTCTTCGTGCAGAACGGTTCGTTGGCGGCAGGTTTGGCCGGATGCCGGTTTTTCAGGATCACCTCGCGCACGCCAGGAGGCCGGCTTGCAAGCCACGCATTAAGCAGATGCCGGAGCTTCGTTGCCGATACCGGTACAATGTTGGAGGAGGATGACATGGACCTGGGCTAAAAGTTGGCCGGGTTGGTAGGCCGGTTTCTTGGGGGTGCCATTTCCCTGAACCAGTTTCGCCGGGAACTGGCCGCACTCACATGGGGCATTGCCGTATGGGGGTCCAACGAAGAGCAGGAAATGGCAGGTCTGTTGGAACTCTCCCTCTCCGAGTTTGAAGCCGGCCACATGACGGAGGAGGAGTTTCGCAGGGAGATCGCCACCCCCTTCGCCTTCTCTCGTACTTCCTCACCAGTGGTCACGACAGGCGCGAATGTGAATCTGCAGGACCGCCCGGGCTTGTTAGCGTGGGGAGGTACACGATCCGCAAAGGAATCCGTGTTGCGAGCTGTACCCCAAGCCTGACCTCGAACCAGGGAAGCCCCTTCTCCTCAGCGAGAAATTGCACTGGCAACGCCACGCTGGAGCCCCGTTCTTCATCTCATTCGAAATTCAATGGCACTTCGATCGCGGGCAGCACCTTGCCTGACGGGGCGACAGGCTGCACCGAGAGCGGCAAGACTCCCCGAAAGAAGCCCGAGCGGAACATCACCGCCAGCCAGAACATCAGCGGAGTCGGCGTCAGGGCGGGCGTCTGCCCGCGGATAGTAAATCGGTCAATGACCCGGATCAGGCTGATGGCGCCGTCACTCTCTGTCAGGACTCGCTCGCAGAGTAGTGCCAGGGCCAAATAAGGACCGCCCAGTGTGGGTTGCTCGATCATCGGATGGCCGGGTTGACTGGAGCGAACGCCACTCCAGCCCCTCATACTCCAGCACCAGGACGGCAATTTCACACGACCCCCTTTTGCAGGCGGATCCGCACCACCGTCAGGCATACCCGCCCGAGTCAGGGCGCCTGTTCTGCTTTAGCCAATCCAGCATCGCGCGCACGCTCGCGGTGGCGAGGCAAACGCAAGTGTCCGCGCCGCCGTAATAGATATTCAGCGTGTCGCCATCCGGCAGCATCGTGTAGCCGCACGGGAAGACGACGTTCGCCACGTCGCCCTGCCGTTCATAGATCTCTTCAGGGCCGAAGATCCAACTGTCGCTGCGCAGCAGGCAGCGCTCCGGCGTGTTCAGGTCGAACAACGCCAGCCCCAGCCGGTACAGGGCGCCCGACGCCGTGTGCCTCACTCCGTGGTAGATCACCAGCCAGCCCTCCTTGGTCTCGATCGGCGGCGGCGAGAGGCCGATTTTTCCTGCATCCCACCACGCTCCCTCGCGCGCCCGCAGGATCAGCTTGTGACTGCCCCAGTGCCGCAGATCGGGCGAATACGAGATCCACATGTGCGCCCCTCGCCACGTGGTGACGGGGCGGTGGATCAGCGCCCAGTGCCCGCCGATGCGGCGCGGCAGCAGCGCCGCGTCCTTATCCTCCGGAGGCATGATCACGCCGAAGCGCTCGAAGTGCCGGAAGTCTTCCGTCAACGCCAACGAGACGCCAGGGCCGCCCTTCGAGTAAGACGTGTACGCCACGGCGTATCTTTCCAACTCCGGCACGTATGTGATGCGCGGATCCTCGATGCCCCAGATCTCCTCGGGGTGGTTCCCGGGATCCGGAAGCATCGTCGGCGACGGATCGATCTCCCATCCGGTGACGCCGTCGCGAGACCGCGCCGCGCACAAATGCGAGATGCCGCTGCGGTCCTCTACGCGGCACAGCAGCAGCGTCGTGCCGTCTCTCAGACGGCACGCTCCGGCATTGAAAACTGAATTCACCGGATAGGGCCAGTCCTCGGCCCGCAGAATCGGATTGTGACGGTAACGGTGGGACAGGACTTCGTGTTTGTTGTTGTTCACGCTCGTGATGGCCACTGGAAATTACGGCCGCAGGATGTCGCCTGCCTGGTGCATCTCTTCGAGGGCGAAGTGGAAGCTCAGCGTGGACTCCGCCCCCTCGTTCTGGTTCACGCGGTCGGGGTGCAGGCCGTCCCGGCAGCCGCCTGTTGCCGCGTCGTACAGCGGAAGGCCCAGATCGTTGCGTCCCAGGAACCACTCGAAGGCACGGCGAGCCTCCGCTCTCCAGCGCTCGTCTCCGGTGGCGCGCCACGCCTCCAGGCATGCGGAAACCAGCGTGTGCGCCTCCACCGGCTGCTGGTCGAACCGGGCGCGCTCCTGTCCCCTCCTCCAGAAGCCGTTTGATCCTACCGGCACCAGATGGCCTTCCGCGGTTGTCTGCACGCGCATCAGCCACTCCAGCGATTCGAGCCCCGCCTCCAGCCATTCGGAACGGCCCAGCCCGCGGCCTGTCAGGATCAGCGCCTGGCTCAGCCGCGCATTGCAATACGCGAGGACGTCCTCGAACCACAGCCACTCCGGCTGCTTCACTTGCCGGTAGAGGCCCATCAAGCGCTCCGCCAGATCCTCGCGCAGGCTCTGCGCCGCGCGGTCGCCAGGGAAGCGCCGCAGATACTCGTTCAGTCCCATCAGCGTGTAGGCCCAAGCCCGCGGGCTCGTGAAGCGGCTTGCCGCAGGCAGGGCCGCTTCCAGCAACTGCCCCGCCGCGCCGCTCAGACAGCCCCGTGCCGAAGCTCCAAGCACCATGCCGAGAGCCCAAACGGCACGGCCATGGCAGTCCTCGCTTCCGGTTTCGTCCAGCCACCGGTGATCGAACGACATCCAGTTGCGGAAGCGGCCGTTTTTCCGGTCGAAAGCGTGGTGAAGCAACGCCAGATACCGTTCCGCAAACGGCCAGGCTTGCCCTCGCCGCTCCAGCATCACGCCCAGCGCCAGGGCCCGTGCGTTGTCGTCCGTCGTGTAGCCTTCCGCATAGTTGGGGACCGTGTAGATGGTGTGCTGCCAGAGGCCTGCCGGGCCGGTGAGCGTCCGCAGGTGGTCGTGTTTCGGCGCCGGCAGTTCCACCATACGCTCCCGTAGCGTGACAGCCGTGTAGGCCCGGCGCGGGTTCCGGCAGCGGTCCTCCCGGGCCCGTTCGAAGCACCTCAGGTACATCGCGGCCACATTCGGCCAGGCCATCTCCCGGCAGGCCAGGTAGGCGCGCTTCCGAATCGCGTGGCGTTCCGCCTCGTTCTCCAGCAGCCGCAAGATGGCCTTCGCCATCTCGTCCGGATTTCCGAAAGGCACCAGGACGCCGCGGCCATCACTCAGCAGTTCCTCCGCGTGCCAGTAAGGAGTCGAGATCACCGCCTTGCCCGCTCCGGCGGAGTAGGCCAGTTCCGGAGGTGATCTGGGCCTGGTTCAGGTAGGGCGTGATGTGGATGTCGGCGGCTCCGATGAAGTCCAGCAGCTCCTCCTGGCTGACGAAACGGTTGTGGAACACCAAGTGGGGGTCCACGCCCAGCCTGCGCGCCAGCCTCTCGAGCGAGAAACGGTAGTCCTCCCCATGGCGTTCGCGCACATGAGGGTGGGTGGCGCCCAGCACGACATAGACGGGATTGGGCCAGCACTCCAGTACGCGCGGCAGCGCCGCAATGACGTTTTCGATTCCCTTGTTCGGCGACAGCAGGCCGAATGTCAGAAGAACGATCTTGCCCTGAAGCCCGAGCTGGTCTTTATAGAAATTCGGATCCACGAACGGCACATCCGGAATGCCGTGAGGAATGAGCTCGATTTTCTCTTCCGGAATTCCATAGATATCCCTGGCGAATTCCACGCCCCGCTTCGTCATTACGACCACGCGGTCGCTCAGCCGGGAGATTTCTTCCAGCACCCGCCGCTGGTTGGCGTCCGGTTCCCCGAGCACGGTATGCAAGGTCGTGACCAGCGGCATGCGCAGTTCCCGCATCATGGCCAGAATGTGGCTGCCCGCGGGCCCCCCGAAGATCCCGTACTCGTGCTGTACGCACACGACGTCGACGCTGTTGATGTTGAGGAAATCCGTGGCGCTCAGGTACGTGGAGATTTCGTTCTGCTCCAGTTCGAAGCGCACGCGCTGCGGATAGGTGTAACCTTCCGGGCGGTCGTTGACCGGAATGGCGATCCCCGACAGCTCCGGCGCGGCACCGGCCAGGGCCTCGCACAGGTGCGTGGTGAACGCTGCGATGCCGCATTGCCGGGGCAGGTAGTTGCCGACGACTGCGACCCGCTTCAGCCCCGCCGGCGCCGCGGGCGCGCTTTCTCCTGTCTGGACAGCCGGATTTGCAACGGCGGCCATTGCCTTTCGGCTCCTCCCTTGCTGTCTTGGACGGGCGCGATCGCCTGCGGCGGCCCGGCGCCATGCAGGGCGCGACACGCTTGCCTGCCTGTGTGGCGTTCTGCATAAGGCGCACCCGGCCTCGCGGCCGCCTGCGGGGCGCCGGAGGGGGCCGCGCCTTCCGCCGCACTTAAGCGGCTTTTCCGCAGGAAATCAGCGCAATCAATTCTCTCTTAACACCCGTATCAGCGGGTTGTCAATTGCCCGATGGAGTGAGGACGCCGGTGCCGCTTTCCCTTCTTCGTGCAGCTTTCTGCCAGGCGTCAGCCGCGCTTGCGCTCCAGAAGAAACGCGCACTTTTCCAGCCGCGACGGTCCTGTCCCGTCGTTCACCGCAAATTGCGGATCCGCCCAGTAGCCGCGCCGCATCCGCCCGTTCCACAGGGAAGCGGCGCCATAGGCGCCGTCCTTCCGCAGCGCGTAGAAGTTGATGTCGAAGCGGCTCAGAAGGTCCGTGTTGTTGCGGAAGTTCTTCGCGATGCGCTTCAGCGCCTCCAGGCAAGCCTCCCGCGGCGCCATGCCCCGCCGCATCATTTCGACGATCGTGTGCGCCCCGGCGACGCGGATGTTTTCTTCTCCGCGCCCCGTCGAGCCCGCTGCTCCCACGTCCTGGTCGACGTACAGCCCTGCTCCGATGATCGGCGAATCCCCCACGCGCCCGGGGATCTTCCACGCCAGGCCGCTCGTGGTCGTCGTGCCCGAGATTTCACCTTTGGCGTTCAGCGCCAGAAGATTGATGGTTCCAGTGGGTGGGTCCGCCGCCACTTCCAAAGCCCAAGCGATCAGCTCTTCCGTAGCGCCGGGAAACTGCCGCCGCAGGAGCTCGGCCGCTTTCAACGCCTCGGGAGAATCCAGCCCGTCGGTCCAGTTGTTGTTGCCCTCCCGGTCGCGCAGGGACTGCTTCCAGGCGATCCAAGCCATGCGTGCGCGCTCGGTCAACAGGTTGGTCTCTTCAACGCCCCAGGCTCGGGCGAAGCGCAGCGCCCCCTCTCCTACCAGCATGATGTGGTCTGTCTGCTCCATCACCAGCTTGGCCAGCCGCGCCACGTTCTTGACGTTTCGGACTGACGCTACCGAGCCGGCGCGCCGCGTGGGCCCATGCATGACGCTGGCGTCCAGCTCCACCACGCCTTCCTCGTTCGGCAGCCCGCCGTAACCGACGCTCGTGTCGTTGGGATCGTCCTCCACCAGCGTGACTGCGGCCACGGCCGCTTCCAGCGTGTCGCCGCCCGCCTTCAGCACTTCCATCGCCCTGGCGCAAGCCTTCAGGCCGTTGGCGCTCGAAATCACCAGGTCGCGCCGCCCCGCCTGGGCCGCCCGCGCCGCCAGCGGAAACGCCGCATTCATTGCCAGCCAGTCCCTTCTCCGCATTTCTCTCCGGTCCTCTTCCTTCGCTACACTGAATCTGATGATTCCGCGGCTGCTGCTGCTGACCGCGTCAGTCTCCCTATTCTGGGCTTTCGGACAATCCCGCCGCAAGCCGGATCCGCCCCGCTTCGAGGTGGTCGAGTTCAAGGCACAGCGGGAGGAGGAGCGCATTCTGATCGACGGGCGCATCCGGAATGCCGGCCCGGCGGCCGTGCGTTTTCCCGTACTCGTCTTCGAGTTTCTGTCCTTTGACGACAAGGTGGTCTCCACGCGCCGCACGGATCTGGAACTGGAGATGCTCGCGCCCGGCGAAGAGAGCGCCTTCCTGCTTCAGGCGCTGCCGCCGGCGCGCGCCGTTGCGATCCGCCTGGAGATGCAGGACCGCTGGCGCCGCTGGTATCCGCTGGCCCGCAGCGGTCCCTACCCGATCGAATAGCCCGCACGAAAGGATGTTGGATGGTTGAATTGATCCACCCGGCGCGCCGCCTCCATGGCAGCCTCACATTGCCGGGCGACAAGTCCATTTCGCACCGCTACGCCATGCTCGCCTCCGTCGCCGGAGGGATCTCCACGATCCGCAACTACTCCACCGGTGCCGATTGCCATTCCACGCTGCGTTGCATCCGCTCGCTCGGCATCGAAGTGGAGACTTGCGGCGCCGAAGTCCGCATCCGCGGCCGCTGGCTGCATGGTTATCAGGCCCCGCAGGGCGATCTCGACGCCGGCAATTCCGGCTCCACCATCCGCATGCTTTCCGGGCTGCTGGCGGGCCAGCCCTTCGAGTCCCGTCTGGTCGGCGACGAGAGCCTCTCGCGCCGCCCGATGCAGCGGATTCTCGATCCGCTCCGCCGCATGGGCGCCTCGGTCGAGGCCCGCGACGGCAAGTATCCGCCGCTCGTGGTTCGCGGCGGCGCGCTTCAACCCATCGAGTATGAGACCCCCGTCGCCAGCGCGCAGGTCAAGAGCTGCGTGCTGCTTGCCGGCCTAATGGCCGAAGGCGTCACCACGGTGCGGGAGCCGGCCCGCACGCGCGATCACACCGAGGTCGCACTCCGCGAGTTCGGCGCCGAAGTGGAATCCGGCTCCGGCTGGGCCCGCGTGCGCGGCCCGGCCCGTCTGGAGCCGCGCGAACTCGCCGTCCCCGGCGACCTCAGCTCCGCCGCGTTCTTCCTCACCGCCGCCGCGATGCTCGAGGGTTCCGATCTGATCCTGGAGAACATCGGCCTCAATCCCACCCGCGCTTCGCTTATCGACTTCCTCGTCTCCGCCGGAGCGCAGATCCAGATCCTCGACATCGGTATGCGCCATGGCGAGCCGGTGGGCGTGCTGCGCGTCCGCGGATCAAAGCTCGCCGGAGGCGTCATCGAGAAGGGGCTCGCTGCCGCGCTCATTGACGAGATTCCGGTGCTCGCCGTGCTCGGAGCGGTCAGCGAGGAGGGCCTCACTGTGCGGGACGCCGCGGAACTGCGGGTCAAGGAGACGGACCGGATCGAGACGGTCGCCACCAACCTCCGCCGGCTCGGCATCCGTGTGGAGACTGCCCCCGACGGCCTGCGCGTCGAAGGGCGGCAGCGTTTCCAGCAGGGCTCCGTCTCCAGCTGCGGCGATCACCGCATCGCCATGGCCTTCGCTGTTGCGGCCCTCGCCGCCGACGGTCCGGTCGCCATCGAAGGCGCGGAAGCGGCGTCCGTGTCCTTCCCCGAATTCTGGAGTAAACTGCGGGAGGCCGCCGCAGAGGGAGCGTCATGAGCGATCAGGATGCACGCGCCGGCGCGGATCTCACGCTTCCAGGGCTCGTGCACGACCTCAACAATGTCTTCGAAACCATCTCGGACGCAGCCGAACTGCTCGCCTCCGATGAGCGATGGCGCGAACTCTCCGCCGCTCTGCTCCGCAGCGTGGACCGCGGGCGGCGCATCGTCGGCGTCTATGCCGACCAGAACCGCGCCGGTGCCGATCTCGGCGAAGTCGTCGATCGCGCGGAAACCTTCCTGCGCGATTTTCTCCGCCACCTCTCCGGCGCCAAGATCCGCGTGCACCGCCACCTTGGCCGCGATCACCGCCTGCCCGGCGACGCCGGCGACTGGGAGCGCGTCTTCATGAACCTGCTGCTGAACGCCGCCCAGGCGATGAAGGAGCGTGGCGGCGGCGACATCGAGATCCACTCCCGCGTCGAAGACGCCACCCTGGTTGTGGAAGTCATGGACAACGGTCCGGGAATCGACGAAGCGATATTGCCCAGGATCTTCACCGCGCGTTTCTCCACGCGGTCGAAGCATACCGGGCTCGGCCTCCACATCGTCCGCACCCTGGTGGAAGCCAATGGCGCCACGGTTGCCGCCGCCAACCGCCCCGCGATCGACGGCGCGGTCTTCACCATCCGTGCGCCGCTCGCACGCGAGTGAGTGAATTCCGGCAATCTCCCGCCCTGTCTCCGCGTCAATAGAGTGATGCGCTCCTTCTGGCTCTCCGCCGGTGCTGTCCTGCTCTTCGCTCCCGCCCTGGCGGCGCAGCCGCCAGATCCCGCAAGAATCATCCGCCGCAGCGTCGAGAACGACCGCCTGAACTTCGAGCGCGCCGACGACTACAGCTACATCCAACAAACGGAGCAGCGCCGCCTCGGTAAGGACGGGCGGGTGGCGCGCACAGAGTCACGCACGTTCGATGTCATCGTCCTCGACGGCGAGCCTTACGAGAAGCTGATCGCCAAGGACGGCAAGCCCCTTTCTGGTACGGAGGCGCTCAAGGAGCAGCAGAAACTCGACCGGGAACTGGCCCGCCGCCGTACTGAAGATCCCGAAAAGCGTTCCCGCCGCCTCCGGGAACGCGAAAAGCGCCGCCGCGAGGGCCGTGAATTCGCGCAGGAGATTCCGGAAGCCTTCGATTTCCGTCTGGCAGGAGAGGAGGTTCTGGACGGACGCCCTGTGTGGGTGATCGACGCAGAACCGAAACCCGGCTACAAGCCGCGGGCCAGGCGCGCAGACCTGCTGCCCAAGTTTCGCGGCCGGCTGTGGATCGACCAGCAGGACTATCAATGGGTCCGGGTCGAGGCGGAAACCATCGCGCCTGTCAGCTTCGGGTGGATTCTGGCGCGGTTCGAGCCGGGAGCGCGCATGACGTTCGAACAGCGCCGCGTGCATGGCGAGGTCTGGCTGCCTTCGCGTGCCCGCATGCAGCTTGGCGCCCGCCTCGCCCTGTTGAAGAAGATCCGAGCGGAAGTCGAGGTTTCCTGGCGCGACTACCGCAAGTTCCAGTCCGAATCCCGCATCACCGAATTCTCCGAAGCTCCGCCGGGACGCTGAAATGACGCCGGTCTGCGCCCGCACGGGCGGGGATGACGCGGCGGCGGAGACGGCCTAGAATCAGGGCATGGCAACAGCAATGCGGGCATGGCGGGGGACGGAGCTGCATGCGAAGGGGTGGCCGCAGGAAGCGGCGCTGCGCATGCTGTTGAACAACCTGGATCCGGACGTGGCGGAGAAGCCGGAGGAGCTGATCGTCTACGGCGGTTCCGGGAAGGCGGCGCGCAACCGGGCGTGTCTGGACGCGATTGTGCGGGAACTGCTGGCGCTGGAGGGAGACGAGACGCTGCTGGTGCAGTCCGGCAAGCCGGTGGGCGTGTTCCGCACGCACGAAGACGCCCCGCGGGTGCTGATCGCCAACGCCAACCTGGTGGGGCGCTGGTCGGACTGGGAGCACTTCCGCGAATACGAGCGCGCCGGGCTGACCATGTACGGGCAGATGACAGCGGGCAGCTGGATCTACATCGGGACGCAGGGCATCCTCCAAGGCACCTACGAGACGTTCGCCGCCGCGGGGCGGAAGCACTATGGCGCGGATTTGTCGGGCCGGTTCGTGCTGACTGGAGGGATGGGCGGCATGGGCGGCGCGCAGCCGCTGGCAGCCACCATGAACGGCGCGGCGATTCTTTGCGTGGAAGTGGACCCGGCCCGGATCGCGCGGCGGATTCAGGCCGCCTATTGCGACATCCGCGCGGAGACGCTGGAGGAGGCTCTGCGGCTGGTGACGGACGCACGGGACGAACGCCGGGCGCTGTCGGTGGCACTCTGCGCCAACTGTGCCGACGTGCTGCCGGAGCTCGTGCGGATGGGCGTGACGCCGGATCTCGTAACGGACCAAACCTCGGCCCATGATCCGCTGAACGGCTACATTCCGTCCGGCTGCGATGTTGATCAGGCGGCACAACTGCGCCGGACGAATCCGAAGGAGTACGTGGAACGGGCGCTGGATTCGATCGCGCGGCATGTGGAGGCGATGCTCGCCATGCAGAAGGCCGGGGCGAAGGTGTTCGATTACGGGAACAACATCCGGAAGATGGCGTTCGACCGCGGCGTGAAGCAGGCGTTCGCCATTCCCGGCTTCGTGCCGGAGTACATCCGCCCGTTGTTCTGCGAAGGCAGGGGCCCTTTCCGCTGGGTGGCGCTTTCTGGCGAGCCGGGCGACATCCACGTGACAGATGACCTGGCGTGCGAGATGTTCGCGGACAACGAGCCGCTGGTGAGGTGGATCCGTCTGGCGCGTGAGAAGGTGCGGTTTCAGGGGTTGCCGGCGCGGATCTGCTGGCTCGGCTACGGAGAGCGCGACCGGTTTGCGGTGGCGATGAACCGGCTGGTGGCTGAGGGGAAGGTGAAGGCGCCGATTGTGATCGGGCGCGACCACCTGGACTGCGGTTCGGTGGCGTCGCCCTACCGGGAGACGGAGGGAATGCTCGATGGCAGCGACGCCATTGCCGACTGGCCGATTCTGAACGCCCTGCTGAACACTGCTGCGGGCGCCACATGGGTGAGCGTCCACAACGGGGGCGGCGTGGGGATCGGCTATTCGCAACACGCCGGGCAGGTGACAGTGGTGGATGGCAGCGAAGCGGCGGCAAGGCGGGCGGAGCGGGTGATGCGCTGCGATCCCGGCCTGGGTGTGCTGCGGCACGCGGACGCGGGCTACGAAGAGGCGGTCATGTGCGCGCGCAGGCATGGGCTGAGAATTCCGATGAAGGAGGGCGGGACTACCAAAGTCGAGCGCTGAGCACCTGGAAGCCTGCCGTTGCTCCCCGGCGCAGACCGAGAGCCGCCACGAGCCGACGCCTCTCCCATTCCCGGGAGAGGAGGCCGGCGAACTTCGACAGGGATGCCGGGTTGAGGACGATAGACACGGCGGATTGCGTAACTTGGGGGCTCTGGCCGGCAAGAATCAGGACGAACGGTTGATTCGACTTGGCGGGAATTCTGTAGATAACGGCCTGATATCCAATGCCAGAATCGTTTCTTGAGGCTTGTTTTTCAGCCGCCGGAAGATTTGTTTGCGGACTGGCGGCGCCATCGCGGAGAATTCTCATGGGCGCAGTTTCAAGCCAAGCGGCAGGCATTCCGGCAGGAGGAGGACCCAGCACGATGACTGCCCGGGCGACATTCCAGTCTGCGGGAACAGCGTCCAGGCCTGAAACAGAGACGGGAATCCCGTGGCGTCCCAAGAAATGAGCAAGTTCCGCCACACAGGTGGCTTGCGAAACAGCCTCCGGCGGCGGGAGCGGAACGCCGGGCGCAGAATGGGGGGCAAGCAGGATGCGGACCTCTCCGGCAGCCCGGACGGGCGCCCAGAACCGCTCGAACGCGTCACGGGAGCGCAAGGCCAGCAGCCAAAGCACAAGGGTACCCGCAACAGCCACCCCAATGAAGAGCGCCAGAGACAGCCAGCGGCGCCAGCGGGCTTCCGCTTGCGGCACCGGGCCCGGCGCCGCGGGAGTAACCGGTGTGAACACAGGAATGTAGCCCCCGACCGGCAGCTCGATGCGCCACCGGCAACCGTAGGACGCCGGCGAAGCATAAAAAGCCGCGAGACGCTGGCGGACTTGCCGGGCGCAGACGCGAACGGAGCTGTCTTTGTCAAGGTCGGCTCCAGGAGTGCGTCCGAACAACTCGACCGCAATAACTCTCTCTTTGAGGGATTCCGCCTGCCCCTTGAGTGCGCGCTCAACGGTGTACCGGAGAAATTGCTGTCCGCGCCGGCTGCCCCGAAATTCGGTGCTGCCGAGAATCCGCTCCAGTTCAGCGCGAATCTCCGCTGCAGCTTCTTGCAACGAATCGCACTCCCGCATCCTCAACGGTCCTTCGTGCTTGTGACGCCAATACGCTTGTTCCAGTTTAGCCGAGGCTCCGCGAATTGTCCGCCGTGGGGGCGGAACCAAAATTCCCGCCATGCGGAAACGGAGTCAGCGAGCGGCATGATTGCGGATAATGAGAGAGATTGCCAGAGATGTCACAGACGTTGTTGGTCCGCGGCGCGCGGCAATTGCTGACTTTGCGGGGTGGGGGCGTGCCAAGAAGGGGCGCCGAGCTCGGCGATCTCTCGATCATCGAAAACGGGGCGTTGGTGGTGAAAGATGGCAGAATCGCGGCAGTTGGTCCGGCGCGCCGGATCGAGAATCTGGCGATCGTCCGCGGCGCGCAGGAAGTGGACGTCCGCGGGCGCGTCGTGATGCCCGGATTCGTGGACTGCCACACCCACCTGCTTTATGGCGTGCCGCGGCTGGACGACTTCACGATGCGGCTGGAAGGGAAGGACTACGAGGAGATCGCAAGGGCGGGCGGAGGCATTCTGTCCACGGCGAGACGGCTGCGGGCGATGTCCTCGCACAGGCTGAAATCGCAAGCCCAGCGGGATCTCTGGCGCATGGCGGAGTGCGGCACGACGACGGTGGAGGCCAAGACGGGCTACGCTCTCGACTCGGAAGGAGAGCAGCGGTGCCTCCGGATTCTCCAGTCGCTCGACGGCGACCCTCTTGAGGTTTTGCCGACGTTTCTGGGCGCGCACGCAGTTCCGCCGGAATTCGCCGGGCGGCCGGACGCCTGGATCGGCCATCTCGTGGAAGAGGTGCTTCCGGCAGTAGCGGCGCGAAAGCTGGCGCCGTGCGTGGATGTGTATTGCGACCGCAACGCCTTTCACCTGGCTCAGGCGCGGCGGTACCTGGAGGCGGGGCGGCGGCTGGGGTTTGAGGTCACAATGCATGCCGGACAATTCCAGGACATGGGCGGCGTTGCGCTGGCGGTGGAGATGGGCGCAAGAAGCGTGGACCACCTGGAGCACGCCAGCCGCACGTCGATCACGCTTCTGGCGCGCGCTCGAACGGCTGCGGTGTTGCTGCCCGGTTCGGTGCTGTTCCTCGGAAGCTCGCGGTTTGCACCGGCGCGGGCGCTGATCGACGCCGGGGCTGCGGTGGCGCTGGCGACCGACTATAATCCGGGCACAAGCCCGGTGTGGAACATGCAGATGGTGGTGGCGTTGGCATGCACGCAGATGCGGATGACCCCGGCGGAAGCGATCAGCGCGGCCACGGTGAACGCCGCTCACGTGCTGGGCAGGGCCGCGAGAACCGGAACGCTCGAAGCCGGAAAACAGGCTGACTTTGTTGTAATGGATGTCGCCGATTATAGGGAAATCGGATACTATTTCGGTTCCAATCTGGCAGTAATGACTGTGAAGCAGGGGCGGATTCTCACGCCGCCCGGGGAGAGCTTGCATCATGGCGAGACGGCTGGTTGAATGCGTGCCGAACTTCAGCGAAGGCCGCGACGAGGGCGTGGTGCGGGCGATCGCTTCCGCCATCGCCGCGACTCCGGGCGCAGTGGTTCTGGACGTGGAGATGGACGCCGACCACCACCGCAGCGTGATTACGTTCGTGGCCCCGCCGGAAGTCGTGGTGGAGGCGGCGCTGGCCGGCGCGGCCGTGGCGGTGGAGCGGATCGACCTCAACAGGCACCGCGGGGCCCATCCCCGAATCGGGGCGCTGGATGTGCTGCCGTTTGTGCCGCTGGCCGCGGTGACGCTTGAGGACTGCGTCCGGCTGGCGGAAAAGGCGGCCGCGGAGTTGTGGAAGCGCCTCAAGGTTCCCTGCTACCTGTATGAGGCGGCGGCACGGCGCCCGGAGCGCATGCAGCTGGAAAACGTCCGGCGCGGGCAGTTCGAAGCGCTGCGCGAGGAGATGGCCGTGAAGCCGGAGCGGGCGCCAGACGTGGGCGAGCCGGTGTTGCATCCGACAGCTGGAGCGGCTGCGGTGGGCGCGAGGAAGTTTCTGATCGCCTACAACGTCAATCTGCGCACGCCGGATGTGGAGGTTGCGAAGAGAATCGCGAAAGCAGTGCGGTTCAGTTCGGGCGGATTCCGCCATGTGAAAGCCATGGGCGTGGCTCTCGAGTCGCGCGGCATGGCGCAGGTGTCGATGAACCTGACCGACTTCGAAGCGACGCCGGTTCAGCGTGTCTTCGAGGCCGTGAAGCGGGAGGCGGAGCGCTACGGAGTGGCCGTGGCAGGAAGTGAAATCATCGGTCTGATTCCTCGAAAAGCGCTGGAAATGACCGCGGATTATTATCTGCAAGTGGAGAATTTCGATCCATCGCAAGTGCTGGAAAACCGGCTCGAACAGGCGATGGAAGAACATGGAGGACTCCGGGAATTCCTGGACGCTCTGGCGGGCCCTTCGGGCGCGCCGGGAGGAGGCAGCGCTGCTGCAGCGGCGGGTGCCATGGCGGCGGCGCTCGGAGCGATGGTGGCGCGGTTGTCGAAGGTGGATGCAGGGGAGTTCGAGCAGTTGCGCTCGTTCTTCACGGAGGCTGTGGAGCGCGATGCGGAAGCGTTCCGCGCCGTGATGGCGGCCTACCGGTTGCCCAAAGAGCAACGCGCGGAGCCGGTCCAACAGGCGCTGCAACAGGCCACTGCGGTTCCTCTGGAGGTGTACGAAAGAGCCGGAGAGGCAGTGCTGCTGCTCGAAAGATTGAGAGAGGCGGCTCCGTCGAAGCTCGCCTCCGACGTTACGTCGGCGCTGGCGCTGGCCCGGGCGGCCCGGGAGGGGGCAATGGCCAATGTGGAGATCAACCTGGAAGGGCTCGCCGACGGGGAATTCAAGGCCAAAGCCCGGAATGCGCTGGCGCAAGCGGACAAGGGCGGGCCGGTATCATAAGAGCAGAGTGCTGATTACGATCGAGACGAGACGGCGGCGGCCGGAATGGCTGAAGGCGCCGGCCCCGGCGGGCGACAACTACATGGAGCTGAAGCGCCTGGTGCGGCGGCTGGAGCTTCACACGGTGTGCGAATCCGCCGCGTGCCCGAACATCGGCGAGTGCTGGAACCACCGCACGGCGACCTTCATGATCCTGGGGAACTTTTGCACGCGGCGTTGCGGGTTTTGCGCCGTGCAAAAGGGCGCCCCGCTGGAAGTGGACCCGGATGAGCCGAGGCGCGTCGCCGAGGCTTGCGAGCATCTTGGCCTGCTCCATGCGGTGATCACGAGCGTGAACCGCGACGATCTGAAGGATGGCGGCGCGGGCCATTTCGCGGCCGTGATCCGCGCGATCCGGGAGCGGCTCCCCAAGTGCAGCGTGGAGGTGCTGGTGCCGGACTTCCAGGGATCGCGGGAGGCGATGCGGACCGTGATGGAAGCCTCGCCGGACGTTCTCAACCACAACATTGAGACGGTGCCGCGGCTTTACCGCGAAGTGCGGTTCGGAGCGCGTTATGAGCGGTCGCTGGAGATGCTGGCGTATGCGGCTGCGCTTCGGCCGGAGATCCCCACGAAGTCGGGGCTGATGGTCGGGCTGGGGGAGACCGATGAAGAGGTGCTGGGCGTTCTGTCCGATCTCCGGCGCCACGGGGTGCGGATCGTGACCATCGGACAGTACCTGCGGCCCACGCTTGAGCACCTGCCGGTGATGCGCTATGTGACGCCGGAGCAGTTTGCGGCCTACAAGCGGGAGGCGCTGGAGCTGGGTTTCGACCACGTGGAGTCAGGGCCGTTTGTCCGGTCCTCCTATCACGCGGCGGAGGCCGTGGCGCAAGGCTAGCAGCCTGTCAGAGGCCGGCCCGCAACGAGACCGGGGCCAGATGCCGCCAGGCTTCAAAGGACTCCTCCATGCCGGCCCGCAAAGCGGCGGGATCGGAGTCGCGGGCATTCAGGCGCAAGCGCAGGAAGGACCGGGGCTGGAGTTCGATGCGCAGAGGTAGGCAGGGCCGGGCTTCGGGGTCGTACCAGATGGCGAAGACGGACTTGCGGTGGGTGGCGTCGTCGACTGTTGCGGCGTCCAGCCGGATGACGTCGCGGCCGGCTGCGATGAGACGGCGGGAGGCGAACTCTGCGGCGGCCTTGCGGTCAGGCTCACGGCGCCAGACGAGGCGCCGGGGATTGCGCCCGTACAAGAATGGGGTCTCGCCGCGGGGCCGGGTGTCCATGAGGACCTGACGGACGGTGTGGAGAAACGTACATCCATGCACCTCCCGGTCGGCATGGATCTCCCCGGCTGGATCTTGTGCGAGTGAGCGGGCCACCTCAGCCAGGCAGTTTTGCCAGACCGCCCATCGTGCATCCGGCGCCAGCGGGGTGATGGCGAGACGCGCGCGGTGGTGGCCGTTGCACAACTCTCCACGGATCGCGGAGACGTCGACTACGCCTGCGGAAGCGTTAAGGCTCCGTGCGGCTTCAGAGAGGGATTTCTCCTCCGAGCGGGTCATGAAGCCGAAATAACCCGCTTCCGGCGGCGCCCCCGCCTGGAGTTTCACAAGCTCGCTGAAGTAGCCGAATCGGTTCAGGCTCCGCGCCCGTTCCGGAAAAGACCCCCCGGCGAAGGCCAGCTTCAGGCTCGTCTCCGAGCCGGCGGTTCCGGTTTCTTCGTGCAACAGCATGCCCTCGCCGACGCCGGTCCGGGTGTAGATGGAGCGGCCGAACAGGACAATCACCGCGTCGATGCGGTAGGCGACAACGCGGGCCGTGGCGGCGGCGAAAAGTCTACTCCCCGCCCATGGGGCGGCCAGCATGGCCAAGAAGAGCCTTCGGGTCGTCACTCGCACCTCCCAGCCCGGCCTGTGGCCGGGACCTCAAACGAACACACATGAGAAGGTGGGTGCGGACCGGCGGCCGTGCACGAAGCCTCTCGGAATCTGGCCGGCCCGCGGCGGGGCTGGCCAAGCATCTTTTCCGCGTCCAACCCCCAAGCCGTGACCTGGCGGCAAGCAGACCCGAAAAGACGGTTGTGAAATGCAGCACTTCCACCATAGCAGGCTTTGAGCCTCGGCGAGCGGGGCGGGCATCCTGTAGATCCGCGCATGGAGGCTCGGCTCTTCCACCGAATCATGCTCCCGGACGCCACAATGCGGAACTGGCAGCCCGCCTCCGGAGACGCATCGGTGAGCGCGCGATAAATAGTGGCCACTCCGCCCGTGACGTCGTGCCAGGCGTTGGGGTGAAGTGACTTGAGCATGTGGCACAGGCAGGGCGTCAACCGAGACCCCGCGGCACCCGCAGGATAGCGCCTCTCCTGTGAAACGGGAATTACAAATCAAGTAACTTTTGTTTTATCCGCTCGGCCCTGGCCGTCTTTCCCGGGGAACATCCCTGGCGGCGGCTGCGTATCTCCACAGCAGGGAGGGTTCGCCCATGGCAGGCTTCCTGCTGTTCTGTATTCTGGCCGTTTTGTGCTGGCCCCTGGCGCTGTTGGCGCTGATCCTTTTCCCGGTTGTGTGGCTGCTGCTGCTGCCGTTCAAACTGCTGGGGATGGCGATTGCGGGCGTCTTCGAGCTGATCGGCGCATTGTTCCTGCTGCCGGCGAAGATCGTGAAGGCGATCCTGTAGAGGCGCGGATCAGAAGGTGATCGAAAAGAGGATCTCGTACTGGTCGCGCCGGGATTGCGCGGCGCGGTTGTTGAAGATGCCGCCGAACCACCGCGTATAGCGGAACTCCGGGATCAGCTTGATGCCGAAATCATCCTTGAGGACGATCCCGACGCCGGCGACGGCGCCGAAGATGTTGCGGTGGGCAGGCGTGGCGGGCGTCTCGTCGCAGCAGGTCTTCACGTTCTTGAACTCCTTCTCCGTGGAGCTGCGGATGCCGGTGACGCGGCGGAGGACAGGACCCGCCTCGTAGAACCACTTCCGCCGGTCTTCGAACCGGCTCTCGTTGTAGCGACGGACCAGCAGGGGCAGATCCCAATAACGGGCGCGCGTGTCTTCAGTGTAAAAGGTCGCCGTGCGGTCGTCGCCGACGGTGTTCGGGTTGTCGACGCCCTCATAGAACGTGGTGCTGAGCTTGTAACGCGGGCGGCGGAGCTGGAGGTCGGCGTTGATCGCATAGCGGTCCGTCAGAAAGAACTGAACGCTGATGCCGCCGCCGAACAGCGTGCCCTTGCTTTCGTTCCTGGAATCGATCTGGAGCGGCGGCGATGTGAGCGACTCCGACTGGTCGCCGCCTTTGATGAGCCCAAGGACAAGAATGCTGGCATTGCCACCAATCGTGAAGCGGCGAATGTAAGGCTCGTCCTGGAAAAACGGCGCCGGCTCGGCGGAGTCCGGTTTGGGCTTGGCGGCGGCGGGCGGCTGACCCTCCTGCTGCGCGGACTGCTGCCCTGCAGCGGTGAGGGCGAGGGCGGCGGTCAGTATCGAGATCGAGGCGAAGCGCATCGTCGAGAATCTTCCGATCATTCAGAATAGCCTTGCGCGAATGCTTCAGAACTGAAGGCGGACGGCGAACTGGACGGAACGCGGCCCGCCCGGCGCGAAATACGAAGTCGGGTTCGGCGCGAACGAGGCATTCAGGGAGCGGACCGGGAAGCCGAACACGGGGCTGGAAAGGAATGCCCCTTCGTTGCGGTCCGGGTTAGCGAAGGCGGGCGAGTTGGTGAGATTGAACGCCTGAACGGCGAAATTCACCCGCAGGGACTCTGTGACGGGGATCTCGCGGCGCAGCGCGAGATCAATCTGGGCCATGGGGCGGCCATAGAGGATGTTCCGGCCGAGGTCGCCGGTCCGGTTGGAGGCAGGGGCAGTGAACGCGGCGGAGTTCAGGCGGCGGCCGCCAGCCACGTTGGCATCCTCCAGCCAGGCATCCGCGCCGATGTAGTTGGGCCGGACGAAGCCATAAAGGCCGCGGATTGTCGGGGTCTGGACTGCGCCGGCGTCGGCCGAGGGCGTCGAGTTCAGCAGGAAAATGTCGAACGGAATCCCCGCGCGGGCGGTGGCGATCCACTCCAGGTGCCAGTCGCGGAGGGCGGCGTGCAGCCCGGGTGTCTGCGGCGCAGGCAGCAGCCAGGAGCCGGAGACGTTCAGAAGGTGGCGCACGTCGTAGTCGGCGTTGCCTTTCTCGTTGCCGAAGATGGTGGCGAAACCGATACCGCCGTAAGCGGCATCGTCATCGATGGCGTGGCTCCAGGTGTATGTGGCCTGCATCTGGAAGCTCCGCGAGAGGCGGCGGCGGAACTGCGCCTGGAGGGCGTGCCAGGAAGAGTCGACAACGCCGATCACCTTGCGCAGATCGATGTAATCTGCGGTGGAACTACGCTCGGCCACCGTGCGAAGCAGGCGGCGTCCGGTCACCGAGAGGTAGGAGACCGTGGCTGTCTGGTGATTGCCGAGGTGCTTTTCCACGCTGATGTTGAGTTGGCGCACAAGGGGCGACTGAAGCGCGCTGCGGTCCGGCGCGATCACCAGTCCATAGCGCTTGGCGGGGGGAAGAATGGGGGCGGCGAGGTCAGTGCCCACGAGCGGGAAGGGCGGCAGAGACATGCTGCGGACGTTGGAATAGGGAACGCCGAGGAAGAAATCCGGCACGATGCTGGCGCCGAACGAGTGGAATCCCCCAGCGGCGATCCTGGCGATCAGCTCGCGGCCGGGCCTGGCCGAAATCACCTGGGAGTAGCTGAAGCGCGGGGCGACGTCGGACCAGCTGGTGTCGAAGAGCGGCTCGTTCTGGACAATGCGGTTGGAAAAGGCGGAGGACAGGGCCGCGGGGCGGGGTCCTCGGCGGACGCCCGGCGGCGAGTTGATGTCCCAACGGACGCCGAAGGCAATGGTGACGCGGGAGCCGATCCGGGCAGTGTCTTGCAGGAAGAAAGAAAGATTCTGAAAAGCCGGATAAACAGGGCTTGCATTCGAGGAGACAACGGAGGAAACAGAACGGGACGAAAGGAACGAGCCCTGGACTTCCGTGCCGTCAGCCTGCAGTTCCGAGAGGGCGCGGAACCACGAAACACTCGAATAATCCGGCCTCTGGAGGGTGGGGGCGATGTATCTGTAGTCGAAGCCGGCGACATAGGAGTGGGCCCCGGCCACCATGGTGACGGTATCGGTAGCGTTGATTTGCCATTGCTTGTTCGAGGCCTGCGGGCCGAAAGAGTAACCGGAAAGTCCGAGGACGTGGAACCCGTATTCTGAACGGGAAGGGTTCACTCCTGCAGGGAAAATACGGTTGAAATCCGGAAGTGTCTCGTGCATGAGATCGGAGAAACGATTCTCCATATCCAGGGAAAAAGACGTGAAACTGGCGCGGAAATCATTCGTCGTATGGGGATTCAGGGAAGAAACGAAGCCGAGAGCCGCCGCGCGGTATTCATCTTCGTAGCCGCGGAAGACGTTGGGTGTGAGGAAGATCGAGCCCCGGGAGGAGGCGTCGCTCCGGGAGAAATTGGCCCGCGCAAACAGGGCATGAGAGGCTCCGATCTTCTGGTCGAGCCGGAACGACGCGGCGTCGCGGTCGTAGGGGTTGGAGAACACCTGCGTGAACGGGGCGGCGTTGGCGGATACGTCCGGACGGTTTGGCAGCGGATAGGCGCTGACGAACGGGCGCAAGGAAGCGGGCGCCGCCTGGCGGAAGGAGGCGTTGGGGACGACCGAGTAGACGGTCTGGGGCGCGTCGAGCCGGAGTCCCTCATAGGAGGCGAAGAACTGCGTGGCGCCTGAGACGATGGGGCCGCCGATGGAGGCGCCAAACTGGTTCTGGCGCATCCTGCCGCGCGTCATCCCGAGCGAGTTGGCGAACCAGTCGTTGGCGGCGAAACGGTCCGAGCGGAAGTAGTTGTAGAGGGAGCCATGGAAGGAACGCTCCCCGCGGCGAGAGACCAGCGCCAGCTGGGCGCCGGGCGTGCGTCCGAGCTGGGGGATAAAGTTCTGTGTCTGCACCCGGACTTCGGCCAGCGAATCCAGGCTGACCAGAATGGACGGCGCCGCTTCGGACAGCGTGGGGGATTGCCAGGAGAGCGGCTCGCGCCGCGCGTCCGCGGCAGTGCCGAGGCGGCGGAGAGGCTCGTACAGGTTGAGTCCGTCGAGGGAAAGGTAATTGAGATGATGCGGCAGTGCCAGCGCATTCGGCTGGGCTTCGGGAGCGGCGCCGACCAGCGCCGACGGAGCGGCGGAAGCGAGAGCAAGAGCGTTCCGGCCGTTGAGCGGGAAGTGATGCAGTTCCGTCAGATCGGCCGACGCTGCGGAGTGGACGTCGGACTCGATGCCCTCCCGCGCCTCCTCGATCGTGACCACTTTCGCCGTGTCGCCGGCATTCAATGAGAGCACGATCCCCCGCCTTTCGCGGGCCCGGAGCACGATGCGCGCCACGCGCAAAGTCTCGAAAGCCTCCTTGGACACCGTGAGCTCGTACTCGCCGGGGGGGAGCAGGTCGAAAGCGAACTCGCCGCCCTGATTGGCAGTCTTCTCCAATGTCAGTTCCGACGAGCGCGAGGCGAGGCGCAGGCGGGCCACCGCGACGGGCGCGCCGCTTGAGTCGACGATCGTGCCGGACAGCAGAGCCGTGTCCTGCGCCCAGAGTGCGGACGCGCATAGAGCGAGCAGCAGAAAAGATCGCATAAGCAACTGTAAGTGGACGGTTGCGAGATGGGGCCGGGGTACGGCCAAAGTTTCATTCTAGCCCGACGCGGCGCTCCAGCGGCCCGGCTGGCAGCCGAACCGGGCTGCCGCCGCAGCCGGCAGTCCCTCACAATCCGCGCTTTCGTGAGCCGCCGCGCGGCAACGTCTTCGCCTTCCCGGCGCCGCAGAAGCCAGGGGCGGCGGGCGCCAGTTTACAAACCTTGACAATTGGGGCGCAACCCATTTGCGAGTTTCGCCGTTCAGGGAGGAGAGGAGAAACCGGAATGAACAAGTGGACGCTCTTGGCAACCTTGGTCGCGGCAGCTGCGATAACGGCTTCGGCCCAGATGCGGGGCGGCACAGCTGGCGCGCAGGCGGACCCGGCCAAGATGGTGGAGGCGCGCGTGTCGATGCTGACGCAGGTGCTGGGCCTGACCGACGCGCAGAAGGCGCAGGCGACAAAGCTGTTCTTGGATGCCCAGGAAGCCAGCCAGCGCCACCGGGAGGAGATCCAGGTGGCGCGGCAGGAGCTGCAGACGGCGATCAAGGCGAACGACCTTGCGGCGATTGAACGGAATGCGCGTGACATCGGAACCGCGACCGGCGAGATGACCGCGATTGAAGCGCGCGCGCAAGCGGCCTTTTACGCGCTTCTCACCGCGGATCAGAAAACGAAATATGACCAGATGCGCGGCCGGGGCTTCGGCATGGGACCCGGAGGCATGGGGCCCGGCGGGCGGATGCGGCCTCCAGAGTAGCCGGCGGCCGGACTTTCAATAACGATGCGTCGGCGGGACTCGCTGCCCCGCGCAAACGGATCGGTAGCGCCGGAACGGAGCACGCAATGAGCAGCCCTGCTGGGACGGAGATCCTGACGCGGACAGCGGTCGCGGTTGCCGCGCCTGTGGTTGGCAGCCGGATTGAGGCGAGGGAGTCCGTTTGGCGGAAGCTCGCCGAGAGGGGCGTGGTGTGGCAGCCGGGCGGTGGGCCGGAAGAAGCTGAAAAGCGGCCGCTGGTGCTCTCTTCGGAGCAGGAATGGACGGCTGAGCACTGGAAGGATGCGGTTTTTCTGGTTCTCCGGGTAGAGGCCGGGCTGCGCGAATTTGGCTGGACGCTGGGCTCGGCCGCATCGCATTGGGTGCAATTCGCGGGGTGCAGGCCGGTGTGGATCTGTCAAACGGCCCTCCGCCCCCAGGGGGCGGGGCCATGGAGGGCTCGACAGCAGTTCGAGAGGAAACTTTTGTTTCCTCTGCTTGAGCGGTGCGGGGACAGGAGAAACCGGACCGGCTGGCGGACGAGGCTGCACCGGATCTGGGAGCGGACGGGACGGCTGGCGGAAAACGAGGTGCGGGATGAACTGACCGTGTGGGAAAGGTGCATCGAGCGCCTGGCGCCGCGGCGGCGGTGGTCTCCCTGCGCAATGGCCGAAGGTGTGAGGGAGCCTGCCGGGTTGGCTTCGATCCTGGTGAAGGAAGCGGCCACGAGGCTGGGCGCAAGGCTTGTATACGAGTTGAGGGGAAAGCATCCGATGTGCGCGGCGCTCCGGCCGGACGGGCGCGCGGCGTGGACCCGTTTTCATGAATGCGAAGAGGAGGCTGCTGCCGACTATCTGGAGCAGCGGGCGGTCCATGGCTGCGTCCTTCCGCTCTGGAACAGGACGGGGGATCCGATGAATGCGTGCCCTCAGAGGGCGGAAGCCGATCTTGCCGTCGCTGTAGGTAGTGGCAACATGCCTTCGGCCTTGCCGGAGCTGGAGCAGTTTGTGGATCGGCTGAGCCGCATGGCTCGAGCAGCGATGGCCGAGTTCGTGCCGGTGGCGGGTGGCCTGGAATGGGAAGCTTTCCTTGGCGTGATGTTCCGCCGGTTCCGGGTGGAGGGAGTCATCGAGACCGGCGCCGGCCGCCGCCTTTGCACACTGGAGCGATCCTGAAAGGCACGCCGGGACGTTTGCTAGCCTGTTCGGTGATGAAGCTCATCCCATGGCTGGCCGGCGCGCTGGTGGTTTGCGCGGCAGCAGCGCAGGCGCAAATTCCGCCGCCGCAGGTGCTGCTGCGGAACCGCTCAGCGACTGCGCGAATATACATGCCCGATCCACAGAGAGGCTACTACCGTGGGACGCGGTTCGACTGGTCCGGGCAGGTTTTCAGCCTTCGCACGCTGCGACACGAATTTTTCGGGCAGTGGTACGACGTGGAGGACCCGCTGCGGCACGATTCGATCATGGGGCCGGTGGAGGAGTTTCGCACCGGCGGAGCAGCCCTGGGCTATGCGGAGGCGGCGCCGGGCGGGGAGTTCGTGCGGATCGGCGTGGGGATTCTGCGCAAGCCGGACGACGGGCCGTTCGAAAATTTCCGCACCTACGAAATCGTGGACGCGGGGCGATGGAAGATCCGCAGGGCGCGGGCCTGGGTGGAGTTCGTGCATACCATCCGCCCGGCGAACGGGTACGCCTACGAGTACAGGAAAAAGGTCAGGCTGGTGAGGCAAAAGCCGCAGCTCGTCATCGAGCACGCTCTGAAGAACACTGGTGCAAAGACGATCGAAACGGATCAATACAACCACAACTTTTTTGTGATCGACGGCTTGCCGGCAGGACCGGGGGTGCGAGTCATTTTTCCCTTCGAATTACAGACAGTCCGCAAGTTTTCGGCGGATTTCGTCGAGAACCGCGACAACAGGATCGAGATTGTAAAAGAAATTCCGGCCGGAATGAGCGCGATCGGGGAATTCCGCGGATTTTCCTCGGGCCCCGCCGACTATGACATCCGGGTGGAGCATCAGCCGGCCGGAGCAGGCGTGCGGATCCGCGGGTCGTTGCCGCTCGTGAAGCTGGTCTTCTGGTGTATGCGTCGCACCTTCTGCCCGGAGCCGTATGTGCATCTGTCCGTGCCGCCCGGCAGGCAGGTTTCCTGGCGCCTCACCTACGACTTCTACGACCTGCCGCAACGTTGAGGATGCGCGGCGCGCTCCGGACGCGATACTCTGTCAGGATTCAGGCCGGAGGCGCCTGGCCTGAACCGGGAGGTTTCTGTTGCTCCGTACCATCCTGACCGATGTGCAGTTCTGGATTCCCGTAGCCGTGCTGCTACTGGGCGCGGCGCTGCTGGCGGCAATGAGGTGATCGAAATGCACGAGGCGCGGGGGTCAAGGCTGTCACTGCACGCGTTGGGCGTGGTTTGCGGGCTGGCTGCGGGCGCATGGCTGGGCGCGGCGGAAGCGCCAACGAAACTGGTGACCACGGGGATCTCTCCGTTCGTCATCTCGCTGGGCATGGTGGCGGGCGTGTTTGTGGCGCGGTGGACGCTGCCTGTGGCGATCAAGGGGACGTCCTATGTGTGGATGGATCTGCGGGACAAGCCGCACCTCGCTGTCTGGGCGGTCCTGGCAGGCATGTTGTGGGCAGTGGCGAACACCTTGACGGTGTTCGCCATCCGCAATGTGGGCCTTTCGGTCGCCTTCCCCTTGTGGAACACGAACAGCCTGGTGGGGCTGTTCTGGGGCTGGCTGCTGTTCAACGAACTGCGGGACGCCGGGCGGGCGCAGTGGGCCAAGGTGCTGGGCGGAGCAGGAGGGATCGTTGCGGGCGCGATGCTGCTGGCATGGGCGACTTCCCATCAGCCTCCGCACCCGGAGCACTCCGCGGCGATAGGCGTGGCGGCGGCGCTGATGGCAGGATTGCTTTGGGGCACGATGTATATCCCTTACCGCAAGGCGTATATCAGCGGCATGAATCCCCTTTCGTTCGTCACGGTATTCACGTTCGGCGAACTGGCGACGTGTGTCGTTTTGGCTATGGCTTTCCATGGCGGCTGGGATCCAATGGTGGCCGAACTGGGGCGGGTCCGGCCGGCGATGTTCTGGCTGTTTCTGGGTGGTTTTTGCTGGGTGCTGGGCGACCTTTTCCAGCAATATGCGGCCAAGTATATCGGCATCGGACGAGGCATTCCGCTTTCGAACACGAACCAGCTTTGGGGGCTGGCCTGGGGGGCGCTGGTTTTCGGCGAGTTCGCGGGCCTGGGCGGAATGGCGCGCACTCTGATCATCAGCGGCTCGCTTGTGATGATCGCGGGCGCCGCTGCCATCACCATCGCCGCGGCACCGGAAGCCGAGCGCCGCTCCTGGAGGAAAGCCATGCGGCGCGAGTGCGAGCGGTATGGATTGAGGGAGCAGGAGGTGGAAGAGGCGCTGGCAGGGGCGGATCCGCTGTCGGCGGCTGCGCCCGGCCGCCGATGGTGGGAATTTGCCGTGGTGGCAGCGGCAGTGGGTGTTTTCGTGTGGCTGGGATGGCACGCAGAACGGCAGCCGCTCAGTGTGGATCTGTTCTGGCTCAGTGTGCTGTCGGCTTTGTCTGTCGCGGTGCTGCTGATCGGAGGCTGGATGCTGTGGCGCCGGACGCACTTCTCCTGACAGCAGACCGTTGAGCCCCTGATCTGTGGAGCGCGGCCTGCGGGTGAGGCATCTGAGATGAAGGTGAAGCGAACAGAGTCCCGGTGCGGCGCAGGGCAGGCCCTGATTGCCAACGATGCCGACGGGCAAGCGGTTCTCGGCAGGCTGCTTGAAGCAGCGCGGGAACTCTTCCTTTCGGCCTCGGTGCTCACCAGGACTGACCCCGTAGTGCTCGGTTGAAGTGACCACCACTGGGAACAGGATTGCGAACACGAACGAGAACAAGAGAGTGGATGGGGGCATCATCATCCACGCCGAAGGCGT
>JBBIIK010000027.1:0-51875 GCA_037446555.1 Acidobacteriota bacterium
CATTCCCCCAGGCCATTCCCCCGGGCTTCAGCCCGGGGGAAACACCGCAACCCTCAACTCACTCCGCCCCGGCAACATTCAGTCCGCCCGCCGGCGCAGGGCCTACTTCCGCAACACCCACACACCTTCCACCCACCTCACCAACCTCCCAACGCCGATTCCCCCGGGCTTCAGCCCGGGGGAAACACCGCAACCCTCAACTCACTCCGCCCCGGCAACATTCAGTCCGCCCGCCGGCGCAGGCCTCAATCCCCAACCGGCGCGGATCTCCCGCCGCCGAAGCCGCCTTCACAGCTTCTTCAGTGTGATCGACATGCCCCCGCCTTCGCGGAAATACTGTGTCTCCAGCCCCGGATTCGAATTCACCGCCCTGTCGTAATCCGGAACCATGTCGATGTTGTGCGCCAGAATCAGCCCGCCCGGCCGCACCAGCGGCAGCAGCCGGTTCAGGTAATCGACATAGCCCTCTTTGTCGGCGTCCAGGAAAAGTATGTCGATCGGCTCCTTCAGGCGCGAGATCGTCTGGTGTGCATCGCCCTCGACGATCGTCACCAGTTGCGAAACACCCGCCTGCTCGAAATGCTTCCGGGCGGTGGCTGCCCGCCGGGCGTCGTACTCGAACGTCGTCAGCCGCCCACCCGTCTTGTGCAGTGCCAAGCAGAACCAGAGCCCGGACAGCCCGGTAGATGTGCCGATCTCCGCCACGCGCTTCGCCCCGCTCGTCTCCGCCAGCAGACGCAGCATCCGCCCGTCGGCATGCGGCACGTTGGCGTAGGTGGCTCCTGTGTTCCAGGCTTCTTGAAGCACGCCCAGAATTCGCTTCTCGTTGTCGGTGCTCGCCAGTGGCAGGCTGTCTCCAGCCCGCCCGCTGCGGAAGCCCCCGCGGAAGCCCCGCTGCGCCTTCGCCGCTATGGGTGCCAACAACGTCAATACTGCGAATCGCCTCTTCATCCTGCATCCCTCCCTCGGTTGGATTCGGCCGGCCGGCGACCCTGCGCCGCCTCGCTCGTCGATATGGACGCACTCCCTGCGCAGGCGCTTGCCTCTGCGCGCACTGTTTAACTCAACTTTACAGAAGCCGGGCCGCCGCGCTCACTTCGAATCCAGCCGCAGCGTCACTGAGAACGCCCCCCGCAAGTCGCCCGCCTTGTACCCCGTCGCCCGGTCCCGCGGATAGCGTTCATCAATCACCTGCCGAACCTCTTCTGCCATCGACTCCCGCTCGCCGTGGCATCCCAGGCACATCGCCTGCACCACGATCGGCCTCATGTAGCGCGCGTAGCGGCGCCCGCTTTCCTCCATGACTTCGAATACCTCCTCCGGCGGCGCTCCGGGCTTGTACGCCCTCTCCCACTCCTTCAGCTTCGCCGCCTCCCATTCGTCCGGCTGATCCTTGCGGTTCCGCGCCCGCAGGCTCACTCGGCGGATCTCCAGCCCCCGCTCCCGCCCGAACTCCTCCGTTACGTTCTGCGCCAGTTCCGAACACGCCCGCGCCGCTCCGGCGTACCCGCCCCGCTTCAGCTCCTCCCCCAACAGCTCCATCAGCATGCGGCCCAGCCCGGCGGCAGCCTGCGACGCGCGCTCCCGAGCATCCGGCGCCTGCGCCGCCAGGCCGGCCAGGAACAAAAGAGCAACAATGTGTTTCCACATGGTTCAGTCGGAAAGCGACGGCTTCGGCGTCTTTGCCGTCGAAGGCGGCAGCGCCGGCGGCTTGGACAGATCCGCCGGGATTTCGCCAGTGAGCGTCTTCAGCCACGTCACGATCGACTGCACATCCACCGCGCTCAGGCTCTTGCCCAGCTCGTACTCTGCCATCTTCTGCACCGCTTCCTCCAAGGTCTTCACGGACCCGTCGTGGAAATACGGCCATGTCTTCTCCACGTTCCGCAGACCGGGCACCTTGAAGAAGAACCGGTCCTCCGCCCGCCCGGTCACTTTCGCCCGCCCCTCGTCCTTCAGCCCCGGATACGGCTTCGCCACGCCCATCTTCTGGAACATGGTTCCCCCTGCGCACGTGCCCATGTGGCAGGTGGCGCACCCCGTGTCGGCGAACTTAAGGAACCCTTCCTTTTCGGCGTCCGTCAGAGCCGCCTTGTCTCCTTGCAGGAACCGGTCCCACCGCGACGGCGTTATCAGCTTTCGCTCGAAGGCGCCGATCGCCCGTGCCATGTTGTCAAGGGTGACCGGATCCTTCTCCCCGGGGAAAGCCTTCCGGAACATCTCCACGTACTGCGGAATCGACTTCAACGTCGCGGTCACCGTCTTCTCGTCCGGCATCGCCATCTCCACCGGATTCATCACCGGTCCCTTGGCCTGTTCCTCCACGTCCGCAGCCCGCCCGTCCCAGAACTGCACGAAGTGCACGGCGGCGTTGTAAACCGTCGGCGAGTTCCTGTCGCCGCGCTGCTCGCGGTGCCCCTCGCTCGTCGGCTCGTTGTCCACCCCGTACTTGTCCAGCATGTGGCAGCTGTTACACGAAAACTTGTGGCTTTTGCTCAGCCGGTTTTCGAAATACAGCATCCGCCCCAGTTCCACTTTTTCCGGCGTGATCGGGTTTTTCGGATTTTCCACCGCCTGCGGCAGAGGCTTGAACGCCCGCAGCTTCGCCGGCGGGATGTCCACCGCCAGGACGGCTCCGGCGCAGAAAACAGAAACGGCTACCACACCACAACGTTTCATCCCGCAATCTCCTTCACCTTTCATCATGCGGGAAGCCGCCGCCGCCGATCAAGGGTTTCCGGTGCGCAACTCCTGCAGTCCTCCTCCTCCGCCCGCTACATTGAAGTCATGCCCGAACTGCCCATCTATCAGGTCGACGCCTTCGCCACCCGCGTCTTCGAGGGCAACCCCGCCGCCGTCGTTCCGCTCGAGGATCTCTTGCCGGACGATGTCATGCAATCCATCGCCGCGGAGAACAACCTCGCCGAAACGGCGTTCTTCATCCGCAGCGGCGATGAATACAAGCTCCGCTGGTTCACTCCCGCCACCGAAGTCGACCTCTGCGGCCACGCCACCCTCGCCTCCGCATTCGTGATCTTCGAGTTCCTCGAACCGGATCGTTCTTCCGTCGTCTTCGACACCCGCAGCGGCTTGCTTATAGTGGAGCGGCTCGGCGCCCTGCTTTCCATGGACTTCCCCTCCCGCCCACCGGAGCCCGTGGATCCCTGCCCGGCGCTGTTGGAGGCTCTCGGCGGATCGCCGCAGGACGTCCTCGCCGCGCGCGACTACATGGTGGTCTACGGCTCGGAAGAAGAAGTGCGGGCGCTGCGCCCGGACTTCCACCGGCTTGCGGAAGCCGACCGCTTCGCAACCATCGTGACCGCACCCGCTCAAACTGCGGGCTTCGACTTCGTCTCCCGCTTCTTCGCGCCCGCCGCAGGCGTGCCCGAGGATCCGGTCACCGGCAGCGCCCACTGCACGCTGGTCCCCTATTGGGCGCGCCGCCTCGGCAAGGATCAGTTGCGCGCGCGTCAGGTATCGCCCCGCGGCGGTACCCTCGAGTGCGCCCGGAAGGGCGCGCGCGTCGAAATCGCCGGCGGAGCCGTGCTCTATTTGAAGGGAACCATCCGCGTCTGACGGCTCACTTCACCGCCGGCACCAGCCGCAACAACACCCGGAACGTTTCCGCCACTTGCGGCTTGTAAATGTCCGTGTGCCCCAGAATCACGCGGTCCGCGTTCAGGTTGATCACCGGATAGTGCAGGAAACGCTCGAGCGATGCCGTGTCGCCCAGGTTCAGCCCGATGCACTCCTCCGCGCTCAGCCCGCGCGCCCCGTTGGCGCCCAGCCCGCCGTAAGGATCGTTCGGCCCCCCGATGCCCGATGCATTCTGCCTCTTCAGCAACGAAGCCACCGGATACGCCAGCCCCACTGCCTTGTCTTGCACCGAATGCGTCACCACGATCGGGCCCCTCACCATCCGCTCCGCCACCACCCGGCGGTAGAATCCCTGCGGGCTGAAAGCAAACTGCGAGAAGGCGCCCTGCAGAAGCAGCATGCTCTCGATCCACGCCCCGCCTTCGCTGCGCCCCAACACCATCGCTGCCGCTGTCGCCAGCCGCGCTCCGAAGGAGTGCCCCGCCAAATGCACGCCCGTCGTCGGCGACACTTGCCGGATCGTTCGGATCAGCGGCGCCACGCCGCCCGCGCCTACCTCCGCGGCGCGCTCCTTCATTACGTAATACGACGTCGCTTCGATCCCCGCCTTCACAATCCCCGCGGCGTTCCGCTTCAGCGGATGCGAAGGCCACGCCACGCCGCACACCGCCACCGGCCGCATCGCCTCCGCAAACCACGCGAACATCCGCCCGCTCGCCTCCGTGTCGTTCAGCCAACCATGCGCCACCATCAGGAGCGTCTCGGGCCTCTCCTTCTGCACAAAAGCCAGCAGCGCGTCGCGCTGCGCCGCGTTCAGCAGCCGCCCCGATCCGTCAAAATCCACGCGAAAATACGTCATCCAGGTCTCCCTGCTCATGCAATCAAACAAGCCCGCATTTACCTTGCCTGAAGGGCCCGGAACAGGTTCACAATTCCGTGCCCCTGAAAATGCCGCGCCCGGCGAAGATCGGTGGCCGTGTCAAGGAAAATCTGCTTCACTTCCAGCGGGCGGCCGATAAATTCCGGCCGCACGGAGAGAAACGCGGCAATCGCGCCCGAGACGTGCGGCGCTGCCATCGACGTGCCCGAGTCCTCGACGTACGCCGCCCGCCAGTCCTCGCCAGCCGGCGCCTTCGATGGCGCCGCGCAGCTCACGATCCGCTCCCCCGGCGCCACTAGGTCCGGCTTCATGCGCCCGTCCCCCGTGGGCCCCTTCGAGGAGAAATACGAAACCCCGTACGTGTGCGGCCGCTCGCGGTGCGTGGATCCCGCCGTGATGGCCAGCTCCGCGTTGCCCGGATCGTTGATCGTCAGATCCAGACACCCCGGCGTCGTTCCGGTATGCATCGAATTGTGCCAGCCGTAGCCGGAATTGCCAGCCGCCACTACCACGCACACGCCCGAATGCACTAGCCGGTCAATCTCCTGACACAAAGGCGATGCGCCGCAGGCAAACCACTCCGGATCGAACTCGTATCCCACGGAAAGGTTCACTCCATGAACCACAATTCTCCGCCCGTATCCGTTCAATTGCTGGATATAATCTAGCGCTGCCAGAATGTCGGAAACCTCCCCGCAGCCGTCCGCCCCCAGCACTTTCAGCGACAGGATCTTCGCTTCCGGCGCCACGCCGCGCAACCCGGCCGCCTCCGTTCGTTCGGGAACCTGCGCGCCCTCGGGCGCCGCTCCAGCCAGGATTCCCGCCACGTGCGTCCCGTGTCCGAACTCGTCGCTCAGCGGAGAATCGCCTCCCGTGAAATCGCGGTGGGCGATCCCCTCTGGCAAGACAAGGTTCGAATACCGCTCGAAGTGCGCATGCGGTGCCACGCCCGAGTCCGCCACCGCCCACACGATTCCCCGCCCCGTCGCCTGAAACCCCGCCATGGCTGCATCCGCCTGGATCGCCCGCAGCGAAAGCGCCCGCACGGAGTGGTTCAGCCAGATGCGGTACAGAACCCTCTTCCCCCTTTCCGCCAACCCCAGAATCTCCGCTTTCGTCAGGCGCGCCCGGAACAGCCCGCGTTCCGCCGCCCCGATAGGTTCCGCTGCCGGAACCAGCTCGCGGAGGTCCTCCGCCCGCGCCGCGTGCCGCAGTTCCAACAGGACGCTGAAAGGATCCGGCGAACCGGCGCTCTCGAGCCGGTCCATCAGGGCGAGGTCGATCAGCGTGGGCTTCAGTCGGGCGGGATCAAACGGAAGCGGGCGGCGTGGCACGGCAGTGGACCTCCGTGCCAAACCCTGCTGCCACGCTCCTGCACGCTCCGCCCTCCTTGGCGGAAACCGCTGAAAATCCGCCCGCTTTTTTTCGCGAGGCGCGGTGACACCCGCCTCAGCGTTCTTCCTCCCACTCGAAGTACGACCCGTAGCCCGCCCCGAGATTCCGCGCCAGCCACAGCCGGTACTCCCGCGAGGCCGTTCTCGTCACGCCGCGCCCGGGCGGCGCTGCCGGGTTGCTCGCCACGATCACCGTCCACCGGCCTTCAATCGTCTTCGCGCACACGATCTCGTCGCGGTAGTCGCCCCATAAGTCAGCCGTCATCAACACGCGGCAGCCGCCAGCCACAGGCGGCGGCGCCGCCGTCTCAAACCCCTTGCCGTCGAACCGCACCACCTGCATGCCGTCGCCGCTCAGCAACTCGCGCACATCTCGTCCCAGCCAGTTCACGGGGCGCCAGGAGCCCGGCACAGGGCGCTTCAGCTCGCGCCCGTCGCTCGCCATCAGCAGCGTGTCCTTCATCTCGTGCCCGTCCGTGTTCGCCAGCAGCTCGTAGCCCGGCGATCCCTCCCAGATATCCGCCGCCCACCCCGTGTGCCCGTGCGTCCACCGCGCATCATCCTCGCGATTCCGCTTCCAGTGCAGCCGCCCCGTCTTGGCGTCCGCCACGTACACCCCGGCATGCGTCGAGCTCTCCACCACGTAGTACACCTGCCGTTCGGCGCGCCCCAGAATCCGCTTGATGGCGACGATGTCAGGGTGCAGCCGGTACAGGCTCCACTTCAGCGTGCCATCAGGATTCAGCACCGTCGTTCCATCGAACACCTCGTCGCGCCCGTCGCCGTCCACGTCGGCAATGTCGATGTGATGCGAACCGGAGCCTGACGTCGCCCCGGTGCTCTCGAACTTCCACAACAGCCTTAGCTCCGCGTCCCACGCATGGAACAGCTCGTTCTCGTACAGCCCCGTCTGCGTGATCAGGCTCGGGCGTTTTCCGTCCAGATACGCCACAGCCATGTGGATTCGCGTCGACGTCCCCGCCTTGTCGCTGTACATCTCTGGCCACGGAGCTCGCCGCAGCGTGCGCCCCGTCATGCCGTCGAGTACCGCCAGCCACGCCTGCCCCTCTTCCTCGATCCGCGCCGCCACCTCCGCTCGCCCGTCGCCATCCAGGTCATAGACCAGGAATGGCGCGTTGTTCGCATTCCCGTAGCACAGGTCGAAGCGGATCATCGGCCTCCGCCACAGCTGCTTCCCATGGCTCGTGAAGGCCTCCAGCTCCACAGGCACTCCGGGATCCGGCCGGTTCTCCTGGATCAGGTTGTCCAGCCGGAACACCACGTCCGGCAACCCGTCGCCATTCAAATCCCCGAACACCGGCGCCGCCTGCCCCTGCCGGATGCCGGGTCGAAACAGCGCCACTGCCGGCAGCCCTCCGGCGTCGGGCGCCTCCGCGCCCCATTCCGACGGCGCGCCTTCGCGCCCGTCCCCGGTAACGGCGCGCACGCGGTAATATGCGCGGCCCGGCAGCGGCGCCGTGTCCAGAAACGCCGTGTGCGCCCGCAACGGTTCACGGGTCAGCCGGTCTCCGCCGAAGTCCCTCCGCCGCGACCGGTACACGTGAAAGCCCGCTTTCTCCTCGCCCGGCAGAAGTTGCCACGAAACAAAAATCCCCTTTTCTGTTCTCACCACCGCCAGCCGCCGGACCGTTCTGCGGAAGTGCGTCGCCCCCTCCGGCTCCCGCACCAGCCGGAACCCCAGGTCCGGATGCCGGATCCCCGCCCCGCCCGCGCCCCCGCGCACCCCGATCCGCGAATAGGCCGCGGAGCGCGCCCAAGATCCGCCCATCACCGCCGACTCCTTCTCGTAGGGCGCGTGCAGCCGGAAGATCCACCGCTGCGTCGCCGGATCGTGGTCCGTATGCACCATCTGCCACACGTTGCCCGCCATGTCATACAGCCCCCACGGATTCGGCGCATACGAGCGCACCGGCTTCAGATGCTCCCGCCACGCCGGAAACGGCCTGTCGCCGCGCTCGTCGAAATTCGCCCGCCCCTGCGGCGGCTCGCCGCCCCACGGGTACACGGCCCCGGCGAGCCCGGCGCGCGCCGCGTACTCGAACTCCGCCGGCGTCGGCAGCCGGTAGATCCGCCCCTCCCGCGCGGTCCGCCACGCCAGATACTTCTCCACCTCATACCGGTTCACGTAGATCACCGGATGGTTCTCGAATCCCCGAGGCGGCTTCCCGTTCTCCCAGTGTTGCGGCGCAGGGTGAGCCGTAGCCGCCACGAATTCCGCCCATTCGGCGTTGGTCGCCGGCGCATCGGCGATTTCAAAGTCCAGTACGTTTCCATCGCCGCGGATCAGCACAAACCTCTCGGCGGCGCAGGCGCATGTGCAGAAGAGCAGGGCGCGAAGCACGAACCGCACGGCAAAACCTCCCTGGAGAGTCCTTCGCGCCAATCATACTCCCGCGGGGCTCGCACGCCTCGCTCGCCCCAAACATCAACAGCGCCTGCAGCCGCATCCCCGCTCCTCCGCCCGCATGGACGCCTGCGCGCAAAACAGGGTTCCCCCCGCCGCCGTCCGGCGTTATAGTAAAGCCGCGAACCTCGAGAGGAGGCAGGCCATGCGCATGCTGGTATCGGTCCTTTCCGGAGCGTTTCTCCTGGGCGTCCTTTGCGCCGCCCAGCCGGCCAATCTCAGCGGCAACTGGCAGCTCAACGTCAGCCGCTCGAAATGGGGCAACATGAACAAGCCCGTCTCGGTGGTTCTGACCATCGAACACCAGGAGCCGAATCTCAGCTACCACGGCTCCGTCCTCTACGCTAACGAAGACCAGCGCGATTTCGGCTTCTCCGGTGCCATCGACGGAAAGCCCTACGCCATGTCGCGTTCTTTCGGCCAGGGTGAGATCGTCATCGTCCGCGTCAACGACCGCACCATCGAGTCCACCTTCCGCACCGCCGGCGGGAACTATGTCGAGACCGCCCGGACCACTGTGTCGCGCGACGGGCACACGCTCGAACGCCAACTCAAGCTCGTCAGCCCGGAAGGCACGAAGAGGTGGACAGAAATTTACGAGCGGCGCTGATCACTTCCGGCTGTAAAACGACCGCAGCCGCAGCGCCCCGCCCGGCGGAAGGACCGCCTCGTCCGTCCAGTGGATGAGCGTGACGCCCGCCGGCGTCTTCGCCGTCCACTGCGCCCCTGCGCGCGCCGCCGCCTCTGACGCGGCGAAAAACCTCGTCCGCTCCAGCAGCCATGCCGTCTCCGCCGGGACAGGGAAGTCGAGCACCAGCCGCCCCGCCGGCTCCTGCTCCGGCTCGATCAGCCGCCGCTTCCCCCTCTTGCCGGCAGCGTCCGAATACTCGAGAGCTTCCGCGTCGATCTCGTCCGCCGCCGCCTCGGCCCGGTGCTGGATCGCCGCCGCAACCGCCTCCGCGGTAGGGTTCAGGATCGTCGTTTCCAGCGTCAGCCCGCGCTCGCTGAGCCCGATGCGTTGCCTCGCCTGAAGCCCGTTTTCCAGCACCGCCGACAGCAACAACTGCCCCTCGCCAGTGCGCTCCGCCCGCCACTGCGCCCGCCACGCCGGCGCGCGGCGGTGCGGATGAACCGTTGCGAAGATGCCCCCCGTGTCCGGATGCCGCAGGTCGCTCAACGAAGCACGGCGCAACACCTCCCGCCCCGTCATCTTGTGAAAGAAGCGCACGACGCGCCCGCTCAGCTCCGGCACTGCCGCCGCTGCCCACACGCGATTCTCCAGGCTCTCCACCGCGTATTCGCGCAGCTCCGCGTAGCGGCGCTCGTCGAACTCGAGGGGGCGCCCTTCGTGCAGGCTGCGGATGCCGTGTTGCTTCGCCCGGTCCAGTAACTCCCGCGCCTGCCGCTGCAAGCCTGCCAGATCCGCGGGCGCATAGCGCGCTCCGCGCACCTCGTATTGCGACGCGCGCAACAGCGCCAGATACTCCAGCGAGAGCCGGTCCTTCCGCACCCGCTTCCTGATTCCCTCCGTCTCCGCCGCCTTCTCCGCTTCGTCGAACAGGCGGAAGCCCTCGCGCAGCAGCCCATCGGAATAGTCCGGCACGTTGAAAATCCATAGATGCTGCCCGCGCCCTGCGGGAGCGGGGCGCACCTCCGCGTGCAGAAGCGCAAGGTGCTTCCGCATCCACGGCGCCGCCCGCCCGTAGACGCCCTCCAGAAACTCGTCCGCCAGCCGCCAGACATCGCGCGACGGATCCCACAGCAGCTTCGCCAGTACCCACGACTTCAACCAAGCCATTTCCCCTCCGCCCCCCTCCGCGTACGCCCCCTGCAGAAACAGTCCCTTGACACCCGTCTTCCGGTACAGCGGAATGTCCGCGCCCAGCTCGTCGAGGTCGGGGAAGGGAAGCAGATAATGCGTGAAATTCGTGTTGTAGTGCCAAATATAAAGCTGGTCAGTGATCTTCGCCCACGCTTGCAGATTCCGGTAAAAATACGCGCTGCGCGGACACTGCGCGAACGAATGGGCCGTGCAGATCCCGATCGGGCACAGCCGCACGCGCACGTTCGGCGCCGGGCGCGCCCGCAGCGGCGGCGCCTCCGTATACCAGTACGCCAGCGTGTCGATCAGCTTGTCCGGGTGCTTCCTTCCGATCCGCTCCGCCAGCGCGTTCACAAACCGCAGCACCGGTCCGCTGTGGGCCCCGCCCTCCTCCTCTTCCACGCGCCGGCAGCGCTCGCATTCGCACCAGCCCTCCCAGTCGTTCTGCGACACGGAAAAGATCTTCGCCTCCGGATGCCCGGCAATCCACCGCTCCACTGTCTCGGTGGCGATCCGCAGCACCTCCTCGTGGGTCAGGCAGAGCTGCCCGCCCTCGGCGCGGCGCTTGCCATCGACGAGGGAAAAGTACTCCGGGTGATCGGCGAAATATCTCTCCGGCGGCACCAGCTGATAAAAGGAATGAACAAACGGGTAATACCCGATTTTCCCTCCAGTCGAGGCGTCCAGGTCCGCATGGTTCCCGTTCACGCGGTTCCGGGCCGCCCAGTCCCGCTGAAAGGCCTCCCGGAAAAACGGCTCCCGGTATTCGAACGCCGGGCCCTGCCGCACCTTCAGCCCTCCAATCGGAATCGTCTTCAGCTGCGGGACCTTCGTGACATCCGCCGTGAACCACCGGCACCCGAGCCTCTCCAGAAACTCGTATGCGCCGTACATGGTCCCGCGCTCGCCGCCCCCGGCGATCACCAGGTGCCCGCCCCGCTCCTCGATCACGAACTCCTCTGCGCCCAGCGCCTCCACCCGCAGGTCCGGCGCCACCCTCCGCAGCGCGCGGCTGCGCCCAACGAGCACCAACGGCCCGCGCACCGCCCTGGAGTCATCCTGAATGGCCAGCTCCGCGCCGCTCATCTCGCGCACGAAGCGCCTCAGCTCCTCCGCTGCACGGCGTTCGGCAGGCGGGGCCGTGGCCGAAATCACGATGGTGTGGCGCGTCTTCCCGTCGCGCACCAGTTCCGCGCCGCCCGCTGCTGCAAAGGCCAGCCACAGGATCGCCGCCCGTTTCATTGCCTCAGCCTTCCACGCATCTGATAAAGCCACAGGAGCGCCCGGTTCATCAGCTCCTCTCCGGCGCCCACCGCCCCCGGCGCCACCGGCGGGTCGGCGCCGTAGCCGCCCTCGGCCGCAGCCTCGATCGTCGGAAAATACTGGTGATATCCGTTGGAATACCCGAAGAAAAACAGCGTCTTGAGCCTCGCCCGCTCCCGCAGCCGCACCGCATGGCTGGAAAAGAACTCGCCCGACGCCGCCACCATCCCCAGGTCGTCGCCCAGCATTGTCGCCATCAGCCGCGGCCTCACACCCTGCGCGTATTCGTCCTGGTAATTCCTGACGAGCTCCGGGAAAAACGCCTTGTCATACATCGCCGCCACGATGGGGTGCTGCAGATCGATTCTGGGCCGGAAGACGAACCGCTCCTCCCGCGCCCGCAGTTCGAGCTTCTGCGGCGCGGACGGCGAAAGCCCGCGCGCCAGCTTTGCTGCCTCGCGTCCCAAAGCCGTCCCGTAGGCGCGGTAGTCCATGCCCCCGCGCTCCGTTCTCAGGTCGCCCGCCGCCCCTTGCAGAAAAAGCGCCGACGCGCCCGTCTCCTGCCGCACAGTTTCCTTCAGCGCACCCGCATAGTCGGCGGAGAATTTCAGCAGCGAAGGCGGCAGCGTCGTCGGGTGCGCCGCCCAGTTCACCACCACCGCCAGCGGCGTCCCGTCTTCCCTGTCGATCCGCAGCACCGCCAGTTCCGGGTCCACGGGCTTCGGCTCGAGCTTCGTGTGACGGTTCGCATTTCTCCCCGCAAGCGCCACCGAGCCTGCCGCCAGCTTCGCAGGCGCAAGCCGGGAGTTCGCCTCCAGCACCGCCTCCGCCACCGCGTCTTCCAGCTGCCGGTAATACCGCAACGCCGCGTCGAACTTTCCTCGCCCCTTGCCCTCTTCGTCCGTCAGCTCGAGCACAGGTCCGTGATGCGTATGCGAGCCGCCGACAACCGACCACCGGATGCCAGCTTCCTTCAAAATTCGCTCCCGGATCCTCTCCAACGAACGCTCCCCGGGGCTCCGCCCCAGATCCAGCCCCACGATCGCCAGCTTCTCGCCGCCCGCCGCCAGAACCAGCGCGTCCGCGTACAACGGATCCAGCACCCCCTCGCTCAGCGCGTCGTGCCTGTCTCCGTAGCCCCACATGGGAACGGGTTCGCGCGGCGTGATCTCGCGCCGCGCCGCGCCCGCCAGAAATGCCTGCCCGGCGGCGCACCCACAGAACAAAAGCAGCAAGATTAGTATTTTGCCCGCGCTACGCATGGAACTCCAGAATATCGCCGTCCTCCACGATGTGGTCCCGGCTCACCGGCATCCCCTCCTCCAGCCTGTCGCGCCGGTACAGCCGCGCCAGCTTCAGGTGCTCGGCGAAGTCCTTGTGCACGTGCCGCGCCGCGTCCAGCACCGTGGCGCCGCGCTTCAGCACATAGGGCGCCGTCAGGTCCGGCTTCTTCCCCGGCGCCTTCGTATAGACCCGCACGACGCCGAGCAGTTCGAAGCACCTCCGCGCCAGCTCCCCGAGCCCCTCGCCTGTCGCTGCGCTCACCGGCAGGCACTCGTATCTGCCGGCGTACAGCTCTGCCAGAACCTCGTAGTTGTCCCGCCCGCCCGGCTGGTCCAACTTGTTCACCACCATCAACTCCGGCCGCAGCAGTTTCCACTGCTCCAGCTGCTGCTCCAGAAACTCGATCTCCGACAGATCGTCCGGATCATCGGCCGCCACCACCAGCACCGCGCGGTCGGCGCGCCGCAGCACCTGCGCCACCCACGGCTCCACCCACTCCGGCGCCAGCGGCGGTAGGTCCACCAGCTGGATCTGCACGTCCTCGAACTGCGCCATGCCCGGCACCGGGGAATGCGTCGTGAATGGATACGGCGCCACCTCCGGCTCCGCGTGTGTCATGGCTCGCAGAAGGCTGGACTTGCCCGAATTCGGTGGCCCCAGCAGCGCCACCTGTCCGATGCCCTCTTTCTCGATCAGGTAGAACGGCGCCGCCCGCGCCGGCCCCTTCTTCTGGTTCTCCTTCCTCAGTTGCGACAGCTTGCGCCGGATATCGGCTTGCAGCTTCTCAGTGCCCTTGTGCTTGGGCAGCACCGCGTACATCTTTTCCAGCGCCGCGATGCGCTCCGGCACGCTCTCCGCCCGGCGGAACTCCTCCTCCGCCGCCAGGTAGTCCGGTCCGAGGTTGGCGGGCATACGGCCTCCGCGCTACGAATCTATCACCGCGCTGAAGCCGTTGCGCAATCCGCGCGCAATCTCTTTATGGCCCGCCCGATTCCCCTGCGCGCCAGGGCATGTGGAAAAATCCCCTTGCAGGCAAAACAGAATCGCGTCGTTCTGTTTTTTGCTGCATCCAGCAGGCAGGGTTTTGCCGAAGCCGAAGTCCGAGCATCGCGGCCTCTCTGAGGAGATGGGGACTGACTACTCTGTCCCACCCCGAACCACTCCAACCCTCAACGGAAGTCCGCCAGTGGACAGAGTAGTCAGTCCCCATCGCCGCCCCCAACGCGGCCCCGCTCCGCGTATCACCGGAACAGCTGCGGCGCAAACTCGTTCAGGTACAGCCGCCAGTTCTTCCACACGTGCCCGCCGTCGCCCTCCACCGCCACCGGCTGGAAGCCGTACCTGCGGAACAACTCCACCGTCGCGCGGTGCGTCTCGATCAGGAAATCCTCCTTGCCGCAAGCCAGCCAGAACAGCCTCAGCCCCTGACGCGCCTTCGCGTTCTCCAGCGCTGCCTTGTTCCGTTCCTCCCAGCTTGGGCCCTGCGGCGGCGGCATGTTCGGGCGCGGCACGATGCCGAAAATGCCGGAGCTGTACACGCCTACGTAGCCGAACTTCTCCAGGTTCGGGATGGCAATGTTCAAAGTCTGCATTCCGCCCATCGAAAGCCCTGCCAGCGCGCGGTTCTGCCGTCCTGGCAGCACCCGGTATCGCGACTCCACCGCCGGCAGGATGTCCTGCAGGAACTCGTCCACAAATTCGTCCGCCATCGCAGCGCCCGGCGCGCGTGGCGCCCGGCTCGTGTGACCTGCGGGCATGGCCACAATCGTCGGCTTCGCCTTGCCCGCCGCAATCAGGTTGTCAACAATGAAGCCCGCGCGCCCCACCGTGCTCCACGAGTTGTCCGAATCGCTCGCCCCGTGCAGCAAATAAAACACCGGATAGCGGACACTGCTCTTCTCGTAGCCCGGCGGCGTATAGACGTGCATCCGGCGGAACCGCTTCAGCACTTTCGACCAGTAGGTCACCTGCGACACCGCCCCGTGCGGCACGTCCTTCGTGTCCATGAAGTCCGCCCCCGGCACGTAGATCAGGCTCCACGAATTGTTGTTCGATTCGCTGGTGAGCGGATTGCGCGGATCCATCACCGGCACTCCGTCCACGTTGAAGTGGTAGCGGTACGCTCCCGGCTCCACCGGCCCCAGCACCGCCTCCCATACGTCGCCCTGGTCCTTGGTCATCGGCGTGCCTTTCTGATTGCCCGGGATGTCCGTGCCGATCAGCCTCACTTCCTGCGCCTTGGGCGCCCGCAGGCGGAAGGCCACGCGGCCATCTGACAGAATCTCCGGCGACGTCACCGGCGGCGGACCGCCCGGCGCAGGCTGCGCCGCCAGCGGCAGAGCAAGTGCGAAACAAAGCGGAATCAATGGCAACTTCATCGGACTCTTCAACCTCCACGCCCGGAGCCGGACATCTTGAATCCGCGGCGCATTTCGCCCGCGCGGCCCCGGATCAACGAGGAGGGCGTCGCCCGGCGGGCACTAGGTTTCCCTTCGGCATGAAAAAACAGCGGGCGGCATTGCGCCGCTGTTCGCTATCATCGAAAGCGTCCCGCCCGCGGACGACCCATGCGCCTGTTCTGGCTCCCCGTCCTCGCAGCCGCGCTCTGCCTGCCGTCCTGCAAGCGCGCTCCCGCGAATGCGCGCATCGACGCCGCCATCGGCCCCCTGCTGCCCGCCGGCAGCGCCGCTCTCGCGGGACTCCGCCTCGACCGCCTCCGCGGCACGCCCTTCTGGCAGCGTTTCGTCGAGCCCCGCCGCATCGCCGCCCTCCGGCTCTTCGAAGAACGTACCGGGCTCGACCCGCGCCGCGACCTCTGGGAAGTCGTCTGGGCATGGCGCGGCCGCTCGAGCGTCGTCTTCTTGCGCGGCAAGTTCGGCGGGCTGTTCGGGCTCGAGCCCCGTTTCGACGCGCCGGGCGTGTCGCGCCGCAGCTACAAGGGCCACTACGTCTTTGAGCGCAACGGGCTGGCCGTGCTGTTTGTCCAGTCCGGCGTCGCCATCGCCGGACGCGCGGCCGATGTGGAGGCTGTCATCGACGCCCGTGACCGCCCCGGCGCGGATGCGCCGCAGGCACTGATCGAGCAGGTATCCAACCTCCCCCCCTGCGACTTTTGGCTGGTCGCGCAAAGCGGAGAAGCCCTCCGCAATGCCGCCGGAGCAGAGCTGCCCCTGCGCGCCGGTCCTGTTTTCGATTCGCTCCTGTCAGCGCAGATCCACGCCTCGCTCTCCAATGCAGCGGCTGCGGAGGCTGCTGCCATGTTCAGGAATGAAACGGACGCACGCCAGGTGCGCGACGGACTCTCCGCTGCGCTGGAATTGCTGCGGCTGCGCCAGCCCGAGCCGCGCCAGGCGTGGATCGATGCGGCGCGATCCGCCTCCATCCGCCACGAAGGCAGCGCCGTGTTTCTCTCGCTTCAGCTGCCGCTTGACACTCTTGCGGCGATCCTCGATCCCCTCACCGCTTCGGCGCCGGAATCGCTTCCCCCAGATTCATCGAGCCCCCGCCCTCGCTGACGTAATTGCGGTTCCACGACGGAATCTCCACCACCACCTCGCCGTCCTTGACAAAATGCGCCTGGCATCCCAGCCGGCTGCCTAGCTGAAGATCAGCCGCCATGTCGAGCTTGTCGGCTTCGTCGTCCTCCATCTCGCTCAGGCACTCCGCCCCCTGCTTCACCACCACATGGCACGTCGTGCAGGCGCAGTTGCCCCCGCAGGCGTGCTCCAGGTGGAAGCCGAAGTTCATCGCGATGTCGAGAAACGACAGCGGCTTGCCGTGCTCATGGTAAGAGAGCTTGTCCAGCTCGAATTCGAACGTCTGGTTCGCGGGCAGAAACGTAACCTTGGCCACGATTCGATTCTACCATAAAGCGGACCAAAAGAGTCTTGGTTTGCGGCGGGCCCTCGCCCGGACACGCTAAACTGAAGCTTACGGCCTTCCTTTTCAAGAGGTTTCAATAGAGTGTTCCATCTCGTAGAAAGCCAGATCCGCGATGCCTTCTCGTCTTTCATCCGCGAGCGGTACGGCGCGGACGTGCCTGTAGTGGTCGAGCAGCCCAGGCAGGCATCCTTCGGCGAATATGCCCTTCCGGCCGCATTCGCGCTCGCCCGCGTGCTGAAGAAGCCGCCCCGCGCCATCGCGGAAGAGCTGGTGGCGGCGGCGCCTCCGCTGCCCGGTGTTGCATCCCTCGAGATCGCCGGCGGCGGCTACATCAACTTGCGCCTCGACCGTGGCTGGTATGCGCGCGCATTGCTCGAAGGCGGTCAGGAATCTGCGTCCGGCGGCGCCGGCGGCAAGGTGATCGTCGAGCACACCAACATCAACCCGAACAAGGCGGCGCACATCGGGCACCTCCGCAACGCCGTCCTCGGCGACACCTTTGTCCGCATGCAGCGCGCAGCCGGGCGCCTGGTGGAAGTGCAAAACTACATCGACAATACCGGCGTCCAAGTCGCCGATGTCGTCGTGGGCTTCCATTACCTCGAAAAAAAGTCCCCAGAAGAAGTCAAGACGCTGATCCGGCAACCCAAATTCGACTACTATTGCTGGGATCTTTACGCCCGCGTTTCTCAATATTACTCGGAAAATCCGCAGGCCCTCGAATGGCGCCGGGACACGCTGCACGCCATCGAGCGCGGCGAGGGCGCGTTGGCCGAAATCGGCCATCTGGTGGCCGACGCCATTGTGGAATGCCACCTCGACACGATGTGGCGCCTCGGCATCGCCTACGACGTTCTGCCGCGCGAAAGCGAGATCCTGCACCTGAAATTCTGGGCCAAGGCCTTCGACCAATTGAAGGAACGCGGAGCCATTTATTATGCCACGGAAGGGAAAAACAAGGGCTGCTGGGTGATGGCCGCCTCCCATTTCCGGGAAAAGGCTGAGGAGGAATCGGATTCCTCCGACGATGCCAAAGTGATCGTCCGCTCCAATGGAACCGTTACCTACGTTGGAAAGGACATCGCCTACCAGCTCTGGAAGTTCGGCCTTCTGGGGCTGGACTTCCACTACAAGCCGCTTCGCGCCTACCCGGACGGCCACCGCGTGTGGGTCGCCACCGGCGAGCCCTGCGACGAGCCGGCGCCCGCGTTCGGGCACGGCGCGGAGGTCTACAACGTCATCGATTCACGGCAATCCTACCTCCAGGACGTTGTCGCCGCCGGCTTGCGCGCCCTCGGCTACCACGAACAAGCCGAACGCTCCATCCACTTCTCCTACGAAATGGTGGCCCTTTCGCCGCGCACCTGCGCCATTCTTGGCATCCCGCTCTCCGAGGAAGACCGGAAGCGTCCGTATGTCGAGGTCAGCGGCCGCAAGGGCCTCGGCGTCAAGGCCGACGACCTGATCGACAAACTGATCGAGAAGGCGAAAGAGGAAGTGGACTCCCGCCACCGGGACCGCCCCGAAGAGGAACGCGCCCGCGTCGCCACGCAAATCGCCATCGGCGCACTTCGCTATTTCCTGCTCAAATTCACGCGAAACACCGTCATCGCCTTCGACCTCCAGGAGGCGCTGAGTTTCGAGGGCGAGACCGGCCCGTACGTGCAGTATGCCGCCGTTCGTGCCCGCAACATCCTCCGCAAGCTCGAGGAGCGCGGCGAACGCCTTCCCGAATTCGAAGCTGTTCTCGGCACGGAGGCGTTGGGCCGGCAGCTCGCCGCGGAAGACTTCTGGCAGCTCCTGCTGGCAGTCTCGAAGTCCGGCGCAGCCTTGCAGGCGGCGCTCGCCGCCGGCGAGCCCGCCCACGTCGCCCGCTACGCCTTCCAGCTCGCCCAGGCGTTCAACTCGTTCTATCACGACTACCCGATCCTGGCCGAACAGGATCAGGAGAAGCGGGCGTTCCTCCTCTGGCTGGCAGTCTATTTCCAGCGCCAGCTCGAATGGACGCTGGAATCGGTTCTCGGCATCCCGGTGCCCGAGTATATGTAACCGGGCTGCGGCGCGTCTCTACAGTCCGAAAATACGCCGGGTGATTTGCCATGCCGGAGAGGCCAATTGCAGCGCCATTCTTGCCGAGACCGGCGCCAGCGCAAGGAGCGGTCCCGCCTTCCGCCGCCTTTCGAGCCCTTCCAGCAGCAGCACCAGAAAGATGGGGCTGAACACGCGTCCGTACGAGTAGAAATCATCCCAGGCGTGGCGCGGCTCCAGATGCGCGATCGTGAGCGCGGCGGCGCCAAACAGGGCTCCCGTGATCCATGCCCTGCTGCGGATATCGGAGAGTTCCTTTCTACGGAGCCAGAGAAGCCGCAGACTGAGCGTGCAGGCGAGAAGGAACCCTGCCAGCGACGCCAGGTCCATTCCCTGCAACGTCATCCGCAGCCACGGCACATAGGGGTAGTCCGTAGGCTGCGACACAATGCGAATCGCCGAAGCAAATACGCCTTTCCACTTGTACGATGTCCCGCCCGGCATGTCGCGTAGCTCGTACATCCACAACAAGAACGGCGCGCACGCACACAGCCAGGCGCCCGCGGATCTCCATCTTCGCTGCCACACCGCCGCCAGACACGCCGCCGCCGGCAACAAAAGCCCCGTCTCGCGCAGGAAGGGCGCCACCGCTGCCACGGTCCACGCCGCTCGCACCCGGCCTGTCTCCAACAAATAGAAGAAGCCCGCTGCTGCCGCCACCAGGGGGCCGTCCGACAGCATGCGGTCAATGCTGCTCATCGACGACGGCAGCGCCAGGAAGCTGAGCCCCCACAGCGGCGCCGCCCCGCGCAGCTCGGCCAGTCTGGCCGTCCACCATACTCCCGCGCCAAGACACGCCAGCATTAGTGTGTAATACGCCGGATCCACCCACTCGAACTTCCCGAACGCCAGCAGCCATGCCGCCAAGGGAAGCAGAATTCGCCGGCATCGCATCCGTGGCGCGTCCATATACCGGGCGCTTTCGCGAATTTCCAGCGGGCGGTGCGCCAGCACATGGAACCACTGTCCGTCGTAGCCAACGGGCCCCGCCACGCGGTAGATCCTCTCCCGGCTCTCCAGCCATTCCGGCATCGGGATGCGGCTGCCCGTGCAGTACAGCGCATTCCAGTGGCCGCCATAGAAAAGATGCACCGCCGCCGCCCACCATGCCAGGATGGAGAATCCCGCCAAAATCGCCAGCCGTAGCGGTGTCCATTTCCAGCCAAGATGCATTGTTGACCAGTGTACCGGCACTTGCCACAGGGCCTGCTCAACCTGCCACTGCCTCTGCTGCCTGCGCCAGCACCCGGCCAACCGGCAATGCCGCACGCACTGCCGCCGGCAACAGGCACAGGCATGCCTGCCACGGCTTTCCTCCGCGCAGACCTTCGAGCAGCAATCCGAAATACACCGGCGCAAACACCCGCCCCAGGCTGAACACGCTGTCCCAGGCGTGCCTCGGCTCCAGATGGCAAACCGCCACCGCAGCACCCGCCGCCACGGCTGCCAGGCTCAGCGGCAGGCTGATCGGCGTCCGCCGCTTCCACCCGTTCCACAGTCCTCGCAGGCTCGCCGCACAAGCCCACAGAAACCCCACGAGAACGGCCAGATCCAACCCTTGCAACCATGCTCGGGATTGCAGATGCCGAATCCCGTGTTCGCTTTCCGCAGCCAGCCGCATTACGGAGTGGAACAGTCCGGCCCAGCGAAAATCCATTCCGCCCGGCAGGGCACGGATCATCATGAGCCAGAGCGTGAACGGCGCCGCGGCGGCAATCCACAGCCCAGCGCTCATCCAGGCCCTCCGGCTTGCGTAGGCCAGCGCGACCGCCGCCGCAATGAGCAGCCCGCTCTCTCGTATGAAAGGCGCCGCCGAAGCCAGAAGCCACGCCCACCGACACCGCTTTGTGTCGAGCAGCAGGAGCACCCCTGCCGCGGCAGCCATCAGAGGTCCGTCCACGAGCATCCTCTCCGCGCTGCCGAGGGAGGCCGGCAGCGCCAAAAATGCGAGGCCCCACCATGGCGATGCCCCCGATCTCTCCGCGAGCAGCGCCGTGCACCATGCCCCGGCCGTCAATGACGCCAGAATCACCGCAAAGTAGGCGGGATCGATCCACTCCATGCGTCCGCCAGCCATCAACCAGGCCAGAAGAGGGACCAGAATTCTTTGGCTCCGCATCCGCGGCCGATCCATCATCGGCGCCAGCTCCCGGAATGCGAAGGGCGCATGCGCCAGCAGATGGAAATACTGCCCGTCGTATCCTCCGCTGCCTTTCCACCTGTAGAGGGTCTCGATCCTTTCGAGCCACACAGGCACGGGCGTGTGCTCCCCAATCATGAACAACGCCGTCGCTTGTCCCTGGTAAGCAACCCGCACCGCGGCCAGCCACCAAAAGCCGACGGCTGCGGCAACCACCAGGGCCGGAAGCCATGGCCTTGCCCGTGTGCCGAGCATCATTCCCACAGTCTAACGGCCCGTTCCTCCCGGCCGGACGCGCTGTGCTAGCGTGCAAATATGCGCGTGCATTTCGCCTTCGGAAAAACGGGGCTTGAGGCCGAATTGCCGCCAGGACCTGCGTGGACTTTGCTCGAGCCGCGCTGGGCCGCCCCGCTCGCCGACGAGTCCGCCGCTATCGCGCAGGCCCTCGATTCCCCCGCCGCCGGACCACCGCTTCCCGAACTCGCCCGCGGGCGCTGCTCCGCCGCCATCGCCGTCTGCGACATCACCCGCCCCGCGCCCAATCGCCTCACGCTGCCGCCCATCCTCGAACGCCTCCACAGCTCCGGCATCCCCCGCGAGCAGACCGCGATTCTCATCGCCACGGGGCTCCACCGCCCCGCCACGCCCGCCGAGCTGGACGAAATCCTTGGCCCGGAAATCGCCGCCGCCTATCCGCTGGTCAACCACAATGCGCGCCAGCGGGAGGACCATGTGTTCCTGGGGACTGCCTCCCGTGGCACTCCCGTGTGGATCGACCGGCGCTATGTCGAGGCCGATTTGCACATCACGCTAGGCTTTATCGAGCAGCACCTCATGGCGGGCTTCAGCGGCGCCCGCAAGCTCATCGCGCCGGGGCTCGCGGATCAGGAGACGATCCGCCACCTGCACAGCCCGCGCTTCATGCGCGACTCCCGCGCCGTCGAGGGCTCGATCGAGGGCAATCCACTCCATCAGGAGCTGCTCGAAATTTCGCAGATGGCGGGCCATGACTTCATCGTCGATGTCGTCCTTGGCAAGCACCGGAGGATCTGCGCCGTGTTTGCCGGCTCGCCCCGCGAAGCTCATGCGGCGGGCGTCGCCTTCGTGCGCGAACAGACCACCGCCTGGCTTCCGGAACCGGTGGAGGCCGCGGTGACCACCGCGGCGGGCTACCCCCTCGACCTCACCTTCTATCAGGCGGTGAAGGGTGTGACGGCAGCAACGCATATCGTCCGTCCGGGAGGCGTCATTCTCGTCCTCGCCGCCTGCGACGAAGGCGCCGGCGCGGCCGAGTTCTCCCGTCTGCTTATGGAGTCCGTTTCGGCCGAAACATTTCTCAGGGAAATTGCAGAGAGGCCCGTCACCATCGATCAATGGCAGCTGGAAAAGCTGGCGCTTGCGGCCTCCTCCCACCGCCTCTGGTTTTACACCCCGGGGCTGCCGGCGGAATTCCGCGCCAAAGTCTGGGGAAGAAGTTTTCTAACCGCTGCGGAGGCTCTCGAAGCCCTCGCTGCAGAAGCGGGCGAGGGCGCCTCTGTGGCTGTCATTCCGGAAGGCCCCTACGTCTTCGCCCGAGTCCGCCAGTGAGGTGGCGGCCTCCCGGACTTGCGCAACGCCGCCCCGATCAGGCAACCTAAAAGGTTTCTCGCGCAAGCCGCCCCCGCGGCGGTCTCGCGGGCGGGCCTGGTCCTCAACATGAAAGTCCGCGTCCTTTATCACGACCACTGCTTCGACGGAGCGGCGTCGGCCGCCTTCTTCAGCCGCTTCACGCGCGACCGCTTCTACAACAGCGCCGACTACGCCTACACCGGCATGGCGCACAAGGCCGCCCAGTTGTTTGACGAGGCGGAGTTCGACGGCGACGAGAACGCCATCGTCGACTTCAAATACTCGCCCAGCGACCGCCTCACATGGTGGTTCGACCACCACCAGAGCGCCTTCCTCTCCCACGAGGATCAGCTCGACTACGAGCGCAAGAAGGACTCCCGCCGCTTCTACTTCGATCCCGGTTTTCGCTCCTGCACGGAATGGATCGCCCAGGTCGCCCGCACCCGCTACGGCTATGAAGCGCCGCAGCTCGAAGAGCTGGTCCACTGGGCGGGCATCGTCGACGGCGCCGACTATGAAAGCGCAGAAGCAGCCGTCGCCATGCGCGAGCCCGCCATGAAGCTCACCCTCGTCATCGAAGCCGTCAAGGGATCGGACGTCGTGCAGCACATCATCCGCCTGATGCAGGAGATGCCGCTCGAGAAGATTCTCGAGGACCCGCTGGTGCAGGAGGAGTTCCAGCCCCTATATGAGCGGCATCTTCGCTCGATCGACATCATCCGGCGCGAGGGGCGGTGCGAGAAGGGCGTCATCTTCTTCGACGTCTCCGGCTACGATCTCGAAGGCTACAACAAGTTCATCCCCTACTACCTGTTCCCCGAGGGCACCTATACGGTGTCGGTCAGCACGGCAAGCTTCCGCACCAAGGTGAGCGTGGGCTCCAACCCGTGGGCCAAAGAACCCGTCCGGCACAACCTCGCCACCTTGTGCGAGCGCTACGGCGGCGGCGGACACCCGCGCGTCGGCGCCATCAGCTTCCCTCCCGGCGAAGTGGAAGCCGCCCGAAAGGCTGCGCTGGAGGTCATGCGGGAATTGCAGGGCTGAGGCGAAGGCTCAGTCCGTGCTGTAGTTGATCTCGATCCGCCGCACCCCCGCGGCAGCCGCCCACAGCACCAGCAGGCAGAAACCCGCCAGCCCGGCGATGGCCAGCCAGGGAGGGAGCGGTGCTGCCGGCGCCAGGATCAGGCGCAGCAGCGCCGGTATGTCCTGCTCCATCGGGGCGGGCACGGGACACAGCGATTGCAGATAGTACAGCACGCTGAACTTCTGCAGCAGCTCGGGCAGAAATCCGCTCGAGGCTTCCCACAGCAGCAAAACCGCCGCCGGAATGATCGGATTGCGGATCCACAGGCTCGCCGCCAGGAACAGGCTTCCGTAACCGGCGCAGCCCATTGCCGCCGCCACCGCGTAGCGAAGCGCATGCATCGCTCCGGGCCCCTGCCAGTACGCCTCCGCCCCCGCCCCCATGTGCGGCCAGAGCATGGCGCCAAAGGCCAGTATCGCGCCGCCCGTGAAAACCGCTGCCGCCGCCGTCCATCCGGCCAGGAACTTTCCGGCCAGGAGAACCTCCCGCCGCGCCGGAACCAGCAGCCAGAAGTGCAGCGTCTTGTCCATCATCTCGCCGCGGAAAAGGTTCAAGAAGATGCCAAGACAACCGAAAAAGATCGCCAGCCGCAGGTAGAAATACTGGAAAACGCCGGCGTAAACTTCCCGGTCCTCGGTGAAATTCAGGATGTGATAAACATTCTTGGACCGCAGAACTCCATCCTCGAACCACAGCACTGCGCGCCTTCGGCCGTCGAAATAGATCATGCGGCGGGACAGCACCTCCCGCGATTCGGAGATCTCGCGCCCTTTCTCCTCGCGCCGGCTCCACCGCCGGATCGTGCGCTGCTGGTCTTCGCCTGGCTTGCCAGCCAGGGCAAGCACCTGCTGCTCGCTCATGCCGGTTTCGATCGCCTCGATCACCGCAGGCGCGACCGTGCCTCCTTGCCGCGCCTTCGCCAGACGGTAGCGCACGTCGATCGAATGCACCAGGAACAGCACCGACGGCAACAGCGCCAGCCCGTAGATCCACAGGCTGCGGCGCGACAGGAACACGCGAGCCAGCTCGAGCCGCGCAATCACCCACGCCTGCCGCAGGCGGAACCTCGCCGTCATGCCGATCCTCCGATCAGGTACTCGTAAAGCGCATGGACGTTCTCGTCGGCGGGCACGATCGTCTCCACCGGCAGCCCCTCGGCGGCAAGCGACGTCAGCGTCCGCGTGAACGCGCGCCGGTCCCGCGTCAGCGCCAGCAGCGCGCCGTCCTCTTCCAGCAGCCGCACCTCCGCCACCGGCGCGCGCTCGAACAGCAACGCCGCCAGGCGCGACGGCTGCGCGCAGCGGATCAGGAACTGGCTCGGATGCTCGTGGATCTCCTCGCGCACACCCCGGATGTCGCCCTCGGCGACGATCATTCCGTTGGCCATCAGCACCACCCGGTCGCTGATCGCGTCCACTTCCTGCAAGACATGACTGGAGATCAGCACATGGCGCCCCTCGGCGGCGAGTTGCCGGAACAATACGATCGTCTCCGCCCGCACCACGGGGTCCAGCCCGTTCAACGGTTCGTCCAGCACCAGCACCTGCGGGTCGTGCGCCAGCGCTTGCGCCAGCCGCACCCGCTGCCGCATGCCCTTCGAGTAGGAGCTCACCTTGCGGCGTGCCGCCTCGGTGAGGCCTGCCTGCTCCAGCGCCTGCCACGCCAGCCGCTCCGCCAGGGACGGCGAATAACCGAACAACAGCAGCGAGGACGCCACAAAGTCGAAGCCCGTGGCCCAACGCGGCGCGGCGTCGAACTGCGTGGCGTAGCCCGTGATCCGCATCAGGCGCTCCGGCTCGCGCGGCGAAACGCCGAGCACCCGGATCTCGCCCCGGTCCGGGTGGATCAGCCCGCACATCAGGTTCATCAGCGTCGACTTGCCCGCGCCGTTCGGCCCCACGATCGACGTCAGCCCGGGCGGAATCCGCAGGTCGATCCGGTTCACCCCCAGCACGTCGCCGTAGAACTTCGACACGTTCTCGAACACGATCTCCTGCGCGCTCACCGCACCACCTCCACCGGGCGCAGCCGCCGCTCCAGCGCCAGCGACAGCAGGGCGCCCATCAGCGCCAGCGCCAGCAGCGCCGTCGGCAGGCTAAGCCCCGCCGGCATCTCCGCCCCCGCCAGAACGCACCACAGCCCGTAGCTCGCCCGCAGCGGATTGATCAGGTCGCCCCACTCCACCCGGAAAATGGCGTTCACCAGCACCCCCACGCCCGACAACACGAAGAAATAGCCGAGCACCACGGCGCCGGCAATCAGCCGCCACCGCACCCACGCCGAACTCGCCAGCGCCACCAGCGCCACCAGCGCCACCCATTGCCAGAAGCCGAAAACCACCGCCGCGCCCAGCTGCCAGTGCGCCGCCGTCCAGCCCGCCGGCGCCATCGACACCTGCATCAGAAACAGCGCCAGCCCGGGCACCCACGTCACCAGGCTCAACAGCCACACGAGCGCCGCCATCTTCGCCAGCGCGTACTCCAGCCTCGAAATCGGACGGCTGAAATACAGCGCCAACCCCTGGTTCCCCAGGTCCGGCGCGATCAGCCCCGGGCCCGCCAGCGCCGCCAGCAGCACCGAAAACACAGACTGCACCTTCATGAACGTGAGAAAAAACATCTCGTCAATGGCCAGTAATTTTCTGAAATCCCCGCCCATTCCGGCCCACAATTCCGTGTGATTCGACACATAAATGAACAGCGCGCACAGCAGCGGCCAGATGCAGCTCACCGCGATCAGCGCCGTCACGGTCCTCTGCTCGGAGACGCGCCTCCACGCCTCGCGGGGCATCACCAGCAACCGCGCCACATGGGAGGTCCGCGGCCCCTCGTACCGCTGATAGCCGCGCTTATAGACCGCCATGCGCCGCCGCCTCCTCGCTCGCCAACGCTTCTCCCGGTGTCTGCCGCATCAGCCCCATCGCCTTCATGAAGATCTCTTCCAGCGTGTCCCGCCGCTGCGTCAGCCTCCGCACGCTCAGCCCCTGCGCCGCCGCCAGTTTCCACAACTGCCCGGCGTCGAAGTCCGGCGGCAGCACCACCCTCCACCGTCCGGGCGACTCCTGCACGCACGCCGCGCCCTTGCCCTCCAGCGCCGCCCCCAGCGCGCTGTCGTCCCCTTCCACCTCCAGCTCCACAAAACGCCGGTTCGCCCGCCGCTCCGCTTCCAGATCGGCATGGTGTACCATCCTGCCGTCCTTCAGGATCATCACCTCGTCGCACACCTGCTCCACATCCGCCAGCAGATGAGAGCACACGATCACGCTCATTCCGTGCTCTTCTTTCATCTGCCGGATCAGCTCCAGCATCCGCCGCCGCGCCGAAGGGTCCAACCCGTTGGTCGGCTCGTCCAGGATCACCAGCTCCGGTCCGTGCACGATCGCCTGCGCCAGCCGTGCCATCTGCCGCATCCCGAGCGAATACGTGCCCAGCGTCCGGTAGCGCGCCTCGCCCAGCCCGACGTGAAACAGCGTCTCGTGCGCCTTCTCCAGCGCGATCTCCCCGGGCAGCCCGCTCAGCGCGCCCATCACCCGCAGAAACTCCACCCCGGTCATCGACGCGATGAAGGAGTCCGTCTCCGGCATGTAGCCGATCCGCTCCAGCACGCGCCTTCGCTCCGTGCGGCAGTCGAACCCCAGCACGCGGGCGCGCCCGGCCGAGGCCTCATGAAAGCCCAGAAGCGTGCGGATCAGCGTGGACTTGCCCGCGCCGTTCGGCCCCAGCAGACCGATGGCGCGGCCGCGTCCCGATACGCCAAGGCGGCAGGAGATCCCGTGCAGGATCTCCCGCCGCCCCAGCGTCACGTGCAGGTCTTCCAGTTCAACGACGGGCTGCGGCATTCGCTTCCTTCCGCGCCTGCTTCGCCTGCGCTCCCGAAACTGATTGTGCCCCGGAAGCCAGCATCGCGTCGAGCAGCAGGCTCGTCAAGGAAGTACGGCTCGCGGCCCGGATTCGTTCCCCGTCGCCGGAGAACGTCACCAGCGCCGGCCCGCGGTTCTCGAGCATCGTCTTCACGGCCGGATTGGCGATCCCCTCCGCCAGCTTGCGCAGCGCCTCGCCCACGTTCACCCACAGCAAGCCCGCCGGATGCACGCCGGTGGATGCCGGCAGCAGGCCCCGGAACGCCGCGTTCTGCGCCAGGCTCAGCCCGCCCTCGCGCGTGGCGATGGCGCGCTCCACTGCCCCGCGGTCCGGCCCTGCCACCAGGAAGCTCCCGTGGTAGGTCCACGTGACCGCTCCCGGAGAAGCCGGATTGCTCAGCGTGAACCAGACGCGGCCGCCGGCCGATTCCTGCGTCAGCGCCAGCTTCCGCGAGGGATCCTTCACCGCCAGCTCGGCATTGATGGCATCGACGGCCTTCGCAATCGCCGCATCCAGCGCCGCCGGCCGCAGCACCTCCGCCACCGCCAGCCAGCCAGGCACCGGCAGCGTCGGCTGCTCGATGCCGGCCGCGAACTCCGTGCCCAGCGCCGCCGCGATGTCGTCGCCCAGCCGGATGCCCAGCTTGCTCTCGATCAGCGCCAGCTTCTCGGCTGCCTCCGGCCGCAGCTTCGTCACCTGCGCCAGCAGTTCATCGTAGATCTGCCGCGGTTCGCGGGAAGAGGCCGCGAAGACCACATGCGCCTGCCCGGAGAAGTACTCCACCGCCGCCGGGCTGCCCTTCGCCGCCAGCCACGCTGCCGGCCCGGCGCTGCCCGGCAGATAGCCCAGCGTCATTTCGTTCTCGTCGCCGGCAGGCGTCCGCCGTTGCTCGAAGAACACCATCTGCGGCAGCATCACGCGCGGCTTCTCCGCCGCATAGCGGCCGCCCGGATAGAACGCTGCCAGCCATCCGGTCCCGCGCTGATAGTGCCGCGCGATCTCCTGAGCGAATGCCGAACCCGCGCCTTCGCCAGCCGTCGCCAGCACCCAGTCGAGGTGCGCCTGCGTCGCGGCCACCGTCAGCCGCCCTCCGGCGATCTTCCACACGAACGGCTCGCCGCGGCGCGCGCGGATCTCCGCCAGTGCCGTATCCAGCTCTTTTTCGACTCCCGCCTTCACCGGAGCCAGCACCGCCGGCACGGGCCCGGATTGCGCCACGGCCACCACAAACACGGTCTCCTCGCCCAGCATCGGCGCCACGCGCGTCATGTCCCCGAGCGCCTCGCGCAGCCGCTTCATTTCCGCCGAATTCCACCACTCGGCGAACACCGTGCTCTGCGCCGCCCGCTCGTCCAGCAGTTCCACGGCGTCCTCCATGGCTCCGCCCAGGTTGGGCACGGCCACGTAGGCGAACGTGTCCCGCGGCAAGGCTGCCAGCATCGTCGCCGTCGTGCGCGGCGGCGCCGATGTCAGTTCCGTGATCCGCTTCTCCAGCGACGCGAACTCTGCGAGCAGCGCGAGATATTTCTCCGCATCCGTGCTCCACGCTACCGTGCTGCGGATGTCAGCCGTTTCAAGCGCCGGATTCGTCGCGGCCAGCTCGCCCGGCTTCAGCACGCGCCGCCCCGCGGCATTGCGCACCTCCACCGAGCCTTCCACCACGCTCACCACGCTCCCATTCAGGCCGGAGCTGACGGAGAACACCGTGCCCCGCACGCGCGCTTCCGCATCCTGCGTCTGCACGCGCAGCGTGCCGCGGCGCTGTTTGGCCGCTTCCACGATCACGTCGCCGCGGGCCAGCTGCACCGTGGTGCCGCTCCACGCGGCCGCCAGCGCCAGCTCGCTGCGTTCATTCATCTCGATCCGCGATCCGTCCGCCAGCCGCAGCAGCAGCCGCGCGCCGCCCGCCGTGCGCAAGCGCACGCCGTCCTCGACGGCCGCGCCAGCGCCGAGCGCCGCGCCCCGCTCGTCCAGCGCCACGCCTTCCACCCGCTCCACGCGCGCCACCGGCCCCGATGGCGCCATCCAGCGGTCAATGCGGTCGCGGCCCGCCCACAACGCCAGCATCGCCACGCCCGCCGCCACGGCCCAGCCGCGCCAGCGGATCCACGCCGTGGCGCGCTGCGCCGGCATCGTCACCACCCGCGGCTCGCCCTTCAACTCGGCGAACGCCCGCCGGCACGCGGCGCACCGGCCTAAATGGTCCTCCAGCAGCCACTGCTTCTCTTTCTCCAGACGGCCTTCCGCGTAGGCCGCCAGCATCGGCCGGAATCCCGCGCACACGGCCTCCGGCGACGCCATCAACTTGTCCAGCACCCGCGCCCGCGCGGCCTCTTCTTCCTGAGCGGGCGCGCTCTCCGACCGGATCGCCTCCAGTGCCTTCTCGAGCCTTTCCTCGTTCATCTCTGCCTCCCGCTTCATCTCTCGAGTTCCTCCTGGAGCCATCGGCGGATGCGGTGCAGCCGTACCCCGATGGTAGAGCGCTCCAGCCCGTACTGTTGGGCGATCTCGGTGTTCGAGACCCCTTCGATGTAGCGGAGCGCGAACAGTTCGGCGTCCTGCGGCTCGAGGGTGGCGAGCGCGCGGCGGAGGCGTTCTTTCAGATACGGCGTGGACTCCACCGCCGGATGCGGCAGGCTCTCGTCGAGCTGCGCCTCCGCGCGGTGGGCCCGCCCGCGGAGAATGTCCAGCGCGGCGTTCGTCGCCGCCCGCCGGAAGTAGCCCTCCGGCGTCTGCGCCTCGTCGATCTTCGCCCCTTGCCGCAGCACGCGGGCGAACACCGTCTGCAGCGCGTCCTCGGCGTCTTCCGGCCGTCCCGTGATCCGCAGGGCCGTCCGGTAGACCAAGCTCGAAAAGCGCTCGTACAGTGCCGTGAAATCATCCGGCGGCTTCATCGGCGGGGGCGCCTTTCGTTCCGCAGGGCTGGCTGACACTCTCATGTTGCGCCTCACCCTGCCATACGACAGGCCCAGCCGATTATTACACGCCCGTGTAAACTTCGCACCCCCGGCTCAGAGCCCCGCCCACCGCCTCGCCCAGAGCTGGAGCACCAGCAGGTTCCACAGCCACCGGTCCCGGTTTCGCCTCCCGCTCACGTGCTCCTCCAGCAGCCGCCCCGCCTCCTTGCGGTCGATCAGCCCCGAGTCGGATCCTTCCAGTACTTCGCGTTCAAACACCGGCCGCAGCTCGCCCCGGAACCATTCCTTCAGCGGCATCACAAACCCCATCTTCGGCCGCCACAGGATCTCGCCGGGAACCAGCGGCTCCACCGTCTTCTTGAAAATGAACTTCCCGCTGCCCCCCGATACCTTCCACCCGCACGGCAGCCGCGCCGCCAGCTCCGCCACCCGGTAGTCGAGCCAAGGCGAGCGGCTTTCGAGCGACCACGCCATCGTCGCACGGTCCGCCTTCACCAGAATGTCCCCCGGCAGGTAAGTCTCCACGTCCACCGCCTGCAACTGTTCGAGAGGCGCGAGTTCGCGGTGGCGCAGAAACCGCTCCCGGTACTCCGCGCGCGCGTCGTGCCCGGCCATCGCACCGCGCAGCTCCGGATGCTGGATCCGTTCCAGCTCGCCGTCCCGGAACACGGTCAGCGAGTTGAAATAGGCGTCCGCCAGATCGAAGCTCAGATTTGTAAGCAGCGATTTCGCCCGGAATACCTGCGGCAAATAATCGAATTTCGGGTAAATTCTTCCCGCTGCACGGAAAAAGGTCCGGCGGAACCAGTCCGGGAATTTCCTCCGGATCCGCTCTTCGATCAGCGCATGGCGGTAACGGCGGTAGCCGGCGAAGACCTCGTCCGCCCCGTCGCCGGAAAGCGCCACCGTGACGTGCTGCCGCGTCATTCGCGCCAGATACAGCGACGGGATCGCGGAGGCGTCGCCGAACGGCTCGTCGAAATGGTGCGCCAGCACGTCCAGCATCTCGCCGATCTGCGGCCGCACCGTCTGCTGCTGGTGCTCGGTCCCGTACAGTTCCGCCACCATGCGCGCGTAGCGCGTCTCGTCGTAGTCGCGCTCGTCGAAGCCGATCGAAAACGTCCGCACCCGCCCCGGAGCATGCCGCGCCATGTAGGCCACCACCGCGCTCGAGTCCACGCCCCCGCTCAGAAAGGCGCCCAGCGGCACGTCGCTCACCAGGCGCAGGCGCACCGCGTCCGAGGCCAGGCTGTCGATCTGCGCCGACGTCTCCTCCCACTCCTGCGCCCTTTCGCCGAACTCCAGCCGCCAGTACCGCCGCTCGCGCAAATCCGCATCCCGCACCAGCAGCGAACTGCCCGCCGGAAGCTTGCGGATTCCGCCGAAAATCGAGCGCGGCTCGGGAACATATCCGAAAGCCAGAAAACCCGCCACGCTCGCCGCGTCCGGCGCGCGGCCCGTCTCCGGCAGCGCCAGCAGCGCCTTGGCCTCGCTGGCGAACGCGAACCGGTAAGGGCCCTGATCTTCCAGGTAATACAGCGGCTTCTTGCCGAACCGGTCCCGCGCCAGAAACAGCTCGCGCTTGCGGCGGTCCCAGATGGCGAAGGCGAACATCCCGTTGAGCCGTTCCGTCATCGCCTCGCCGAGCTCCTCGTAGAGATGCAGCAGCACCTCGGTGTCACTGCGCGTGCGGAACGCATGGCCGGCGCGCTCGAGCCCGGGCCTCAGCTCCAGGAAGTTGTAGATCTCGCCGTTGAACACGATGACCAGCGATCCGTCTTCGTTGGTCATCGGCTGTTTGCCGCCCTCCAGGTCGATGATGCTCAGCCGTCTGTGGGCCAGCGCCGCGCCCTCCTCCACGAAAACGCCCTCGCCGTCCGGCCCGCGGTGGGCGAGGCTCGCCGCCATCGCGCGCGCCCGTCCGGCGTCGGCGCTCGCGCCATGGCGCATCAGGAATCCGGCAATTCCACACATCGTCTTCTTCGGCGGGTCTTCTCATTGTAGCGGCGGCGGCGTGCTCCTCCCGCTATCATGGAAGGCGTGTCCGCCCCCGCCGGAATCCGCATCCCGCTGCTGGACCTGACCTCACAGTACGCCTCCATCCGCGGCGAGATCGAAGAGGCCGTACGCCGTGTCTTCGAGTCCCAGAAGTTCATCCTCGGGCCCGACGTCACGGCTCTCGAGCAGGATGTGGCCGCCTACTGCGGCGTCACCCACGCCATCGGCTGTGGCTCCGGCACCGACGCCCTCCTGTTAGCGCTCCGCGCGCTCGACATCGGACCCGGCGACGAGGTCCTCACCACGCCCTTCACGTTCTTCGCCACTGCCGGCGCCATCGCCAACGTCGGCGCCCGGCCCGTGTTCGCCGACATCGATTCGCACACCTTCAATCTCGATCCGGAGCAGGCACGTTCCGTGCTGGACCGCAACCCCCGGATCAAAGCGATTCTGCCGGTGCACTTGTACGGGCTTTGCGCGGATATGGTTCCCCTGCTGGAGATGGCCTGCCACCGCGGCATCGCCGTCATCGAGGACGCCGCCCAGGCCATCGGCGCCGAATACCGCGGGCGCCGCGCCGGCAGCCTGGGTGCCGTCGGCTGCTTCAGCTTCTTCCCCACCAAGAACCTCGGCGGCGCCGGCGAGGGCGGTATCCTCACAACCAGCGACAGCAGGCTGGCGGAAAGGCTCCGCGCGTTGCGCGTGCATGGCTCCCGCGTCCGTTATTTCCACGACGAGGTCGGCACCAATTCCCGCCTCGATACCTTGCAGGCTGCCGTGCTCCGCGTCAAACTCCGCCATCTGGAGGAATGGACCGCCCGGCGCCAGGCCCTCGCCGGTCTGTACCGTTCCATGTTCGAGCAGCTCGGAACGCCTGTCCGCCTCCAGGATCTGCCCTCCTACCCGGCGCGCCATGTTTACCATCAGTTCGTGATCCGCGCCCCGCACCGCGACCGCCTCCGCCAATACCTCGCTGAAAACGGCATCGGCGCCGAAATTTACTATCCGCTTCCTCTGCACCTCCAGAAATGCTTCGCCTCTCTGGGCTATCGGGAAGGCGCTTTCCCGCAGAGCGAGCGGGCCGCGCGCGAAGTCCTCGCCCTCCCCATCTATCCCGAACTCTCCGCCGGGGACATCGGCGAAGTCTGCCACACCATCCACAGGTTTTGCAGCGAAACTGCATGAGCGTGACCGTACGCCCCCTCACGCCGGAGCGAGACGCCGCATGGAACGGGTTTGTCCGCAGCCACAGCCTCGGCACCCCCTTCCATCTCACGCTCTGGCGCGACTCGATCCGGGAAACCTTCGGCTATGAGCCCCGCTATCTTCTCGCCGAGCGCGGGGGCGAGTTGTGCGGCGTCCTTCCGTTGTTCCTCGTGAAAACGCCGCTCGCCGGCAAGATTCTCTTGTCGACGCCATTCGCTGTCTACGGCGGGATTCTCGCCGCCGACGAGGGCGCGAAGCTGGCCCTGAAAGCAGCCCTGGAGGAAATGGCCTCCGCCGAGCAGGTCCAGTATGCCGAGTTGCGTAACGCCTGGCCCGAGCAGTGCGCCGGGTACCACCCCGTACGCCGCTACGTCACCTTCACCCAGGAGCTGAAAGGCGCCGAGGAAGAGCTCCTGCAAACCATTCCCCGCAAGACCCGCGCGGCCGTCCGCAAGTCCCTCCAATGCAACCTCACGTCGCGCCGCACGCGCGACATCGAGGCCTTTTGCCGTCTCTATCTTGCCAACTTGCGCCGGCTCGGCACGCCCGCCTTCCCGCGGGCCCATTTCCGCCGCCTGCTCGAGCGATACGGCGGCGAGGCGTACATTCTGGAAGTGCTGTCCGGAGGCCAGCCCGTCGCCGCGGTCCTCACTTTCACCTTCCGCGATCACATCCTGCCTTACTACGGGGCATCCGATCCGCGCTTCCATTCCCTTCAGCCCAACAATTTCATGTACTGGGACCTCATGCGTTCCGGGCTGAGAGGGGGCGCGAAACTGTTCGATTTCGGCCGCAGCAAAATCGAGCGCAGCGGCTCCTTCGACTTCAAGGCCCACTGGGGCATGCAGCAGCGGGAGCTGCCGTACGAGATCCTTTTGGTGCGGAGAAAAGAGCTGCCCGACTTGACGCCCAACAACCCGAAATTCGAATGGTTCCTCCGCGCCTGGCAGAAACTGCCCCTCTGGCTTGCCAACCGCATCGGCCCGATGCTGATAAAATGGGTGCCCTAGACGGAAGCGTCGGTGCCAAACCAGGCTCGGCTGCGGCGCCGGCAAACGAATCGGAGGGCTTGCTTTTTCAGTCGTCATGGATGTCCGCGCCACACCGGTGACCGGGGAGAACGTCGTGCGCCAGAGGTTCCCGTGGCTGCTCACGGCCTGGTTCGCGCTCCTTCTGGCCGCCTGCTACTATCCCGTCATCGGCCGCATGGTTCGGGACTGGTACGTCGACGACGACATGGGCCACGGCTTCTTCGTGCCCGCGGTTTCTGCCTGGCTCATCTGGCAAAAGCGCTCCGCTTTGCTCGGCGCCACCTACAGGCCCGCGTTTTGGGGCCTCTCCGTCGTGGCGTTGGGCGGCCTGCTGCTGGTTCTCGGCACCTTCGCCGTGGAACAAACCGTGATGCGCGGCTCGTTCCTTGTCTCGCTCTGGGGAGTCGTCATCACTCTGGGCGGCGCGCGCCTCCTGTGGGACCTCGCCTTTCCCCTCTTCCTGCTCGTATTCATGATCCCCCTCCCGGCCATCATCTACAACCAGATCACATTCCCCCTCCAGCTCTTCGCCAGCCAGGTGGCGGAAATCACCCTCAGTTTGCTCGGAATCCCCGTCCTGCGCGAGGGCAATATCCTCGAACTGCCCAGCCAGCGGCTCTCCGTCGTCGAGGCATGCAGCGGCATCCGCTCGCTGATGTCGCTCACTTATCTCTCGCTGATTTACGGCTACCTTGTCGAAACCAGACTGTGGCTCAGGGCCGTCCTGCTTGCGTTGACCCCCGCCATCGCCATTCTCGTCAACGCCCTTCGGGTCACCGCCACCGGGCTGCTCAGCGAGTACGATCCGGAACTCGCCCAGGGCGTCTTTCACAGCATGGAAGGCTGGCTTATGTTCCTGCTGGCGCTCGCGGCGCTGGTGGCTGCGCACCGTGCCTTGGGAGGCATTGCGAACCGCTATGGCAAACGTGCCTGACTCCCTCTCTGCAAGGAGCCTCCGCCGGGCCGCCCTCTGGCTCAGCCTCGTCCTCATCGGCCAGGCCGCCGCTTACCATCTGCTGCCGAAGACCGAGCGCGAGTTCCCTGTCCGTCCGCTCCGCGATTTCCCGGAGCAGATCGCCGGCTGGCGCATGGCCGCCGACAACGGAATCGAGCCGGAAGTGCAGCGCGTCCTCCGCGCCGACGACGTCCTCAACCGCACCTACCTTCGCCCCGGTTCTCCCGCCCCGGTCAGTCTCTTCGTCGCCTTCTTCCATTCGCAAAAATCCGGTGTCGCCCCGCACTCCCCGAAAAACTGCCTGCCCGGCTCCGGCTATGCCCCGCTCGATTCTGGCACTCTCCGCATCGAGACAGCCCCCGGCCGTTACGCCGAAGTGAACCGCTATATCGTCGGCCGCGGCGACTCCCGCAGCCTCGTCCTCTACTGGTATCAAACTCCGGCACGCATCGTGGCTAGCGAGTATGCGGCCAAGTTCTGGCTCGTGGCGGACTCCATCCGCTACCGCCGCTCCGATACCAGCCTCGTCCGCCTCGTGGTTCCCGTGATGGACGGCGCGGACAGTGAGAAAGAGGTGGTCGACTTCGCGCGCGCTGCCGTCCCCGTTCTCACCGGCTTTCTTCCCGGTCTCGACTCCGGCCGCGAATGAGCCGCATCGCCGCCACCGCGGCCTCAATCAACATCGAGCAGAACCACACAACCGCCAGATCGGCCCACCTGCGCCAGCGTTTCATTCCAGATCCGGGAATGCCAGCCTGAACTGCCGCTTCGGAAAGAAATCGCGCACCGAACGTTCCGGTGAACTCCGCGCCGCGTACATCACGCGCCCGCCTGCCCGCGCCGCCATCTCCCGCGCCACCGCCAGCTCCTGATCGGCGTCCTCCAGCCGCGGCGCCGAGCCCGATTGCAGCCACTCCTCAGTCCACCCGTTCAGCCGCATCTCAAGCTCCAGATCAGCGCACCGCCATTCCCCCCTCCGCAGCAGCGCCCTCTGTTTGCCGAAGCTGACGATCACTCCCATGTGATTCCGTGCGGAATCTTCATTCATACCATACCGCCCAAACCATCGGCGAGATTTCTTCACCCTCACCGCCACCATATTCTTTGAGCCTCACCATGCCCGAGCCCCTCCAGAACAACACCGGCCCATGTGAAATCCGGCGCACCACCTACAACTTCCCCCTTGGCGTCCCGGCCTTCGAGCATGTCACCCGTTTCACGCTCGTCGAGAATCCCCTCTTCGCGCCCATCGTCGTCCTCGAATCCGAAACAGTCCCGCCTCTTCGCTTCGCTTGCGCGCCCGTCGGCCGCCTCATGCCGGACTACCAGCTCGAACTCTCCGGCGACGAATCCGTTCTGCTCGGCCCCATCGAGCCCTCGCGCCTGCTTGTCCTTGCCATCCTCACCTTCTCCGAAGCCGCCCCTCCTACAGCCAACCTCCTCGCGCCCGTCGTGCTGAATCCCGCTTCCGGCATTGGCCTGCAATCTGTCCAGGCCAATCTGCTCTACTCCCACATTCACCCCCTCCGGGAGGCGTCTCCATGTTTGTGATCCGGCGCAAGATCGGACAGTCGGTCCGGATCGGCGACGACATCCTCCTCGAAGTCCTTGAATCCACTCCCAGCCGCGTCAAACTCGGCATCACCGCACCGCCCGGCGTCCGCATCGTTCGCTCCGAGATCCTCCTGGCCGAAGACCAGAACCGTGCCGCCGCTGGCGGCGCCCAGCCCGATGTGCTCGCATCCCTCGCCCGGCAGATCCGGCAGGGGTCTCTCCCGTCACCCCTCTCCGGAAACACCGTTTCCGGACTCTCGGACGCGCCGGATCAGTCCTGAAAGCGCGCAACCGGTGCCGCGTCCGGGTTGCATTACCGGCGTACTGGGAGAAAAGCCTCGCGCCAGCGCGAACTAAGGCTTTCCACCGGGAGCGATCTAGGGTTCAATGGAATTGATGACGCACCCTCAGGTTCCGTTCCCGTCGACGCCTCAGGTGGTCACCCTAAGTCCGGGGCGCACTTTCCTGATCTACGCCTACTTGCAGGTGCTCGACGTCATGACCACCCTGTCCTTCCTTCTGGCAGGTGTGCAGGAGGCCAACCCGCTGGTGCGGTACGCCATCTCCATGGCTGGAAGCCCTCTCGCCGGGCTGTTGGTCGTCAAACTCGCCGCGCTCCTTCTCGGCCTCTTTTGCTGGAGCAGCGGCCGGGTGCGTCTGTTGCAACGGGCGAACGTGTTCTTTGCTGCGCTGGTGGCGTGGAATCTCTGTTGCCTTGTGCTTGGGCTGGGCCAGGCGCCGCGGCCCTGAACCTCCGCCCGGCGGTACCCGGCCAGGAATCGTTCCCTTACCCCTAAGTCTGGTTCGTGGAATTGACCAGAATCTCCGCGATCCTGTTATAGATGTTGCGCATCGACTGGGTCGCCGCGTACGGAATTACGGCAGCCGCCGCAACCGCAATAAAACCGACGATCAAGGCGTACTCGATCAGATCCTGGCCGCTCCTCCCGCGACGGCTCCGGATCTGTAGCAGTTCGAGAACCCGATGGTGTAGCAGCCACATCGCTGCCCTCAGGTGGTGCTGCATCATAGACCTCCAACCGTTCTGGTACTAGACCCATCTTGCACGGAGTTTGCAACCCCAACAACCAAGCGAAGCCCGTAGAACCAGATCAAAGTTGTCTTAGCTCCAATACGGTGCATCCCCCCTCCCTGTCGGCTTCAGCGGTCCCCGGGGCATGATTTAAACTATTGCTTTGTCTCTCAAGCTCAGCATCCTCATCCCCGTCTACAACGAACGCACCGTCGTGCGCCGGAGCCTCGAGCAGGTTCTTCGCGCGCCGCTGCCCGAAGGGATGGAGCGCGAGCTTGTCATCGTCGATGACTGCTCGCGCGACGGCACCTGGGACATCCTCCGCGAAATTGCCTCTGCCGACCCCCGCATCCGCCTCTTCCGCCACGAGGTCAACCAGGGCAAGGGCGCTGCCGTCAGGACCGCCATCGGCCAGGCCCAGGGCGACTTCTGCCTCATCCAGGACGCCGATCTCGAATACGACCCCCAGGAATACCCGATCCTGCTGAAGCCCCTGCTCGAAGGACGCGCCGACGCCGTGTTCGGCTCCCGTTTTCTGGCCGGCGAAAGCCGCCGCGTCCTGCCTTTCTGGCATACGGTCATCAACCAGACGCTCACGCTGATTTCCAACATCTTCTCCAACATCCACGTCACCGACATGGAGACCTGCTACAAGGTCTTCCGCACCGACCTGCTGAAGTCGATCCCGATTCGCTCCAACCGCTTCGGCTTCGAGCCCGAAATCACCATGAAGTGCGCCAAGCGCCGCCTTCGCATCTACGAGGTCCCCATCAGCTACCACGGGCGCACCTACGAAGAGGGCAAGAAGATCGGCTGGAAGGACGGCCTTCAGGCGCTCGGCGTGATCCTGAAATTCTGGCTCATCGACGACCTGTACGTTGACACCCGCGGGCGGGAGGCGATCATCAATCTGACGCGCACGCCCGCCTACATCGACTGGCTGTGCTCCATCCTGCGCTCCCACCTGGGCGACCAGGTCCTCGAGCTCTCCGCCGGCCTCGGCACCTTCTCCGCGCGCCTCATGGGACGGCGTCTTCGCTATGTGGCTGCCGACGGTGATCCGCTCCACCTGCACGCCCTCGAAAACCGGTTTCTCCGCACGCCGAATGTGGAGGTCGTCCCGTGCCGCGCTGACGAGCCCGCCGCCTTCCAGCCTTGGGCGGGACAGTTCGACACCGCCCTTGCCGTCAACGTTCTCGAAGGCCTGCCGCACCCCGAAGCCGCCCTGCAAGGCTTGGCCAGCGTGCTCCGCCCTTGCGGGAACCTTTTGCTCGTGGCCCCCCAGGGGCCTTGGCTTTACGGCAGCGTGGACCGCGCCATGGGGCAGCTGCGGCGCTTCTCGAAAAAGGACATGGGCGCGATGTTGGAAGGCGCCGGCTTCGAGTTGACGTGGATCCGCGATGTCAACAAGGCCGGCGTCCTCGGATGGTGGCTCGCCTCCCGCCTGCTCGGCCGGAAGCGCGTCTCCAAACTCACGCTCAAAATCTTCGACAAGACCGTCTGGCTGTGGCGCCTCGCCGACCGCCTCCTGCCCTGGCCCGGCCTCACCATGGTCGTCGCCGCCAGGCGCAAGGCCGCTGCCGCCGCCCCGGATCGGATAGACTGAAAAATCGCTCTCCCATGGGACAACGCTTCCGTCACGCCATCTGCAACGAAATCTTCCAGGGGTGGGACTTCGCTGAGGCCTGCCGCCACATGAAGGCGGCCGGATACGAGGGCATCGAGATCGCGCCTTTCACGTTCTCCGAAGACCCCTGCAACATCCCGGATGCGGACCGCCGGCAGTACCGCGAAATCCTCGAGGGCGAGGGCCTTCGCTTCGTCGGGCTCCACTGGCTGATGGTCGCGCCCAAGGGGCTCCACGTCACCACGCCCGACAACGAATTGCGCGCCAGAAGCTGGGACCATATTCGCGGCCTGATCGATCTCTGCGCCTCGTTGGGCGACGGCGGCCTGATGGTGTTCGGTTCGCCCCTTCAGCGCGGCACCACCGGCGGCAGCACGCGCGAGGAAGCCACCGGACGCTTCATCGAAGGGCTTGCCAGCGTGGCGCCTCATGCCGAACAGCAGGGCGTCTCCATCCTGGTCGAGGCGCTGCCGAAGAACCAGACCGACGTCATCGGAACGCTCGCCGAGGCCGTCGAGGTTGTGCGCAAGGTCGGCAGCCCGGCCGTGGCCACCATGTTCGACACCCACAACGCCGTGGACGAAACCGAGCCCCACGACGTGCTCATCGAGCGCTACTTCCCGCTCATCCGCCACGTCCACGTCAACGAAATCGACGGCGGCCATTGCGGCACCGGCGACTACGACTTCCGCCCCGTTCTTCGCGCCCTCGCGCGCCTCGGCTACCAGGGCTGGGTCTCGCTCGAGGCCTTCGACTTCACGCCCGGCGCCGAGCGCATCGCCGCCGAAAGCATCCGCTACCTGAACTCCATCATCGAGGAGCTATGAAGATTCCCGTCGTGACGGGCGGGGCCGGTTTCATCGGTTCCACGCTCGTCAGATTGCTGCTCGAACGCGGCGCCCCGCGTGTCTCCGTTATCGATAATTTCTCCTCCGGCCGCGAGGAAAATCTCGCCGAAATCCGCGACAAAATCGAAATTCATTCCGTCGATATCCGCGATTACGCACGGCTCGCGCCCCTGCTCGAGGGCGCGCCCGTGGTCTACCATCTCGCCGCCATCCCCTCCGTCCCCCGCTCCATTACCGACCCCGTCCCCTCCCACGAATCCAACATCGACGGGACCTTCCACGTCCTCCGCGCCGCCGTCGAGGGCCGTGCCGGCCGCCTCGTCTACGCCGCGTCCTCCTCCGCCTACGGCGACACCGAAACCTTGCCGAAAACCGAGTCCATGGCGCCGCGCCCGAAATCGCCCTATGCGCTCCAGAAATTGACGGGCGAATATTACTGCTCGGTCTTCACCGCCTGCTACGGTCTTGAAACCGTCTCGCTGCGCTTTTTCAATGTCTACGGCCCCAGGCAGGATCCCTCCAGCCCCTACTCCGGCGTGCTCAGCATCTTCATGACCCGCCTCCTCGAACGCCGCCCGCCCGTCATCTTCGGCGACGGCGAACAGAGCCGCGACTTCACCTACGTCGAGGATGTCGCCGAATTGTGCTGGAAAGCCGCCCGCGCCCCGGCTGCCGTCGTCTCCGGCAACGTCTACAATGCCGGCAACGGCGGCCGCTTCACGCTCAACGAAACCTGGCGGCTCCTCTGCCGCATCGAGGGCGTCGACATCCCGCCCGAATACGGCGCGCCACGGCCCGGCGACGTCCGCCACTCCCAGGCCGACACCACCGCCGCCGTCCGCGATCTCGGCCACGCCCCCCGCTTCAGCTTCGAGCAAGGGCTCCGCCGCACGCTGGATTGGTACCGCTCTGTCTGGAAGCGCGCCTAACCGCGTCCGCCTCCCGCAACCTCTTCCCCGCAGCGACGCACGGCCTCCCATGTGGCGCGCACATCCTCCCGCGTCGTCTTGATGTTGCCGATCGCGATCCGCGCCACGACCCCCCCGTCCAGCACGTTGCCCGATAGAAACGCCACTCCGGACTCGTTCACCCGCTGCATCATCGCCCGCGTCGCCTCGTCGCCCGCCTTCAGCCGGAAGCACACCAGCGACATTGTCACCGGCGCCGCCATCTCGAACAGCGGATGCGCCCCGATCTCCTCCGCCAGTTCCCGCGCCCACTGAATATGCTGCCGGATGATCGAGCACACCTTCCTGTACCCGAAGCTGCGCATCACGAACCACAGCTTCAGGGCCCGGAAACGGCTGCCCAGCGCGATCCGGTAGTCCATCAAATGCACCGCCTTCGGATCCTCCTGCGAAGCCAGGTACGGCGGCGTCAGCGAATACGCCAGCCGCAGCGCCTCCGGCCGCCGGCAGAAAAATGCGCTGCAATCGATCGGCGTGAACAGCCATTTGTGCGGGTTCATCACCAGCGAATCGGCCTCGCCCGCCCCGTCCAGCATCCACCGGTTCTCTTCCAGCATCGCCGCTGCCCCGCCGTACGCCGCGTCGATGTGGTGCCACAGCCTCTCCTGCGCCGCCACCTGCTGGATCTCCCTCACCGGATCCACGCTCGTCACCGACGTCGTGCCCACCGTCGACACCACGCAGAACGGGGTCCTGCCCGCGGCGCGGTCCTCGCGCACCGCCTGCTCCAGCAGGTCCGGCCTCATCCGGTATTGCGCGTCCACGCCGATCTTGCGCACGTTCTTCGTCCCGATCCCTAGCGCCATGCACGCCTTCTCCACCGACGAGTGCGCATGGTGCGACGTATACACGGTCATCCCCGGCCGCGCGCCCTCTTCCCGCAGCGCCGGGTCCGCCGCCGCCCGCGCCGCGCCGATCGCGTGCAGCGTCGAGATCGACGCCGTGTCATGGATCATCCCGAAAAACGCCTCCGGCAGCCCCATCCACTGCCGCAGCCAGCCCATCACCGCCTGCTCCAGCTCCACCGCCGCCGGGCACGAGGCCCACAGCATTCCGTTCACGTTCAGCGTCGCGCTCAGCAGCTCGCCCACGATCCCTGGCCCCGACGCGCTCACCGAAAAATACGCATGGAACCGCGGATGGTTCCAGTGGTTCACCGCCGGCAGCACCACGCGCCGGAAGTCTTCGAGGATCGCCTCCATCGCCTCGCCCTCTAGCGGCGCCTGCTCCGGAATCCGCTCCTTCAGCTCCCCCGGCCGCACCGCCGGCATTACAGGGTACTCCCGGATCCCCTCCAGATATTGCGCCGCCCACTCCAGCGCTGCCGCGCCGTGTTCCCTCAATTGATCCGCGCTCCAGTCCCGGCCTTCCATCCTCGGCTCCTTTCTTTTCCTGCAAGCCATGCGGAATGCGCCGCAGGGCCAAGTTATATACTAAGGGGCGGCTGAGGTGCCTTAGAAACATGGAAAACCAATCGCAATCGACGTCCCGCCGCTCTTTCCTCGCAGGACCCGCCGCCGGCGCGGCTTTCACCATCGTCCGGCCTGAACTGGTCCGCGGCTGGGCCGCGGAGAAGCTCAAGATCGGCCTGGTCGGCTGCGGAGGACGCGGCACGCAGGCCGTAGAAAACGCCATGGCCGCCGATCCCGCTGTCGAACTCGTCGCCATGGCCGACGCTTTCGAAGACCGCCTCGAGGGCAGCCTGAAGCGGCTCCGCAACCTTCCCATCCAGGACCGCATCAAGGTCGACCCGGAACACCGCTTCGTCGGCTTCGACGCCTACGCCAAGCTGATCAAGTCCGGCGTCGATGTCGTCTTCCTCTGTACGCCCCCCGGATGGCGCCCCCTCCACTTCGAGGCCTGCATCGAAGCCGGCAAGCACGTCTTCATCGAGAAGCCCTTCGGCGTCGATCCCGTCGGCGTCCGCCGCATCATGGAGGCGGGCCGCAAGAGCGTCGAGAAGAAGCTCACCGTCGTCAGCGGCGCGCAGCGCCGCAGCGATCCCTTCTACCTCGAAAACGTCGACGCCATCCGCAACGGCAAGCTCGGCGAGGTCGTCGCTCTCTACGCCTACTGGGTCGGCTCCCCCGTCATCCAGCAGCGCAACGGCCGCAACCCCAAGTGGGGCGAGTTCGAGTGGCAGCACCGCAACTGGTACTCGAACCTCTGGCTCTGCGGCGACCAGATCGTCGAGCAGCACCTCCACAACATCGACGTCTGCTGCTGGATCATGGGCGGTCCCCCGGCGAGCGTCGTCGCCAGCGGCGGCGCCGCTTGGCGCCCCGTCGGCAATGAGATCTACGGCAATATTTACGACCACGTCTCCGCCGACTTCGAGTTCCCCAACGGCGTCCGTATGTCCAGCTACTGCCGCCAGTACCCCCAAGGCTGCTACGGCCAGGTCAACGAGATCGTCGCCGGCAGCAAGGGCCGCATGACCCTCAACCAGACCCGCGGCGGTCCCGGCTATGTGAACGAGCACGCCAAGCTCTACAAGTCCATCCGCGGCGACGGCCCTTACATCAATGAGACCCAGGCCGTGGCCGAGTCCACCATGACCTGCATCATGGGCCGCGAGTCCGCCTACTCCGGCATGAAGATCACCTGGGACATGATCATGAAGTCCCAGCAGGACCTCATGCCGAAGGCCGAACAGTACACCTACGACTTCAAGGCCGAGCCCACGCCCTTCCCGGTGCCCGGCAAGTACAAGTTCATCTGAGCCTGTTTCAAACATTTCGGGCCGGTTCCGCTCGCTGCGGCGCCGGCCCCTTTTTTGCGCCCCTCCGCCTCACCTCCGCCAGAATCCCGGCGTCAGCACCGCCACCAGCGTGTAGAACTCCAGCCTTCCAGCAATCATGCAGAAGCACAGCGTCCACTTCGCCAGCGCGGGCAGGTGCGCGTAGTTCTCCGCCGGTCCCACCGTCCCGAATCCCGGTCCGATACTGAACATCGCCGCCGCCACGCCGCTGATCGACGTCAGCAGGTCCACCCCTGACGCCGACACCAGCAGCAATGAGACCAGAAAGACAAACAGCGAGAGGTAAATCAGGTTCAGCAGCCCCTGCACCGCCGTCTCCGGGATCGCCTCGCCCCCCGCGCGCACCGCGAACACGCCCCGCCGGAACGAAGTGCGCATCAATTCGCGGTGCACGATCTTGCCGAGCAGCAGCACCCGCGCCACCTTCCAGCCGCCCGCCGTCGACCCCGTGCATCCCCCGATGAACATCAGCGCCAGCAGCACCGCATGCGTCAACGCCGGCCATTGCTCGAAGTCCGCCATCGCAAACCCCGTCGTCGTCCCGATCGAAACCGCCTGGAACATGGCGGCGCGCAGCGCCGGCTCGCCGGACATCTGCCCGCTGGCCCACACAGACACGCATAGCGCCAGCGTCGCCCCGGCCAGAATCAGGAAATACCCGCGCACCTCGAAATCGGATAGGAACCGCCGCGCCTCGCGCCTCACCCACAGCCGGTAGTGCATCGTGAAGTTCAGCCCCGCCAGCGCCATGAAGGCGATGATGATGTACTGCACCGCCGGCTGCTGGAAGGCCGCGACGCTCTCTGTGCGCGTCGAGAAGCCCCCCGTGCCCAGCGTCGAAAACGTGTGGCACGCCGCGTCAAAGGCGCTCATCCCCGCCGCCCGCAGCAACACGTACTCCGCCAGCGACAGCCCCGCGTACACCCTCCACAGCGACATCGCCGTCTCCGCGACGCGCGGCGCCAGCTTTTCCGAACGCGCCCCCGAAAACTCCGCCTTGTACAGCGCCATCCCGCCCGCGCCGATCAGCGGCAGCACCGCAATCGTCAGCAGCACCACCCCCATGCCGCCCAGCCAGTGCGTGAAGTGCCGCCAGAATTGGATCACCGGCGGCAGTACCTCGACCCTTGGCAGGATCGTCGCGCCCGTCGTCGTGAAGCCCGACACCGACTCGAACAGCGCGTCCGTTGCCGAAGGGAACACAGGTGACAGCAAGAACGGAACCGCGCCGAAGCCGCAGCCAGCCAGCCACAGAAGCACAGTCAGCAGCAGCCCCTCCCTCCGGCTGATCTCATGCCGTGGCGCCGGAAGGAAATACGCCAGGGCCGTGCCGCACGTCGCCGTCATCAGCGCCGCCTGCCCAAGCTCTCTCGCGCCCCCGGCGCCAATGACCCACCCCCACGCCGCGGGCAACCCCATTGCCGCAGCGAGCATCAGCAGGAAGATCCCCGTGATGTGGAACAGCCCGGCGGCGTGGATCATCGCCTCCAGAAGCCTCCCAGGCCGCCCGATGCGGACGTCGTCATCATCTCCTCCAGCTTCGCCAGCGCCTTCTCCGCCGTGAAAAACAGGATCCGGTCGCCCTCCTCGATCACGTCGTTGCCTCTCGGCACCACCACCTCGCCCTCCTTCTTCACCAGCGCCCCCGCCACGACCTCTCGCGGAAACTGAATGTCGCGCAGCCGCTTGCCCGCGTGCTTCCACCCGGGCGGCGCCGTCAGTTCGATCGCCTCCGCCGCTTCGTCGCCGAAAGTCGTCACCGACTGCACGTCCCCCCGCCGCGCGAATTGCAGGATCCGGTCCACCGTCGTCAGCCGCAGGCTCACCGTCGAATGGATGCCCAACCGGTGCGCCAGCGGCAGGTAGTTCAGCCGGTTGATCAGCGCCACCAGCTTCTTCGCGCCCAGCCGCCGCGCCAGCATCGTCGCAATCAGGTTCTGCTCGTCCTCGTGCGTCAGCGCCAGGTACGCGTCCACGCCCTCGATGCCCTCTTCCACCAGCGTCGCCGCGTCCGTCCCGTCCCCGTGCACTACCATCGTGTCTTTCAGCAGCGCCGCCACCTTCTCGCACCGCGCCGCATCCGTCTCGAACAGCTTCACCCGTACCCCCTGCCGCTCCAGGTGCTCCGCCACCAGGATCCCCAGCTGCTTGCCCCCCAGAATGAACACCCGCTCCACCTGCGGGGACTGCTCCAGTCCCAGAAATTTCACCATCTCGGGAAAATCGTCCGTTCGCGTCAGCGCATAGACGTGATCGTGCACCTGAAGCACGTCCGAGCCCCGCGGAATAATCACCTGCGTTCCCCGCAGCACCATCACCAACAGCGAGTGCTTCGGCGGCCCCATCCGCGCCAGCTCCACCAGGCTCTTGCCCGCCAGCCAGTGCCCGCTATGCAGAAACACGCCGAACAGCCGGATCCGCCCCTCCGCAAAATCGATGATGTCCGTGATGCCAGGCAGCCCCAGCACGGGCAGAATCCGCCGTGCCTGCTCGGACTCCGGGTGGATCAACAGGTCGATCTTCAACCCGATCCGCTGGCAAGCCTCCCGCCAATCCGCCACTTCGTGGCTCCGCACCCGCGCCACCTTCACCGGCACCTCGAACTCCGCCTGCGCCGCCAGGCACGCCAGCAGGTTGGTCCGGTCGTCGTTCGTAATCGCGATGAACATGTCGGCGTCGCCCAGCCCCGCCTCCCGCAGCGTCCGGATGCTCGCCGCGTCGCCGTTCACAATCTTCGCGTCCAGCGTGTCGCTCAGGTGTGTGCAACGGTCCGGGTTCGGCTCGATCACCGTCACCTCGTTGCCCTCGCGGACCAGCCTCCGCGACACCAGCTCGCCCACGCCTCCACCGCCTGCCACCACGATCCTCATCTTCCCGGCTCCTGCCTTCGCTGCTCCCGCATGTCATTGCAGTATACGGAACCTGCCCCGCCTTGCGGCAGCCGCGCTGCCGGCTCCGGGTACAATGCTTCACATGACTCGCCGAGATCTTATCGCCGCCGCCGGCGCGGCTGCCCTCGCTTCCTGCGCGCGTCAGGCGGGCCGCCAGGAATCCCCCGCAACGCTCCCCATCGCCGGTCTCGCCGCCGGACTCCATGCCCGCCGATGGTCCTCCGAACACCTCGTCCGCCTGTATCTCGAACGCATCGACTCGATCGACCGCCGCGGGCCGCAGCTCCGCTCCGTCCTCTCTCTCAATCCCGATGCCCTGAAACAGGCCGCCGAACTCGACCGCGAACTGCGCTCGAATGGGCCTCGCAGCGCGCTGCACGGCATTCCCATCCTCGTCAAGGACAACATCGATACATCCTTCCTCCCGACCACCGCCGGCTCCCTCGCGCTCGCCGGCTGGCGCCCCCCGAAAAACGCGCCCGTCGCCCAGCGCCTCCTCGATGCCGGCGCCGTGATCCTCGGCAAGACCAACCTCAGCGAATGGGCCAACTTCCGCTCTTCGCGTTCGGTCAGCGGCTGGAGCGCCGTCGGCGGACAGACCCGCAACCCCCATGCCCTCGACCGCAACCCCTCCGGCTCCAGCTCCGGCTCCGCCGCCGCAGTAGCGGCGTCGCTCTGCGCCGCCGCCATCGGAACCGAAACCGACGGCTCCATCGTCAGCCCCTCCAACGCCTGCGGCATCGCCGGCCTTAAGCCCACCGTCGGCGCCCTGCCCGGCGAGGGCATCGTCCCCATCTCTCCCTCGCAGGACACCGCCGGCCCCATGGCCCGCCACGTGCGCGACCTCGTGCTGATTTTTGAAATCCTCGCCGCCGGGAATTCCGCCGCTTATCCGGAGAAATTCGACATTCATTCCACCCTCGATCCCGGCGCGCTCAAGGGCGCGCGCATCGGAATTCCACGCAAATTCCACCAGCGGCGCCAGCTCCTGAACCGCTTCCTCGACCGGCAGGTGGAAATCCTCCGCAAGGCCGGCGCCGAGGTGATCGACGAGGCTGAACTGCCCTCGCACGGCCAGATCGGAGATGCCGAGTATACGGTCCTCCTCTACGAATTCAAAGATGCTCTCAACCGGTATCTCGGGCGCCTGCCGGAAAAGGCGCCCGCCAGGACGCTGGAACAGTTGATCGAATTCAACGAGAATAACCGCGAAAAGGAAATGCCCTGGTTCGGCCAGGAGATTTTTATCGAGGCCCAGAAAAAAGGGCCCCTCACCGAGGCGGCCTATCAGGAGGCGCGCCAGAAGTGCATCCGCCTGGCCCGCGCCGAAGGCATCGACGCCGTCATGGACCAGCACCGCCTCGACGCCCTCGTCACCGTCACCGGCGGCCCGGCGTGGTTCATCGACTGGGTGAACGGCGACTCCGGCAGCGGCGGCTGCTCCCAGCCCGCCGCAGTCGCCGGCTACCCCCACGTCACCGTTCCCGCAGGTTTCATTCGCGGTCTGCCGGTTGGACTCTCCTTCTTCGGCCGCGCCTGAAGCGAGCCGCGCCTGCTCCGTCTCGCGTATGCTTATGAACAGATGACCCGCGCCCGCCGCGATCCGGCCCTCCGGCCGGGCGGCCCCGCGCCTGCCGCCGTCTGATTCCATCCGGCGCGCGAGGGGCGGGCCGGATCAGGGCATCTGCTTCAGGAGCCGTTTTCATGAGCACTGACTTCTCGCGCCTTCGCCGCATCGCTCGTGCGCTTGCCATGGCATCCGTCCTGGCCCTGGCGGCGTTTCTGCCGGCTGCCTGCTCCCGCAAGCCGGACTCCCGGCAAGCCGTAGCCCCGAAACAGGAAATGGAAATTATGTTCCGTCTCATGCAGGCCGCCTGGAACCAGATCTTCTCGGCGGAAGGTTCCGGCGAGTACCGGATGGCGAAGATCGAGCTGTACCGCGGAGAAAAGGAGACTCCCTGCGGGAAGGTCTCCCGCGGCGTTCACTACTGCCCGTCCAGCCGCCTCGTCTCGGCTGACTTGGGCTGGCTCGAAGAAGCGGGAAAGGCGGAGCCCGCTGCCCCTGCCTATCTGCTCGCCCGAACGCTGGCGCGCCACGTGCAGAATCAGTTGACCATCGATGAGCGCGTCGAAAAGGCAATCGCCGCCGGCCCCCGCAAGAAAGACGAACTGCTTCGCCAGCGCGAAATGCAGGCCGACTGCTTCGTCGGACTCTGGCGCCGGAATCACGAGGGGCAGGCGCCCTCCGCGGAAGAACTGAAGTCCGCCGCCCGTTGGTGGTCCGGGCAGGGCGGGGAAGCGCCGCCGGCATCGACTCTCGAGGAGCGGCTGCGCTGGCTCGACCGCGGCCTCGCGGCGGAAGAAATCGGCGCCTGCAACGTCTTCGCCGGCAAGCGCTGACGCTTCTTCCGGCTGGATTCCCTTGCGCGCCATCGGAGGGCCTCCCTCCGCAACCTCCCACTCGCCCCCCACCATCTCCACCAACTCCCCAACTCCATTCCCCCGGGCTTCAGCCCGGGAGGAACTCCGCAACCCTCTTCCGCTCTCCCAACCCCCACCATCGTGCGCTTTCTGGACCCGCCTGAAATATCCGCAATGCGGTCAGAGCCTCGACCCCACATCGGACTCCTTGTTCAACCATCCGGACAATGTCGGCTCAGGCATCCAGGCGATCTCCTGCAGATGGCGCTCCAGCCCGTCATGGCGTCCGGCCAGATAATAAATCTCGAGCGACAACCCGCCGCTCACCATGCCGCCCACATGGTTCCGCGACTCCACGTCTTCAGCCCCTGCCGGGCGCCCGGCACCGCGGTCATCACCCCCGCGGCGGTCCCTCCGTAAACGACAAGATCATGGCTCTGATGCCCGGAAGAAGCCGCCGCCAGCAGAAACAGAGCCGGTCTCCTCATCACAGGATTCGCTCCTTGATGGCGCCTCACCGGCTGGATTCCAGAATTTGCCCGTCGGCGAGCAGCCGGGCGCGCAACCGCTGATAAGGCACGTCCTGCACGCTCACGTTCAGGTCGATCGCAAGAGCTGCCGCAGTGGCTGCCGATTGGCCCAGGATCATGAAGACGGGCTCCATGCGGATCGACCCGTAAGCGATGTGGGAACTCGATACGCACACGGGCACCAGCAGGTTCGAAGCCTGCCCGTGCTTCGGCGCCAGTGAACCATAAGAAATCTGATACGGCCCGTTGGTCGATACGCCGATGTCGCCCTCGTTCTGTACGTACCCTTCCGGCGTGATGTAGCGCTGCACGTTGTGCGAGTCGATCCCGTAGGACCCCATCCCCACAGGCTCGGGCGTCGAGCGGCGCCTCAGCAGTTCGTTCTCTGTCATCACATACCGTCCAATCATGCGGCGCGCCTCGCGCACATAGAGCTGGTGAGGCCAGTGATTGTTGTCGCGGAACTCGTCGCGCGCCAGCCCCCATCTCGCCATCGCGTTTCGCACTTCCGCTGGCACGCGCGGATCATTGGCCATGAAATACATCAGCCCCTGCTGGTAGTTGATGTGCTCCTGGATGATCTCGCGCCGGCGCTCGTAGGACGCCTCCGGATAGTCCCGGTTGCGCCCGATATTGTCCGTGCTGAACGGTCCGTGATTGTTCGTGTCTGTCTTCCGGTTCGGAATCGGGTCGAATTTGTGGAACATTTCCCGCCAGCCGGCCTCGAAAATCCTCAACAGCAGCGTATATTCTTCGGGTTGATAATTGGCCGGCTTCGGGAAAGGGACCCGGTTTTCCGGCACTTGCGCGAGGTACATCCGGAAACAGTATGCCTGCACCTTCTTGTCGCCCGAGCCGTACTCGCCCGGCGGCGCCGCGCTGATCCGCGGCAGCACGCCGCTCGACGGATCGCCAGGAATCACATACGGGAATATGGGCGTCTTCAGCACGCCAAAGTGGTGCCGGTGGTGCAGCACGCCCGTCTGCACGCCCGCCCACTTCTCCCCGTAAGTCTACATGGACTCGCGCCCGACGTGGTAGTCCACCCCCGCTGCCGCCATCAGGTCGCCCTCGTAGGTGGCGTCCAGAAACATCTTTCCGGAAAATGTTCTGCCATCCAGCATGCGGATCGAGCGGATCGCTCCCCTCTCCATGCGCACGCCCTTCCGCCTGTCCAGCCACGCGTCCCTTGCCACAGGGATCTTGTGCTCGGCGATCCAGTCCTCGAAGATCCCCTCGGCGACATGCGGCTCAAAAATCCACATCGTGCGCAACCCCTGGTCCACCGCCTCCGTTCCCTGTCCCTTGTTGCCGTATTCCTCGCGCTTCTGCCAGCACCACGCCTCGGGCTTCTGGTAGTGCTGGTACACCCTGCGGTAGAACTCCCGCGATAGCCCGCCGATCACGTTCTTGTCCCCGGTGTCGGTGAATCCAAGCCCCCCGGCAGTCAGCCCGCCCAGATGCTTCTCCGGACAGACCATCACCACCGACTTCCCCATCCGGCGCGCCTGCACGGCGGCAGTCACCCCCGCCGAGGTGCAGCCGTAGATGACGATGTCCCCCGTCCGCGGCTGCGCTTCCGCCGCCGGCGGTACGGCACACAGGGCAAGGGTGAACCAGAGCGCGTGTCTCACCAGGGCGCAGCCTCCTTGCTGCAGTGTACGAAGGCGGCGGCGCCGGGGGGGCGTCCCGGACGTAGTTGAAGGTTGGTGGTAGACGGCGGCCGGCTTCGATTAGAATCCGGTTGACGAAAACCTTGAATCCGAAAGGAGCCAACCGCCTTGAGTAGACCCTATCAGATCGTCAC
>JBBIIK010000028.1:0-51300 GCA_037446555.1 Acidobacteriota bacterium
CACGGCGTCCGAGGCGGCCACGTCGACCTTGCCGCCGCGCATGACCAGCACGCCGGCCTTGGCCAGCCGGCTGATGTACTGGCGGCTCTTGCCACGATGCCGCGCGTACTCGGCCTGGGTCATCAGCCGATCCGACATAGCGGCCCCTATCTGTTTGAAACGTCGCGAGATTCAGATGTTCGATTTCGCTTGATTGTTCCGCGCCCCCGAGGGATGAATGGAGTCGCTATGAAGAACACAGACGACAACGCCACTACCGCCGCCCAGATGGCAGAGACGTGGGACAGGCTCGCTAGCGAATTCCCCTTCGACAAGTTCGCCGACCGCAAGACCGCAGTTGATTTGCTCTGGCAAGCGGTCGAGGCACTGACGCAAGCCACCACACACCGGGAGGAGGACTGACGCCATGGCCATCACGCGTGAAGAACTCATCGCCTGGGCCACCCGCAACGGCTGGAAGCTCGACCGCTGGGGCCACCTCAAAAAGGAGTTCGACAACGGCGCCCACCGGCTGAAGTTAAGCCGTATTGCCGTCCGCCACGAGCTCGCTGTCCCATTCGGGTGGGCGAGAGTTTCGAGCGGCTACTACAAGAACTTGCACCTTACCGCCGACGATCAACTCGCCGGCATGACCAGATAGAAAGGAGAATTCTTGTGACTTTGTTTGCCATCGACACCGACAACACCATCACTGCCTACCTCGCCGGAGAGACGATCCCCGAAGGTCAGGCTCGATTCTCGAGCGAGAAGGAACTCGCCAAACTCGCCGCCAGCTGGCCCACCGACCGCCTGGTCGAGATCTGGAACGGCTTCGCTGGCGTGCCGCCCTTCGGCGACCTGAAGCCGGTCAAAAAGTTCACCGACCGCAAGACGGCCGTCGCACGGATCTGGCGCGCGGTCCAAGCCCTGACGCCTACTGTCGCGCCACACGTGGCCCCGGTCGCGCCGAAGGCCAAGAGGCCAGGCAAGGCGGCCAAGGAGGCCACCGCCCGCGACGCGGTGAAACCCGCGCGCGAAGGCTCGAAGAAAGCCATCGTGCTCGAACTTCTTAGCCGCTCCGAAGGCGCCACATTGCAGGAGATCATGTCCGCAACCGGCTGGCAAGCTCACAGCGTGAGGGGCTTTATCTCGGGCAGTCTCGGTAAGAAGATGGGGCTCACGGTCGAATCCCTCAAGACGCCCGATGGGGCGCGTTCCTACCGCCTCAAGGCCCAGTAGCATCTGAGCTCTCACAACGCCGCCAGCCTCAGTCGCTGGCGGCTTCTCTCTTTCGCTCGACCAGCGCCTCGATGCGCTCCTCAAGCAAGGCCTCCCGCAGGTCGGCCTCCGCTTTTCGAAGGTACAGACCGTTCAGGCGCAGAATGATGCGGTTTTCGAGTTCAGCCAGTTCCCGCCGCACTTCCGCCAGCAGCGCCCGGTTCTGGAGGCTCACGTAGGTGGCAATCAGGCCGGAGGCTAAGCCGATGCCCGGGATGAGCCAGGCGGCGACTGTGTCAATCAGCATGGCTGTCTCCTCGCCCGGCGGATTTTCGGCTTGCCATTACCATTGACGGAATACCCTCTATGTAATAGACTGGATCTTGATCCGCTCGTTTCGCTGCCGGGACACGGCCGCACTGTTCGCCGATCAGCTCGTGCCGCGCTTTCGCTCGATCGAGCGAGTGGCCCGCCGCAAGCTGCTCTACCTCCATGCAGCCCTGCGGCTGGAGGACTTGCGGTGCCCTCCAGGGAATCACCTGGAGGCGCTCAAGGGCGACCGGGCGGGCCAGTACAGTATCCGCATCAATGAGCGTTGGCGGATTTGCTTCCGCTGGCGCGATGGCGAAGCCCATGAGGTGGAAATCGTCGATTATCACTGAGGCAACCATGGCCAAGAAACCACAGCAACTGGACCCCATCCATCCCGGCGAGATCCTGGCCGAGGAGTTCATGAAGCCGCTCGGCCTCAGCATCAACGCCCTGGCGCGGGACCTTCACGTCCCGCCCAACCGCATCCACGCGATCGTGCACGGCGCGCGCTCGATTACCGCCGATACGGCCCTGCGACTGGCGACCTACTTCGGCACCTCAGCCGAACTCTGGCTCAATCTGCAATCGGAGTACGATCTGCGGCAGGCGCGCCGGGCCCTTGGACCGGAGATCGAGCGCACGGTGCGGAAGCGTCCAGCGGCGTGAGCAGCTCGGCTCGCCGCACCCGCTCACGCTCTCGTTCAAGGATCCGCAACTCCTGCGCCCAGTCGTGCAGCGCCAGGCACAGGCCGGCGACGTCCGGATGCCCGGCAAGGATCTGCCGTTCGATCTCCGCGATCTCCTTCCGGCACCGCTCAATTTCACGCTCGAGCGTGCACTCGTTCGTCGCGGATCTCATCGAAGCTGCGTCCATCGGCTTCGAGCGTCGCTGCCTTTCCGGCATACTCCTGCCAGCGCCGGATGATGACGTCGCAGTAGGGTGGATCGATCTCCATCAGGCGCGCCCGTCGCCCGAGCTTCTCACAGGCGATCAGCGTCGAGCCCGAACCGCCGAACAGATCCAGCACCGATTCGCCCGTCTTCGCGGAATACGTCAGCGCCCGCACGGCCAGCTCCACCGGCTTCTCGGTCAGATGCACCATCGCCTGCGGCGGCACCTTGGCCACCTCCCAGACGTCGCGCACGTTGTTGTAATCAGGGTTGAACCAGTGCGCCGCGCCTTCCTTCCACCCATAGAAACACCATTCATGCGCTCCCATGAAGTCCTTCCGCGTCAGCACGGGCATGTTCTTTACCCAGATAATCGCCTGCGAGAAGTACAGCCCGCATTCGGCGAGCGCCGGCGGGTAGTTGGCGCAGTTGGCGTAACCGCCCCAGAGGTAGAACGCGCCGCCGGGCTTAAGCACGCCAGCGAGATTGCCGAACCACTTTCTGAGGAGGACGTCGTAATCGCCGTCCTTCACGAAGTCGTTGGCGAGCGCGCGGTCCTTCGGCCGCATCTTCTTCGTGGTGGCCTTGGCTTTGGATGCGCCCCGGTGAACGTCGAAGCTCTGATGATGTTGCAGACCCGCAAACGACGACAACCCGGCCGCGATAGCGTTGTTGGAGCGCGGCTCGACGCGCACATTGTAGGGCGGATCGGTGTTGACCAGATCGATGGGCGCGCCCTCGACCAGGCGCTGGACATCTTCGCCGTTCGCCGAATCCCCGCACAGCAGCCGGTGGTTGCCCAGAATCCACAGGTCGCCGCGGCGAGTGACCGGCTCCTCGAGCGGCTCGGGCACGGCGTCTTCCTCGGCGAGGCCCGCCTGCGAGTCGGGCTCCTGGGCCAACCAGGCGTTGAGCTCCTCGTCGGGGAATCCGAGCACGTCCAGGTTGAACTCGTCCTGGCGCAGATCGACGAGCAAACCGCGCAGTAGCTCTTCGTCCCATCCCGTGCCCGCCAGGGCGAGCTGGTTGTCGGCGATCACCAGCGCCCGCCGCTGGGCCTCGGTCAGGTGATCGAGCACGATCACCGGCACTTCGCTCATGCCCAGCTTGCGCGCCGCCTGAAGCCGCGCGTGCCCGGCGATTACCACGCCATCGGAGCCGGCCAGAATCGGATTCGTCCAGCCGAACTCGACGATTGAGGCCGCAATCTGCGCGACCTGCCCTTCGGTATGCGTGCGCGGATTGCGAGCGAAGGGAACCAGCCGTTCGATGGGCCAGCGCTCGATCTGGATATCGGTCTTCACTTCTTGATGTAGGGCGCCTCGGCCGGTGTGCCATCCGGGTTGGCGAAGTGCGCGAGCACGGCCGCCACGCCCTGCACCGCCGACAGCCCGACCATGGCCCAGAACTTGCCGCGCCCGGGCAACAGGTCGATCGAGGCGTTCAAGCCCTGCGCGGCGAGCGCCAGCATCTGAATCGCAACATTGACAGAGAACTTCATTTTTGTGAGCTCCTGGAACTGTTTGAGCAGCGGCCGCAGCCGCCACCAGATCCGCAGTTCGCGAATCATCGGATTACGGCGCCCAGTAGGGAGTGGGAAGCCAATAGGCCACCATCAAGCCTTCTCCCGCGACATTAGCGTCGATCCAGTAATCGGAGGGCCGAAGGCCGTTCGGCGATTCGAGAACGAGGTCGTCCGCAACGCCGCCGCCGACACCTGTCGGCCAGAATTCTTTGATCACTCCCGCGCCGGTCAACTTGTTCATCCCAGCCACGCCGAGAAACACTCGGCCCGTCTCGCCGATCAGCGTGGCGAAGCGCAGTCGGACCGCGCGCAAGGTCTCATCCGCGGTCAACCGTACCGGCGTGCCGGGCGCGGCCACGGCGATCTTGCCAAACGATCGTGCTTCCAGAGCGAAGCGGTCAGACAAGAGGGTTCACCTTCGTGTGAAAAAGAGGGGCGGCCCCGCGATGAGGTGCGGAACCGCCCCTTCCTGCGCCTGGAGGAGGAAAGACTACTTGCGGTTGGCCAGCGCATCAGCCACAGCCGCGGCAACCACCGCGCCGATGGCCTTGAGCGAGACGTCGTCGATCGAAACCGCCCGCGCGGTCAGCGTATCGCCCGCGCCTTGCTGAATGGGATTCCATTGGCCATCGATGGCGATGTCGCCGTGGCGCACGGCCTGCTTCGAAACCAGGTTCGCCGTCTCGACGGCGTTCTGGAGCGCCTGCGAGGCGATCTGGTTCAACCGCGTCTGCTCGACGAGCGTCTGGCGCGCGGCCTGAATGTCCAGGTCCTGGTAGACGTCGTAGGTGCGCTTGATGTTGGCGAACGTCACGCGCTGGTTTTCGCTGTGCGCGGCACCGGCGGTAGCGCTCGTGTTCTTGAACGATTCGTCCGTCCCAGTCTCGAACTCGCGTTCGGCCTGGTTCGGCGTGGCAACTTCAGGCATGGTTGTTTGTTCTCCCTTCGAAGGTTGGTTTTGGATCAGAAAGGTTGGTCCGTCATGGCGTCAACGGGCAGGAACTTTCCTGTCTCCTGCATGCGGCGCAGGATCACATCGCACTAAGCCGGCTGCGTTGGCAGGGGCGTGGTCAAAGCGCATCGACCTCCAGCATCCGCTGCGTAGCATGCTCAATCAACGCGCAGGATCTCAGCCGCCGAGGAATGCCACAGGCATTTGCGCCTTCGCCTGGGTGTCAACCTCCGCGAAAGGCGAGGTTGACTTCGTAAGAGACGAAGCAGCAAAGACTTGCAAGGCAACTGTCAACGTTTGTCAGCCACGAAAAAAGGCGTGGCGCTAGCCGCAGCGTGCAATCGACACACCCGCCGCCGCGCGGCCGTTCCGAGGACCCGGCGCTCGATCGCATCTACGGAATTTCCGTAGATGCGCCGCCGCTCCGCCAGACGGGTGCATCTCAGACTCCCTGCGTCGCCAGGAAAGTATGCCGGCTTGCTCCCTTCCGTCGGCCCATGCCCAGCAACACGTGCGGCGTGACCATCGGCAAGTTCGCCAGTTCCGCGAGCTGCGCCATGCCGGTGTGAGCCGCGCGCTCGTACCAGTAACGGGTCGTATCCACCTGCTTTCGGGCAGCAGCCTCGCGGTGGTCGCGCGGGTCGCGCAGGAAGCGGATTGAGACGCCGAACTCAATCCATTGGGCCAGACCGCGGGCAACGAAGCGTTTGGCGCGGTTCCTCGAAGTGAATCCCGCACCAGCGAGTGGGTTTTCGATTCGGATGTTCTTGCGCACGGGTACCGTCAGGCCGGCGATGGGGTTGCGGGTATGCCCGCAAAGTGAATTGCGGATCGGGGGTGCGGTTTTGTTTCGAGAGGGCCCGCCTCCCTCTGGGGGAACGCTTCGCGAGCGTTCTACTCTCTGGTATCAGCGCGGAGCGTCAGTTGTCAACGGTCGACGCGCAAGCAATCGGGCCGTGGCAGCACGAAGTTCCTTGAACGCCGTTCTCGTGTATAGGGGAAGCCGAATTTTCTTCTCCTTGAGGAGCAGAATCGAAAAACACGCATGACATGGCCATCATGACCATCCGGAGGTCTGGGAAGGGCAGGCGAACGAGCGAGGCTGGCGTCCAAGAATTGGACTCCAAACCGCCACCAAACCGACTCCAAGAGGGATCTTGGGGCGGGTCGAGGTCTGTAAGTCTTTGAGTTATTTGGTCGGGCCGCCGGGATTTGAACCCGGGACCTCTTGCACCCCAAGCAAGCGCGCTAGCCAGGCTGCGCCACGGCCCGAACAATCGTAGTATACCGCATAGCCCGGTCCGGCCCGGAGCCCTGCGGGAACCATCCAGCTCCCGAATCTGCGGCGGCGCCAGTCTGCCGGCCGGGGCTCGATCCCGGTGCTGCGAGCCCGGCTGCCAGCTCTTACTTCCGTGCCCCCGGTTTGAAAAGCAGCGGCGCGAAATCCGCAAAATTCCGCCGCCACAAAGGCCAGACATGGCCGGCGTCCGGAATTTCCAAATAGTTGACTTTCACTGCGAGCCCATCCAGATACTTTCTGAATTGCCGGTTCACTCCGATCAACACATCGGCGGTTCCGCACGACACCCACAGATGCCGGATCCGGCTGTTGGCGCGCGCGTCAAGGCCGGGAAACGTCCGGGGAAGCTGATCTTCCACCAGCACCAGCCTGCGCCGGAACTCCTCGGGCGATGGCGGCATCTGACCGGCAGGTTCCGCCGGCAGCGGCGGCCGGGTCAGCGGCCAGAGATTGAAGGCGCCGCTGAAGGATCCGATCCACGCGAAGCGCTCCAGATGGTTCAGCCCGGCATAGACCGCCTCCGCGCCCCCCATCGAAAGGCCCGCCACTGCCGTGTCTTCGCGGCGCCGGGAAACGTTGTAGTGCCGCTCGACCCGCGGCATCACCTCTTCCATCAAAATGCGCACGAAGTTGGGCAGCATGTCCTGATGGCGGTGCCCGGCGGGCCCCTCTGCGTTTCCATACCCGAGCGGGTTCACCAGGATCATCGGTTCCGCCTCGCCCCGGTGGATGAGCGTATCCAGGATCGTATGGGCCGCGCCAACCTCCGTCCACGCACGGGCGTCGTCATACAGTCCGTGGAGCAGGAAAAGAACGGGATACGGTTTTCTTCGCTTCGGATCGTAATTGGGCGGCGTATACACGAAAAATTCACGGTCATCTCCTGCGATAACCGAGCGGAATTCGTGCCTCGCCACCGCTCCCCGCAAGGCTCCCGGCACCGGACTCCACGGCACATCGCCGGGCACGAGCACGGCGCTTTGGCTCAGCCGCCTGTAAGCTGGGCGGACGCGCGTGTTCAACGGGTCCAAAACGGCCAGGCCATCGACCAGGAACGAGTATTCGTACAGATCCGGCTTCAACGGCTCCGTCGTGACCGTCCAGACGCCGTCCTCCTTTTTCGACATGGGCATGGGTCGGGGAGCAATCCCCCTCAGCAGCACCTCGCTGGCATTCGGCGCCCGGAGCCGGAACACGATGCGCCCGTCCGCCAGGACTTCGGGAGACTGCAGGACAGGCCCGCCAGCGCCCGCGGCGGGTGTTTGGCCGCGCGCATTCCCAGGAGCTGCCGGCGGCTGCGCATACGCGAAGAACGCACCGAACAGGAACCATACCAGCATGCCTCTCATCGCTTCACTCCTACTGTACGTGGATTCAATCCCGTGATCCGCTCCCGTCATCCGGCAGGAGCCCCGCCCGCCGGCGGACGAGGCATCCGCAGGGTCGCAGCGAATCTTCAGACCACCGTCATCCCTCCGTCCACCGTCAGGGCATGGCCCACGACGTAGCTCGCCGCAGGACTGCACAGCCACAGAACGGCCGCGGCAATCTCCTCCCGCCGGCCCGCGCGGCCAATCGGAACCTGCTTTTCCATCTCCAGGTACTTCCGCTCGTCGCCGGCCACGACATCCCGCGCGATCTGCGTGTCGATCAGCCCCGGATTGACGGCGTTGACGCGGATGCCGTGACGGACGTATTCGAGCGCCGCCGTGCGGGTCAGCCCCACCACGCCGTGCTTGGACGCGATGTAAGAGCCGATGCCGGGGTTGCCGGTCAGCGCTCCTACCGAGGCGTTGTTCACGATGGCACCACTCCCCTGCTTCACCATCTGCCGCAGCTCGTACTTCATCGAACTCCACACCCCGCGCAGGTTGATTCCGATCACGCGGTCCCAGTCTTCCCGGCTGCTTTGGGCGGTGGGCGAAATTTGCGCCATCACGCCGGCGTTGTTGAAGGCCGCATCCAGCCGTCCGAACACCTCCACGGTTCGCGCCACCATGGCCTCCACCTGCGCGTCGTCACCGACATCGCAGACTACGGCCAGCGCCTTGCAGCCCGTTTTGACCAGTGCGCTGGCCTCTGCCTGCACCGCGTTCTTCTTGACATCCGCAAGCACTACAGCCGCGCCGGCTTCGGCAAACGCGCGCGCCGTCGCCAGCCCCATGCCTGCCGCGGCGCCGGTTACCAGCGCCACTTTTCCAGTGAAATCCAGGGGATTCTTCATCGTCATGCGCTCCTCTTCGTCCACGGGACACCGCCCCCCGCCCGTTTCCACCGCTCGGCAAGCCCCGCGCCTGCAAGGCCGCTCGATTCCCAGCATACGGCCTCCCCGACGAGAGACGTTTTCCTGAACCTGCCTCGCTTTTGCCAGATCGTGTCGCGTCCGGCTTCGGCGGCGTCCCGCGGCGGCGCAGTACTGGGGCAGCAATGCACCAGGAGCAAGAAGAAATACGCCGCTTTGAATCGTGCGGTTGCCGGCCCCGCCTACGCCCGGTAGCAGCCGAACACGCGCAGCATGTCGCAGAGCTCCTCCAGATGCCCCAGCGCCCGCTTCACCCGCTCTTCTTCCAGCGATCCCGAGAAGTCGACATAAAACAGGTACTCCCAAGGCTTGCCGCGCAGCGGGCGGGACTCGATCTTGGTCAGGGACAAATCGCGCAGCGCAAACGCGCTCAGCGCGCGAAAGAGCGAGCCCGGCTGGTTGCGTGTGGAAAAAACGATGGAAGTCTTCCACGCCTTTTTCCGCGCATCTGCCAGCTTCAGCGGCGGCTGGTCCGGGCGCCTCAGGAGGAAGAAGCGGGTGTAGTTTTGCCGGTCGTCCTCAATGGACCGCCGCAGGATCTTCGCGCCATAGATCTCGGCAGACACCTCGGAGGCGATCGCTGCCGCGTCGCGCAGCCCCTCCTCGAGGATCATTTTCACGCTGCCCGCGGTGTCATAGAACGGGACACGTTCCCAATCCGGGTGAGCCGCAAGAAACCTCAGGCACTGATTCAGGGCCACGGGATGCGAGAGAATGCGGCGAATATCCTTCCATTTGGTGGCCGGGCAGGCGATGAGGTGGTGAACAATCCGCAGGTTCAACTCGGCCACGATGCGGAAGTCGTAGCTCAGGAGGTGGTCGTAGTTCTCATGCACGGATCCGTGCAACGTGTTCTCGATCGGGATCACAGCGGCTTCCGCCGTTCCGAATTCGAGGGCCCGGAAAACATCCTCAAACCGCTGGCAACACAGCACTTCAATGTTCTTGCCCAGCAGTTGCAGAGCCGCCTCATGGCTGAAGGCGCCCGCCTCCCCCTGAATCGCTATGGGCATCGGATTTTTCCGGTAGGGCATTGTCCAATCTCCAACGCGACCGCTGCTTCGGGGCAGGCCGCCGTTTCCGGAATCGCAGCAGGCGGCTTGCATCTGTTCCGAATTCGGAACAGAATCGAAGTAGCCGCATCTTTGCTGCGGTTCGTTGCAGCCCAAAGCCGGGCGGCGGCAGCTCCGGCGATCCCGATCATACCATGCTGGAAGCAGGACTCAGACTGAAGCAGCTTCGGGAAAGGCTCGGCTTGCGCTACCGGGACGTGGAGGAGTTCAGCCAGCAGATTGCAGACCGCCACCGCAACAACGAATACCTCGTTCCCATCAGCCGTCTCTCCGACATCGAGAATCGCGGCGCCATTCCCAGCATTTACAAGCTTTACTCGCTGTGCGCCATCTACCGGCTGGATTTGGCCGAGGCGCTCTCCTGGTATGGAGCCGATCCGACCGAAATCCCCGCCGACAGCGCCACTCTGGTGGCGGACCGCACTCACTTGGTGGGCTTTGGCAGATCGCAGTGGAAGCCGGCGGCAGGCGCCGTGCAGGTACCCCTTACGCTGGATCCGGGGCTGGACCTGTCCAAGACTACATTCCTTAGCCGTTTCATCCAGGGCTGGGGCATGCTGCCGCTGGTCATGCTTGGTGGCATCGAGCCGCGCAATTATCTCTATGCCATCCTGGGCGCGGAAGACCAGTTCATGTTCCCCATCCTGCGTCCCGGCAGTCTGCTTCTGATCGATGAGAGCCGCCGCAAGGTGATGTCGGGCGGCTGGACGAATGAACTGGACCGTCCCATTTATTTCCTGGAACACAGGGACGGCTGGCTGTGCGCCTGGTGCAGCATGGGCGAAGGCCACCTCATCGCCATCCCTCACCCATCCAGCGCTCACTCGCCACTCGTGTTCGCCTACCCGGAGGACGTCGAGGTGTTGGGGCAGGTGGTGGGCGTCGCCAGCCGTCTCACGGCTCCGGCGAAAGCTCGAGTTCGCTCTTCAGGAGCCTGAGCAGGATGTCGAAGTTGGAATCGAACAGCTCCCGCTGCGCCTCGCTCGCTGAGGAGGGCACCACCATCCGGTAGGGTTTGAGGCGAATCCAGTTTTCCACCAGCGTCCTTTTCGACGGGGGAAGAGTGGAAAAGTAGAGTTCGAGGTCTGCTTTTTGCTGCTCCAACTGCAAGGAAAGCCAGTCTAATAAAGCCTGTTCGTGGCTTTTTCTCAACGCTTGATCCGCCTCATCCGCGCCGAAAATGGTGGCCAATCCGTGGTGCTCATAACGGCCGCTGTTCACGTTGACGAGCGACGCCAAATAGGCTAGCCGCCCGTAGATGGAAGGGATATTGGAGAGCGTGCGCCGCCAGAGTTCTTCCGCCGGCCGGGGCTCTGGATCCATGGGTGGCCGCCTGTACACTGTCGCTCCGTGCTGCAAACCGCGGCGCCCCTGCACTCCGGAGCGCCTCCCTGAAAGACCATCCTACAACGTTTTCCCCGAGAAGGAAGTGCCCTTTTTGCGAGCCCCGCCGGCTGCACGGAAACCCATGTTCTGATCGCGGAAATCTTCCGTTCCGGACCGTCCGGTTCTCCGGCTTCGGGTTAGTCTGACCATCGGAACCCCGTTCCACTGACGAAAGGAGATCTGTCGACCATGAAGAGAATCCTGCTTGCCCTCCTGCTGATGATGCCGGCGATGACTGCCGTGAACCGCGCATCCGATCCGATGCCGCCCTGCTTCCCCTGCCCCTATCCGCCTCCGCCGGACCCGGGCACCAAGGGCGGCGTTGTGGTGGAAATGCCGCTCTTCCAGCGCTGACGCGATCCCGGCCCGGCTGGCTCGCACTCTGCCGAATCTGCGGGCTAGCCGGGCCTTATTGTCTCCTGCAGCGTCTGCTATGATCGGTTCGGGGAACGCTCGGCTTGCCAGGGCTCGTCGAACAGGTCTTCTGGTATCTGACGATTACCCTTCACGCGCTCCTTGCATGGCGCATTTGGCGTTTACGGCTCGTCTCGCGTTATCCGGTCATTTTTGCTCTGCTTCTCATGCAGCTTGTCCGCTCGCTTTGGCTCACGCAATACCTGGTGAGTGAGGAGACTTTTCGCTGGCATCTGAACCAGTATTCTTTCTCCATAGTTTTCACCGAACCCGTGCTGATCGCCGCCCGCGCCGCCGCCATGTTCGAAATTTGCGCGGGCGTCTTGCAGTCCTACCGCGGGCTCTCCATCTTCAGCCGGATCACGCTGCTCATCGCTCTCGGCGCCAGCGTCATCGTCTCTCTCCTTCTGCACTGGCCGGAATTCAACTTCTCAGGTGAACCATTCCTTTGGCTGCGCGTGCATCATCTGACGGAAACGACCGTCTACAGCGCATTGCTCGTGTTCCTGCTGCTGTCAGCGCTATTCGTTCTCTACCACCCGGCGCCGGTTCGCAGGAACCTGCTGGCGCACGGGATTGGCTTCAGCGTCTATATGCTGAGCTCAGCCGCCGCCGTCTGGCTTCGCAACCAGGACGCCTCGCAGTGGACGCGCGCCGCGAGCACCATCCGGCTGGGCGTCACCGTCGCCGGGCTGGCGGCGTGGGCGTGGCTGCTGAACCCGCGCGGCGAAGAGGAAACCGTCCATGTCCACGTGCCGCTCTCACCGGAAACCGAGCAGCGCGTGCTGGCGCGCCTCGAAGCCCTGAACTCCGCCCTTGAGCGCAAGTAGCCAGGCTTGCGGTACGCCTGCCGGAGTGCCATCATCAGACTGCGGAGAGGCGCAGGCCATGCACGCGGCGCTGTGGCTTCTGTTCCTGCTGGCGGACTCTTTCGAGGTCCGCGGCACGCTCGTGCCCGCGGCGCAGGCGTCGGTCTCCCTGCACGGCGCAACCTCGCCTTTCCACAGCTCCACGCTGGCCGGCGTGGATGGACGGTTCCGCTTCCGGAACATTCTGCAAGGAACATACACTCTCATCGTCTTCGTCCCGGGGCAGGGCGAGGTGCGAAAGACGATCTCGGTGGGACCATCCACCGCAGACAAGCGCCGGCGCGTGGAACTCGTCGTCCGCCTCGATGAATCGAAGATGACCCCGGACCGCTCCGCGGTGGTCAGCGTTCAGGAGCTGGCGATCCCGCAAAAAGCCCGCGACGAATACCGCAGTGCCAGCAAGAAACTCGAGACGCGGGACGTCGCCGGCGCCATCGCCCACCTGCAACGGGCCGTGGAAGTGGCGCCGCAGTTCGCCGCCGCGTGGAATTTCCTCGGCACCATCGCTTACCAGACGCAGCGCTATGAGGACGCCGAAAAGTACTTCCTCCGGGCGCTGGAGGCCGACTCCAACGCCTACGAGCCGGTGGTCAACCTCGGCGGCGTCTACGTCACCGTCGGAAGGTTCGACGAGGCCTGGAAATACAACCTGAACGCCGTGCTGCGGCGTCCCAATGATGCCCTGGCCAACTCGCAGATGGGCATGACATACTTCGGCCTCGCCCGCTACGACCTGGCCGAGAAATACCTGCTGGAGGCCATCCGGCTCGATCCGGCCCACTTCAGCCACCCGCAGCTGACTCTGGCCGAGATCTACGTCCGCCGCGGCGAAAACGCCCGCGCGGCCGATGTCCTGGAAGACTTCCTCCGCCGACACCCCGACAACCCGGCCCGGGACTCGATCCGCGCCGTCATCTCGAAGCTCCGCGGCAGCCGCGGCGCCTGATCCCGGCCCTCCTGCAAGGAGCGCTCAATGCGCGTGGACATGCACCGCCTGATAGCAGGGGTGGAGCCACGTGTGGTAGTCGAGAATCCGGCCCCGCACCGCCTGCCCGTACAGTTCGCGCAGGTGCGCCGTCACCGGACCGATCTGCCCAAAGCCGACCGGAATGTGATCGATGCGCGTTACTGGCGCGATCTCCACCGCCGTGCCGGTCAGAAACACCTCCTCGCCCGAATACAGTTCCGTGCGGTCGATCGAACGCTCGACAACCTCCATATGCATCTCGCGGCGCGCCAGCTCGATTACGCACGCCCGCGTGATGCCCTCAAGGATGTTGTCCGACGGCGGCGGCGTGATCAGCTTCCCGTGGCGCACCATGAACAGATTGCAGGTGGCGCCCTCGGCCACATGCCCGGATTCGTTCAGCAGAATGGCCTCGTCGTAGCCGTGGCGGTGCGCCTCCGAGGTGGCCAGCACGCTGTTCACATACGCGCCGCAGATCTTGCCGCGCGCCGGCAGCGCGTGATCCTCCAGCCGCCGCCAGCTCACGATGCCGGCGTGCAGCCCCCTGGAGCTGTCGATGTACACTCCGAAGGGAACAGCGATGATGGCATAGTCGAACTTGCCGTCGGGGCGGACGCCGATGCGCGGCGACGACATGTAGGCGAGCGGACGGACATAGACGTCGGTGCGGAACCCGTTCAGCCGCACCAGCTCCGCCGTCAGCTCCGTCAGCTCTTCCGCCGATTGGCGCGGCTCGATTCCCAGCATCCGGCAGTTGGTCTTCCAGCGCAGGTAGTGATCCTCGCACCGCACCAGGAACAGGTCTCCGGCATCGGCGGACCAGTAGCCGCGGATGCCCTCGAACACCCCCGTGCCGTAATGCAGGGCGTGCGTGAGGATGTTGACCTGTGCTTCCCGCAGAGGCACTGTGCGGCCGTTGAAATAAACGAGCGTGTCCATCATGTCAGGCATGGCAGGGCTCCTTGGCAGACTGGGTCTTCAGGGACCGGACTGCTTCCATGCCGCGCAACAGGGCGCGGCGGTCGATCTCCAGCCACTTCTCGGACTTCACCACCCGCGCCATCGCGTGGTCCGCCACCTCGCGCGGCAACACGCCGGTGGCCTCCAGCAGCGCGCCCAGCGCGACAATGTTGCCCGCCTTCGCGGCGCCCTCCTGGTCCGCAATTTCAAAGAAGGGCAGCGCGTAGCTGGCCACGTCGGTGCGCCTCGCATCCGCCGGCATCTCCGCGCCGTTGTACAGCACCGTTCCGCCGGGCAGCACGGCCGGCAGGAACTTGCGCAGCGACGGTTCGTTCAATGCGATCAGCACATGGGACCGCGCCACCAGCGGCGAGTCGATGGGGCGCGTCGAGAGCCGCACGTGGCAGTTGGACGTGCCGGAGCGCATCTCGGGTCCGTAGCTCGGCAGCCAGGAGACCTCCAGCCCCCAGTCCATGCCCGCCTCGGCCAGCAGCTGCCCCAGCAGTAACACCCCCTGTCCGCCGAACCCCGCCACCTTGATGCGGCAATCCACGTCGCCCGCGGCATGGCGCACGGCTCCCGTCTCTTCCTTGGGAATCCGCAACAGGCGCGGCAGTTCGTCAAGCGCCGGCGCCGGCACCGGCGCGGGCAGCGGCTGCGCCTGCGCCGTGCGGTCGCACTTCACCCCAGGCGGATACAGGGCCGTCATCACCTCGCGCACATGGCGCTGGGCGTCCACCGGATCCATCTTCCAGATCGTCGGGCACGGGCTGAGCACCTCGACGAGCGAAAACCCGAGGCCCCGCATCTGGTTCTCAAGCGCCTTGCGCAGCGCGCGCTTGGCGGCCAGGATCTGCTTCACGTTGCCCAGAGCCACACGCTCGATGTAGACCGGCCCGTCCAGCGTCGCCAGCATCTCGGACACATGCAACGGGTGCCCGTCGCGGTGGGCGGCGCGCCCGAACGGCGTCGTTGTCGTCTTGTTGCCCAGCGGCGTGGTGGGCGCCATCTGGCCGCCCGTCATTCCATAGATGGCGTTGTGGACGAAGATCGACGTGATTGCCTCGCCGCGGTTTGCCGCGTGCACAATCTCGGCCGAGCCGATGGCCGCCAGATCGCCGTCTCCCTGATACGAGATCACGATCGCGTCCGGCCGCGAGCGCTTCAGCCCCGTGGCCACCGCCGGCGCGCGGCCATGCGCCACCTGCACGTTGCCAGTGTCGAAGTAGTAATACAGAAACACTGAGCACCCTACCGGCGACACCACGATGGCCCGGTCTCGGATGCCAAGCTCGTCGATCGCCTCCGCCAGCAGCTTCAATGCAATGCCGTGGCCGCAACCCGGACAGTAATGCGTCTGGTGCTGGTTCTCTCCCTTGCGGAAATAGGAGTCGTAAAGACAGGCGGCCTTCTCGTGCACGGCTTTCATGCGGGCGGGAATCTTCTCAGGCATGGTGCAGCACCTCCGCGACGGCGCGCGCGGCGCCGCCGCCGATCCATTCCAGAACGTGTTCGACAATCTCCTCCACCGAGGGCACATTGCCCCCGCACCGTCCGTAGAACTCCACTGGACGCTTCCCTTCCACCGCCAGCCGCACGTCCTCCACCATCTGCCCGGTGCTCATCTCAACGGCGAAGAACACCGCCGCCTGGGCGGCCAGCCGCCGCACCTCGGCCGACGGGAAGGGATACAACGTGACGGGGCGCAGCAGCCCGGCGCGCACGCCCCGCGCCCGCAGCTCCTCCACGGCCGACTTCAGGACGCGGCTCACGATGCCATAGCCGAGAAAGACCAGATCGGCGTCCGCGGTGCGGTAGTTCTCCCACCGCGGCTCGCGCTCCTCTGCCAGGCGGTGCTTGGCCTCGAGCTTGCGAATATGCGCCTCCAGTTCGTCGGGCTGAAGGTAGATGGAGGTGATCAGGTTCTTCCGCGTCTCAGCTGTCCCTGTGACCGCCCACTCGGGCACAGGCGGCTCGACCGCCGCGGCCGAGTAGAAATCCACCGGCTCCATCATCTGCCCCGTGTATCCGTCGGCGAGAAGGATGACGGGATTCCGGTAGCGCTCGGCCAGCTCGAAGGCCAGGCGCGCCAGGTCGCACATCTCCTGCGCCGTGGCCGGCGCCAGCACGAGGCAGCGGTAGTTGCCGTGCCCGCCCCCCTTGACGGCCTGGAAGTAGTCGCCCTGCTCCGGGGCGATGTTGCCCAGCCCCGGGCCGCCGCGCATGATGTTCACAATCACGCACGGCAGTTCGGCCCCGGCCAGATAACTGATCCCCTCCGCCATCAGGCTGATGCCGGGGCCGCTGGAGGCCGTCATCGCCCGCACGCCCGCGCTGGCGGCGCCGAACACCATGTTGATCGCCGCCACCTCGCTCTCCGCCTGGAGGAACGTGCCGCCCACCTGCGGCAGATAGAACGCCGCCGCCTCGGTGATCTCGTTGGCCGGCGTGATCGGATATCCGTAAAAGGCGCGGCAACCGCCGAGGATCGCGCCCTTCATCAGCGCCTCGTTCCCTTTGATGAGCTGTCGTGGCATGGCTGGCATCCTCCTTTCACGCAACAGCCTTGTAAACCGTGATCGCGCCCGGCTCCGGGCAGGCGTAGAAGCACAGCCCGCAGCCGTTGCATCCGTGGCCGTCATACACGGCCGGGTGGTAGCCGTAGCGGTTCAGATACGGCGCCGGGTGCAGCACCTTCTGCACGCACGCCTCGATGCAGAGGCCGCAGCCCTTGCACTCGTCCTCGTGGATCACGATGTAGCCTTTGTCTTCCTTCACTTCTGCGGGCATCGTCGCCTCCTCAGGAAACAGGAACCAGTTTTGGCCGCAGGTAGCGGGCCTTGTAGGCAAACTCGGTGAGCGAATCGCGGAACTTCGGATCGGCGATGGCGATCAGGGCTTCGGCCCGCTGCCGCAGCGTCTTGCCGTGCAGATAGGCGATGCCGTGCTCGGTCACCACGTAATGCACATCGGCGCGCGAGGTCACCACTCCGGCGCCCGGCTCGAGCACCGGCGCGATCCGCGACACCGTGCCCCCTTTCGCCGTCGACGGCAGCGCGATAATCGGTTTGCCGCCCGGGCTGTGCGCCGCGCCGCGCACGAAATCCACCTGCCCGCCGAAGCCGCTGTACGGCCTCGTCCCGATCGAGTCCGCGCAAACCTGGCCGGTCAGATCCACCTGGATGGCCGAATTGATGGCGGTCATATTCCGGTTCTGCGCGATTACAAACGGGTCGTTCACATACTTGGTGGGGTGAAATTCAAACAACGGGTTGTCGTCGATAAAATCGAAAAGCTTCTGCGTTCCGAGCACGAACCCTGCCACCAGCTTGGCCGGATGGATCGTCTTCTGCGAGCCGTTCATCACGCCCTTCTCGATCAGCGGGATCACCCCGTCGGAAAACATCTCCGTGTGCATGCCCAGATCCCGGTGGTTGGCCAGGAACGACAGCACCGCGTCCGGCACCGCGCCGATGCCCATCTGCAGCGTCGCCCCGTCGGGGATCAGCGACGCCACGTTGCGGGCGATGCGCCGCTGGATCTCGTCGGCCGGATCCGACGTCATCTCGGGCAGCGGATGGCTCACCTCCACGATCTTGTGGATCTCCGAAATGTGCAGGAAAGTCTGCCCGTGCGTGCGCGGCATGTTCGGGTTCACCTCGGCGATCACCCGGCGGGCGCATCGCGCCGCCGTCAGCGTCGTGTCCACGCCCACACCCAGGCTCAAGTAGCCGTACTTGTCCGGCGGCGACACCTGCATCAGAACATAGTCCAGCGGCATCTCTCCGCGCTCAAACAGCCCCTCGATCTCGTGCAGGAAGATCGGCATGTACTCGGCCCGGCCCTCGCTCACCGCCGTCCGTACGTTGTCTCCGATGAACAGCGCGATCGTGCGGAAGCTGCGCTCGTACTCCGGCAGCGTGTAGTCGGCGCCCCCCAGCGTCTTCATGTGTATGATCTGCACGTCCTCGAGGTCGCGCGACCGCTCCAGAAGCGCCAAAACCAGGTCCAGCGGCACCGCACAGCCCGGGTGAATGTAGACGGTCTGCCCCGACCGGATCTCGCTCACCGCATCCGCCGCGGTCGTCCTCTTCTCCAGGTACTCATTCAGCCACTGCATGGCATCCCCCCTTCTTCGGCTGCCTCTGTCCGAGGGGCCGTCTGCATTGCCCAGTTTAATACCTGCATAACTGATATTCGCATGCCCGTCTCCTTTATCGTCCAACTCCGCTTCGTTGTCAAGTCCTAATGTTTCAGTAGCTTGCGCAGAAAGATCGAACCGGGCATCTACACACCACATTCAAGTGGTGTTATAAGGCTCAAGACGCCTGTTCCCACACAATTAGCGCCACCCTCTTGGGGGTGGCACAGTGGCCGGGCTATCGTGGAAGATATGGCAGATCTGCCTTCTTCGGATCCTGGCTCCGCCCGTGCGGCCCCTTCGGGCGCGTTAGAAGCGGCACAGGAGCAGTTCTTGGCGCGCTGGCCGGAATACGCCTCCACTGAAGCGCTCGACGAGCTTCGCGCACGCGACTACTCAAGGCTCGACCAGCTCGGCCAGGTCTACCTCGACTACACAGGCGCGGGACTGTACGGGGCCAGCCAGGTCCGCGAACACCTGCAATTGCTCGAAACGCACGTCTACGGCAACCCCCATTCGCGCAATCCGGCGTCGGCGGAGATGTCGGAATGGGTCGAGAGGGGCCGCCGCGACGTCCTCGAGTATTTCAACGCCTCCCCGGAAGAGTACGTCGTAATATTCACCCCCAACGCCACGGGCGCGCTCAAACTCGTGGGCGAATCTTATCCATTCGGCCCAGTGAGCACTTATCTCCTAACGTTTGACAACCATAATTCGGTGAATGGCATCCGGGAATTCGCGCGGGCCCGGGGTGCAAGGATCCGCTATATTCCTCTTTCCATTCCCGGCCTGCTGATCGACTCCGGCCTGATGGCGCAGGCTTTGCAGGAAAAATCGCCGGAAAACGACTGCCTGTTCGCTTTTCCGGCGCAGTCGAATTTCTCCGGCGCGCAGCACGATCTCGCCTGGGTAGAACGGGCGCAAGAGACCGGCTGGGACGTGCTGCTCGACGCCGCGGCCTTCGTCCCCACCAACCGCCTCGACCTCTCCGCAGTGAAGCCCGAGTTCGTCACTCTGTCCTTCTACAAGATGTTCGGCTATCCGACCGGCATTGGATGTCTGATCGCCCGGCGCAGCGTGCTCGGCAAACTGCACCGTCCCTGGTTCGCGGGCGGCACGATCACTGTGGCGTCGGTGCAGGGCGACCGCTACTTCCTCGCCGAGGGACCGGAGGCGTTCGAGGACGGGACGGTGGACTTCCTGAACATCCCGGGCGTCGAGATCGGCTTGAAGCATCTGCGCAAGGCTGGCATCGGGAGAATCCACGAGCGCGTGCGCTGCCTGGCGCAGTGGCTGATCGGGGAGCTGGAGAGCCTGCATCACTCCAACGGGCTGCCACTCGTGCGGATCTACGGTCCGGAAGCGCAGGGACCGAGGGGCGGCACCGTGACTATGAACTTCTACGGCGCGGAAGGCGAGGTCATCGACCACGCCAGGATCGAGGAGTTGGCGTCACGGGAGCGGATCTCGATCCGCACCGGCTGCTTCTGCAATCCCGGCGGCGGAGAAGCCGCACTGGGGTTGAGCGCGGAGGCGCTTTCGGCGTGCTTCAACAGCCCCGCCGTGGCGAGCCGCTCCCGGTTCACCCTGGAGGATTTGCGGATGTGCGTCGATGCCCAGAGCACTGGCGCCGTGCGCGTTTCCTTCGGCATCGCCTCGAACTTCGCCGACGCATGGAGGTTCGCGCAATTCGCCCGCTCCCTCTGCGATTGCCGCGCCGGCGCCCTGCGCTAGGATGGACGGCGTGCTCCACGCCTTTCTTCTGGCCCTGCTCGCCGCGCCGCCCGATCCTTCGACGTTCGAAAGCCACTACGGGCGGCTGGAAACGGACCGCTCCGCCTACCGCCCGCTCGAGCGCGTGCGCGTCACCGTCACCGGACGCGCCCGCCGGGACGCTTCCTGCCGCGTGCGGGCGGCGGACCCGGATCAACAGACATACTTCGAACGGGAAGTGAAGCTGGAAAACAACCGCGCCACCGTGGAATTTCCCGCCTCCGGCCGCGCCGGCGTCCATTATCTTTATCTCTATTTTCCCGGGGAATCCCGTCACAGCCGCTATCTGAATTTCCGCCTGGTCCCGCAGACGGAAGTGCACACCGGCGACGCAGATTTCGACGGCATTTTCCCCTTCACCATGGAAAAAATGCAGCTCGGGAGACGCGATTACCAGACCGCGCGCGGGCGCTTCACCGGCTACATCTCCGGCGACACCTGGCGGTTCGACGGCATCTGGCTCCGGGACTGGATCTACTCCCTGCCCGCTTACCGCCACTGGGAGCGCGAGATGCAGTGCGGGCTGGACCGGTTCCTCGAATCCCAGCGCGAGGACGGCATGATCTCGGACGGAATTCACCGCGACGGGCGCACCTGGCGCGTTGGACTGGAAAGCGACGTCGAATACATCCTCGTGCTGGGCGCGTGGAAGACTTGGCGCGCCACTGGCGACACCGATTGGATGCGCGCGGCGCTCCCGAAGCTCGAAAAGGCGCTCGCCTTCGTGCGAAGCGATCCCAAACACTGGGACCCACGCCACCGCCTCGTGAAGCGCCAGCACAGCTGCGACACCTGGGATTTCGACATCGACGGCGCAAGCGACTCGGGCACATCGCGCCATGTCATCGCGGTGTGCGACCAGACCGGCTACCATCAAGCCTTTCTCGCCATGGCGGAGATGCACCGCGCCGCCGGCAACGCCGCCCGCGCGGAGGAATGGGAGCGCGAGGCGGAGGAATACCGCCAGCGCGCTGTGACGCTCCTCTGGGATGGCGCCAAATTCCTGCACCATGTGCATCTGGATCCCATCGATCACGGAGATTTCGACGAGCGTCAGCAGCTCGCCATGAGCAACACCTGGGCGATGACGCGCGGTCTCGCCACACACGAACAGGCGCGGCAGATCCTCGATGAATACCGCCGCCGCCACAGGGCCACCGGCGACAAGTACCCGTGGTGGAGCCTGCAGCCGGGCTATCCCGACCACCTCGGCTACTGGAAAGATCCCTTCCGCAAGCAGGGCGGCTATGCCAACGGCGGCTTGATGCCGTGGGTCGGCGGCGAACTCTGCCGCGCCGCCTTCTGGTTCGGGCGCGAGGCGTGGGGCGTGGAACTGCTGCGGCAATACGCGCGCCACCTGCGCGAAACCGGCGGCGCGCAGGTCTGGTATTGGCCCGACGGCACGCCCGGCTTCCGCACCACTAACGAGGTGCCCTACGCTGGCTGGGGCATGGCGCAGTGGGTCGAGGCGCTGCTGGAAGGGCTCGCCGGAATCCGCTCGCTCGCGCCGCGCATGGAAGAAGTGGAGGTCTCTCCCCGCTGGCCCGCGGCCGGCATCGCGCAGACGCAGGTCACGTTTCACTTGGCGGCCTCGGACGCCTACTTCAGTTACCGCTGGCGCCAGGACGCGTCAGGCATCGCTATTGAATACGCAGGCTCCGGCCACCGCGTCCGCTTCCGCGTCCTTCTCCCCGAAGGCATCCGCGTCCGGGAAGCGCTCTCCGAAAGCCAGGTCCTCCCCCACAGAATCGAGCAAATGGATCAGAGCCGCTACGTGGTGATCGAAAGCCGCGACAGCGCCTATGGAAACATCCGGCTCGCCCTGGCCCGATGAAACAGCCGTCCACGCTCAATGCCCCGCCGCAACGCCCTCGTCCATATAAAGCGGCCGGATCAGCAGCACCAGAACAATCGACGCAGCCGTGACTGCCGCGAAAATGCCGAAAATCGCCAGCAGCGGCACGCCACGATCGCGCAGCAGCCCGAAACCCCAATCCGCCACGCCGCCGCAACTGATGCTCACCAGGTTCATGATTCCGTACCCTGTGGCGCGCGCATGCGGCCGCGCAATCTGGCACAGGATCGGCATGTTGTTCGTGTCGAAAAATCCCCACCCGGCCCCAAACAAAATCAGGAACGCCACCGCCACCGCCAGCATCCCCGTCTGCGGCGAGTAGCCCACGCCCATCATCGCCGCAGCCATCAGCAGCACCCCGATGGCGCTCGTGTAAGTGCGCCCGCGGCGGTTCCGCCTCGTCCACCGGTCCGCCAGCCAGCCGCCCGCAAGCGCGGCGCCGATCGCCGCCACCATCCAGAACAGCGTCGCCGAAACGCCCGCCTTGCCCTGCCCGATCCCGAACTCCGCCTTCAGAATCGCCGGCATCCAGTCGCGCACGATCCAGCCCGCCATCGCCGGCAGCGTGAAGTAGAGCGCCAGCAGAAGGAACGAGACGTTTCCGATCAGCTCCCGCAGCGCGCTTCCCTGCCCCGCCCCGGAAGCGCCCGCCACCGGCGGCTCGGGCGCGTTGCGCACCAGCAGGAACAGCGGCAGCGCGTACAGCGCGCCGGCGAGCCCGCACATCTCGAACATCCAGCGCCACCCCAGCTCCGGATGATCCGCCGCATACCCGCTGAAGCCGCCCAGAATCACGCCCGCATAGATCCCCATCTGATGCATCCCCACCGCGCGCGAGCGCGTCGGCCCAAGATGGTAGTCGGCGATCAGCGCCAGCGCCGCCGGGATGTAGAAGGCTTCGCTGACCCCCATTACGGCGCGCGTCAGCAGCAGCTCTTCGAACGTCGTGGCGTGCGCCGTCGCCCACGTCACGGCGCTCCATACGAACAGGCTGCCGGCGATCACGTGCCGCCGGCTGAAGCGGTCCGCCAGCCAGCCGCCCAGCGGGCTCAGGAACGCATACGTCCACTTGAAAAACGCCAGGATCTTGCCCCAGTTGGCTTCGCTGCCAATGTCGGCGATGTCATGCATCACCGAGAATTTCATCGACGCCAGCATCTGCCGGTCGAGATAGTTCAGCAGCGCCACCGGCACCAGCAGCGCCACCACCAGCCACGCGTAGCCCGGTCGGCGGGGATCCAGCCATCTCATAGGGAAGAAACCATGCTACAGGGAACGGCCCGGCGAAGGCAGCTGCTCTCTTCCAACCGCGGCGGGCACGCGCCCGTTTACTCGCCCGCCTCCAGCGCCCGCGCGGCGATCTCCGCAATGTCGGCCACGCGCGGCGCCTCCGCCCCGCCCAGAGCCGCCAGCGCATCTTCCAGCATCGTCCGGCAGAACGGGCACGCCACCGCCACCTGCCGTGCGCCCGTGGCCGCCAGTTCTTGCGCGCGCACGTGGCTGACGCGCGTGCCGGATTCTTCGCCCAGAAACACCAGCCCCCCGCCCGCACCGCAACAGAAGCTGCGGTCCCCGCTGCGCGGCGCCTCCTTCAGTTGCCCGGCGAGCGCCGCCACCCGCCGCGGCGCGTCGTAGACGCCCCGGTAGCGCCCCAAATAGCAGGGATCGTGGAAGACCGTCGCCTCGCCTCCGGCCCGCCCCTGCGGGAGATGGCCGGCGAGCCATTCGGAGTGATGCACCACCTCGAACTCCGCTCCGAACTCCCTCCATTCCACGCCGATCGTGCGCACGCAGTGCGGGCAGACCGACAGGATCCGCCGCGCTCCGGCGGCCTGCAACTGCGCGATATTGAACTCCGCCAGTTGCTGGAACAGGAGATCGTTGCCCAGCCGCCGCGCCGCGTCGCCCGAACACTTCTCCTTGCGCAGCACGCCGAAGGAGACGCCCGACGCCCGCAACACGCGCACCAGCGCCAGCACCGCCTCCCTGCCCCGCGGGTCAAAGGCCCCCATGCAGCCCAGCCACAGGCACCACTCCTGCGAGCCCTCGAACCACGGCAGCCCGTTTCTCTGGATGAAACGGTCCCGCTCGTACGCCGCCATCCCCAGCGGATTGCCCTGCCGCTCGAGCCGCACGAAAACCTGCCCCCCGTGCTCGTCCTCCCAGGCTCCTGTGTTCACCGCCCCGCGCCTCAGGCCGAGGATCAATGGCAGATGCTCCACCCCCACCGGGCACTGATGCTCGCACGCGCCGCATGTGGTGCACTGAAAGGCCGCCTCCAGGCTCAGATGCGGCCCGGCCAGCGGCGCCTCCGCCCCGCCGCCATGCTCGCGCAAGAAGGCCCGCAGCCCCAGTGCCATCTGCTTCGGGTTCAGCTCCTTGCCCGTGTTGTGCGCCGGACAGTGCTCCTGGCAGCGGCCGCATTCCACGCACGAGAACGTCTGCAACGCCATCCTCCGCGTCACGTCCCGGCCCGCCGCCAGCCCGAAGTCCTCGTCCCCCTGCAAAGGCGGGACGTGGCCGAACGGCTCGCGCGCCAAAAATACGGCCACCGGCGAAAGCATCAGGTGCAGGTGCTTGGTCTTCGGGATCAGCGGCAGAAACACGAGCAGCGCCGCTGTGTGCGCCCACCAGATGGCGCGCTCTGCAACGCTGCGGGACTCCGGGCGCCAGAAGAAATCCGCCAAATAAGTTAGCATCAGCGCCAGGATCAGCAGCGCGATCACGCCCGACTCGAGCGAGACTTTCTCCCCAAGACACTTTGGCCGCACCACAAATCGGCGCACCGCCAGCCCCGTGATCCCCACAGACACCGCCACGGCGAACCCCGCCGCCACCCACCCGTAGGCGCGTCCGAAGCCCCCCTCGTGCGTGTCGAACAGCGAAAGGCCCACCCCCGCCGCCAGATGATCCAGCGTCACCAGCGCGAACGCGCAGAAGCCCCAGAACACCAGCGCGTGCGCCAGTCCCGCCCACGGGCGGTGCCGGATCACCTTCTCCTGCATCACCACTTCCCGCACGAAGCCCCGCATCCGCCGCCCCAGCGGCTTCAGGCGGAACTCCGCATCCGGCTTTGAGCGCAGAACGGCTTTCACCACCGGACGCAACCGGCGCCAGAAAACCAGCGCGGAAATCAGGCAGGCGAGGACGAAAACCGCTGTCTGCATGGGCATGGCAACCATGGAAGCCGCTGTTTTGACACTCTAGCCGATCCGCCCCCTACAATGGAACTTTCGGAGGACCCATTGCGCATCCTCGTCGCCGGCGCGGCCGGCTTCATCGGCTCCCACCTCTGCGACCGGCTGCTCGAAGAAGGCCACGAGGTTCTTGGCGCGGACAACTACATCACCGGCGCTTCGCATAACCTGACCCACCTCGAGTCCCACCCGCGCTTCCGCCTCATCCACCACGACATCACAGAACCGCTGGCCGTCGACGGGCCTTTGGACGTGATCTTCAACCTCGCCTCGCCCGCCAGCCCGAAGGACTATCTCTCGCACCCTATCGAAACCCTGCGCACCGGCGCCGAGGGCAGCCGCCACCTTCTCGATCTGGCCTGCCGGAAGCAGGCGCGGTACCTGCTGGCCTCCACCTCGGAATGCTATGGCGACCCGCAGGAGCACCCGCAGAAGGAGACCTATTGGGGGCATGTCAACCCCGTCGGCCCGCGCTCCTGTTATGACGAGGCCAAGCGTTTCGCCGAGGCCATCACCATGGCCTACCACCGCCAGCACGGCCTCTCCACCCGCATCGCCCGGATCTTCAACACCTACGGGCCGCGCATGCAGCTCGATGATGGAAGAATCGTGCCCAACTTCGTCCGCCAGGCCCTCCGGGGCGAGCCGATCACCGTCTACGGCGATGGCTCGCAGACCCGGTCGTTCTGCTACGTCGACGATCTCGTCGAAGGACTCGTCCGCCTCAGCCGCAGCGACGAGCCCCTGCCCGTCAACCTCGGCAACCCGGAAGAGATGACCGTCCTGGAGTTCGCCCGCCTCATCCGCCAGTTCGCCGGAAGCCGCTCCGAAATCCGCTTCGAACCGCTGCCGGAAGACGATCCGCAACGGCGCCGCCCGGACATCACCCGGGCGCGCCTGCTCCTCGGCTGGGAGCCGCGCGTCGGACTGGAAGAAGGCCTCCGCCGCACCATCGAATGGTTCGCCCGGCGCCTCGTCGGCGCCTGATCCCGCGCCTCCCCATTCACCGTTCCAGCAAAAGAGAAGCGGGCCCGTGCGGGTCCGCTTCCGGGGGCAAGGAGAAGAGAGAAAACCTTGCGTCAGAGAGCCAGCCCGTGCTTTCCCATCGTGCGGAACTCGTACTGCTGAATGGTAACCGCCGCCCGGTTGCCCGACGAGCGCACAATCTTTCCTCGCGCAATCAGCTTCAGGCTGCAACGGTTGTCCAGCTGCGCCGGCCAGCTGATCGCCATCTCGATCCTCTTGCCCGGCAACAGCTCGCGGTCGCACTGGAACAGCACTCCGCCGCTGCTCATGTCGACCGTCCTGCCCGAGCCCTGCTCATGGCCAAGGCGTTTGCCGCTCATGCGGTACACCAGCTCGCAGGACATCGGGAAGCGGTCGGTCCGGCGGCGGTCGGTCCGGACGGGCTCGGCTTCTGAAGAATCCATCGGGAAAGGCATCATGGCTGCTGTTCTCTCCACACACAGGATGCGGCCGCAACCTGTGCGAAACAATAGCGCGGAAGTTCTGAAATAGCGTAGTACCTTGGTACTACCCCTCGTCCTTTCGCGCCGCCCGCTCCGCTATCGCCGCCGCCAGCCCCTCGGCCGTGTATGGGCTCGCCTCGGCCTCCACATCGAGCCCCGCCTCGCGCACGGCGGCCGAGGTCACCGGCCCGATGGTCGCGATCCGCACCCCCTCGAGAAGCTCCCGCGGCACGGCCCGCAAGAGATGGCGAACCGTGGAGGCGCTCGTCAGCGTCACCCAGTGCGGCCGCGCCGCCTCAAACAATTCCCGCGCTTTCTGTTCCAGCCCTTCCGGCGCCACCGTGCGGTACACCGGCAGCACATCCACCCGCGCCCCCAGCCGCCCCAGTTCGGCCGGGATCACGTCCCGCGCCTCCTCCGCGCGCGCCACCAGCACCCGCGCCCCTTCCACTCCCGCCTCCCGCAGCGCCTCCACGACGCCCTCCCCCACGTGTTCCTCGGGCGCCAGGTCCGGCGCCAGCCCGCGCGCCCGCAGCGCCGCCGCCGTCGCCGGACCAAGGGCGCAAATCCGGGGGCCCCGCCGCGGCTCGACGTGCGCGAAGAAAAACTCGACGCCATTGGCCGACGTGAAAATCGCCCAGTCGTATCCGCCCCACTCCGGCGGATCGAACTCAAGCGCCCGGAACTCGATCAGCGGCAGCTCGACCACGTCCGCCCCCAGCGCGCGCAGCCGCGCCACGAGCGGCCCGGACTGCCCCCGCGGCCGCGTCACCACCACAACCTGCCCCAGCAACGGCAGAGCCTGCGGGTTCACCTGCGCCACCAACTCCCGCGCCCCTGCCGCCAGCAGCGCCTCCGCCGCGCGCCGCCCCAGCTCCGCGGGCTGCTCCGCGGACCCTGTCTCCACGCACTCGAACACGGCCCCTCCTTCCGGATCGGCTACCACGGCGCGAAGCCGCAGCCGTTCTCCCTCCAGCTCCGCGTAAGCGCCCAGCGGCACCTGGCACCCGCCCCCCAGCGCCGCCAGCAGCGCGCGCTCGGCCTCCACCGCCGCACGCACGGTGGGTTTGTCCAACCGCGCGCAGATCTCGAACGCCGGGTCGGGCGCCGCCCGCGTCTCGATTCCCAGCGCGCCTTGCCCCACCGCCGGGCACATCCGTCCCGGCTCAAGCAATTCGGCGATCCGCCCTCCCCAGCCCAGCCTCTTGAGCCCCGCCGAAGCCAGCACGATCGCGTCGTACTGTCCTTCGTCCAGCTTCCGCAGCCGCGTATCCAGATTGCCCCGGATGTCCTCGATCTGCAAGTCCGGCCGCAACCGCCGCAGCTGCGCCGCCCGCCGCAGGCTCGACGTGCCCACCCGCGCCCCGGCAGCCAGCTCGTCCAGCCTCCGTCCGACCATGGCGTCGAACGGCGACTCGCGCTCCGGCACGGCAGCCAGCACCAGCCCTGCCGGCAGCTCCGTCGGCAGGTCCTTGAGTGAATGCACCGCCAGGTCGATCCGCCCTTCGAGCAGCGCCTCCTCGATCTCCTTCGTGAACAGTCCCTTCGAGCCTGCCCGCGCCAGCGGCACGTCCGTGATGCGGTCCCCCGTCGTGCGGATGATCTCGATCTCCGTCTCCACCCCCAGCCCCGCCAGCAGCTCCGCCACCCGCCGCGCCTGCCACAGCGCCAGTTGCGAGCCCCGGCTCCCGATCCGCAGCCTCATCGCTCCTCCAGGCGGAAGATCCGCCGGATCACCGCCAGGATCCGGTCGCCCTCCGGCGCCGCCGCCGACCGCCGGATCTCCACCATCGCCCCGTGCGCCACCTTGTTCAACAACGCCCGCGTGTAGGCCTCCAGCGCCTCTCCTCCCTCGCCCGTTGCCCCCAGCCGCCCCCGCCAGCGCTCCAGCTCCTCGCGCCCCAGCTCCTCCAGCCGCTGCTGCAGGCTCACGATCACCGGCGCCACCTCGCGCGTGCGGAACCGCTCCACCAGCCGCCGCACCTCTTCTTCGATGATCTGCTCGGCCTCCTCGGCCTCGCGCTGCCGCGCCCTGCGGTTGGCCTCCACCTCGCGCCCAAGGTCATCGATGTCGTACAGGTAGGCGTTTTCCATCTCGTCCACCGCCGGGTCGATGTTGCGCGGCACGGCGATGTCGATCAGAAACACGGGCCGGTTCTGCCGGCGCCGCAGCACGGCCTTCATCTCGTCCTTGCCGATCAGATACCCGGCCGCGCCCGAGCTCGCCAACACGATGTCCATCTCGTGCAGCCGCTCGTGGAAAGTCCCGTAGTCGACCACCTCGCCCTCCACCTGCGCCGCCATCTGCTCGGCCCGGGAGCGCGTACGGTTGGTGACGTAAATGCGGCCGCAGCCGGCCCGCTTCAGGCGCCGCGCCGCCAGCTCGGCCATCTTACCCGCCCCCACCAGCAGCGCGTGCTTCGAGCGCAGGTCGCCGAAAATCTGCTTGGCCAGGTCAATGGCCGCATACGAGACGCTCACCGCGCTGCGGCCGATCGCCGTCTCGTTGCGCACCCGCTTGGCCACCGCGAAGGCGCGCGCCACCACCGCTTCCAGCCCCGCCTGCGCCGCGCCCGCCTCCCGCGCCGCCGCGTGCGCGTCCTTCAATTGCCCCAGGATCTGCGGCTCGCCCAGCACCATCGAATCCAGGCTCGAAGCCACCCGGAAGAGATGCCGGATCGCCTCCTCCCCCGTGTGCGCGTAAAAATGCGGCGCCACCGGCGCGGCCTCCAGCCCGCGCAGCCGCGCCAGCGTCTCGATCAGCGGCTGCGGCTCGGGCGCGCCGCCCGGACCCCCGTGCGCCAGCACCTCCACGCGGTTGCACGTCGAAAGCAGCATCACCTCTTCCACGCCCGGACAGGCGCGCAGCGCCCCCAGCGCCTGCGGCAGCTCGGCGGCGCCCACCGCCATCCGCTCGCGCACCTCCACCGGCGCCGTCTTGTGGTTCAGTCCGGTGAGCAGGATCGGAATCATCGGGTGCGCCATCAGTGCTCAAGCAACGGCCGCAGGCCGATGTGCGCCGCCCAGGACAGCGCCGCAAACACAAGCACCGCCAACGACAGCATCGCCGCGCGCCGCCCCCTCCAGCCCGCCCACGTCCGCAGCACCACCATCAGCAGATAAAACGCCCACGTCGCCAGCGAGATCAGGATCGCCGGCTTGCCGATCCACCGTGCGCCGAACTCGGCCGACGCCCACACGCTCGCCACCGCCACCGCCAGCGTCAGCGCCACAAACCCGATGTTCATCGCCGCCGTGATCAGCCCGTCCAGCGTCTCCAGTGGCGGCAGCCGCTCCGGCGTCAGCCGCCCGAGCCACCCCGCCCCCTCATGGCGCCGCTTCAACCGCCGCTCCTGCAACAGATAGAACACGGCGCCCGTCGCCGAAACCAGCAGCCCGCTGATGCCCGCCAGCACCAGGAAAATGTGTGCCGCCAGCAGCGCGCCCCGAAGGTTCTGCTGCTCCCACGCCGGCGCCGCCCCGCCCGCCGCCCCAATCCAGGCCAGCACCGTCACCAGCGGGAAAAAGAACACGCACAGGCCGTCGAAATGATACCGCCAGTCGATGAACAGGTACGTCAGCGCCAGCAAGAGCCCGCACAGCGACGCGGTCTCGAAGAAATTGTTCGCCGCCAGCTGCCCCTGCCCGATGCTTCGCTCGGCAATCGAGACGAAATGCAGCACCGCCGCCGTCTGAAACGCCGCCCCCGAAAGACCGATCGCGCGCGGCCGCCGCCGCACCAGCACAAGCACGGGATGAAGAAACGCCGCCGTATATAGCAGCGCGGCGGCGCGCAACCAGAGCAGGCTCAGGTCAGGCATGGGCGGAGGAAGCGCAGTCATTGCCGCGTTGCGTGCGGCCTGCTTCGAGTATAGCGTCCGGCCGCCAGGCGCCGCCGCCACGCCGCAATGGCAAGATGTCACCATGCAACTCGATCTGACCGGAAAAACGGCGCTGGTCACCGGGGCCACCCGCGGCATCGGCCGCGCCATCGTCGAAATGCTCCTCCACGCCGGCGCCTCCACGGCCTTCTGCGCCCGCAGCCAGACGGATGTCGAACAGGCCGAATCTGAACTGCGCCAGCGATTCTCGTCACAAACCCTAAAAATCCGCGGCCGCGCCGCCGATGTTCGGAGTGAGGTATCCATTCGGGAGCTTTTCGAATGGATGGACCTCGAATTGGGAGGGCCGGACATCCTGGTGAACAACGCCGGCGTGGGCGTTTTCAAGGATGTGGCCGCGCTCGGGCCCGAGGAGTGGAATCTGGTGATCGAGACGAACTTGGGAGGCGTGTATCGGTGCTCGCACCACGCCGTGCCGCGGATGCGGCAGCGCGGCGGAGGCTGGATCGTCAACATCGGCAGCCTGGCCGGCCGCAACGCCTTTGCGGGCGGCGCCGCCTACAACGCCTCCAAGTTCGGCCTCGTCGGCATGAGCGAAGCCATGATGCTGGACCACCGCCACGAAGGCATCCGCGTCGCCTGCATCCTGCCCGGAAGCGTCAACACCAGCTTCGGACAGAGTGAGGCTGCGGCGTGGAAAATGGCCCCGGAAGACGTGGCCGAGGCGGTGGCCGCCGTGCTCGCCATGCCCGACCGCACGCTGATGAGCCTGGTGGAAATGCGCCCGTCGCGGCCCCCGAGAAAGTAAAGGCGCGGGCGCGGGAAAGGAAACGGACTTGGCCGATGCAATGAGAGTCGTGGACGCGGCGGCCCCGGCGGCGCCGGCGCCCGGCGATGGACGGCGTTTTCCGTTCGCCCGGAAATCGAGCGGCAGAACCAGCGGCGCGGCGGCCCAGCCCGCCCTGCTCGACCCCTGCCGCACCGGCCGCGAGGCCGCCGAACTCGAGGCCGGACTGCGCGCCCTCGTGGTCGGCCAGGACGAGGCCATCGCGCAAATCGTCAACGTCTACCAGATGTACCTCACCGGCCTGTGCCCGCCCCAGCGGCCCGTCGCCAACCTCCTCTTCCTCGGCCCCACAGGCACAGGCAAGACCCGCATCGTCGAGGCCACCGCAGAAACCCTCGTCGGCACCCCCAGGGCCGTCATCAAAATCGATTGCGGCGAGTTCCAGCACAGCCACGAAATCGCCAAGCTCATCGGCTCGCCCCCCGGTTACCTCGGCCACCGCGAAACCCACCCCCTGCTCAGCCAGGAAGTCCTCAACCAGTACCACACCGACCGCGTCAAGCTCAGCTTCGTCCTCTTCGACGAAATCGAAAAGGCCTCCGACGCCCTCTGGAACCTCCTGCTCGGCATCCTCGACAAGGCCACCCTTACCCTCGGCGACAACCGCAAGGTCGACTTCTCGCGCGCCATGATCTTCCTTACATCCAACCTCGGCGCCGGCGAGATGCAGTCGCTCGTCAGCCCCAAACTCGGCTTCCGCGCCCTCGCCCCGCTGACGCCCGACGCGCAATTGGACGGCCGCATCGGCCGCAGCGGCATCGAGGCTGCCCGCAAGAAGTTCACTCCCGAGTTCATGAACCGCCTCGACAAGGTCGTCGTCTTCCGCCCCCTCGGCGACGCCGAACTGCGCCGCATCCTCGACATCGAGCTGGGGCTCGTCCAGCAGCGCGTGCTCACGGCCAGCGCCGAGCGCGGCTTCATCTTCCGCCTCACGCATGAGGCCAAGGACGCCCTGCTGGCCGACGGCATCGACATCCGTTACGGCGCCCGCCACTTGAAGCGCTCCATCGAGCGGCTGCTCGTCCAACCGCTGTCGAACCTCATCGCCACCGATCAGGTTCGCGGCGGCGACCTCATCCGCGTGGACTGGGACGAAGAAAACCGCTGCCTGCGCTTCCTCCGCGAGGACGAGGGCATCCCCGTCCAGGCCATGGCCGAGATGCTCGATCCTCCCGCGCGCCTTTGGGTGCGCTCCGCCGCCGCCGCCCAGCCGATGCCTCAAAAAGCGCCCCTGGCCCGCGGCTCCCGCCGCGGCTGAACCGGAGGCGAGGGGGACTGGCGCACCCGTCTCGCCTCGTAACGCTCTTGCCCTCCACCTCCTGTCCACCCGTGGACGGTGCCGTCTGTATTCTTCGCCGCCCACCACCTGCTCCCCAACACGGATCTCGCCGCGCTTCAGCCCGGGGGGCCGCCACCCTTTCATTCGTGGACAAAGCCGTGGAGTCCCCATCCGTCAGGCTCACACCCGGCGCCTGCGGGAAAAACCCGAAACATAGCCATCTCCTATACGAGCGAAAGGCGACAAAAAGCGGGAAATGCTCTTACACTGGGACGAACACAATCCTTGCCTTCGCAGGCACCAGTTCACCCAAAGGAGTAGAAAGCAATGAGAAGCAACCTCAAGCGCCTTGTCTGCGCGCCCCTCGCGGCGTTGCTCGCGCTGGCCTTGCCGGCCGGCGCCCAAGCGCCGCAGTCCAACAAATTCTGGTGGCCCGATCAACTCGATCTGTCCCCCTTGCGAGTCCACCGGCCCGATTCCAACCCCTACGGCAAAGACTTCGATTACGCCAAGGCCTTCTCGTCCCTCGACCTGAAGGCGGTGAAGAAGGACATCGAAAAGGTGCTCACCACCTCCCAGGATTGGTGGCCCGCCGATTACGGCCACTATGGGCCGCTCATCATCCGCATGGCCTGGCACAGCGCCGGCACCTACCGCACCCTCGACGGCCGCGGCGGCGCCGACGGCGGCCAGCAGCGTTTCGACCCGCTGAACAGCTGGCCCGACAACGCCAACCTCGACAAGGCCCGCCGCCTCCTGTGGCCCGTCAAGCAGAAATACGGCCAGAAGCTCTCCTGGGCCGACCTCATGGTTCTCGCCGGCAACGTCGCCCTCGAATCCATGGGCTTCCAGACCATCGGCTTCGCCGGTGGACGCGTGGACGACTGGGAGCCCGATCTCGTCTACTGGGGCCCTGAGCAGAAGATGCTCGACGACAAGCGTTACAGCGGCGAACGCAACCTCCAGAAGCCTCTGGCCGCCGTCCAGATGGGCCTGATCTACGTCAACCCGGAAGGCCCCAACGGCAAGCCCGATCCGCTCGCCGCCGCCAAGGACATCCGCGAAACCTTCGGCCGCATGGCCATGAACGACGAGGAGACCGTCGCCCTCATCGCCGGCGGCCATACGTTTGGCAAGGCCCACGGCGCCCATGACGCCGGCAAGTGCCTCGGGCCCGAGCCCGCCGCTGCCGGCCTCGAGCAGCAGGGCTTCGGCTGGGAGAACAAGTGCGGCAAGGGCAACGCCGGCGACACCATCACCAGCGGCCTGGAAGGCGCCTGGAGCGCCAACCCCATCCGCTGGACCCAGCAGTTCCTCGACAACCTCTTCAACTTCGAATGGGTGCAGACCAAGAGTCCCGCGGGCGCCATCCAGTGGGTCCCGGCCAACAACCAGGCCCGCAACCTGGTCCCCGACGCCCATGATCCGCAAAAGCGCCACTCCCCCATCATGTTCACCACGGATCTGTCCCTGAAATTCGACCCCTCTTACAGGGAAATCGCCCTGCGCTTCAAGAACAATCCGGAACAGTTCCGCCTGGCCTTCGCCAAGGCGTGGTTCAAGCTCACCCACCGCGACCTCGGACCCCGCTCCCGCTACCTCGGCTCCGAGGTTCCCGCCGAACAGTTCCTGTGGCAGGATCCGCTGCCCAAGGCATCTTCTCCGGCGGTCAACGCCTCCGATATCGCCCAGCTGAAGTCGAAGATTCTCGCCTCCGGCCTCACCGTGCCCGAACTCGTGCGCACGGCGTGGGCCTCGGCGGCCACCTTCCGTGCCAGCGACATGCGCGGCGGCGCCAACGGCGCGCGCATCCGCCTCGCCCCACAGAAGGATTGGGAGGTAAACAACCCCGCCGAACTCTCCAAAGCGCTTCAGCGGCTGGAGTCCATCCAGGCTGAGTTCAACCGCACCAGCGCGAGGAAAGTCTCCCTCGCCGACCTCATCGTGCTCGGCGGCTGCGCGGCCATCGAGAAGGCGGCCAAGGACGCCGGCCACAACGTGCAGGTTCCCTTCACCCCCGGCCGCGTCGACGCGACCCAGGAGCAGACCGACGCCGCCTCCTTCGCCGTGCTTGAGCCCACCGCCGACGGCTTCCGCAACTACTACCGCAAAGGCCACATGTGGCCTCCGGCCGAAGCGCTCGTCGAGAAGGCCAGCCTGCTCCGGCTGACCGTGCCCGAGATGACCGTCCTCGTGGGCGGCATGCGCGCGCTGAACGGCAACGCCGGCGGCAGCAAGCACGGCGTGCTCACCTCGCGCCCCGGCACGCTCACTAACGACTTCTTTGTCAACCTGCTAGATATGTCCACCAAGTGGAACAAGTCCGCCAGCGAAGAGGGCGCCTACGAGGGGCGCGACCGCAAGACGGGCGAGCTGAAGTGGACCGCCACCACAGTCGACCTCTTGTTCGGCTCCAACTCCGAACTGCGCGCCGTGGCCGAGGTCTACGGCACGGCCGACGGCAGGGAGAAGTTCGCTCAGGACTTCGTCAAGGCCTGGGCCAAGGTGATGGATCTCGACCGCTTTGACCTCCGCCAGCCCGCCATGGCCTCTCGCGCCACCAACTGAGCCACCCGCAGGCCTCAAACACCGAACGGGGGCAGGCCCCTCGCCTGCCCCCGTTCTTGTTTCTCAGAGTCACTGCCGCGCCCAACAGCCACGCCGCCCACGGCGCTTCCTCACAAGAACCGACCCGGCGCTTTTTTGCACGTCCTCCACAACAGGGCGCGCCCCTTGCCCCCGGTCTCTCCTGCGCGCCTACGAATCTGTCTTCTCGATCAGCTTCTCCACGTTCATCAGGAAAATGGCGGGCTTGCCCAGCCGGTCGCTGACGAACAGGATCTTCTGGCTGTCCGGCGTGAACATGGGCTCGACCAGCGCCACCTCTGAGGCGCGATGCTCGCAGAGCGGAAACTCCCTGCGGTTCACGCGAAGCAGCACCAGCACGAGTGGCGACGCCAGGCTCCGGCTGGCCCCCAAAAACACGCTGCCATTGGCGTTGCGTGCGAATCGCCCGAACTGGCTCGTCGGCGCCACCAGCCGGTCCTCCCGCGAATCGAGCGTCTGCTCGCGAATCGCCGTCTTCGCATTTTCTCCCTCCGCCTCATGCAGGTACACGACCGACTGCCCGTCGGGCGACCAGTGGGCTTCCAGCACCCGGCCCGGCGGTGTCTCTATCCGCCGGCGAAGCGTGCCGTCGAATGCCGACACCTCGAGCATTCCCTCGGGCGTCCGCCACAGAACCATGGCACGGCGAGGGTTCGGCGCCGCCTCAAGCATCGGTGCATCCGAGGTGGCCACCTCGGCAGGAACCCCTCGCGGCTGTGGCAGGCGCAGCAGACGCCAGCGTCCGTCCCGCTTCTCGACGTAAAACAGGGCCGTGCCGTCCGGGGAAGGCGCCACCGGCCCGGCCCACTCCGCCCCGGGCGACAGGCTTGCCAGTTGCCGCTGCCGCAAACTGGAAAGCTGCACCGCCAATAGGTGTTCGCCATCGCCGAACACCACGTCGCGTCCGCTGGCCGAAAGCGTCAGAGTTTCACGCACAAACCCGGGCCGCGAGCCCACCTGCCGGCTCGCCCCGGTCGCGAGGTCCACTACCCACGGTTGCCACTGCCCCGTGCGCCGGCTTGAATACACGAGCGTCCGGCTGCGACGGTCCACCGCAATGGCAGGCGGCCCGGGATACACGCTATCAAACTGCGGATCGGTGAGCTGGACAACTTCGAACTCGGTGGCCGGGTCCTGATACTTGCGCCACTCGCGCACGGAGTTCTGCGCCACGAGCGGAACCGCCCCCAAGGTCAGGAAAAAGCGGCGCGTCACCGCCCCGCCTCTTCTTCCAGGTGCCGGATCAGGGGGAATCCGGCTGCCGCTGTCTTCCGCCACACCGCCTCCCTGCAAAGACCTCACAATCGATGGATGCCTCGGCAACGCCGGCAGGTTGCACGGATCACGGCGTCAGAAGGGGAAGTCTTTGGCCGGGTTCGCGAGCGACATTGCCGAACGCGCCAGGTACCCGTACGGGTTCACGGCCACCCCGCCGCGCCGGACTTCGTAATGAACGTGCGGCGACGTGGCGCGCCCTGTCGCCCCCGAAGCGCCGATGATCTGCCCCAGACGGATCTCCTGCCCCGGAATCACATCGATCCGCGACAGGTGCGCGTACCAGGTCTGCAACCCCTTGCCGTGGTCCAGCACGATCAGCTTACCGTAGTTGCCCATCCAGTTGGCTTCCACCACGATCCCGTCTGCCGCCGCTCTCACCGGAGTCCCAACGGGTGCGCTGATGTCCACCCCAGTGTGGAACGCCATGTGGCCGTGGAAAGGATCCTCCCGCGTCCCGAAGTTACTTAGCAGCCGGCCGGTGACTGGCCACAAGCTCGGCGTCGTGTTCACCAGCCACCGGCGGGAGGACAAACGTGTGCTGGCTGTTAGGGATGCAGTGCGAAGCTTATTGTAGGTCTCGAGCGTCTCTGCCAGCGTCGGCGCCAGCTTCACCGACGCGAGCGCTGGCTCCACTTCCTCCGGGTAGGCAGGCTGGCGGTGAATTCCATAAGCCATCGAGACTTCCGCCGCAAACAGCGACAGTTTCGCCACTTCCTCGTTGGCTTCTCGCGCTTCGCTCAGCAGCCGCTGATATCTTGCCCGCAATACTTCTGCTTCTTGCCGCAAGCTGTTGTAGTTGGATACCTTCCACGCCATCCGGACGTAGCTCGACACCATCCCGAACAATGTGAAGCACCCCAGCAGCGCAAGGGCGAGCACAGCGAAGACAATCTTCTGATCAATGTGGAAGCGCCGCAGGCGGCCGTGGAGGGAGTGCGCCAGGACGACGATAAAGTACGACTGATTCATCGCGGCTCTCGCGCAGTGGAGGAGTCTGCGCAACCGCCAGGCTGACTTCCTGGCTGCCGGGCCACAGAGCTAGCCTGCTGCCTGTTGGCCGAAACTCTTACATTATCCGAAACCCGGCCGCTTGTCAACCAGGAAATTCGGAGATCCCCACCCCTTTTCTCTTTTTCTTTGCCCGGCTGATCTTCACGTCCAGAAGATCACCGCCGACTTGGCCGCGCGAACCACAACACGCCCAACGCCGGCAGAACCAGCAGGAACGATCCAGGCTCCGGAATCTCCGCCATCTCGCCCACGCCGAAATTGTCCACTTGGGACGCCCCGTAGAAACCAAGCCCCACCCCGCTGCCGCTCACTGGACTTCCGTAGGTGTAGCTGTACTGCTGGTCCGGATTTCCGTCGAAGTCAGAGTCGATGTACAGCCACGCTGTTGTCCCCGAGTATGTCGCCCAGATCCGGGCGGAGCTGAAGCCCTCGTTCAGGCCGGCAAACACCCCGCCGCCGCCGTTGTTACCGTAATAAAAAGCGTAGTTTCCGAATTGGGTTCCGCCGCTCTGGTTCTGCACTTTAATGAAGTAATTGCTTGACTCTGAAGAATAGCCCAAAACGATCGCGGCGTACTGAAGCCCTGTCCCCACGTTGTAGACATCGGCGTAGGCGTTCGAAGAGCTGACCCCGTTGTAGGTCACAAGCGAGAGGCTCGTCAGACCGTAAGCCTGGTTGCCGGTGATTCCCGCGCCTCCCGCTACTACCGTCCAGTTCGGACCGAGATCATTGTTGTCCGGGCGGTTGAAGTCGTCGAGAATGGCTGCCGGGGCGAATACAGCCGCCGCGAGCAGTGCCAAAGCAGCACGGAACATGTCGGTTCTCCTCCTTGCTATTCGGGCGTGCAACCGCCTTGCAGGTTGCAGTACTCGTACGCATGGAGTTTACTCCACCCCTGTTGGAAAGTCAATATCAGATCTGATTTCCCCGATCCGTCGATAAGACATGAGCTGACAAGTGTTGGCGCGAGGTCTAGGGCGGCTGAGAGCGACAAACCGGGCTTGGGGAGCAGCGGCCGGTTTGGAGGAGGGGACATTTCGGCCGCACCCCACGGGTGCAAGCCGCCGGGTAGAATGAGCAGTTGAAACAGAAAGCGCGCAAGCCCTCCCCCACGGAATCCCCACTGCTGATCGAGATCGATCCGGAGCCGATACCGGAGACACTCACCGCGCTGGGTGGCGTGCCATTGGTGGTGCAGACCTTCCGCTCGTTGGGGCTGCCGGCGAGCGTGCGGGAGCAGGTGCGGATCAAGGAACGGCAACGAGGCTACGACGAGGCGGAGATGGTGGAGAGCTTTGTGATCCTGAACGCGGTGGGCGGGGAGTGCTTCGATGACTTCCAGCGATTGCGGGAGGATCCTGGTTTAAGCGCGATGCTCGGGCACGGGATTCCGTCGCCGGAAGCGGCGCGGAAGTTTCTGTATCAGTTTCACGAGGAGGAGAAGATCGAGGCGGCCAAGCAGCGGAGAAAAGCCGGCGAGGTGGCCTATATTCCGGAGGAGACGGAAGCCTTGGCGGGATTGGGGCGGGTGAACCGGGGCTTGGTGCAGGAGTTAGGGCGGCGGTGTCCGGATCAGCGCATTGCCACGGTGGATCAGGACGCGACGATCATTGAGAGCCGGAAGCAGGAGGCGTTGCGGACTTACGAGGGAGAACGGGGCTACCAGCCGATGCTGGCGGTGTGGGCGGAGATGAATGTGGTGCTGGCCGACGAGTTCCGGGACGGGAATGTGCCGGCGATGATGGACCCGCTGGCGGTGGCGAAGAAGGCGTTCGCGGCGCTGCCGGAGACGGTGACGACGTACTACTACCGGGGCGATTCGGCGTGTCATGAGAGCGGGCTGATCAACTGGTTGCGGGACGAAGACCGTGCGGAGGGGCCGAAGGGGCGCATTGGATTTGCGATCAGCGCGCGGATGAGCGAGGCGTTGCACAGGGCGATCGAGAAGGTAGGGGAAGGGGCGTGGGAGCCGTATGGGGCCGCGCATCCGGTGGAGGTCCGGGAGTGCGCGGAGGTGAGCTTTGTGCCGGGCGAGAAGTCCGAGCACAGGGACACGCAACCGCTGCGCTACCTGGCGATCCGGATTCGGCAGCGGCAGGAGGGTTTGTTTGCCGACGGCGGCAAGGTGAAGCATTTCGCGGTGGTGACCAACATCCGGGAGTGGAAGGCGGGGCGGCTGATCGAGTGGCACCGGGAGAAGGCGGGGACGATTGAGGGCGTACACGATGTGGTGAAGAACGAGTTGGCGGCGGGGGTGATGCCGTCGAAGTATTTTGGAACCAACGCGGCATGGCTACGGCTGGCGGCGATTACGCACAACGTGCTGACGGCGTTGAAGCGGTTGGCGCTGCCGGCCGAGTTGTTGACGGCGCGGCCGAAGAGGTTGCGTTTTTTGATTTTCAACACGCCGGGGCGGCTGGTGCATCATGCGCGGCGGCTGATTCTGCGTTTGGCGACGACGGCGGCGCGGCTGGCTGAATGGCTGGAGGCGCTGAGGATGCTGCCGATCCGGGTGTAGCCAGCCTGGGGGAGTCTTATCGACGGATTTGCAGGCCGCTTTCCGGCGGGCAATGGATGGAGGTGTGGGTGCGCAGGGCATAATAGCCCCGCGGGAGCGGCAAGGACAGGCGGATCCGGATCGTTGGTGCGTCCCGGCGCGTGAACTGGGGCCAATCCTGATCCGCCCCAGCGTTCTCAACAGTAGAGTCGTCGCATCGAGAGAGTTACTGACGGATTGGGGTGATTTTCTGATTCTTGTCCGCCGCGCCGTTCGCCTTGGCAACGCGGCGGCGCCCCGGAAAACCGCTTCCGCCGCCGGATGCGCCCGCTGGAGGAGCCTTGTGTCGTTCGCGAGGCCATCCGCAATGGCCATCCTTCGCCGGTTGACGGGCGCCTGCTTCCTCCGCTGCCGCGCATCTTCGGTCACGCCCCTTGCCCCGCACGCCCCCGTTCCAATAGGCTGTCTGTGGGGTCCATTCCATGATCAGACCTGAAACTGTGATCTGCCTTCTCCCTTTGCTGTCCGCCGCACTCCTCGCCCAGAGCCAGTCGCCGGCCTCTCTTCCCCAAATGGTCCGAGCCCGTGTCGTCGTCACTGACTCTCAGGGCGCGCCCGTCCTGGACCTCAAGCCGCAGGAATTCAGGATCACCGACCAGAACAAGCAACTCCCCCTGACATTTCTCCACGCACCCTTCGCCGCCCACCCCGCCCCCTCACCCGCGCAGGGCTGGGTACTCAGCCGCCCCTCCGCCGCCACGCCTCACACTGTTGCCATCCTCTTCGACCTGTTCAACCTGATGCAGAACAACCGCCTCGACTCGTTCCAGAAGGTCGAGTCCGCGCTGCCCCGTCTCGCCTCCAGCTCCAATGTCTACTTCTACCTGCTCAACCTCGACGGTTCCCTCGAACCTCTCATTCCCGCCCAGGACGAGAAAGGCAACATCCTCCCGCCGCCCGAGGGGTGGCACAAGAACGCCCAGAAGCTCCTCCAGAAGTACTCGAAGAACCTCGGCCGCGCCCGCCCTGCCGGCATTTTGCAGGAGGACGTCGTCAAGAAGACCTACGTGGCGCTGGAAACCGTTGCCAAACACCTCGGCGCATTCCCAGGCATCCGCGACCTCGTCTGGATCACCGACGGCGTCCCCAATGTCTTCGACACCCGCCAGCAGTGCTCGGGAGATTGGGTCGAATGCGCTCTCTACGTCCCCCATCTCGCGGTGACCCTGGACAACGCAGGCGTCGCCGTCCATCCCCTCTCCTACGGCATCCTACGCCCCGATGTCACCCTCGCCATGGAGGACGTTGCCGGCCTCACCTCCGGCAAGACGCGTTTGCAGGAGGATCTCGACGCCATGCTGTCGGAACTTTCGAAATCGGCTTCCGCCACATGGCTCCTTCTGATGGCGCCGCCCGCCGACAACTGGGATAACAAGTTCCACCGCCTCCGCATCCAGTGCGAACGCCGCAACGTGAAGGTTCTCTCCCGCCAGCGCTACTACGCTTACCCCAGCCAGACCCAAGTCCCCGCGCTCGAGTTCGCCGCCTTGTCCTCGTTGCTCAAGCTCCCTGCCGACGCCCCCGAAATCGAACTTCGCGGAAGCATCGCCCCGGGTTCGAAGCCCGGAGCAGCCATGGTCCGCATCCGCATCGATCCCCTCGACCTGTGCACCATCGAGGACGCCGGTCATGCTGTCGGCCAGGTTTCTGTCGTCTACTCCCAGTACGACGGGCGCAACCTGCTCGGCGCCACGCAGCCGATGACCTTCAACCTCCGCCTCCCGCGCCAGCAGTTCCTCGACTCGGCCGAGGAAGGTTTGCCCTTCGATCAGGAGATCGTCCTCGATCCCCGCGCCAAGGCCGTCCGCTTCCTCCTGTATGACCGGGGCTCGAGGTTCCTCGGCTCCGTCACGCTGCCGGCGCCTGCTACCAAGTGAGCCGGACCGGACAGAGCAAAAAAACGAACGGGCAGGAGCGTTCAGCGCGCTCCTGCCCCGTGCAACTTCTCGCGATGGCGCAGTGAATCAGAAAATCGGAATCTCCTTCACGATGTAAGTGAAGGAATCCGGGAAGACGCCCACGGCGAAGATGACCTGCGCCGTTTTGGGCTTCAAGGTCAACAAGGTAGGCCCAAACACGACGTTGCCGCCGACCGAAAGCGTTGCCTTCCAGTCGCCAGGGCGGAACTCGGCAGGCACCTGAGCCCCGTTTGCAAAGCCCGGCACGGTGACAAAAGGCGCATTCCCGTTCCCCTCCCCCCGGTAAACGGTCACGTCCACCTCGGGAGCTGCCGCGGTGTGATGCAGGATGAAGCGGCCCTGCCCCGGCTTGGTCATTGACAGGTCAAGGACGAAGCCGCTCAGCGTCGGGCTGCCGCCCGCCGTGAGATGCGCCGCCAGCGCGTAGGTCTTGCCCGCCTGCAGATTCGGCATCGCGCTCAGGGCTGGAGAACTGGTGCACGGATTCATGGAGTTTGCGACAAAGATGTCGACACTGTAGGCGCCAGCAGGCAGGGTGAGAGGACCCGCTACTGAACCGAAGGTGAAGCCCTTGAGGGCGCAGTTTCCGTTCACTGCGATGTCAACAGGGAGCCCGTTGGCGCCGGGAATCCCATGAACGGCGTAAACATAGGCATTCTGAGCCGCAGCGGGAACTGCCAGGGCGATCAGAAACGCAAACAACGATGCGACCACAACGTTGCGCATGGATTTTTCTCCTCTTCGGTCGGAACTCGGGCGGCCAAGACGGCTGCTTTCTGTGAAAGAGTTCCCGCAGGCGGGCGGGAGATGCAAAAAAACCGCCAGACCCGAAGGCGTTGCCGGCCGCCGGAGGGTCCGGCATCGCCCGCAATGCGCGGCCGTCCCGGCCCCCGTTGCTACAATGTCGGTAACCTCATGTGGCGCATCTCGCTTCCTGTGGCGCTCGCCGCCCTGCTGTGCGCCGCCGCAGCCGTATCTGAAATCCGCGTTGAGAACGTCACGGCACGCTCCGGACTCTCCTTCTACTGCGACAGCTCCCCGACGCCCAACCGCAACCAGCCGGAAACCATGGTCTCCGGCGTCGCCCTGACCGACTACGACAAAGACGGCTGGCTCGACGTCTACTTCGTCAACGGCGCGTCCCTCCCGCCGCTCAAGAAAGAGTCCCCCCGCTACTGGAACCGCCTCTTCCGCAACAACCGCGACGGCACTTTCACTGACGTCACAGAGAAAGCCGGCGTCCAGGGCGCCGGCTATGGCATGGGCGCCGCCGCCGGCGACTACGACAACGACGGCTGGCCGGACCTTTTCCTGGCCAACGTCACCGAAAACCAGTTGTTCAGAAACAACCGGGACGGCACGTTCAGCGACGTTACGGCCAGGGCGGGAGTCTCCGGTGCCCGCCTCAACGGGCGCAAAATGTGGGGCGTCGCCGCCGGCTGGTTCGACATGGACAACGACGGCGATCTCGACCTCTTCGTCTCCAACTACTGCGTCTGGGAAGTGAACAAGGACCCCTTCTGCGGCCCCAACCCGCAGACCCGCGCCTACTGCCACCCTGACAGCTACGAGCCGCTCCCCAACACTCTCTACCGCAACAACGGCGACGGCACCTTCACCGACGTCTCCCGCGCCATGGGCATCCTGCCCCACCTTGGCAAGGGCATGGGTGTCGCCTTCGCCGACTTCGATCACGACGGCTGGATGGACGTCTTCGTCGCCAACGACAACGCCCCGAATTTTCTATTTCACAACAAAAAAGGCCGCGGTTTTGAGGAAACCGCCATGCAAATGGGCGTGGCGTTCCCGGAATCAGGCGCTTTTATTTCGGGAATGGGCGCCGATTTCCGCGATCTGGACAACGACGGCTGGGAGGACATTTGGCACACTGCCATCGAGGGCGAGACCTTCCCCCTGTACCGCAATCTCGGCCAGGGGCGCGGCTTCGAGGAACTCACCCACCGCGCCGGACTGGGGCACACGACCCGCAACATGTCGGCGTGGTCCTGCGGCGCATTCGATCTCGACAACGACGGCTGGCGCGACCTCGTCACCGCCCGCGGCAACGTCCAGCACAGCCTCGCCATGCTCTCCATGCGGCAGTCGGAAGAGCCCCTCGCCATCTTCCGCAACCTCGGCAACAACCGCTTCGCCGATGTGACCTCTTCCGCCGGCCCGGATGCCATGAAACCCCTCCTCCGCCGCGGCCTCGCCTACGGCGACCTCGACAACGACGGCCGCATCGACTTCGTCACCACCACCCTTAACGGCCGCTCCGAACACTTCCGCAACACCACCTCCAACGGCAACCACTGGATCCTCCTCGCCCTCGAGGGCACGCGCTCGAACCGCATGGCCATCGGCGCCCGCATCACCATCCGCACCCCCGGCGGGCTCACCCAGACCAGCCACGTCACCACCAGCACCGGTTACAGCGCCTCCAGCGACCCCCGCGTCCACTTCGGACTCGGGCAGGCAACCCTGATCGGCTCCATCGAGATCCAGTGGCCCAGCGGCGCCCGCCAGACGCTCGAAAACGTCCCCGCCGATCAGATCCTCTCCATCCGCGAACCGGCTCCCCCGCCCCGCCCTCCGGCTCCGCGCCCCGCCAAGCGCTGACCTACTGCTTCCCCGCGGGCTTCGCCCCCGACGGCTTCTTCGCCCTCGCGGCAGGTTTCGCCTGAACAGCCGTCTGCGGTGCGCCCTCCGCCTGCGGCGCTGTCTGGCCCGCGAGCCTTGCCCGCCTCGCCGCCTCCCGCGCCCGGTCCCCGTCCGCCGTCCGCTTCAGCCGGTAATAGACCGTCGCCAGCGCAGCGTGCGCCTCCGCAAAATGCGGGTACTCTTTCACCAGCCCCTCCAGTTCCTGCCGCGCCAGCTCCAGCCGTCCCTGCGTGGCGTAGATCGAAGCCCGCTGGAGCAACACCCCCGGATCCCTCGGCCTCACCTGCAACGCGCGCGCCAGGTGCCGCAGCGCCTCCTCCATCTGCCCTTCCTGCTTGCGCAGCATCGCCAGTTCGATGTTCGCCACCGGCTCGAACGGGTTGTTCTCCAGCTCCAGCCGGAACTGCTCGGCCGCCTCCTCCAGCCGGCCGTTGCTCCGCAGCACCTGCCCGTACAAGGAATGCGCCCCCGCCAGCTTCGGGTTCAGCTCCACGGCGCGTGCCAGGTGCTCGGCCGCCTTCAACAGGTTCTGCCGCCGGTATTCCAGCTGCCCGAACAGGAACTCGCTCTCCGCAGTCGCCCCGTCCCTCAGGATGCGGTCCAGCATCTGCTGCGCGCGGTCGGCGTCGTTGGCCCGCAAGTACGCGATGCCCAGCCCGTAGGCCACCGCCCGATCTTCGGGATACTCCTCCGCCAGCGGCGCAAGCAGCTCCGCCGCCGCCGCCGGACGCCCCGCCAGGATCAGGCAGTCCGCAAGCAGCAGCTTCGGCTTCGGATCGAGCGGCTGCTGTTCGATCAACGGCGCCAGCTCCCGCGCCGCCTCCTCGGGACGCCCCGTCTTGTAATAGGCCAGCGCCAGGTTCATCCGCACCCGCGAATTGTTCGGCATGTGCCTCAGCGCCAGCCGGTACTCGGAGATCCCTTCCTCGATCTGCCCGTTCGCCACCAGCGCCGCCCCAAGGTTGGAGCGGATCTCGGCCGCCTCCGGGAACTCGCGCAGGAACGCCCGGTAGTCCTGGATCGCCGCCGGCATATCGCCCGCCTCGAACGCCGCCGCCGCCGACCGCAGCGTCTCCACGGGCTGTGCCCCGCCCTGCTGCCCCCACGCCGCCCAGGCGAGCCCCGCCGCCAGCACTGCCATCGCCCGCCGCATCATTGCCCGTTCCGTTCCCTGCTCACCACCGCGCCTCACGGCGCCTGCGCCTTCAGCTGCGGCGCTACGTACCGCACGCTGCCAGTCGCCTTCGCCTCGCCCTGCACCGCCGTGATCCGCAGCTCGCATAGCCCCGGACGCATCGCCGCCGACACCATCATTGGGATCGCGCCCTTCTCATCGGTCGCCGGCAGTTCGGCCGTCTGCGCCGCCAGCCGCTGCCCGTTGACGAAAAATTCCACCTGAATTTGCGGCTTTTCCGGACGGTTTTTCTCCGGATAAACGACAAAATACACGTGCGGCTGCGACACTCCTTCCAGCGCCGGCGTCACCAGCGGCACCACGCGCTTTCCCTGATACACCAGCGGATCGCCATCGCCCCCTGCCCCGGCCGTCTCCTCCACCCGCTGCACCAGAATCGGCGTGCTCACCGCCAGCCCCTTCGGCGCTTCCGGAACCTCCAGGTCCAGCGCCTTGGCTCCCATCTTGCCCCCGCTGCGGTCCATCATCGCCACCTCCACCGTGTAGTGCCCCGGCGCGAGCTTCAGCGACTGCGCATGCGTGATCCGGCTCGCCTGCATCGCCCCCACGTTGGCCAGCGCAAATTGGTAAGGGGAGTCCACGCTGAACTGCTCCACGACTTCTCCCGCCGCGTCTTTCACCAGCCCCATCAGCGACACGTGCGCATTGGCAACGCCGCGCGCCGCGTCCTGCGCCACCCCCAGGCTCTTCCCGGGCACCTCGAACGCCAGCGCCACTTCCCTGCGCCCGGCGTCCCCCCCGAAGGCGTAAAAGCCCGTCTGGAAATCCAGATCCGCCGGCCGCGGTTCGCGGCCCAGCACCGCCAGCCCGATCACCTCATGCGGCGCCAGCCCCCCGCCATCCGGCTTCGGAGGCAGAGCAAAGTAGCCCGTCCGGCTCTCCACGATCAGGTCCTTCCGCTTCGATTTCACCTCGATCGTCCGCAGCCGCCCGTCCAGCTTCAGGTCCCCGGGACGGTAGGCGACCTCATAGTGCGCCTCCATCTCCTCCAGCACCCGCTGAAATGGTTTGCGAAACTCCGCCGTGTTCGCCACCAGGAATCCGCCCGTGCCTTCCGCCATCTCCCGCAGCGCCGCCCTCAAGTCCGATGAACGCACCGCCACCTCCAGCGCGTCGCCCTGCCGGCTCTGCTGCCTGCGCTCCTGGAGCGAAGGGTTCAGGCTCGACTGCGTCCGGCTCACCGCCGCCACCTGCGACAGCGCGATCTTCGCCGCCTGCGTGTCCGTCGTCTCGTCGAGCTCCGTCGGATCAAAGCTGTAGACCGTGATGTTGGCCGCGTTCGCCTTCTCCACCAGTTTGCCGAAGGCGTCCGGATCGCCCGTCGTCAGCAGCCCGCCGGAAACCAGCACCACGCTCTTTTTGCCGGGCAGCTTGGAAAGCTGCGAAACCATCACCTCCAGCTGGTCCATGGCCCGGCTCCCGCTCACATGAGCCATGTCCACCCGCTCCCGCGCACGGTCCCCGCGCAGCGCGTTCGCTCCCGGCGCCATCGCCACCTCCGCCCGCGGCACCACGATCTTGCCCACCTCTCCGCCCGTCACGCGGTCCGTCACGGCCGCCGTCGTCGCCGGTCCAGCCATCGAAATCAGAACCTCAACGGTGAACATGTTCGGATTGGCAGACAGCACCGCCACCGTAGCCTGCTCGAAATCCAGCGACCGGCCCGAAAACGCCTGCCGCACCGCTTCCAGCAGGTCCTTCTTCTGATCCGTGAACGCCCCCACCGGCGTGAGGTAATCATCGAGCGTGAACACTCCCGCCAGCGTGTTCCGCGGCAAATCCTCGCTCAGCACGCTCTCCGCCATCCGCAACGCCCGCGTGCGGTTCACCGGATCCAGATTGTGAAACACGAGGCACAGCAGGTTCACCGCCCGCAACGGCATCGGCCGCGCCTGCGCCGCGGCGGGCCTGGCCGGTGCCGCCGCCGGCTCCGCCTTCTCGCTCCTTCGCCGCTCCACGCCCGCCAGCCGGAAAGCGCGAACCTCCTGCCGCACGCCGTTCTCGTAAATCTCAAGATCCTCCGGCTTCAGGTTGCGCACCAGCCGCCCGCGCCGGTCCCGCACCACCACGTCCAGCAAGACTTCCGCAACGCCCGTGCGGATCACCACCTGGCTGTCCTGCGCCGCTGGCGCGCTTGGCGCCTGCGCACCGGCCGGCCAGCAGAGAAGAAAAATCGCAATCGCCGCGTTCGCCGTCCGCTTCATGCTTTCATTGTAGGCGCATTCCTTCTCCGGCCGCCCCCTTCCGCTACACTGAAAGTCAAACCAGCTCCATGCGCTCCCGATTCTGGCCCCTCGTTTGCGTCCTCGCTGCCCTGGCTGCGCAAACACCGCCCTCCCCCGTCGTCTTCCAGGACATCACGGAGAAGTCCGGCCTCCGCTTCGTCTGCGACAACGGCACTACGCCCCGCAAGCACCAGCCCGAGGGGCTCATCGCCGGTGTCGCCCTCTTCGACTACGACCGCGACGGCGACCTCGACGTCTACCTCGTCAACGGCGCCCAAATGCCTTCCCTCGTCAAACAGGGCGAGAAACACAAGAACCGCCTTTTCCGCAACAACGGCGACCTGACGTTCACCGATGTCACCGACAAGGCGGGCGTGGCGGGCGAAGGCTACGGCATGGGCGTCGCCGCCGCAGACTACGACAACGACGGCTGGCCGGATCTGTATGTTCTGAACGTCAACGAAAACCTGCTCTTCCATAACAACGGCGACGGCGCCTTCACCGACGTGACAAAAAAGGCGGGCGTCCCCGGCGGCCGGTACAAGGGCAAGAAAATGTGGTCGGTCGCCGCCGCCTGGTTCGACTACGACAACGACGGCGACCTCGACCTGTTCGTCTCCAATTACTGCGAGTGGGACCCCAACAACGAGCCCGACTGCCTCATCAACAACGTTCGCATCTACTGTGGCCCCCGCCATTACGGCGCCCTGCCCCACACCCTCTACCGCAACAACGGCGACGGCACCTTCACCGACGTCTCCGCCGAGGCCGGACTCTCAAACGCCCTCGGCCGCGGCATGGCCATCGTCATCGCCGACTACGACGACGACGGCTGGATGGACGTCTTCATCGGCAACGATGATGCCCCCATGCAGTTCTTCCACAACATCGGCGGCAAGCGCTTCGAGGAAATCGGCCACGAACTCGGCATCGCCTTCTCCGAAAACGGCAACGTCATCTCCGGCATGGGCGCCGATTTCCGCGACCTGTTCAACACCGGCCGCCCCAGCATCTGGGTCACCGCCCTTGAAAAAGAAACTTTCCCCCTCTTTGTCAACGCCGGCGGCGGCGTCTTCGAGGACCGCACCGCCGCGAGCGGCCTCGCCCTCGAGACCCTAGAGATGTCTGGCTGGTCCAACGCCATCTACGACCTCGACAACGACGGCTGGAAAGACCTCATCGTCTGCCGCTCCAATGTCCAGGACATGATCCACACCTACGCCCCGCGCCGCCCCGAAGAGCCTGTCAGCGTCTTCCGTAACCTTGGCAACGGCCGCTTCCAGAATCTCACCCGCTCCCCCGGCTCCGACACCAGCCTCGCCGCCAACCACAAGGGCATGGCGATGGGCGACCTCGACAACGACGGCCGCATCGACGCCGTCCTGCTCGTCCTCAACGGCCCGGCGCGCGTCCTTCGCAACACGAGCCCCGCCGCCGGCAACTGGCTCCTCGTCGAACTTGCCGGCGCCAAGAGCAACCGCATGGGCATCGGCGCAAAGATCAAGGTTACCGACGAGCGCGGCTTTGTTCAGCACAACCACGCCACGGTCAGCACCGGCTACGCCGCCACCAGCGACCACCGTGTCCACTTCGGCCTTGGCCCTGCAAAACGCGTCCGCGAAATCGAAATCCGCTGGCCCAGCGGCATCCGGCAGGTGCTTCAGGACGTCCCCGTCAACCAGATCCTCAAGGTTCGCGAGCCGGCGCAATAGGAGGCTCTCCGGCTCCTGCGACACCGCGCGCCGCCTCCCGTCCCTGTTTCACTGCGACTCGGACTTGCCCACCTTTGTCGCCGTGCTCGCCGAATTGGTGTGGTTCCACGCAGCGCACCCCGCATCGGATCGGGACAGCCCCGCGAGTCGCGCCACAGCCTCATTCCAGACACAGCGGGACCGGCTGTTCTCGGCCAGCGGGATGGCGGACGGCCGCTCGCCTTGCAGAATCCTCCTGACGGCCGTTGCAGCCCATTCACCCTGCTCGCGCGCGATCTTCACCACCCCGAACGACACGTAGTCCATCATGAATTCATCGCACGTGAACGATGGGATCCGCGTGTGGCGCTGCACCCGGAGCCGCGCCTGCCGCGCGTCCCAGTTTCGGATGGCGCCGGACGTCGGCAGATACGACGAGTCGAACCGGCCCTGCGCCTCCGCAAACCGGGTCTTCCATTCTTTGAACCCGGAAACCAGGGCGTATTCCGGCTCGAATCCCAGCCTGCGCCAGCGTCTGTCCATCAGTCTCGTATTTCTTTTCTCTGAAGTGGAATCCTCGGACAACACCAACAGCCTCCGCGCCTCGGGCCGGAACCGGCGCAGCATTCTCGCGGCATCATCGACCGGCAGAACCTCCACCATGCCTGTCACGTGCTCTCTGGGCAAGCCGTAGGAATCGGCAGACCAGTTCACGCCGCAGAAAACCACCGGCACGGGCCCGTGCCAGAGATATGGCGCAACGACGAACTTCACGGCGTCGTCGTCGGAGGCGAGAATCACTTCCGGCCGGAACGCCCGGATTTGGTCCAGAGCCGCGGCGGCTCGGCTCCTCAGGCTCCCCTCGCCGGGATGCCTCTTGGCGTCGAGAAAGAACTCCCGGAGGAGAAAACCGGGCCGGCGAAAACCCTCCCGCATCGCTGCCATCGCCTCGTCGCTCGGCGGATAGCCCTCATGGTAGGAATTCAGGGAAAAAACGCGCCGGGCCTGCCTCGCGGGCGGAGGCGGCATCACGGCGTTCAGCATCAGAACTCCCAGCAGCCCGACCACCGCCACAATCGATTCCATGACCGTCCAGACCCGGAACGTGTCCTTGACGCTGACGTTGTAATACTCCTTGAACATCCAGAAGCCGATGTCGTTGAAGTGGGAGAACATCAGGCTCCCGCTGGCGATGGCGATCACGAGCAGCTCCGGCGCGACTCCCGAGCCCGCCACGGCAGGCAGCACGATGCCGGCTGACGTGATGGCCGCCACGGTAGCCGAGCCCAGCGCAAGCCGCAGCAGAGCCGAGGTCAGCCAGCAGAGCAGAATGGGGGGGCAGACCAATCCTCCCGGTGGCCGATTGCATGGCATGGGCCACTCCCGCGTCCATCAGCACCTGCTTGAAGGCGCCGCCCGAGGCGATGATCAGTGTAGTGGACCCCATTTTTTGGACACGAAAAGTGCCCTTTCTTAGAGGGGGCGTCCCGCGTTTAGTTGAAGGCTGGCGGTGAACGGCTGAAATCATCTTACGCTACTTTCTCCTTCTTCGACGCAGAACTGTCTCGGCCCAGGAGGGCCGCCAGCGTCCATAGCTCCTGGTGA
>JBBIIK010000029.1:0-51177 GCA_037446555.1 Acidobacteriota bacterium
CGCAGAGCTCTATCCTCCGTCCAGGTGGCTGCAGCTTGGCGGAACTCGACCCCGCCAGGCAACAGCGGACAATTCACTTGCTAGTTAGACCGGACATCTTGACATGCTACCGACAGTCCCCGGTACAGCCGGAGAATCCTCGCGCCTCTTGCGGTAGGATGGAACTTCCGCGGGTAACTTCCCCCCGATGAGGCGCGCTTCTTCCTGTTTGAGCCCTTTTTGCCGGATCCCCGACATGCCAAGAAAGAACACGACGGAATTGATTCGGCCCGCCGTGGCCGCCCTTCTCTGCCTCCTCCTCTCTCTTCCTCCTTCTGCGGCCGCCGAACTCCCCGCCCCGCAAAGCAGCCGGTTCGAACTTCCGCACGCCCGCGGCTGGGGGATGTTCCGGCCCTACCAGCGCCCCGAGGTGCCTCCCGTGCGCCTGGAGAACTCCGGCCGCCTGGAATCGCTCCTCCGCGCCGGCACCCTGTACCTGAGCCTGGCCGACGCCATCGCTGTCGCGCTGGAGAACAACCTCGACCTCGAGCTGTCCCGTTATACGCCGATGATCGCGCGGGCCGACCTGTTGCGCGCCCGCGCCGGAGGTCTCCTCCGCGGCGTGCCCACCACCGTCCGCGCCACCGTCCAGAGCGTGCAGGCGCAGGTCACCGGGGGCGCCACCGGCGGGGGCGGCATCACCAGTGCGCAGGCCGCGGCCGGCGGCGATGCGGGCGGCGTCGGCGGCGCCGTGATCACCCAAACCGGCGTCGCTGTCCCTACCCTCGATCCGTTCTTCTTCTCCAGCGCCAACCTCGGCCACCGCTCCTCGCCGCAATCCAACACCGTCACCACGGGCACCACCGCGCTCGTTTTTGACACCCGCCAATTCAACTTCGGCTACCAGCAGAATTTCCTCTCCGGCACCAGCCTCACCTTCGCGTGGAACAACAGCTATTTCGAGTCCAACAACCGCAACTCGGTCATCAACCCGGGTTGGAACCCCAGCGCGCAACTCCAGATCACGCAGCGCCTGCTCCAGGGCTTTGGCTTTGCCGTCAACAACCGCAACATCCGCGTGGCCAGGAACAACCTGCGCGTCAGCGACCTCACCTTCAAGCAACAGGTCATGGTCACCGTGGCAGGCGTCGTCAACCTTTACTGGGATCTGGTGAGCCTGAACGAGGACGTCAAGGTCCGCCGCAAGGCGCTTGAGGTCGCGCAGAAGTTCTACGAGGACAACCGCAAGCAGGTCTCCATCGGCACGCTCGCCCCCATCGAGATCGTCCGCGCCGAGGCGCGCGTCGCCCAGGCGGAACAGGACCTCACCAACGCCGAAACCGCCCTTCTCCAGCAGGAGACTATCCTCAAGAACGCTCTCAGCCGCACGGGTGTCGCCAGCCCCGCCGTCGCCAGCGCGCGCATCGTCCCCACTGACCGTCTCTCCGAGCCCGAACCGGAGCGCCTCGACCGCCTTCAGGAACTCATCGACCTAGCCCTGCGCTCACGCCCCGACGTCGAACAGACGCGCATCAGTCTGGAGAACAACCGCATCCAGATCGCCGGTTCCCGCAGCCAGCTACTGCCCTCGCTCGACATCACCGCCACGCTCCAGAACAACGCCCTTGCCGGCAACCGCAACGCGCTGCTGCCGCCGGGCAGCCCGGTCATGCCCGACCCCTTTTTCGTCGGCGGCTACGCCACGGCGCTGTCACAGCTGTTCCGGCGCAACTTCCCCGACTACAGCGTCGGCTTCAACCTGAGCATCCCGATCCGCAACCGCACCGCCCGGGCCGATTACATCCGCGACCAGATCACGCTGCGCCAGGCGGAACTCAACGAGCAGCGGCTGCTGAACGACATCCGAGTGAATGTCCAGAACGCGCTCATCGCGGTCATCCAGGCGCGGGCGCGATATGAGTCCGCCGTGAAGGAGCGCCGGCTCCAGGAACAGACCCTCGACGCGGAGAACAAGAAGTATGCGCTTGGCGCCTCAACTGCCTTTCAGGTGGTGCAGACGCAACGCGACCTCGCCCAGGCGCAGGCAGGCGAAGTGGCAGCGCTCGCCGCCTATAGCCGCGCCCGCGTCCAACTCGACCTGCAAACCGCCCAGATCCTCGAAAAATACGGCGTCACCATCGACGAGGCGCGCGACGCCCTCAGCCGGCGCCCGCTCGCACCGGAAAGGGAAAACTGAAAGCGCCTCCTGCCGCGGCCGGTCCAGACCTGCGGCCCACGCGAATCCAGAGGCGCGCCGGATCACCGCGAAGGCCATGCAGGCGGCGAGGGCAGCCGCGTTGAAGCCGAGAATAACGGCGCCGGGCGGCGGGACCGCAGGGGCGCCGCCGCGCGGACAGGCACCGGACAGGGGATGCCGACGATCAGTCACGCTCGATCTTGATAAAGACATCGGACCGAGCGCCGCTGTTCATTGCTGCGCGGAGAGCCGAAGCGACCGGGGTTCCGCGCGGGAACAGCAGAATCAGCGGGTTGGCACGTCTTTTGTCGGAGATGGCCCTGGCAGCCGGGGCGCCTTCCGAGACCGGGATGGCTTCGAGGCAACGGCAGCCGGGTTGGCCGGGCTGGCAGGGACCGGAAACGGAGATGCAGACGGTGCCGGCCGAAGCCGAGGCAGCGGATCTGATCGTGAACAGGCGGAGTTCCACGGCGGGCGAGCCGGCTGCGACACCGGGGCCCACGGGAGAGCGAAGGTTGTCCTGCGGAGAGGCGGGGGCGTAGCGGGGCGAGCTTTTGGTCTTGATGGTCAACCTCTGTTGTGTGGCGGGCGAGAGCTGGCCCGAGGAGGCATATTCGGCCTCTGCGGATTCGGCGATGGCAACCGCCTCTTGCCTGGTGAGCAGATCCGCCGGCCAGGCGACGAGGGTTCCCTTGGACGTGGAAAACACCTCGTAGCCGCCCTGGGGCGGCTGTAGCGCAAGTGAAGACAAAGCGAACACAAGACAGGGTGAGATTGTTCTGAGAAGCATTCTGGAGCTCATCGCAAGCACCTCTTCCGCCAAGATAAACGGAAGCCGGAGGAAGAATCTTTACACCTCCGGCAAGGAAGTTCACGGGCTGCGACGACTGAGGCTGAGCAGGGCGAGGGCGGCGACGGCGGCGTTGGCGCCGACCACTGGGGCGGCGCCGAGCAGGATGCCGTAAACGATCCACAGGCATGCGGCGGAAGCTTGTACGATTCAGAGGCGGCGCGGGTCCTTGACCAGATAGGAGGCGGCGAAGACGGCGGTGGCGAGCCATCCGATGGCATCCGTGACGGGCGTGGCGGTTGGCACTCCACTTACTGCGGGGGCGCAGCAGGGGACAGACTGGAGGCGAAGCTCAGGCGGTCCGTGCGGACCTTGGTCCATTCGCGGAGGGTCACGCCTTGTGCCTCGAAGAAGGCGCGGACGCGGAGCGAGTCCCACGCGAAGATTTCCTCCATGACAGGAACGGCGACGCTGAGGGCGTCGTCGCTGAGGACCGTGCGGCGGGCGATTTGCGTGATGAAGCGGTTCTCGCTGACGGCGATGGTGAGGCCGTCGTTGCGGTTGAGGTGGAGCATGACGTGGACGTCGGAGCTGCCGTCGCCGACATAGACAAGGCGGTTGTAGCTGATGCCGAGGCGCTGGCGGATTTCCTCGAGCACGGCCACTTTTCCATAGCCGGCGCTGACGCGGCGAATGGCGGAAATTCGTCCGGATGCGGCGTCGGTTTCAAACAGGGTGCCGTGAATGTTCTCCGGAGGGATGACACCTTCCAGGGCGGCGTGGATGACCTCCTGGGGGGCGGCGGAGATGACGTGGAATTCGAACTCCGCGCCGTCGAGATTGCGCAGCATTTCGACGAGAAGCGGGATGTTCTTCTTCAGCCGGATGCGGCGTCCGGTTTCGCGGAGATGCTCGGGTCTGACCTCCCGGAAATCCGGATCGTGCAAGAGCAGGTACGCCAGTTCCCCGCCCTGCTGGACGAGGTGGAGCCGCTCGAGCAAGCGGACCTTCTCTTCGAAAGCCGGGACGCCGAGCAGCTCGCTGAGGACGAGGCCGGAGTCGTTGAAACTGAGCGTGTGATCAAAGTCGCTGGCGAGCAGATACAGCTTTCGTTTTGCAGCGGCTGTCATAGAAAAATCCCTCCTGTGATTCGTTCCCGAAGACCAGAATTCCGGCTGCGTGTGAAGGCGGAGTGACAGCCGGGTGACGTTTGCCTGACGGGGGGAATGCGGTGGCGTTGCCTGGAGGGCGGCCACGGCCCTTTCTCTAGATTCTAACACTGCCGGATTGGCAGGAATGGCATGCGCAGCCGGGAAAGAACTGAAAGCCGGGTTACCGAAGGGGCGGCCAGCGCGCCGGATTACCCAAGTCAGCGGCGGGAAGGCGGGTCTGCGCGAGGAGGAAGAAAAAAAGGCCCCGCCCACGGCGGAGCCGAAGGGACCCGCTGATCAGGATCACGCCGGCCAAGCGCGGATTACAAACCGAGCCTGGAGATGGTCTTCTCGATCATCTCGGCGCGCTGGGCGACGCCAATGGCCTGGAAGCGGACGTTGTCCCGGTCGCGCGGCGAGCTGACCGAGGCGAGCATCTGCTTCTTGTTCTCGATGAACACGTTCAGGATCTCGGCCACCTTGCGCGCTGTCTCGAGCTGCTGGCGCTGCCTGGACGTCAGCGTGGTGCCTTTGGACTCGAGCTCGCCGATCAACTGCCGGATGGATGCCGCGTGCTGCTCGAGCACGGGGATCTGGTCACGGACCGATGCCGTGTCGGACGACTTGCGGAGCTGATCGGCGGTCTGCATGGCCATCTCGCGCGTGGCGCGGGACTCGGTGATGAGCTTCTGGGCCATGTCCTTCAGGTTTGCTTTCTCGTCCGCATCCGCCGCCAGAAGGGCAGCGGCGCAAATCATGGCAGGAACGAGCCGGAACAGGCTTCGCATCGCACTACCTCCTTCAAGCTCGATGTGGGATTCGAGCGGGCGGACCGCGGGACAAGCCACGCCGCTGGGCGGCCGCGGCCGCCACGCATTGCGATGGACGATTCGGGCCGGGCTCGGGTTTCACCGGGCCGCAGTCAGGGCCTGCGGCGGGCCCCCGGCCGCGGCAGGAGGTCCCGCCGGCGCCGAGAAGGCCGGGACAGGCGCCGCAGTCCGGGCAGGAGACGGGTTCAGCCCTCTTCGACGAACTTCCAGCCGAGCAGCGCCGCCGTGTTGGCCACCTGGGTGCGCCAGTCGCCGTAGACGGTGACGCGGTGCCAGCCGAAGTCCCAGCCTTCCATGAGACGCCGGGCGTCGCGGACTTCGGCGACGAGCTTGGTGCGGCAGGCGCGGTCTTCTTCGAGATTGTCCACCGAGCGGCTCAGGTGGAAGACCACGGTCTTCGCGTAGGAGACAAACTCCAGAGTGGACAGCGTTTCGTTCAGGGGCAGAATGGAGCGGATGGCCGCTCCTTTGCGGTCCTCGCTGTGGTCGCGGATCTCGTAAGCGCAATCGGGACCATCGGGGCCATAGAGCTTCGACGGGGCGACGCAATGGGCGTAGATGATCTGGTTTTTCGCCGTGTCGATGACCGGATCGGAAATGTAGCTGGCGCGGCCGGTCAGGTAGCGCAGCAGCAGCATGGTGGAGGCGCTGGTGAGGTCGGCTTCGCAGGCGCCAACGAGGCCGTCGTTGTTGAGTTGGAAGAAGCCGAGGCAGGGGTAGGCGAACATGCGCTTCTTATAGAAGAGCTCGAGGCAATCGACGGCGATGGCCTGGGCGCGGTGTTTTTCGAGCAGAGAAGCCATGCCGAGGTACATCGCCGCGCTGTTGCGGATCTCCTCCGGCTTGGGCTCGACGACGCGGTCGGCGCGGCGGATCCAGGCCTGGGCCTGTTCCCCGGCAGCCTTGGGGTTGGCGGATTTCCAGGCGGCGTTGAGCTCGTCGGAAGGGATGTTGAGGATCGTACAGCCGAGATTCGCCTGGATGGCGCCGATGTTCTTCTGCATGTCGCGGGGGGTGACGACGAGGATTCTGGAGGCCTTCAATTTGCGAAGGGCGCTGAAGGTGTTGATGGCCTCGCAGACGTCCTCGATGCGGGTGGAGGAAACGCCGACGACCGGCTTGCCCGCCTTGCGGGCGGCCGGGTAATGGCCGAGGAAGGAGCCGGTGCCGCCGTAGAGATCGTCGACGAGGACGGCGGGCTTGCCGCTCATGGCGATGGCGCGCGAGGCGTTGGACGGGATGCCGAGGATGTAGACGGCGTAGCCATCGATCTCCTCCCCTTCGTCAGCGGCGAGCATCTTTTCGGCTTCTTCGACCCAAGTCATGGTGACGGGCAAAAACTCGACGTCCGGGCAGCCGCGTTCGAGCCGGCCGAGGAGCATCTTCTTGCGCGATTCGTAGTCGTACCCCTGATAGGGCCAGCCCTCAATCTTGGGATCCGGATGAATGAAGACAAGGCGGACCCGGGCTATCTCTTTCGGCAAAAGGCCCTGCGCCGTGGCGGCGGCTGCGCCCGCGCAACCGCCCGCCAGCCACGCAGCGCAGCCGGCGCAGGAGCGGAGGAACGACCGGCGGGAAGGATCGCCGATCTGCACAAGCTTCGGTGTCATGAGAGGCTCCTCTTGCGAAAACGACTTCCGTATCTGTTTATCAGATTGACGCCCCGATGGGAAGGACTGCTGCGAGCGGCTTGAGGGTGGCGGGGAGGCATTCCCACGCGCCCCTCTGCGGATGCGGCCGGGCGCGAGGATCGTGTGCGAGGGCAACGCTTACGAGCCGCTGGCGCGGCATCTCTGGTCTCCTGGCCTGCCCGGATTCCGGCTGGAGCGATACAGCGACAGCGAGGATTTCCGCGACGGCTGGGCCGCGGACAACATCAGGGGCCGCGTGATTCGCGCCGTCATCCGCAAATTGGCGCTCGAGCAGTGAAGATCCGAACTGGCGCGGCGCCGCCTGCGACGCAGCAGGTTCTCTCCATCAGGCGAAACGGAACCGCCGTGCCAGCACCCAGGCGCAAATCAGGGTCAACCCTGCCAGCGCCGCCAGGTGCGGAATCACCTCGGCAGGCGAGCCGCCGAAACTCATCAGCCGGTGCAAGGCATCCATCGTCCAACCGGTGGGGAGCGCCAGCGCCAGCTTCTGGGCCCATAGCGGCATGATCTCGGCCGGCCACCAGCAACCGCCCAGCGCGGCCAACACATTGGAGGCAATCACGCCCGCACCGATCACCGCACTGGGCGATTGTCCCTCGTTGCCGATCAGCATTCCAAGCACCGAGCAGAGGGCGCCGTACACAGCCAGCACGGCGATGACCGCCCACCAGGCCCCGCCCCAGTGCACGTGAAATAACACGGTGCCTGCCGCGATGGCCCAGAGCATCTGCATCCAGCCCAGAACCAGCCGGGATGCCCACTTCCCCGCCATCAGACCGCCCCGGGACACGGGCGCGGCAGCCAGACGGCGCAACAAGCCCCTGCGGCGCTCCTCCAGCAGACTTACCCCGCCGGTGGTGAGCATGGCCAGAAGAACAAACATGACCAGCATGCCCGGCACCGACTGCTGGTATCCGCCTGGCGGGCGCCGCCGCTCGCCTGCAGGCGCAGCCTTCACCGCGAGAGTGCGGGGCATCGAGGCGAGGCGGCGCAGTTCCTGCGGGGTTGGTTCACGGCGTTGCAGCCTCAACAGGGCGAGGTCAGCAGAAATGGAATAGGCCGCTTTCCTCAGCCGCAAGCCGTCGAAATCCGCGCCAAGACCACCGCCCTGCCGCTCGAACCGCAATCTTCCGTCCCCCGATTCCAGAACCGCGTTGGTGAAGCCCGCCGGAACGGTCAGCCGCCGCCGAAACCGCTTGAGGCCCTGCCCGTCTGTGCGTACCACCCGGAAACCCTGGTCCTGCAGCCGCTTCAGAAGCTCTTCCGCCAGAAACCCGGCCTCCGGGGCGACCTGCACGGCCACGATCTCAGGTACCGCCGCAGGCCCGCGCGCCACCGCACCGATGAAAAGCATGAACAGCGGCGGCATCAGGAAGCTCCAGATCCAGGTCTCCCGCTCCCGGAACAGATGCGCCAGATCCTTGCGAGCGATCCACGCCGCCTGCCGCGCCGTCATGCCGCAAATCCTTTTTTCAAACGGGCCGAAACGGCCCCGAACAACACCGCGCCAAGGGCCAGGAGCGCTGGAATTTTCCAGGCGATTCCTGACCAATTTCCTGTCAATATCGCCCGCATTTCCTCCAGCGCCCACCCGTTCGGGGTCAGGCGCCCGAGGCGGGCCAGAGAAGCCGGCATCGCCTCGAACGGGAACATCGCGCCGCCGGCCATCATCAGCAGGAGGGCCGTGATGTTGGCCATCGTCCGTCCCTGCCTCTCGGAGCCGCAGACGGTCTGCACGAGCGCCATCAACAGGAACAGGGCGCCGCCGGAAACAGCGGCCCACGCTGCCGCGGCCGGAACGCGGCTTTGCGCGCCGCCCGCGAGCCACTGGCCCAGAACAAGCCCTGCGCCGGAGACGCAAGCCATCAGCAGCACCGCTGCCAGAGTCTTCGCGGCCAGGAACTGCGCCATGGGCGCCGGCGAAGCGGCCACGCGCTGCAACGTGCCTGCGGATCTCTCGGCCCACAAGTCTCCGCTCAGTCCGAACGACAAGAACAGCAGCGCCATAAACACGACTCCGGGCACCATCGCAACAGCCATGCCCGTCCGTTGTCTGGAACCCGCGATTCGCTCGTCGATTTTTATGGGCGGCGAGCCGAGCAACGCTCTCCCTTCGCGAATGACACGGCCGGCGCGTACGGCCAGTGCGGCGACATCCGCATCCGAGGGCCACGATTCCTGACCGGCCATGCTGCGCAGCTCGCTTCCCAGCGCCTGCTGGATGTACCATCCTGCCTCGGCCAGAATGGCCGCGGTCTCTCGCGCAATTTGCGGCACGACCGCCTGTGAGGGGTTGGTCCAAAGCTCCAGGGTTTGGGGCTCGCTGCGGAAGAAGCGGTCCGAGAAGCCCGCGGGGATTACCAGAAGCGCGGAGGCGCCGCCCTCCCGGATGCGCCTGCGGCCTTCTTCCAGGCCGACGGGCATGACCGTGAAGATGCGGGCCAGTTCCGCCCGGGTGAAGGCTTGCGGAACAGAACGGCTCAGAAATGTTTGATCGAGATCCGCCACCAGCAGCACGCCCTGCGGCCGGGTTTCGCCGCGGCCGAAAACGAGCGCGAGCAGCAGCCCCACGAACACGGGGATTCCCACCCAGGCAGCCAGCGAGGCTCGGTCCCGCAGCCACCGCGCGAGGTCTTTCCGGAGAAACGCGCCGAACGCCGTCACAGTTCTACTCCCGAAGATCCTTGCCCGTGAGTTGCAGGAACAGGCTTTCCAGGCTGGGCTGCTCAAGCGAGACGCTGCGAACCTCCATACCGCTTCGCCGCAGAGTGTCAAGAATGGCTTCCAGTCTCGCCGCGCCGTCCGCGACACGGAGGGTCAGCCAATCGCCTCCCGCGTGGAGAACCTCCACTCCCTCCATCCGCGCGGCTGCGCCAGCGGCGCCGGGACCGTCCATCCTGCCGGCCAGCCGCAGCAGGTCGCGGCCGCCAATGAGCGCGCGGAGTTCCTCGAGCGTGCCCAGGGCGATGATTCGTCCATGATCAATGACCGCGAGCCTGTCGCACAACTGCTGGGCTTCTTCCATGTAGTGGGTCGTGTAAACCACGGCCGCGCCCAGGCGCGCCTGCTCCTTCACGAGGTCGAGCAGCCGGGCGCGGCTTTGCGGATCGACGCCGGCGGTGGGTTCGTCCAGCAGCAGGACTCGCGGGCGGTGCACGATGGCGCAGGCGAAGTTGAGGCGGCGCTTCATGCCGCCGCTGAGCCGTCGGACGGGCTCCCGCCCGCGGTCGGCCAGACCAGTGAGTTCCAGCGACTCATCCACGCGCTGCCGCAGTTGCTCCCCGCGCAGGCCGTAGACTCCGGCCCAGTATTCCAGGTTTTCGCGCGCCGAAAGGCTTTCGTACAGGGCCAGTTCCTGTGGGGCAAGCCCGAGTTGCCGGCGCGCCGCGACGCGGTCGCGCTGCAGGTCGGCGCCGCCGATCCGTACGCGGCCCGCAGTAGGGGAGACGAGCCCGCACAGACATTGAATGGTGGTCGTCTTGCCGGCGCCGTTAGGCCCCAGCAACCCGAAGATCTCGCCCGATGCCACTTCAAAAGACACGCCGTTGACGGCGCGCGCTTCCCCATATGACTTTTCGAGATTCTCGACCTGGATCACAGTTCTCTCCGGTTGGCGCTACTGTTACTGATGAACATACGAGCCTGACAGGATGGAAGTTCCCTTTGCCTCTGCAGTCCTGCTCCCTGTCCGGCAATAGCTGGGCCCGCTGCGCTATGCTGGAAGTTCCAGGCGCAGCGGCGCCGGAGAGGAGGTGAATCGAGCCATGGCCGAAGTGATTGTCCAGGAAGGCGAAACGCTGGAAAGCGCCCTGCGCCGCTTCAAGCGCAAGGTGCAGCAGGAGGACATCATCAAGGAGATCAAGAAACACTCCTACTATGTGAAGCCGGGCGAGAAACGCCGCCTCAAGCAGGCGCTGGCGCGGAAGCGCAGCCGCAAGAAGCGGGCGAGAGAGATGGATTGACCGCCCGGTTTCCGGTGTTGTGGGGCGCCCCGCGAGGGGCGCCCTTTCTCATGTCCGGCGCGGGCTGGCAGCGTGCTACACGGCTGCGGGGAAAGCCGCCCGGGGGTGAGAGTTGAGTGCGCGGGCTTCGGACGCGCGCAAGCGGAAGTCCGCAAAGGGCGTCCGCCAGAGACAAGCGCCGCAGGTAACAAGGGCGCGGGGACGAGGCCCACTACAATAAAAGAGTGAAGCGGATTGTGCACCTGACAGCCTTTCTGGGGCTGATGCTGGCGCAGGGAGCGGCACAGCCTGCGCCGCCGGCGCCGCCACTGGACCGGGCGCGGCTCGAGTCCTTCATCCGGCATCTGATGCTGTGGGGGCCGCAGATCCAGGTAACGCTTTCCGAGCCGGGCCCTTCCGGTGTGCCCGGGCTGTATGAGTTGCGCGCCACGGCGCGGTACCAGCAGGCGAGCCAGGAGGAATTGTTTTACGTGTCGGCGGACGGACGGCATCTGTTGCGGGGCTCGCTGTTCCGTGCCGACCAGCCGCCGTACGCGGCGCAGGCGGCAAGAATCGAGACCAATGGCCACCCTGCAGAGGGCAGCAAGGACGCGAAGCTCCAGCTCGTGGTGTTCAGCGACTTCCAGTGCAATTTCTGCCGCGACGAGGCGCGCAGCCTGCGGGAGAACCTTCCGAAAGCATTTGCCGGGCAGTACCGGCTGGTGTTCCGGGACCTGCCGCTGGAGGCGATTCATCCCTGGGCGAGGCAGGCGGCCATCGCCGGCCGCTGCGCCTACCGGCAGGGGGACGGGTTGTTCTGGAAGTATCACGACTGGATTTTTGGCAAGCAGGCGGAAATGCAGGCAGCCAATTTCCGTGCCCGGGCGGTGGACTGGATGAAGACCGCAGGCGGGGACGAGGCTGCATTTTCGGCCTGTCTGGACGATCCGAAGGTAGCGGGAGCAGTGGCCCGGAGCGTAGCGGAGGCGCGGCGGCTCAATATTCAATCCACGCCAACGCTGTTTGTGAACGGGCGGATGCTGACGGGGAGCATTCCGTGGCAGCAGCTGAAGGCGATCCTGGACTTGGAGCTGGACTTCGCGCAGAAGGCGGCCTCTTCGCCGGAGTGTTGCTCGCTGACGCTGCCCGTGCCGGGGAAACCGGCTGAGAATTCACAGAAAGAGAACAAGAAATGAAGCGGAGATTGTCCCTGATACTGGCAGGCGCGGCGCTGGCGGCCGTGATGGCTGCGGCCTCGCTGCGGCCGGGCTCGATCAGCGAGCAGAGCTACCTGGAGAGCGTGAAGTTCCTGGCGTCGCAGCAGATGAAGGGGCGGCTCACGGGCACGCCCGAACTCGAGAAGGCGGCGCGGTGGATCGCGGCGCGGTTCCGGGAGCTGGGGCTGAAGCCCGTGCCGGGGCAGCGCGACTATTTCCAGAGGTTTCAGGTGACGGTGAGCGCGAGCCTCGGAAAGGGCAACCGGTTGGCGGAGGCGGCAGAGGGGGCGAAGCCGCGCGCTTACACGCTTTCGCAGGACTACCTGCCGCTGAACTTCTCCGGCAACGGGCGGGCGTCGGCGGAAGTGGTGTTCGCAGGTTACGGGATCACGGCGCCGGAGTATCAGTATGACGACTATGCGGGCGCCGATGTGAAGGGCAAGATCGTGATGGTGCTGCGGCACGAGCCGCAGGAGTTCGACGAAAAGAGCCCGTTCGCCGGGCGAGCCTACACCACGCACGCGCAGATCCAGAACAAGGCGGTGAATGCGCGGTTTCATGGGGCGGCAGCGGTGCTGCTGGTGAACGATGTTCCAAATCACGCCGGGGAGGAGGACCGGCTGGAGCGGTTCACAGGGCGCGTGGGCCCGGAGTCGGCGGGGATTCCGCTGGTGCAGGTACGGGCAGCGCTGGCGGACGAGTGGCTCAAGCGCGGGGGCACCAGCCTGAAGGAGTGGATGGAGGAGACCGACCGCACGCTGAAGCCGAAGGCAGTTCCGGTCGCCGGGCTGAGGCTGGAGGTTGCGGCGGATGTGACGAGGCGTCAGAGCGCCTCGCCGAATGTGGCCGCGTACCTGCCTGGGGAGACGGACGAGTATGTAGTGATCGGGGCGCATTTCGACCACCTCGGACTGGGGCAGCAGAGTTCTCTGGCGCCGGATCTGGCGGGGAAGGCGATTCATCACGGCGCGGACGACAACGCTTCGGGGACGGCGGGGCTGCTGGAACTGGCGGCGTATTTCGCGGGGAGGCCGAAACAGAAGCGGGGGATTCTGTTTTTGGCCTTTTCTGGCGAGGAGTTAGGACTGATCGGGTCGAATTATTACGTGAACCATCCGCTGCTGCCGCTGGAGAAGGCAGCGGCGATGATCAACATGGATATGATCGGACGGATCCAGGACGGGCGGGTGTACGTAGGAGGGACGGGTACGGGGGATTCGCTGAAGCGGATGCTGGGGGAGGCGATGGCGGGCTCACCGCTGAAGTTTGATTTTTCCGACCAGGGCGGCTACGGATCGAGCGATCATTTTTCTTTTGTGAACCGGCAGGTGCCGGTGCTGTTTTTCTTCTCGGGGCTGCACGCGGACTATCACAAGCCGACGGACACGTGGGAGAAGATCAACGCGCAGGCGGCAGCGCAGATGCTGGAGGTGGTGGCGCGGGTCACGGAGCGGCTGTGCGGGCCGGAGGCAAAGCCGCAGTATGTGAAGGTCCAGATGCCGCAGCAGCCGGCGGTGGCGGGCAGCGCGGGGTCGGGGGCGTGGTTCGGGTCGGTGCCGGACATGGGGGAGTCGAAGGACGGCTTCCGGGTGTCGGACGTGATGAAGGGTTCGCCGGCGGAAGAGGCGGGGCTGAAGGGCGGGGACGTGATCGTGGAGTTCGACGGCAAGCCGATCACGAACCTGTACGACTTCACGTATGCGCTGAGGACGAAGAAGCCGGGCGACACGGTGGTGGTGAAATACCGGCGGAGCGGCGAAGTGAGGGAAACGAAGGCGACGCTCAGGAGCCGGAGCCAGATGCGGTGACGGGGCGTGTTGGCTAACGTCCCGGCGCGGCTCTGCCGATGAGAGGAAGGAGGCATGGCACAAGCGACGCTGCCCGAAGGCGCGGTTTGGGATCTTCCGCCGGTGATTCTGCATCCCTTCTCGGATCCGGCGGGACCGGACCATCTGGTGGAGAGCAGCCGGGCCCACCTGATGCTGGAAGGGATTCTGCCGATGAGCGGGCTGACCGAGGACGAACTCCTGCGGCGGCTGCTTTCGGGCAGGCTGACGGAAGTGAAGATGCTCTACTACGTGGGCCGCGACCTGGAGAGGTGGCTGGGGCAGTGCGTGGAGGTGGCGGGACGGGATGAGGCGTTGAACGCGGCGGGGGTGAAGCAGGCGAGTTTCGCGGAGCTGCTGGTGGAGCATCCGCCCGAGAACGTGTTGGTAAAGCTCCAGAAGTGGGGAGTGACGGACTACAGGTCGATCTTCTCGCGGGCGCTGGGCTTGCAGGCGGTATTCAACCAGCCGCCGGATTTCGACTTCGTCACGGCGGGTTTCATTCGCAACTACTACCGGTACGCCGACCAGATGTGGGCGGCGCGCCAAGAGCTGGAGCCTTTCCCTTCGCTGCCTCCGCAACAGTTCCGGTTCGAGCTGTTCGCTTCCGCCGAATATGCGCGGATGCTTGAGAGGCAGTGGGAAAAGTCCTGAGACTCCGGCAGCCCTGAGCCAGGCGGGGCAATTCAGGCGGAAACAACCATTGCCATCCCCGGCAATGCCTCTGCTGAGCGGGTATATGATGATTCGGAAGCAGAGGTCCCACAGATGATTTCCACACGACGATCGTTTCTGATGAGCAGTGCCGCCATGAGTGCGCTGGCTCAGGGCGCGGCGAGCGACCGGATCCGGCTGGGGCTGATCGGCTGCGGCGGGCGGGGGCGCGATTTGTTAAAGATGGTGGCGGGCTCGGGGGAGAACGCGGCGATCACGGCGGTTTGCGATGTGTGGCGGGTGAACCGCGAGGCGATGGCGGCGGAAGTCGAGAAGGCATTCGGGCAGGCGCCGTTCCAGACGACGAAGTACCAGGAGGTGCTGGCGCGGAAGGATGTAGACGCGGTGCTGATCGCGACGCCGGATTTCACGCACCCGAAGATCCTTGCCGATGCGGTAGGGGCGGGCAAGGACGCCTACGTGGAGAAGCCGTTCGCGACGACGTTCGAAGAGGCGCGCATGGCCTACGATGCGGTAAAGCGCAGCGGGCGCGTGGTGCAGGTAGGGACGCAGCGCCGCAGCGAGGCGAAGTTCATGGCGGCTGCCGAGGCAATCCAGAAGGGCGTAATCGGCCAGGTGACGCGGGTGTCGATGGAGTACCACTTCTACGAGCCCCGGTGGCGGCGCGACTATCATATGATCCGCGCCGAGGACGTTGACTGGGAGGCGTTCCGTTTCGGCGGGCGGATCCAGGGCGGCTTCGACCCGCGCAAGCTGCGCGAGTGGCAGTTGTTCCGCGATACGAGCAGCGGCATTTCCGGATTGTGGATGACGCATCTGATCGACCTGGCGGCCTGGTACCTGAACGATCCCTACCCGAAGGGCGCGATGGCGATGGGCGGCGTGTATTACTGGAAGGACGGGCGTCAGACGAGCGATGTGTTTCAGGCGATGCTAGAGTACACGGACTGTCTGGTGACGTTCGCTATGAGCCTGACGAATTCGGCGGGCGGGCGCAATCTGTGGTTCGGGACGAAGGGGATGCTGGACGCGGAGGCGAACCGCGTGTCGGGCGACGGCAGCCGGGACCCGGACCGGGTGATGCAACCGTACACACTGCCGCTGCCGCAAGTGGAGTCGCACATGTCGAACTTCCTGCGGTGCATGCGGACACGCGCGACGCCGCGGGCGAGCGTGGAGGCGGGCTATTCGCATGCGGTGGCGACGTGCATGGCGGCGGTCTCGCTGGAGACGGGGCGGCGCGTGGGGTATGACCCGGCGCGGCGGGAACTGACATGACGCGGCGGGAACTGCTGGCGGGGGCGACGGTGATCTTCCGGAAAGATGCACCGGCAGTGCGGACGGTGGAGGCGCTGCCGGTGCGGTATCCGGTGACGGGCTATTTCCGGTTCTTCACGAGGCCGGAGCGCCCGGCGGTGTTCGTGAAGATCACGTGCGAAGACGGGACTTTCGGCTGGGGGCAGAGCGTCCCGATTCCGACGTGGAGTTACGAGACGCTGGAGTCGGTCACAGGCGCGATCCGGCAGTATCTGGCCCCGCCGCTGATCGGACTGAACCCCACGGACATCGCCGAGGCTCACCGGCGCATGAACCGCGCGATTGCGCCTTCGTATTCGACGGGGATGCCAATCGCGAAGTCGGGGATCGACATGGCACTGCACGACATCGCGGGCAAACTGGCGGGGAAGAACGTGGCGGAGCTGTGGGGGCGGAAGCCGGGAGGGCGCGTGACGCTGAGCTGGACGGTGAATGTGCGGACGATGGAGGAGGCAGAAGAGCTGCTGGAGGCGGGGCGGAAGCGAGGGTTTTGGCACTTCAACATCAAGGTGGCGCCTGACCCGAAGTTCGACGTGGAGCTGGCTCGGCGGGTGCGGAAGTTTGCTCCGGAATGCTTCCTGTGGGCGGACGCCAACGGAGGGTATGGTCTGGCAACGGCGCTGGATGCGTTGCCGAAGCTGCGCGATGCGGGGGTGAACGTGATGGAGCAGCCGGTGCCGCCGAACCGGCTGTCGTGGCTGCGGGAGCTGAAGAAACAGGGGGCGCTGCCGCTGGTGCTGGACGAGGGGGTGGTGAGCGTGGCGGATCTGGAGGAGTTCCACAAGCTGGGGATTCTGGACGGGGTGGCGATGAAGCCTGCGCGAACGGCGGGGCTGTGGGACGGGCGGCAGCAGGTGGAGTATCTGCAGAAGCACGGGCTGATGTTTCTGGGCAGCGGGCTGACGGATCCGGACGTGTCGCTGGCGGCGTCGCTGGTGCTGTATGGCGCGTACGGGCTGAGGCACCCGGCGGCGCTGAACGGGCTGCAATTTCTGGCGGGGTCGTGGCTGAAGACGCCGTTCCGGCTGGTAGACGGCGGGCTGCGCGTGCCGGCAGGGGCGGGGCTGGGAGTAGAAGTCGACGAAGAGAGGGTGCGGCGTGATTCGCAGGGCTAAAACAGGATTGCTGATTGTTGTTTTTGGCGGGCTGCCGGCGGCGGCGCAGATGGAGTGGCGCGAGCTGCCCGGGCAGCGGGTGGAGGTGCTGGACGGCGGAAGGCCCGCGCTGGTGTACAACTATGGCCCGCAATTGCCCGCGGGCGTGCCGGAGGACCGGCGGCGGTGCTGCTACATCTATCCGGCGTACACGCCGGGCGGCGTTTCGGTGCTGGACGATTTTCCGCGGGACCACTACCATCACCACGGTTTGTTCTGGGCGTGGCCGGTGGTGGAGACGCCATCCGGCAAGGCAGACCTGTGGATGTACCGCGGCATCGAGCATCGTTTCGAGGGCTGGATCCGGCGCGATCCGCGCGAGGGGGCGGCGCAGCTGGTGGCGGAGAACGGCTGGTACATAAAGGGGACGCGGATCGTGAGGGAGGTGGCGGAGATCCTGGTGCATCCGGCACAGGGCGCGGAGCGGCGCGTGGATGTGGCGCTGGAGTGGGAGGCTCTCAAGGAGCCGGTGACGCTGCGGGGCTCGCAGGAGGCGGGGAAGAGCTACGGTGGGTTCAGCGCGCGGTTCGCGCCAAGGGAGGAGACGCGGCTCCGCACAAGCGAGGGGGCAGCAGAGAAGGACGAGGACCTTGTGCCGCACCGGTGGGCGGAGCTGGAGGCGAACTACGGGGGCAGGCGGGCGGCGCTGAGGATCACGCCGCACGAGGGAAATCCGGGCGTTCCGTATCAGTGGTGCCTGCGGCACTACGGCTTCGTGGGCGCGTCTTTTCCGGGCAAGACGGCAGGCTCGAACGGATGCACGCTCAAGCCGGGCGCGCCGCTGCGGCTACGGTTCACGGTGACACTGCGGGACGAACGCTGACGGGCGCGGGGAAGAGCGGATAAACTGGGTGGAAACGCGGGCCGCGGGCCGCGCGTCGGGATGGAGGAGACACGTCCCGAAAACAAAAAGGCAGAATCCTGTTTCCCCTCTGGAGGGCTTCCATGCAGACATTTCGTGCTTTTCTTGTTTTTTGTGCGGCCTTATGCGCGAGCGCTGCCGATGTGGTGATGTTGACCAACGGCGACCGTGTGAGCGGGAAGCTGGTGTCGGCGGACGCGAAGTCGGTGATAGTGCGCACCGAGTACGCGGGAGAGCTGAAGATCGACCGGAAGGCTGTGGCGGAGATCCGCGCCGAAGAGGCGATGTATGTGACGCTGGCCGAGGGAGCGGTGATCGTATCGAAGGTGGAGACGACGGAGAGGGCGGTGCGCCTGGTGCAGCCGGACGGGCTGATGAAGACGGTGGAGCCGGCGGAGATCGCGGCGATGAGGAACGAGGCGGCGCAGCGGGCGTTCGAGCGGGAGGAGGAGAGGTGGAAGCATCCCCGGCTGAACGATTTCTGGCGCGGCTCGATGACGTTTTCGGTGGCCAACACGAGCGGCAACGCGAAGACATCGACGTTGAGCACGGCAGCCAACGCGGTGCGAGAGGCGGGCAAGAACGTGCTGGCGCTGAACTTCTCGCAGATTTATGCCACGCAGAGCACGACGGAGCCGTTCGGGGCGACTGCGAACCGCATCAGCGGCTCGATCCGGGCGGACCGGCGCGCCAACGGGAGGCTGTTCCTGTACGGGATCAACGCCTACGACTACGACCGGTTTCTTTCGCTGGACCTGCGGAGCGTGTTCGGCGGCGGGCTGGGGTACAAGCCTTGGGTGAGCCGGCGGGGCTCGCTGGAGCTGAGCGGCGGCGGCAACTGGAACCGTGAAAAATTCAGCCGGGAGGAAGGACCACTGGTGCGGAATTCGGGCGAGGTGGCCGCCGGACAGGAGCTGACGATTCAGCTGCTTTCGAAGCTCAAGCTGTTCGAGCGGGCTGGCTTCTTCCCGAACCTGACCAACCGCGGGGAGTACCGGTTCAGCTTCGACGCCAACGCGGCGGTGCCGGTCATGAAGTGGTTGGAGTGGACAGTGGGCGTGAACGACCGCTACCTGTCGAATCCGCTGCCGGGCAAGAAGAGCAACGACATCGCCATCACGATGGGCGTGCGGGTGAGCTTCGACCAGACGCAGCGGTGAGCAGGAGTGCTTTCAAATTCGCGGTCCGTTTTCGGCGAGAGAATCCGGGATGTGTTCTTCCTTGGTGAGGTACTGAAAGTTCTCGATGAAACGGGCGGCGAGAGAGCGATAGCGCGCCATGTACTCGTCACGGCTCGCCCACGTGGAAGCCGGATCGAGGAGCGAATCGGGGACGCCTTCGAGGTGGCGGGGCACTTCGAAGCGGAAGACGGGATCGATGTGGAACTCGGCGTCCTCGAAGTGGCCGGCGAGAGCGGCATGGAGCAAAGCGCGGGTGTGCTGGATAGAGATGCGCTTGCCGATGCCAAAGGGCCCGCCGGTCCAGCCGGTGTTCACGAGCCAGACAGTGGCGCCATGCTTGAGGACGTTGGCCTTGAGCATCTTGGCGTACTCGTAGGGGTGGTGGACCATGAAGGGACCGCCGAAGCAGGCGGAGAAGGTCATCTGCGGCTCGGCGCCGAGGCCGATCTCGGTGCCGGCGATCTTGCTGGTGTAGCCGCTCATGAAGTGGTAGACGGCCTGATCTGGGGTGAGGCGGGCGATGGGCGGCAGGACGCCGTTGGCGTCGCATGTGAGGAAGATGACGTTCTTCGGGTGGCCGCAGCGCTTTTCGGGGACGGCGTTCTCGATGAACGAGAGCGGGTAGGCGGCGCGAGTGTTTTCGGTGAGCTTATCGTCGTTGAGGTCGAGCAGCCGTGTGCGGGGGTCGAAGACGACGTTTTCGAGGATGGCGCCGAAGCGGCGGGTGCAGGCATAGATCTGGGGCTCGGCGGTGGGAGAGAGGCGGATGACCTTGGCGTAGCAGCCGTCCTCGAAGTTGAAGATGCCGTCAGGCGACCAGCCGTGTTCGTCGTCGCCGACGAGTCCGCGTTCGGGATCGGCGGAGAGCGTGGTTTTGCCCGTGCCGGAAAGGCCGAAGAAGATGGCGGCGTCGCCCGAGGGGCCAACATTGGCCGAGCAGTGCATAGGGAGCACGCCTTCGAAGGGAAGGAGCGCATTCAGGACGGTGAAGATGGTCTTCTTGATTTCTCCGCCGTAGCAGGTGCCGGCGATGATGGCCGTGCGTTGGGCGAGGTTGAGGACGATGGCGGTTTCGGTGCGGGAGTTGTCGATGAGGGGGCTGGCAAGGAAGCCGGGGGCGGTGATGACGGTGAACTCGGGCACGTGGTTGCGGCAGGCGTCGAGCGATTCCGGCTTGAGGAACATGGTGCGCGCAAAGAGGGACTGCCAAGCGTCCTCGGTGATGATGCGGACGGGGAGGCGGTAGTTGGGATCGGCGCCGCCGAAACAATCCTGCACGAAAACGTCGCGGCCCTGGAAGTAGGCCAGCACGCGGTTCAACAGGGTGTTGAAGGCGTCCGGAGTGAAGGGGCGGTTGTACTGGCTCCACCAGATGTAATGCTCGGAGGAGGGCTCGCGGACGATGAACTTGTCGGCGGCGGCGCGTGCGGTGTGCTTGCCGGTGTGGACGATGAGAGGTCCATTGGAGGCGATCCAGCCCTCACCGCGGAAGACGGCCTCTTCGTAGAGCGCCGGCTCGGGGAGGTTCCAGTAGACGCGGCGGAGGTTGTGGAAGCCGTGGTTCTCCAGGCCATAGACGGGCCTGGCCAGGGCTGCCTGGGACAGAGCGGGGGACGGAATCTCGGTGTAGACGTTCATGCGGAGCTCCCGTGGGGGGTCACATCCAGTCGCGCACGAGGCGGCGCGTTCCGATGTAGATTTCGTTAGGCGAGGTGGGGTCGAGCGCCAAGCGGATCCTTTCGATGCCTTCGGTAATTTCCTTGATGGTTCCGCAAAAGGAGATGCGGAGGTGCCCCTCCATGCCGAATTCGACGCCAGGGACGGTGACGACGCGCACCTTTTCAAGGAGGAATTCGGCGAGTTTCTTGGAGTCCTTCATGCAGTTGGAGAAGTCGGGGAAGGTGTAAAAGGCGCCGTCGGGGCGGGTGACCCGGATGCCGGGAAAGGCAGCGAGGCGTTCGAGGAGGACGTTGCGGTTGTTCTCGAGCGTCATGCGAAGGGCGTCGATGGAGCTTTGGATGCCGTTGAGAGCGCCGGCCGCGGCCCACTGAGAGGGCGGGGCGGGGCCGGAGGTCTGCTGGCCCTGGATAGTGGCCATGGCGGTGGCGAGTTCGCGCGCGGCGACGGCCCAGCCGATACGGAAGCCCGTCATGACGTACATTTTCGAGACGCAGTTGATGACGATGACGCGGGACTGGTCGATGTCCTCTTTGGCGAAGTCGTAGACGTTGATGGGCGAGCGGCCGTCGAAGACCAGGCGGTTGTGAGTGTCGTCCATGATGAGGAAGAGCGACTTGCGGCGGCAGAGATCGACGACGCCTTCGACGAAATCGCGCGAATACATTACGCCGGAGGGGTTGTTGGGGCTGTTGATGATGATGGCCTTGGTGTAAGAGCCGACGGCAGCGGCGATTTCATCGACAGTGGGGCAGAAGGAGCCGTCCTCGGCGCGCACGGCGACGGGGGCGCCGCCGGCGAGCTTGATCATTTCGGGGTAGCTGACCCAATAGGGGACGGGGTAGATGACCTCGTCCTTGGGGTCGAGGATGGCGATGAGGGCGGCCATGATGGCCTGCTTGGCGCCGCTGCTGGCGACGACGTTTTCGGGGCGCACGCTTCGGCCGTAATGCTCTTCGGTGTAACGCAGGATGGCGCGTTTGAGGGCGGGGATGCCGTCGGGGGGAGTGTACTTGATATCGCCGGAGTTGAGCACGGAAGTGGAGGCAACCACGGCGTCGATGGGAGTCTTGGACTTCGGCTCGCCACCGCCGAGGTGAATGACGGGCTCGCCCTTGTCGCGGAGCTGTGCGGCCGTCTGGTTCAGTTTCAGTGTGACCGATTCCCGGATCGTCCGGGCCATCTGGCTGAGGTTCATATGAGATCGGCTCCCAAGCGGAGTTCCCCCTTGAGCCAAGCCTCTCCGACAGCGGTGCGCCGGCAAGCGCTTATTAGTTGCTATGATGCGCGGAAGCGGGGCAGCTGCGCAAGTGGGAGGCGGGGGTTGCCGGGCAGGTGGGCGAGGTTGGCAGTGTGTAACCCAGCGGGCGTGGATCTGCGCCACAATCACTGTAGCTTGAGCACGCGAAGAAAAGGGGATTCTCGAACCATGCATCGAAGAGCACTGAAGGCGATTATCCAAGTGTGCCTGGCGTCGGCGCTGCTGTCGCCCGCCGTGGCGCGGGAGGCGAAGCTCGTGCGCTACCCGGCTTATCACGCCGGGCGAGTCGCGTTTACATACCTGGCCGACATCTGGTTGGCTGACGAGTCGGGAAAGAACCTGACGCGGCTGACGGCGCACCCGGCGCGGGACGCTTATCCGCGGTTCTCGCCGGACGGGAAGTGGGTCGCCTTCAGCTCTGACCGGAAGGGCAACCTGGATGTGTATGTGGTGGCTGCGGGCGGGGGCACGCCGAAGCAGCTGACGTTTCATTCCGCGGACGACAGCGTGCTGGGATGGACGCCGGACGGCAAGGCGGTGCTGTTCAGTTCGATGCGGGGCGACGATTTCTTGGCGAAGCTGTGGCTGGTGGACACCGAGACGGGCGCGGAAAGGCCGGCGGGCACGGACTACGGACTTGCCGGGAGCTTTTCGCCCGACGGGAAGCGCATCGCGTACAACCAGCGGGGGCAGGTGTACTGGCGCAAGTATTACAGGGGTTCGTACCAGACCGACGTGTTCGTGCTGGATCTGGGCACGAAGAAGTGGGCGAACCTGACGCAGTTCGAGGGGATGGATTCGTGGCCGATGTGGGGCCGCGACGGGTTCGTTTATTTCGTGAGCGACCGCGATGGCAGCGGGCTTACCAACATCTGGCGCGTGCCGGAAAAAGGCGGCAAGGCGGAGAAGGTGACGCAGTTCACGAGCGGGGACGTGCGGTGGCCGTCGATTTCCGCGGACGGGAAGACGATCGTGTTCGAGCACGATCTCGGCATCTGGAAGCTGGACGTGGCGAGCCGGAAGGCGGCGCCGCTGAGATTTGACATCGAGGCGGAGACGCAAATCAATCCGGAGGAGATCCGGACGTTCCAGTCGCGGGCGGACCAGTTCCACATTCATCCGAACGGGCGGCGGATCGTGTTGAACGTGTACGGCGAGATTTTCACGGCGCCGGTGGAGGAAGGGGACTTGGTGCAGTTGACCGAGGGCGCGGCGCGCGACCGGGCGCCGCAGTGGTCGCCGGACGGCAAGCACATCGCCTACATCAGCGACCAGAGCGGGCGCGAAGAGGTGTGGGTGGTCCCCGCCGAGGGCGGGCAGGCAAGGAAGGTGACGGATCTGGACACGCTGAAGATGGAGATGCGGTGGTCGCCGGATTCGAAGCACATTCTGTTCACGACGTCGGACAACCGGCTGTTCCGGCATGAGCTGGGCGGGCAGACAGTGGAGCTGGCGTCATCGAAGTACGGCAGCATCAACTCGCCGGTGATGTCGCCGGACGGCAAGTGGGTGGCGTTTTCAATGCCGGACGAGGCTCGGCAGAGCGACATCTGGCTGGCTCCGTCGGCAGGCGGGGCGGCGCCGCGGAAGGCGACGTTCGATTCCTACCCGGAGCGGGGCCCGAGCTTTTCGAGCGACGGGAAGAAGCTGTACTTCGTGCGGATGGAGAGCACGGGGACGGGAGGATTTGGGGCCGGGGACCTGTCGAGCTCGCAGTTGTGGGTGACGCACCTGGAGAAGCTGGACCGGGATCCGATGGCGCCGGAGGAGCCTGCGGAAGATGCGCCCGGCGGCGCGGCAGCGGCCGCGGCACGGCGGGCGCAGCAGCAAAATCAGGCGCCGAGTGAGATTCGGATCGACTGGGACGGGCTGAAGCGGCGGACGTCGCAGATCACGCGGGTGCCCGGCGGGGTGCGCGGATATGAGGCGGCGCCCGATGGCCGCACTCTGGTGTTCGTGACGGTGGAGGGTACGGGCGCGCGCGGCACTCCAGTGATCTACACGATCCAGGACAACGGAAGGCGGCAGACCCGCGTGGCCAGCGGCAGCGCGCCGTCCGGCGAGGGACAGGGCGCACCGCCGGCGCCGGGCATGGGGATGTTCGGCGGCGGCATTTCGCAGCTGGCGGTGACGCGCAACGGGCGGACGCTGTTCTTCAAGGAAGGCGAAGGCGTCTATTCGGTGAATCTTCCTGCCTCTGGAGCTGGTGGCGCGGGCGGAGGCGGAGCGGGCGCTTTTGGCGCAGCGATGCAGCAGGCTGCCGCGGGCGGGCAGGCGGCGGGAGGCGCGGGCGGACGGCGCCGGATCAGCTTCACGACGCGCGTGCGAATCGACTACAAGGGCCAGTGGCAGCAGATGTTCGACGACGCGTGGCGGACCATGAAGTACCGTTTCTACGACCCGAAGATGCACGGCTACGACTGGGACGCGATGCGCGCGAAGTACCAACCGCTGGTGGAGTTCGTGGGCGACCGGCAGGAGTTGCTGAACATCATCAACGAGATGATCGGCGAACTGAACGCCTCGCACACGGGCGCAGCGCCCGGACCGGGCGGGCGCGAAGGCGCGGTGCAGACGCTTCATCCGGGAATTGAATTCGCCGCCGATGCAGCGGCAGGGCGCTACCGTGTGGATCATATTTACGAGAACGGGCCGGCGGACAAGGACTGGGTGCGGGTAAGCAAGGGTGACTACCTTCTGGCGGTCGACGGCAAGCCTGTCACCACAAAGGACAATCTTTGGAAGTTCTTCCACAATCAGCGCCTGAACCGGAAGCTGAGGCTGAAGCTGAACAGCAAGCCGGAGGAGGCGGGGGCCTGGGAGACGCAGGTCGATCCCATCCCCAACACGCAGTACGCCACGCTGCGGTACGAGCGCTGGGTGAAGGAGCGGCGCGAGATGGTGGACAAGCTCTCCGGAGGCAAGGTGGGCTACCTCCACATCCGCGCCATGGACCAGACGTCGCTGCGGAAATTCGAGAAGGAACTGCGGGAATTCCGCAATAAACCGGCGTTGATTATCGACCAGAGATGGAACGGCGGCGGAAATATCGAGCAGCAATTGCTGGCGATCCTGGTACAGCGTGAGTATCAGGTGTGGCAGCCGCGCGGCACGGAGCCGACGGGGCGCCCGTTTGCGGGCTACTTCGGCAAGAAGATCGTGTTGCAGAATTGGCGGTCGGCGTCGAACGCGGAGATGTTCCCCGCCGGATTCCGGGCGCTGGGGCTCGGCAAGACGCTGGGCACGCAGACGATGGGCGCGGTGATCGGCACAGGAAGCTACTCGCTGATCGACGGCTCGACAGTGCGCACGCCGGGAGTGGGCGTCTTTCTCGCTGACGGGAAACGGACGAACATGGAGAACCTGGGCGTGAAGCCGGACATCGAGGTGGAGAACTCGCCCGAGGACAACCTGAACGGGAAGGACCGCCAGCTGGAGGCGGCGGTGGCGGAGTTGCTGAAAGAGCTGGGCGCCCGGTGACGGGCTACCAAGCGCGATAAAAGCCGTCCGACTCCAGCACGCGGACAGGAACGCCGAACAGCGCGCCGAGCCTTTCGGGGCGGAGTGCGCTGTTCTTGTCTCCATCGAAGAAAATCCGGCCGTTCTTCAATAAAACGGTCCGTTGAATTTCCGGGATAATGTCTGGCAAATGATGGGTGACGAGGATCACGGTGACGCCGGCCGCGGCGAGCCGGCGCATGGCTTGGCGAACCTCATGCTGGGCGCGCAAATCGAGGGAATTGGTGGGCTCGTCCAGCACGAGCGCCCGCGGATTATGGACCAACGCACGGGCGAAGACGGCGCGGCGGACCTCCCCGGAGGACATTTCCGAGAGGGGCCGCAAGGCGAGATGTTCGAGATCGAAGAAGCGCAGCGCCTCGAGGGCGCGGGCCTCCATCTCCGGGGTGACGCGGTGGTTGGGCCAGATGCCGATGCTTGAGAAGTAGCCGCTGAGCACGATTTCGAGAGCGGGAATGGGCCGGGCGCAGGACTGGACAAGGTCGTTGGTGACGATGCCGAGCAGCGAACGCAACTCGAACAGTTGCCAGGTTTCCCTGCCCCACAGGCGCAGACGCGAGCTCCCGGGATAGCGCGGGTAGAGCTCGCGCGTCATGGCCTTGATGAAGGTGGACTTGCCACTGCCGTTGGGACCGAGGATCGCAGTGTGCTGGCCTTCGGAGATCGTGAAGGAGATGTTTTCGAGCGCGACCGTACTGTCGCGGCAAATGGTGACGCTTTCGAATTCGAGGATGGGGACGGGGGCGGCGACAGGCTGGGCGCAAGGAGCGGAACCGGCGGGCGGCAACGGACGGTTGTTCATTGCGCGCGTCCTCACAGTCCTTGAGCTTTATCTGCCTCCGACTGCTTTGGCCCGGCAAACCGCCAAACCGAGGTCCAGGCCCACCAGCGAAGCAGTGGCAGCGAGAGGAGGACCTTGTCGGCCGCCGCGAGTGTGGCGCGGGCGGCAAGGAAGAGCGGCCCTTCGGGCAGAGGGGCTGCAGCGAGGGCAGTGAGGATCTCCGGGCGCACTTCGACCGAGCGGAAGAAGTCGAGGGCCCGGCACAGATCGGAGCGCAGCAGGGGATGCTCGTCTGGCGTGCGGAGCTGCGGAGTGCGGTTCCGATACCAATTCACGACTGGGTTGTGACCGAGCGGTTCCAAAAACAGCGCACAGCCGGCGGGATGCAGCACGCGAGCGAGGGAGGGTAGGGCGCGCTCGAGGTCGAGGTGGTGGAGGATGGCGCGGCCGCAGACGAAATCGAACGACTGCGAGGGGAAGTCCAGCTCTTCGGCGTTCATGACACGGAATTCGACGTGGCCGAACCCGGCTCTCGCAGCGCGCTCGGTTGCCTGTCGGACCGCCGTGTCAGAGATGTCGATGCCGGTGACGTGGCTGGCGGCCGCGGCCAAGCGGAGGGAGACCGAGCCGGGTCCGCAACCGATTTCCAGGACGCGCTTTCCGCGAGCACCTTCCACGCAAGCGGTGATGAAGCGGTCGATGGAGGGGATGGCGACGCGGTAAAAGCGATCCAGCTGGCGGCGCTCCAGGTGCTCGAATTCCTGGTCGTGAAACAGCTTTTCTCTTTCAATGCGCTCCAAGGGGGTGATCCTCCGGCAGCGGGCCGTGCCTTCAGTGTAGCCCATCATTGTCTTTACGCCAGAGGCGCAGGGCAAGGGGCGGCAAAGGCTGAGCGCGAGGGTTCAGGAACGTGCAGGTTGCCAGCCAAGGGCCACTTCCACCAGGGTGCGCACGGGGAAGCCGGTGGGGCCTTTGGCCATCCAGGGCTTGTTCTCCTCGAGCCAGGCGACGGAGGCGATGTCGAGGTGGACCCAGGGCTTGCCCTCAACGAACTCCTCGAGGAACTTGGCGGCGGAGATGGAGCCGCCCCAGCGGCCGCCGATGTTGGCGAGGTCGGCGAAGGGCGACTTGAGGAGCTCGCGGTATTCGGCGTCCATGGGGAAGGGCCAGATGCGTTCTCCGGCGCGCGCGGCGGCGTCGAGCAGCCGCTGCTGCCAGGCGGCGTCATTGGAGAAGGCGCCGGCGTAAAGGTTGCCGAGGGCGACGGCGATGGCGCCGGTGAGAGTGGCGGCGTCGACGAGGTGGGTACAGCCCTCGCGGGCGGCCCAGGTGAGGGCATCGGCAAGAATGAGGCGGCCCTCAGCGTCGGTGTTCAGCACTTCAACCGTTTTCCCCTGAAATGTTTTCACGATGTCGCCGGGCCTCTGCGCCTTCGAGCCGGGCATGTTTTCGACACAGGGAGCAAAGGCTGTGACGGCGACGGAAGGCTTCAGGCGAGCGAGGGCACGCATCGCGCCGAGCACAGCGGCGGCGCCGGCCATATCGTACTTCATCTTTTCCATGCCGTCGCTGGGCTTGATGGAGATGCCGCCAGTGTCGAAGGTAACGCCCTTGCCTACGAGCGCGAGGTGATCCGGCGAGGCGGGCTGCGGCGGAGTGTATCGGACGACGATCAGGACGGGCGGCTCATCAGAGCCTTGGGCGACGCCGAGCAGAGTGTTGAAGCCCAGCTGGCGGAGGCGCGGCTCGTCGAGGATTTCGCAGGCAAGGCCGCACTCTTCGGCCATGGCGCGGGCGCGGCCGGCGAGGGCGCGGGGCGTGAGAACGTTGCCCGGCTCGTTGACAAGAGCGCGGGTCCAGTTCTGGGCTTCGCCCGTGATGCTGGCGGTTTCGAGCGCTTCTTCGAGTTCCGGCGTGATGGCGGGCACGGAAAGCTCGACGCGCTCCAGGAGCTTGCCGCCGTTTTTTTTCTCGGTCTTGTACTGGTCCGGTTCGAAGCTGCCGGTGATGAGACCCTCGACGAGAGCGCGAAGCATGGTGGCGTCGGCACCGTCTTCGAGGCGGACGGCGGCATGCTGGATGGAGCGTGCCTGCAAGGCGCGGGCGATGACTCCGCCGGTCTGACGCATGAGGGTGGGGGTGAACTTCTCCTGCTCGCCACAGCCGGCCAAGAGGAGGCGGCGGGCCTTGAGCCCCTGCGGCAGATGGACGAGGGCAACCTCGTTCGGCTTGGCCGTGAACTCGCCGGAGTCGAACATCTCTTTCGGCAGGCCGCCGGCGAAGTCCTGGGAGGGAGGGAGGGAGGAGAAAGCGAGGATCGCCAGCGCAGGAGCGTCGATTTCGGGTAGAGGACGAGTGGTGAGCGTGAATTCCATGATCAATCCCTGTTCCTTTTCGCGTTTCTGAGGCTCATCGCCTTGCGCGCTTCCATGTCGCGTTCGCGGGCCTGTTCGGCCTCGCGCTTGTCGTGCAGCTTCTTGCCCCGGCAGACGCCGAGCTCGCACTTGAGGCGGCCGCCCTTGAGGTAGAGCTTGAGAGGGACGAGGGCGAGCCCTTTTTCGCGGACTTTGGACGCGAGTTTTTCGATTTCGGAGCGGTGCAGGAGGAGCTTGCGCTTGCGGGTCGGCTCGTGGTTCCAGATGTTGCCGTGCGAGTAAGGGCTGAAGTGCGTGTTGAGCAGCCAGGCTTCGCCGCCGCTGACGTCGGCGTAACTGTCGCGGAGCTGCACCTTCCCCTGGCGGGCGGACTTGATTTCAGTGCCTGTCAGGACGAGTCCGGTTTCGAGGCGCTCGAGGACGTAATAGTCGTGGAGCGCCTTGCGGTTCTCCGCAACTATCCGGACCGGTGCCCTGGTTTCCGCCAAAGGAATTGTCTCCACGCGCGCGCCGCGCCGCGCGTCATTCGAATGGAGAATGTGTGCGCCGGCACGGGAAGCGACAGCTACAGACAGTTTAGCACGCCGGCTCTTGCAAGTAGCCATAACATGCAGAAGATGAATCAGTTAGCAGTGATTCTGGCGGCCTTGTTGTTGGCCGTGGGCACTCCTGCCGCGGCGGGCAACCGGAAGGGAGACCGGCTGCTGAACGAGGGCAAGAAAGCGGAGGCGCGGGGGGAATTGGACACGGCGCTGGAGTTTTACGAGCGGGCGCTGGCGGCTGATCCGGGCGACGCCGCGTACCTGCTGCACTTGCGGCGGGCACGGTTCGCCGCGGCGCAGCGCCATGTGGATCTGGGGCAGAAGCTGCGGTCGGAAGGAAAACTGGAAGAGGCGCTAGCGGAGTTCCGGAAGGCATTCGTGATCGACCCCGCTTCGAGCATCGCGGAGCAGGAACTGCGGCGGACGAACCAGATGATCGAGCGGGAGAAGAAGGAGAGGGGCAAGCCCGGCGAGGCGGGCGTGGAGCGCGGGCTGACCGATGCCGAAAAAGCGCGGCGGGAGGCTCTTGAGCGGGCGGCGCGGATGCTGGAGGCACCGGAGCTGAAGCCGGCGACACGCCGGATTTCCGGGCTGAAGATCGTGAACCAGACGGCGCGGGTGATGTACGAGACGGTGGGGAAACTGGCGGGGATCAACGTGTTGTTTGACGCCGATTTCCAGGACACGCGGCGGTACACGCTGGATCTGAACCAGCTGACGCTGGATGAGGCGTTGGAGTACGTGAGCCTGGTGACGAAGACGTACTACAAGCCGCTGAGCCGCAACACGATTTTCGTGACGCAAGACAATCCGACCAAGCGCCGCGATTACGAGGAGCACGTGACGCGGATTTTTTACCTTCAAAACGCTTACAACAACCAGGAATTGACAGAGATTGTGACGGCGATGCGGCAGGTGACGGATCTGCGGAAAGTGTTTCCGGTGAACAGCCAGTTCGCGATCGTAGCGCGGGGCACGGCGGACCAGATGGCGCTGGCGGAGAAGGTGCTGCTGGATCTGGACAAGGCGAAGCCGGAGGTGGTGGTGGATGTGATGGTGATGGAGGCGAACCGGACACGGACGCGCGACCTGGCGCTGACGCCGTTGAGCGCAGGCAAGCCGGGGCTTGGCTCGCCGGTAAGCTTCACTGGAGGAGGAACGTCCGGGACGGTTCCGTTAAACCAGGTGAAGGACCTGGGGGCGGGCGACTGGAGCGTCGTGTTACCAAGCTTTCTGGTGCAGGCGCTGCTGAGCGACCGGCAGACGCGCGTGCTGACGACTCCACAGGTGCGGGCTGTGGACGGGCAGAAGGCGTCGCTCCGGCTGGGGGACCGTGTGCCTTACGCGTCGGGGTCTTTCACGCCGGGCGCGGTGGTGGGCGGTGGCGGGCTGTCGCCGTTTGTGCAGACGCAGTTCCAGTTTGCGGAGGTAGGGGTGAATATCGATGTGACGCCGCGCATCCACGGGGACGAGATTTCCTTGCAGGTGGAGTTGGAGATTTCGAACATCCGCGAGCGGATCGACCTGGGCGGGCTGTCGCAGCCGGTGATCGGACAGCGAAGGGTAACGCATGTGATCCGCGCGCGGGAGGGCGAGGTGACGCTGATCGGGGGGCTGATGCAGGCCAACGTTTCGCGGGTGAGGAGCGGAGTGCCCGGGCTGATGAACATTCCGGTTCTGGGGCGGCTGTTTTCGAGCGAGAACGTGGAAAACGCCAATTCGGACCTGCTGGTGGCGTTGGTGCCGCGGGTGGTCAGAACGCCGGAGATCACGGAGGAGAGCCTGCGTGGCGTGGCGAGCGGAGCGGAGCAGATTTACCGCGTGAACTTCGTGCAGGAAGAGGAGCAGGAACCGGAGGCGCAAGAGCCGGCTCGGCAGCCTGGCGAGCCGGTGAGGACGCCGCTGGTGCCGGGGACGGCGGCGCCGCGGCCGCAGACTGCGCCGGCAGCGCCCGGACCTCCCCTCGCGCCGGAGGCGGCATCGGCAAAGCCCTTGGAAACGGCGGCGCCGGGGCAGACTGCGCCCGGAGTTCAGCCCTCGCCGGAAGCGGTCCCGGCCAAGCCGGCGGACGCACCGGCGGCGGAGGAGCCGGCAGCGGCGCAGGGGCCGCGGCTTTCGTGGCAGCCTTCGGCGAAAGAAGCCTCGCTGAATTCCACGGTGACGGTGCGGTTGCAGGTGGAGAACGTGTCGGAGTTGTTCAGCGCGCCGCTGCGCATCCGCTACGAGCCGAAGGTGCTGCGGTTGCTGGACGTGCAGCGCGGGCCGTTTCTGGCGGGCGACGGCGCGCAGGTGAATTTCTCGGATTCGCGGGACGAGGCGTCAGGCCTGGTGATCGTCAACATGAACCGCGTGCCGGGCGCGGGCGGCGTATCGGGCGTGGGCATTCTGCTGGAGCTGAAGTTCCAGGCAGTGGGGCGCGGCGATGCGAGCATCCGGCTGGAGGACGTGACGCTGCGCGACGCGAAGCTGGAGCCGATCCCGGCGGCGCCGCAGGCAGTGACGATTCGCGTGCCATGAAGCACAGGAAGCTCAGCAGCAGGCGTGAATTCGGGCTGACGCTGGTGGAACTGATCGTCGCTTTCACGATCATGATGTTCCTGACGGCGATGGCGCTGCCGCTGGCGCGCTACCGCGTGCGGCGGGAGAAGGAGCGGGAGCTGCGGTACGCGCTGCGGGAGCTCCGCACTGCGATCGACCGGTACAAGGACACGTGCGAGAAGGGCGGGATCGAGAAGAAGCTGGGCGCGGAATGCTATCCGGAATCGCTTGAGCAGCTGGTGGAAGGAGTGAAGCTGGCCAACGATCCGACGGGAAAGAAGATCCGCTTCCTGCGGCGGATTCCGCGGGACCCGTTCACGAACTCGACCGACTGGGGCCTCCGCTCCACACAGGACGATCCACAGTCGACATCGTGGGGAGGGCAGAACATTTTCGACGTGTACACGAAATCGACGGAGAGGGCGCCCGATGGCACGCTGTATTCGGAGTGGTAGGCGGCTGGCCGGCTTCACGCTGATCGAGCTGATGATCGTGATGGCGGTGGTCGCGGTACTGGTGTCGGTAGCGGTGCCGATGTACCAGAAGTCGGTGATCCGGGCGCGGGAGACGGTGCTGCGGCAGAATCTATTCACTCTGCGGACAGTGATCGACGAGTACACCTACGACAAGTCGAAGGCGCCGCAGTCACTGGAAGATCTGGTGCGCGAGGGCTATCTGAGGCAGGTGCCCGTGGATCCGATGACGGGGCAGGCGGACTGGGAAGTGGTGATGGAGGACGCGGTAACGAGCGTGAACCAGACGGAGCCGGGGATCTTCGACGTGAGGTCGCGCTCGACAGCGCGATCGCTGGAAGGAACGCCCTACAACGAGTGGTGAAGCGGGCGCACGGGTGAAGCCCGCTCCTGATACGATGTCGGCAAATGCCGGTCAGCCGACGGACTCTTTTTTTCGCGCCACTGGCGGGGGGTGCTCTTCACTTGCGGGCGCAGGCGCCGAAGCTGCGGCTCGGCTATGACACCTATTCGCTGCGCGCGTGGAACCTGAAGGCGATGGAGCACCTGGAGTTTGCCGCGCGGCACGGGTGCACGGCGCTGCAGATTTCGTCGCCGGGGGATTTTGAGTCGCTGGAAGAGGATCACCTGAAGCGGGTCCGGGAGCGGGCGGAGGAACTGGGGATTCACCTGGACGCGGGCACGGGTTGCATCTGCCCGACGGCGCGGGCTTACCGGAACCGGAAAGAGGATGCGGCGGAGCATCTGCGGCGCGCGCTGCGGGTAGCGAAGGCAGTGGGAGCACGATCACTGCGGTGCTATCTGGGCGATTTCGAAGACCGGTTGCATCCGGGCGGGATCGAGTACCACATGGATGCGACGATCCGGGTGCTGAAGGCGGCGCGAGAGGCGGCACTGGAAGCGGGAGTAAGAATCGCGCTGGAGAACCACTCCGGCGACCTGCAGGCGTGGGAGTGCCGGCAGATTGTGGAGGAGGCAGGCAGGGACGCGGTGGGGGCGTGCCTCGACACGGGCAATCCGATCTGGTGCGTGGAGCACCCGGAGGTAACGCTGGAGGTGCTGGGGCCGGTGGCGGTGACCACGCACGTGCGGGACACGGCCATTTTCCCGCATTCGCGCGGCTGCGCGGCGCACTGGACCGTACCGGGGGACGGATCGGTGGACATGAAGCGGCTGGCGAATCTGCACAAGCGGCTGTGCCCGCAGGCGCCGCTGCATCTGGAGATCATCACGGGACGCCCGCCGAGGATCGTGCCTTTCTACGAGGACTCGTTCTGGAAGGCGTTTCCGAAGGCACGGGCGGGCGAGTTCGCGCGGTTCGTGGCGCTGGCGAAAAGCGGATCGCCGCTGATGAAACCGATGGTGATGGAGGATGTGGCGGGCATGGACGTACCCGAGTACCGGGCGGCGCTCAAGAAGCAGCAGTGGCTGGATTTGGAGCGGAGCCTGGCCTTTGCGCAAGACAGGATGGTCTGATGGTTTCGATCCTGGTGGCGACGGTCGTCGAGAGGCCCGCGCTGGCCGTCCGCGTGGAAGCGGAGCCCGGGGAGCTGGCGCGGGCACTGGACGCAGCGCTGCCGGCGCTCTTCGCGCACCTGGAGACGATGGGGGAGCAGGGCTCGGGCAAGCCGTTCCTGCGCTATGTCGGCTTCACAGAGGCGGGGCGGATGGTGGTGGAGGCGGGAGTGGAGACGCGGAGTGCGACGCCTTCGGGGGCAGGGGTGGAGTCGCTCGTGCTACCCGGCGGGGAAGCAGCGGTCGCCGACGTGCGTGGAGACAGTGCCGAGGTGGCGCGGGAGCACGAGGCACTGGACCGGTGGATGGAAGAAAGAGGGCGAACACCCGCGGCCCCGCGCGAGGAGCTTCACGTGGAGGCGCACGGCGGGTGGCGCCATGTGAGACTGATCCAGCCGCTGGCGCCGGAGTAGAGGCGGCTGCCGGGGCGGGGGTGTGGAACAATGAGAGTCATGAACCCGGTTCTCGCTTTGGCCCCGAATCGTGTGCCCCGGGAGTGGCGGCGCGGCTGGAAGGGGCTGAAACAGGATTTGCGTGAGGCGTTTGGAACGTTTCGATTCAGTATTGTGCTGCTGGCGGCATTTTTCGCCGGGGCGGGAGCAGCGCGGGCGCAGTCTCCGCTGGGCGCGGTGACGGGACTGGCGCTGGACCCGAGCGGGGCGCCGGCGCCGGAGGCGGCGGTGGCGCTGGAAAACACGGCGACGGGGGCGCGGCTGGAGACGCGGACGAACGCGGCGGGCAATTACGTGTTCGTGAACCTGCCGCCGGGCGTTTACCGGCTGAGCGCGGAGGCGAAGGGCTTCCGCAGATTCGAGGCGAGCGGCATCGAGGTCGCGGCGTACCGGACGGTGCGGCAGGAGGTGCGGTTCGAGCTGGCGTCGACGGCGGCGGAGGTGACGGTGACGGACGCGGCGTCACCGGTGGTGCAGAGCGAGACGCCGAGCGCGGGATCGCAACTGACGGGGCGGCTGGTTCTGGAGACGCCGACGAACCTGCGCAGCGTGTACAACAACGCGGGCGACTCCGGGCTGATCGCGAACCTGATGCCGCTGGCGGTGCCGGGAGTTGTGCAGATGGGGAACGGCGCCTACTGGATGAGCCCGGGGGCGGGACCGAACGGGCTGCGTCTGAAGGTGGACGGGGTGGACACGACGTTCGGCAACTTCGGGAGCCCGGACCCGGTGTCGCAGCCATCGATGGAATCAGTGGGAGAATTTACGGCGAATGTTGCCGGCAACCGGGCGGAATTCAGCGGGCTGGGCGCGGTGACGACGGTGACGAAATCGGGGACGAACGACCTGCACGGATCGGTTTTCTGGTACGGAAGAAATGCGGCGCTGGATGCGCGGAATCCGTTTCTTCCGTCGCGTGCGTTCCAGAATATCCATAACTACGGTGCAAGCGCTGGCGGACCACTGCGGAAGGACCGCACGTTTTTCTACACGACCGCAGACCTGACCGACGGCGTGCGGGGCTACACATTCACATCGAATGTTCCCACGCTGGCCCTGAGGCGGGGCGAGTTCCCGGGCGCGGTGAGGGACCCGCTGGCCGGGGGCGCGCCGTTCGCGGGCAACCGGATTCCGGAATCGCGCATCGCGCCGGAAGCCGCGCGGGCGCAGGGGCTGTTGTATCCGCTGCCGAACTTCGGGGCGGAGACGCTGACGGTGGGGAACTACCGGGCGGCGTTCAACGGGGCGGAGTGGCACCGGCTGCTGGAGGGGCGGATCGACCACAATTTTTCGAGCGTTCAGACGGGCTTCCTGCGCTATCAGTACAAGCACGACGACTACGACATCCCGGGCGCGCGGGGGCAACTGCCGCCGGTGACGGAGGGCACGTCGAACAACGTCCGGAAGATGCACATGGCCGTGGCGGGGCATTCGTGGACGTTGGGCCCGGCGATGTTCAACGAGTTCCGCGCCGGGCTGGTGCATCTGGAGTCATCCTCTTCGGCGGATGTGAAGGGCCAGGGCCTGCTGGACCGGATCGGGATCCGGGGGCTGCCGCCGCGTCCCGGGGCGCCGGGCGTGCCGCGCTTCAGCATGGCGGGGCTGAGCACGTTCACGCAGATTCTGCTGAATCCGGTGATCGACGGGCATTTCCAGGTTTCCGACAACCTGACGCGGGTGGCGGGACGGCACACAGTGAAGGCAGGGATCGAATACATCCGGTGGTTCGTGAACCGGCACGTGACGTCGAATCCGGCGCTGTTCGGCGATTTCAGCTTCACGAACCGGTTCAGCGGGCAGCCCTACGGGGATTTCCTGATGGGACTGCCGACGACGGTGGGGCGAATCGATCCGTGGGCGGCGCAGTATTTTCGCTGGAATGACCTGTCCTTTTTCGTGCAGGACGACTGGAAAATCCATCCGCGGATCAGCCTGAGCTACGGGCTGCGTTACGAGTACAACGGCCCGCCGCATGCAAGAGACGACAATTTCTACAACTTCAACGTGGCCGACGGAGCGGCGACGCTGGCCTCGGCGGCGGCGCGGCGGCTGACGAGCCCGTTTTATCCTTCCTCGCTGCCGCTGGAAACGGCGGAGGAGGCGGGGCTGGGGCGCACGCTGCGCCGGGCGGACAAGAACAACTGGGCGCCGCGCTTCGGATTTTCCTGGCGGCTGGATGAAGCCGGGCGCACGGTGGTGCGCGGAGGCGCGGGGATCTATTACGGGCACTTCAGCGTGGCGGCGCTGGGCGGTCAGGTGGCGGGGCCATTTGCGGTTTCGACCACGAGCAACAATGCGATCAGCAGCGGGGCGCCGCTTTTCACGCTGGCGAATCCCTTTGCGGCGCCGGGTTCTTCGGGCACGCTGAACCTGAACGGGCTGTCTCCGGATCTGCGGAACATGTACTCGCTGCAATATACGTTGAGCGTCGAGCGTGAGCTGAGCCGGAATCTGGGGCTGCGCCTGACCTACATCGGGACAAAGGGAACGCAACTGCCCTATCTGCGCAACATCAACCAACCGCTGCCTTCAGCGCAGCCGTTCGCGCAGGCGCGGCGCCCGTATCCCATGTACAACAACGTGATTTACGCGGATAACGGGGCCAACAACAGTTATCAGGGGCTGCAGGCGGGAGTGGTGAAGCGCTATTCAAGGGGGCTTCAGCTGCAGTCGACGTGGATCTGGGCCAAGCAGCTGAGCGAGGTGGATGATACGAACAACGCAGAGCTGAACACGCAGATCGAGAACGCCTACGACCGGCGGAGGGACCGCGCGAATGTCTATTCTGTGCCGCGTCATCAGTGGATGAATCAGGCGCTGTGGGAGCTGCCGCTGGGGCGCGGCGTGCTGCTGGGCGGCTGGCAGCTGAATTTCCTGCTGAACCTGAGCACAGGGCATTGGCTGAACCCGGTGTTCACGGGCTCCGATCCGTCTAACACGAACACGTTTGGAGGAAGACCGGACGTTGTGGCGCCGCTGAAGTACCCGCGGACGCTGGCGGCATGGTTCGACCGGACGGCGTTCGCGCCGCCACCGGCGGGGGCGGGGCGGTTCGGCAACGCCGGGCGGAACGTGGTGGAAGGACCGGGTTATGTGGTGTTCAACATGGGCGTGCTGAAGCGGTTCACGCTGCCGCGGGAGCAACAACTGGAGGCGGGCGCATCGTTCACGAACCTGCTGAACCACTTCAATTCCGGGCAGCCGAACATGACGGTGAACGTGAGCGCAGGCGGCACGATCACGAGCACGCACGTCTTCCTGCCGGCGGGAACGCCGCGGCAGGGCATGCTGACGCTGCGCTGGAAATTCTGAACGCACGGCGTCCGGGCGTGGCAGGATGGGAGGCATGAGATTGGCATGCCTGCTTGTCGCCTGCCTTTGCGCCGGGGCGCAGACGCGCGTGTGGATCGACGCCGATACGGCGAACGAGATCGATGACCTGTATGCGATCTCGCGAATGCTGGCGGCGCCGGAGCTGAAGGTTGTGGCGTTGAGTTCGGCGCAGTGGAGCAAGTCGCCGGCGGCGGAGGGCAACACGCTGGAGGCGAGCCAGAGGCTGAACGAGGCGTTGCTGGGGCTCGCGGGGCGGATGTCGATCCCGCACCCGCGGGGCTCAGCAGTGGGAGTCTACTGGTGGGGCGCGGAGCGGGCGGCGCATTCGGCGGCAGCGCATCATTTGATCCGTGCGGCGCACGAGACGCCGCCGGGGGAGAAGCTGACGGTGATCGCGCTCGGGGCGCTGACGAACGTGGCTTCGGCGCTGATGATCGATCCGTCGATTGCTCCTAAGATGCGCCTGTACTGGCTGGGAGCGTTCATCGACACGGAACGCAGCGTGTGGGACAAGAGCGAGTTCAACTGCCTGAACGACATCCCGGCGCTGAACGAGGTGCTGAACCGGAAGGAGCTGGAGCTGCGGGTGATGCCGGCGAGCGTGGCGCGGGCGCTGACATTCGAGTATGCGCCGACGGCGGAGCGGCTCGCCGGGCTGCGAAGGCTGGGCGAGTTTTTGCTCAACCGATGGAAACAGCATGCGCCGGGCGCGAATTCGTGGGTGATGTGGGATCTGGCAGCCGCGGAATGGCTGCTGCAGCCGGATCTTGTGAAGTGGAAGAAGCTGCGCACGCCGCCGGAGAACACGGAGCGGGAGGTGGAAGCGGCGGTGTCGATTGACGCGGAAGGGATGCGTGCGGATTTCTGGAGGGCGGTCCGTACCCTGGCCGGCCGTTGACGCGCCGCGGCTGCCCCCTGAGGGGAGAGTTGATGCAGCGGACCGTCGAGGTTTGCCAGAATGGAAGCAGGCCGGGGGCCTGAGACTGCCTATGTTCTTCAAGCGACCGAAGCCGCGTGAACTCAGTTTTGCCGAACATCTGGAGCGCCTTCGCGTGGCGGGGTTCAAGGTGAAGCCGGGACCGAACGGGACAACTCTGGCGACGCGAAACCGGCTGGGAGCGCTGCTGCGGGAAGACAGTTCAGGCAAGCCGCGGATCGAAGACACAGGGATTCTGTTGGGGGATGAGCTGGCGTTGCTCACCGACATCGGCTTCCAGAAAATCTTCCTGGCGCCAAGCGGGCGGCGGACGGCGGCTCTGGCGGAACACCTGAAGGCGCTGCATGATTTCCGCGAGGACCTGGTGGAGATGCTTGGGCTGGAGAGCCTGTACAACGAGGGGCTCGGGACGACGAACGAGAAGCACCTTTACGACCGGGTGGCCGGGCGGGACGCGGGAATCACGCCGCGCCCGTGGCAGAGGTGAAAGGCGGCGCTTCAGCCACGGCGCGGGCGGAACTTCCAGCAGTAGAAGACACCGAGGACGAAGAGCAAGAGCCCCCACCAGAGACCGGCGCGGAGTTCCTTGAGCACGACTTCATGCGTGCCGGGATGGCCGTGGAAGTACAGGTCGGCGCCGGCGATGAGCAGGCCGTAGATGAGCAACTGGCTGCCGATGAAGAACCAGATCGAGATGCCCGTGTCTTTCGCTTCCGTCAAGGCGTCGCTCTCCTTCCCCATACGATACACAAACGGCGCGGCGCTTGTGGGCAGGGGTTCCAGGAGAAGCAGCGCCGCAGCGGGCGGCGGGTGCTAGGATAGAGCGCGTATGGCCAAGATCAAGCCGGCGCGCGCGAAGAAGTCCCCGCGCGGGCCGAAGAACCCCGGGGCCATCGGGTGTCTGATTCTGCTGATCACCGGCTTCCTGCTGCTCGCCGCGCTGCTGTATTACTCGTTCATCTACTCCGCGCAATCCGCCTCGTGAGAACTGCATGCGACCTGACAACCGCCGCCCGGACCAGTTGCGCCCCGTGCGCATCCAGACGAACTACTTGCTGACGGCAGAAGGCTCCTGCCTGATCGAGATCGGGCACACGCGCGTGCTGTGCGCGGCGACGATCGAGGACGGCGTGCCGTCGTTCCTGCGGAACACGGGACGGGGCTGGGTGACAGCGGAATATTCGATGCTGCCGCGGGCGACGGCACAGCGAACGCCGCGCGAGATCAACAAGGGGCGCCCAAGCGGGCGGACGCACGAGATCCAGCGGCTGATCGGACGGAGCCTGAGGGCGGTGGTGGACATGGAGGCGCTAGGCGAGCGCACGGTGATCGTCGACTGCGATGTGCTGCAAGCGGACGGCGGCACGCGGACGGCGTCGATCACCGGAGGGTGCGTGGCGATGGGGCTGGCGTTCGACCGGCTGATGCCCTTCGGAGCGCTGCCGCGGAACCCGTTGCGGCAGCTGGTGGGGGCGGTGAGCGTGGGTGTGCTGAACGGCGAGACGCTGCTGGACCTGTGCTACGAGGAGGACTCGCAGGCAGAGGTGGACATGAACGTGGTGATGACGTCCGAAGGCGAGTTCGTGGAGATTCAGGCGACGGCGGAGAAGGCGGCGTTCGGCGACGCGCGGCTGGCTCAGATGCTCGAGGCGGCACGGGCGGGCATCCGGGAGCTGTTCGAGGCGCAGCGGGAGGCTCTGGGCCGGAAATGATCCTGCGCTGTGCCACGGGCAACGCGGGCAAGCTGGCGGAATTCCGGATGGCGGCACAGTCGTTGGGCGCCGCAGGGATCGACATTCTTCCGCTGGAAGGAATCCGGGAGCTGGCGCCGTGCGAAGAAGACGGAGCGACTTTTGTGGAGAATGCCATCAAAAAGGCGGTCTATTATTCGGCGCGTTGCGAGGAGTTTCTGTTTGCGGACGATTCGGGGCTGGAGGTGGAGGCGCTGGGCGGAGAGCCGGGCGTCAGGTCAGCGCGCTACAGCGCGGAGGGAACGGACGAGGCGAACAACGGGCTGCTGCTCGAGCGGCTCGGCGGAGCGGAGAACCGGCGGGCGCGTTTCGTGTGCGTGATTGCGCTGGCGAGGCAGGGGCGGCTGGAGGCGACATTCCGCGGGGGGGCGGAGGGGGTGATCCTGGAGGCGCCGCGGGGAAAGGGCGGATTCGGCTATGATCCGCTGTTCCTGTACCCGCCGCTGCAAAAGACGTTCGCGGAGCTGGACGCGGAGACGAAGATGCAGGTGTCGCACCGCGGCGAGGCGCTTCGCAAATTGTTCCGCTATTCGGCGGATTTGGGCGGGCGCTGAGCGAGGCGGCGCCGGTAAATAGCCCAGCCAATGATCGTCTTGGCGTCGCGAATTTCGCCGGATTCGATCATTTTTTCGATCTGTTTCAGGGTGAACCAGCCGGTTTCGATGCGCTCGTCGTCCATGGGCTGCGCCTTGCCTTGGCGGAGATCCTCAGCGAGGAAGATGGTCATTTTCTCCTCGACATAGCCGGGGCTGGGGAAGAACTCGACGAGGCGGGTCCACTTGCGGGCGGAGCAGCCGGTTTCCTCGCGGAGTTCGCGGCGGGCGGCGCGGAGCGGGGTTTCGCCGGGGTCGAGCCTGCCGGCAGGGAGTTCCCAAAGGTAATCGCGGGCGGGCAGGCGGTACTGGCGAACGAGGAGGACGCGCTTGCGGTCGTCCACAGCCATCATGACGGCGCTGCCGCGGTGGCGGACGATGGCGCGCCGGATCTCGAAGCCGCCGGGATCGACGGCATGATCCATGGTGACGCGGAAGATGGGAGTGGAGAGCAGTTCCTGGCTGGAGATGGTTTTCATTGGCATTTCGAGAGCTCACTTTCTCAGGGTGGCGCGCAGATCTTCGAGCGGGAGAGTATTGACGATCTCTGCGGGCTCAAGCCAGCCGCGGCGGGCCATCTGGACGCCGAAGCGGAGGTTGGAGAGGTGCTTTGGGTGATGGGCATCCGTGGAGATGACGAAGCGGCAGCCGAGCTCGCGGGCGCGGCGGATGAGCGCGGCGTGCAGGTCGAGCCGCTCGGGGCTGGAATTGATTTCGAGCAAGACGCCGCGGCGGGCGGCCTCGCGCGCCACGGTTTCGAATTCATAGTGGTAGGCGTCGCGGTGCAGGAGGACGCGCCCGGTGGGGTGGCCGAGCGCCTTGACGGCGGGGCATTCCATGGCGCGCAGGAGGCGGTCGGTCATCTCGCGGGGTTCGAGGTTCATGTAGGAGTGGACGCTGGCCACGACGAAGTCGAGTTCAGCGAGGGCATCTTCGGCGAGGTCCATGCGGCCGTCGCGGAGGATGTCGCATTCGAGGCCGGCGAACACGTGGATGCCGGGCGCGGACTGATTGAAGCGGCGGACTTCAGCGGCGAAGGCGACGGCGCGCCGCTCGTCGAGCCCGTTGGCCATGGCGAGAGCTTTGGAGTGGTCGGTGATGGCGATGTATTCATATCCGCGCTCTCGGGCGGCAGCAGCCATTTCAGCAAGGGTGGCGCGGCCGTCGCTTTCGCGGGTGTGCATGTGGAGGTCGCCGCGCAGATCGGATTCTTCGACAAGCCGCGGGAGCCTGCCGTGTTCGGCGGCATCGATTTCACCCTGGTTTTCGCGCAGCTCCGGGGGAATCCAGGCGAGCCCGAGGGCCGCGTAGACGCCCTCTTCAGAATCGCCGGCGACGCGGCGCTCGCCTTCGAGTGTGAAAAGGCCGTATTCGTTCAGCGTGTAGCCCATCTTGAGCGCGCGCTGCCGGAGCGCGACATTGTGCTCCTTGCTGCCGGTGAAGTACTGGAGCGCGGCGCCGAAGCTTTCTAAAGCAACGAGGCGCACGTCGACCTGCAAGCCTTCAGCGCCAAAGCGCGCGCTGGCTTTGGTGTCGCCCTTGGCGAGCACGTCCTGGATACCCGGGTGGGCGAGGAAGCATTCGATGGCGGAGGGATCGGTGCTGAGGATGTCGAGATCGCCGACGGTTTCCTTGCCGCGGCGCAGGCTGCCGGCGGGCGTGCCGTTGACGGCAGGGGCGAGTTCGGCGGCGACGGCAGCGGCGTAGCTGAGCAGGAAGCGGCCGGCGACCTTGCGGTAATGGGCGATGCCATCGAGGATTTTCTGCTCCATCTTGGCGCCCATGCCGCGCAGTTCGCGCACCTTCTGCTCCTGGCAGAGGCGGGCGAGATCCTCGAGCGTGCTGACGCGGAAGTGCTCCCACAAGGCGCGGACGGTCTTGGGGCCGACGCCGGGGATGCGGAGCATTTCGAGGGCGGTAGGCGGATATTTGGCGAGCATTTCGTCGCGGCGTGCGAAGCTGCCGCGCTCGGCGATTTCGCCCAGTGCGCCGGCGAGGCTCTTGCCGATGCCGGGGATGGAGGTGACATCGCGGTTTGGATCGCGGAGGATGTCGATGATCCGCTCCGGGTGGTTCTCGATGGCGGCGGCGGCGTTGCGGTAGCTGCGGATCCGGAAGGGATCCTCGCCGCCGATTTCCATCAAATCCGCAGTTTCCGCCAGCAGGCGCGCGATCTCAGGATTCTCCATGGTAAGCCCTCTCTCCGTAAGGTTCGACATGAACGAGGACATCCTCGACCCAGGCCAGTTCTCCCTTGACCCGGTTGCGGACCTCTTCGGCAATGGCGTGGCTGCGGCGGACGGTGAGTTCGGGATCGACTTCCAGATGGAGATCGACGTGGTAGCGTAGACCTGTCTTGCGGGCGTAGCACTTTTCCACGTCGAGCGCGCCGGGGACCTGAAGGGCAGTGGCGCGAATCGTGGCCATCATCTGTTCGTCAGGCATGGTGTCCATCAGCGTGAGAGAGGTCTCATGGACGACCCGCAGACCGAGGAGGATGACAATGCAGCCGATGGCGGCGCCGCCGTAGTGGTCCGCGCCAAGAAAGCGGCCAGGATCGAGGATGGCGAGACCGACGGCAACGAGCGCGACTGTGCCGGAGAGGATGTCGACGGCGTCGTTCCAGGCGTCGGCGACAAGCGCGGCGCTGCGGATGCGGCGGCCGACGCGGAGCTTGATGGCGGCCATGGCGGACTTCAAGGCGACCGAGGCAGCGACGGGCCAGAGGGCGAAAGAGGCAGGAGGGGCGTGGCGCAGGCCGACGTCGTGAAGCGACTTCCAGATGATGCCAGTGCCGACGAGAGCGAGGCCGAGGCCGGTGATGAGCCCGGTGAGCGTTTCGAAGCGCCCGTGGCCGTAAGGGTGATTCTTGTCGGGCGGGCGGGCGGCGACGGTAAGACCGAGCAGGACGATGCCGGAGGTGACGACGTCGCCGGCGCTCTCGAAGCCGTCGGCGACGACGGAGGCGGAACCTGCCAGCCAGCCTGCGATGAGTTTTGCAACGGCCAAAGCTCCGCTGAGCGCCATGCTGGCGATGGCGATGCGCGCCCCGTCTCGTTCGGCCGTCCGCACTCCTTCCTGAATTTAGCGCACCGGCCAGCAGCGGCGGACGTGAATTCTGGCTGCAGCCCGCCGCCGCGGATGAAGGCTTGCCTGAGCGCGTGCCTCTACTTCTTCCAGCAGGTGACAGTGATCTCGATGCGCGCCGGACCGACGAGGGTGACGCCGCCGACGGTGGTGCGCGCCGGGCGCGGCTCGGGGAAGTAGGTCATGTAGACCTTGTTCATGCGGTCGAAGAGCGCGATGTCGGTGAGGTGGACCTGCACGGAGACGGCGTCGGCGAAGGTGTAGCCCGCCTTGTCGAGCACCGCCTTGACGTTTTCGAGCGTCTGCCGGACCTCGTCTTCAAACGACTCGGGATACTTGCCGTTCTTGTCGCGGCCCACCTGTCCGGCAACGAAAAGGAAGTTGCCTGCGACGATGCCGGGCGTGTATGGGCCGGCGACGGTGGCACCCTCGGGCACAACCGCCTTCTTCTGCGCCGGCAGGGCGGCAGGCAGAGCAACAGCGAGAAGCATGACCATCAGGGTTCGCATGCCTTTGATGATAGCGGCGCGGGGGCCGGGATGCGGCCTCCGCGTTACCCGGCAGCCGCGGGGCTTACTGGTCTGCGGCCGCCGGGCTGACAGCGACGTTGTGATAAGCGGCGATGCGCCAGCGCCCGTCTTCCAGGATCAGCACCTGCAGCAGGCGCGTGTGCAGCGCGCCGTCCGCCGCCGCGGCGATGCCGCGAGGGAGTGCGCGGAAGCCGGTGAGCGTGACGCGCGTCTCGACCATGGCAGCTCCCGGCGCGATGAGGCGCCACCGCAGCATCTCCTGCTCGAGGCGGCTGCCGCTGAAAATCGTGCGGAAGATCACCTCGTGCCGATCCAGGAACGGGCGCTTGCCCGTGGCAGACTGTCCGAGGATGTTCGTGAACCAGATCTCCGCCGATGCGTCCGCCGCATATGCAGCGGCATCGCCCCGGTTCCACGCATCCGTCTGACGGTCCAGCAGGCTGCGGATCTCCTGTTCAGCGGAAAGTTGCGTCATGGCAGGGAGACCTTCACGATGGCGCCCTCGTTCCGGCTGGTCACGTAGAGAGCGCGCGCGGCGGAGTCGAGCGCCATGCAGGTGGGCGTGCGGAGCGCGGGGACGAAGATCTCCGTTTCGAGCGACGTCCAGCGCTTGATGCGCCCCGGCGCGGGCGGCGTCTGCCCGAGAGAGGCGCTGAATTCGAGCAGGTAGAAGGTGGGACGGTTCGCGCCCGGGCGTTCTTCCCAGGCGATGTCCATAGCCATGGTCGCCCAGGGGATGAAAGGGCCGATGGCGCCCGTGTTCACATCGACGATGGAGACGCGCGCCGTGTCCGGAACAAAAGGGACGCCGGACAGTTGCGTGACGAGGAGCTGGTCTCCGTAGGGTCTGACGTTGGTGGGCACGGCTTCCGCCTGCGGGCGCGAGGGGATTCCGGTGGGGATGGCGGGGAAGCGGACGAGCGTACGGGCGCGTCCCGTAGCGACGTCCACCTGCCAAACGGTGTTCATGCCTGCGTCTGCGACGAAGAGCTGCCCTGGGAAGCTGGGATGCAGCGTCATGCCATAGGGGTGGGAGTTGCGGTAGATCGTTCTCGCGTCGGGGACGTTGTCGCGGAAGTCGGCGAGCAGCTCGAGCCGCGCCGTGTCGCCGGCGCCGTTTTCGAGAGTGACCGGGTTGCCGTCGGCGAGCGTGTCCTGATGGGCACGGGAGAGCACGAATGGCTGCTGGATGCGGGCGGGGTCGTCGCTGAGGGTGACCTTGAGGATGGAAGCGTAGATCGGCGAGGAGCGCCCGGCCGGATCGGGTACGATTGTGCCCGGCGAACCTGCGGGCACGTGGGTGTCACCTTCGCCGTTGGCGATGAAGAGGGTTCGGCCGTCGAGGGCCAAGCCGTTGGGACCGTCGAGCGCTCCGTCCGCCGCTGCGGGCCCCGATGGCAACCCTTCCAGCAGCGGTTGCACGCGTCCGGCGGCATCCACGACGGAGATACGGCCGGAGTTGGGCGGGGCATCGGTTTCCGACACCAGGAGGCTGCCGTTGCCCGCAAGAATCAATTGCGACGGGTTCTTGAGCCCTGCCGCGAACACTGTGGCCTGCTGCGCGTGGCCGGAACCTGCCAGTCCGGCCACGGCGAGCCATGCCGCCGCCCATCGGATCGTCGTCATCGTTTCACTCCTCTGTCATTATGACACTATTGTGCCATAAAGACACATGTGTATACTATAGGGCGATGCCATCCGCAGGTCAAGAGGAAAGCGGCCGGGTTCGCCAGAAAAGGAGGACGCGCGCGCTGCTGCTGCGGGCGGCGGCGGAGCTGATCGCCACCGGCCAGGTTCCTACGGTCACGGCGGTGGCGGATGCCGCCGACATGAGCCGCCGCACCGCCTACCGCTATTTCCCCACGCAGGAGCAGCTTCTGGCGGAGGCATCGCTGGAGAGCCTGCGGCCGCGGGTGGAGGCGGCGATTGCGGCCGCGCGCAGCGAGCCGGACGCCGGAAAGGCGCTGGAGAGGACAGTGGGCGAAATCCAGAAGCTGGCAGTCGAGCATGAAGACCTGCTGCGGGCGATTCTGCGGCTGAGCCTGGACCGGCGGTTGGGCGCGGGGGAGCCGGCGAGGGGGCGGAGGCGGCTGGACTGGATCGAGAGCGCGCTGGCGACGGTAAAGGGCAAGCTTCCGAAGCGCGTGTATGAAAAGCTGGTGTCGGGGCTGACGCTGACGCTGGGGGTGGAGGCGCTGGTCATTTTGCACGACATCCGCGGGCTGGACCCGCCGCAGTCGATTGCCGTGTGCCAGTGGGCTGCACGGGCGATGCTGGAGGCGGCGCTCCGCGAAGCCGGGGCGGCGGCTGAGGCGCCGGCCGCGGGGCGGCGAGGGCGGACCTAGCCGGGAGGCGGCGCCTTCGGGCGCGCCTTCAAGATTACACTGGTTATTCGGATCTCCCATGGCGCTTCCCACGCCCGGCACGGATGTCGAGAAAAAAGATCAGGAGATGCACGAGCCGCTCTGGCACGTCGTGTTGCTCGACGACGACGAGCACACCTACGACTATGTCATCGAGATGCTGTGCAGCCTGTTCTTCAAGACAGCGGACGAGGCGCTGCGGCACGCGATCGAGGTGGACACCACGGGGAGGACGATCGTTCTGACGTGTGAGCGGAGCGCGGCGGAGTTTGCGCGGGACCAGATCCATGCCTACGGGGCGGACCCGCGGATTCCGCGGTGCAAGGGGTCGATGACGGCCATTCTGGAACCCGCATCGGGATGATGCGAACCCTGTTTCGGGATTCAAATCCGGGCTGCCATCTTTTAGAATTCGAACCGGAACGCCATGGCGCTGCCGGATTTCCAGTCGTTCTTTCTTCCCGCCTTGGGCGCCTTGGCCGACGGGAAACCGCACGGACTGAAAGAAGTAAGGGAGAAGGCGGCGGACCAACTGCAATTGGATGCTGAATCTCGCGCTTCACTGCTCGTGGACGGGCGCACGCCCGTGTATGTCAGCCGCACTGACTGGGCGGTGACCTACTTGTTCCGCGCCGGAGCGCTGGCTCGTGCGGAGAGGGGAGTTTACCAGATCACGGAACGCGGCAAAGAGCTGCTTGCACGCGGGCTGGAGAAGCTGACGCAGAAGGACCTGCTGGAGTTTCCGGAATTCCGGAAATTCCTTCGGGGCAATGGACCCGAAGTTCCGCCGCCGTGCGGCGGAGACGCGAGCCCCGAAGAGCAGCTTGCAAATGCCTGGAGGGAGTTGCGGGAATCGCTTGTGGCGGAAATCCTGGACAAGATACGTCAAATCACGCCGTCGCATTTTGAGCAAATTGTCGTGGATCTGCTTGTGGCAATGGGCTACGGCGGCTCGGTGGAAGACACCGCGCGGGTGCTGGGGCGCACGGGCGACGGGGGCATCGACGGAATGATCAAGGAGGACAAGCTTGGGCTGGACGTGGTCTTCGTGCAGGCCAAGCGGTGGGGCCAGAATGTGGGCAGGCCGGAAGTGCAGGCCTTCGCTGGATCGCTGGAAGGAGCGCGGGCCAGAAAAGGTGTTTTCATCACAACCGCGGATTTCACCAGGGAAGCACGCGAATATGTCCGGCAAATCGAGAAGAAAATCATCCTGATTGACGGCCGGCGGCTCGCCGAACTCATGATCGACCACGACGTCGGCGTAACCACCGTGCAAACCTACCGGGTCAAACGCGTGGATTCGGATTATTTCGAAGAGGATTGAATCCGCCAGACGCTTGCGCAGGCTGCGTTCAGGCATGCCGGGGGGCGGCAGGGCGGGCTTTCAGCAGCGTCTGCCACTCGCGCGCGACAGCGTCGACGAGGGCGGGCATGGCGGAGGAGACTTCCGCCGACAGAGTGGATGCCCACTCAAAGCCCGCGCCCTCGATGCCGAGCAACACCAGCGTCTCCGGCAGGCAGTGCAGCGAGGCGCCGAGCCGGACGGCCTGGGCGAGCCCCGGCCCACGGGCGGAGGACCGCGTCCACTCCGGATGAAAGCCTGCATCGTCAAATGCCGTGCGATGGAGGGTTCCAGGCCGTGCGCCCGTCACCAGCGCGTCCACGACGATCACGTGCCGCGCCTCGCGCCACGCTTCCAGCAATTCGCTGGCGGTGCCGCCGAGGGTGACGGCAGGGATCTTGCGTTCGGCGAGAGCTGCAGCGCAGAGCGGTCCAACCCCGTCGTCGCCCCAGTCCATGCGGCCGCAGCAGAGGATGCGGGCGTGGTAACTGCGGCCGGTCTTGGCACGGCGTGTGGCCATGGGTCTCCGACAATCTGATCACGAGCGCGGGCGCAGTTCAAGGGTGGGGGCAGGGCTGGCAGACCGCCGTTGCGGCGCTGCGAGGGCGTTTCGGCAGAGCCCGCGCCACGGTGGTGGCCCGGGGGGACGGAGCGGGGGCGAAGAGGGCAGAGTGACGTTGAGGTGGAAGCTGCCGTGCAGGATGAAGGCTTGCGCGATCAGGGAGAGTGGAAGGGTGGCTGGTCTTTCGAGAGCCACGCTTCGAGGAGGAATTCGTCCGGGGGGATCGGGGAGAGGCGGACGTCGTGGAACAGGATGGCGTCGGAGCGGCGGCGGCGCCCGAGGCCGCCGGCGACGGGCAGCGACTCGATGCCGCCGAGGATCTTGGGAGCGTAGTAGAAGAGAATCCGGTCCACGGCGCCGGATTCGAGGGCGGACCAGTTCACCTTGCTGCCGGCTTCGATCATGAGCGATTGGTAGTTGCGCTCGGCGAGCAGCGCGACGACGCGGCGCAAATCGGGACGCCCGTCTTCGCCATCGAGGGCGACCACTTCGACGCCGCGCTCTTCCAGCGCGGTGCGGCGCGCCGCAGGGGCGACGGATGTGCAGACGGCGAGCACGTCGTTGCGGCAACTTTGCACCATGCGGCTTTCCGGCGGGAGGCGGAGGAGCGAGTCGAGTACGATGCGGAGCAGGGGGCGCGCTCGTTCGAGGCCGCTGCGGTCGTTGAGGAGACAATCGTCTCCGAGAACAGTGTTGATGCCGGTGAGAATGGCGTCGTGCTGGTGGCGCACCAGTTGGACGTGAGCGCGGGCGCGTTCTGAAGTGATCCAGCCGGTGTTGTCCTCCGGCGCGGCGATCTTGCCGTCCAGCGTGAGAGCGGACTTCAACGTCACCAGCGGGCGTCCGGTGCGCATGAAGTGGAAGAATGCGAGGTTCAGGCGGCGCGCCTCATCGGCGAATTCTTCCATGAGCGTGACCTCGACGCCCGCTTCGCGCAGCCGGGCGAAGCCGCGGCCGGAGACGAGGGGGTTCGGGTCTTCCGTAATGGAAAAGACGCGCGCGATGCCAGCGGCAACGATGGCGTCGACGCAGGGAGGGGTGCGGCCGGTGTAGGAGCAGGGCTCGAGTGTGACGTAGAGATCGGCGCCACGGGCAGCTTCGCCGGCCTGTTCGAGCGCGATCACCTCAGCGTGGCGGACGCCAGCCCAGGTGTGGAAGCCGCGGCCGAGGATGCGGCCTTCGCGTGCGACGACAGCGCCCACGGCCGGGTTGGGCGAAACGCGGCCAACACCCTCGCGAGCGAGGGCGAGGGATTCGCGCATGAGGTCGGGGTTCATGGTTCGAAGAGCGAGTCGATGAACTGATGGGCGTCGAAGGGCAGCAGGTCGTCGGCCTGCTCGCCCACGCCGACGTAGCGGATGGGGAGGTTGAGCTCACGGGCGATGGCCACGACGATGCCGCCCTTGGCCGTTCCGTCGAGCTTCGTCAGGATGAGGCCGGTGACGCCTGCCGATTCGGTAAAGCGGCGCGCCTGTTCGAGGCCATTCTGGCCGGTGGTGGCATCCAGCACGAGCCACACTTCGTGAGGCGCGCCCTCGACAAGTCTGGAGGCCGTGCGGCGCATCTTTTCGAGTTCGGCCATCAGGTTCGACTTGGTGTGCAGGCGTCCGGCCGTGTCGGCAAGCAGGATGTCGGTGTGGCGGGCCCTGGCGGCCTGGATGGCGTCGAACAGCACGGCGCTGGGATCTGCGCCGGCGCCCTGGCGGATGATATCGGCGCCGCTGCGGCGGCTCCAGACCTCCAGTTGATCGATGGCTGCGGCGCGGAAGGTATCGGCCGCACACAGCAGCACACTCTTGCCCTGCGCCCGGAATTGTGCGGCCAGCTTGCCGGTGGTCGTAGTCTTGCCGGAGCCGTTGACTCCCACCAAAAGCACTACGGCGGGCGGAGAGGCAGGCCAGTTCAGCGGGCTGCCGCCCGACTCGAGGACGCCGAGGAGGTGCTCGCGGATCAACTGGCGCAGTTCGGCTGGATCGTTTACAAGATGGCGGTCGACGCGCTGGCGGATGGATTCCAGAATCTCGGTGACAGTGCGCACGCCGATGTCTGCGGTGATGAGAGTGTATTCGAGCTCGTCGAGCAGTTCGGGATCGATCTCCTTCTTGCCGAGGAGAACGTCCTCCATCTTGCCGACAAGACCGGCGCGGGTTTTCTGGATTCCCTGCTTGAGTCGTTCAAGAAGTCCGGGCATGAGACAGGCTTGGTTTCAGTTTAGCGGGGAGCGGGCCTTACTCGCCGATGATTTTCACCAGGACGCGCTTGCGGCGGCGGCCGTCGAACTCGCCATAGAAGATCTGTTCCCACGGACCGAAATCAAGGCGGCCGCCAGTAACGGCGACAACAACCTCGCGGCCCATGATCTGGCGCTTCATGTGGGCGTCGGCATTGTCCTCGCCGGTGCGGTTGTGGCGGTAGGCGGAGACGGGCTCGTGCGGGGCGAGCTTTTCCAGCCAGACGTCGTAGTCGTGATGCAAGCCGGACTCGTCGTCGTTGATGAAGACGCTGGCAGTAATGTGCATGGCGTTGACCAGGCACAGCCCCTCCTGGATGCCGCTCTCTCGCAAGCACTGCTCCACCTGCGGCGTGATGTTGACGAAGGCGCGGCGGGCGGGGACTTCGAACCAGAGCTCTTTCCGGTAGCTTTTCATGGCAAGGACCATTGTCTCGCGCCGCGGCGGGCCTTGCGCCACTGCCATGGGGGAACGGGGGCGGGGTCCTGCCAGAGGCCGCGGCGGGCGCTGCGGGCGGACTGTTCGAGCCGCGCCAGGGTTGTG
>JBBIIK010000030.1:0-50106 GCA_037446555.1 Acidobacteriota bacterium
GCGAGTCAGGCCGGAACCACCGCCGGCAGATCGTGCACGGTCTCTTCCCAGCGTCAGCCACGGTGATCCATCAGATCACCGCGCCGGTCAGCAGAGTTCAGTTCAGTGGGTACTCAGATGAAGCAATGGTGGGTCACATCTGGGGAGCAAAGGTGGCTCAGTTCTCGCGAGCGCCGAAGCAGCAGCGGCTGCGATAACCCAAGAAGGAACTCCAGTTCGCAGACACAGAGCGGCTCTTCCAGCAGCAGGTTCAGAATGCGCAGCCGGTTCGGTTCAGCGATGGCTTTCAGGAGCTTCGGGAGCTGGTCCATTTGTATCTAGGTATATACGCACGTCCGTATATTATTATGGAACTGAAGCTGGGGGCCGTCAAGAGAAAAGTCCTCTGAAAAAGTGCCGGGGCAGGGACGGACCGGCTGCGCAACCAGGGCAGATCCTGCTCTAACTGGTTGAAAAAATGAACTGTTACAATCTCTCATCACATGTGTGGACGGGCGGCTGAGCCAAGCAGGGCGTTCGCGTCCCGTGTCGTCGAGGCGCTGCAGGAAGCCGTCCGCTGAGCCGCCGCAGTGCGGGCGCGGAACGAACACGCGGCCACTCTATGCTTATAAGTAACAGAAAAAATAGATATATTGTTTTTTCTTGCAAATATGCAGGAGGAATGTTAGAATGCTGACAAGTCATGCCGGAAGTGAAAGCCGCAAGGGCCCGAGTGGCGCGCATGCTGAAGGCGATGGCGCATCCGACCCGCATCTGGATCCTGGAAGAACTGGTCCGGGCGGGCGAGCGCTGCGTCTGCGAGCTGGCCGAACTCAGCGGCACGGACGATTCGACAATGTCCCGGCACCTGACGCAGTTGCGGGTGGCCGGTCTGGTCGCGGACGAGCGGCGTGGAATTCAGGTGTACTGCCGCCTGGCGGGGCCTCATGTGGCGGCCCTGCTGGAGGCGGCGCTCGCCACGGCCAATCACGATGCCGCGGCAACTCCGCGGGAGTGGCTGGGCGTCTGCTGAATTCGGATGGATGGAGAAGAAACGATGGAGCAAAAGGCGCTGCAATTTAAGATATTGGGGCCCGGTTGCATGAATTGCAAGAAGCTGGCCGAGAACGCCGAGGCGGCGGCCCGGGAACTCGAGGCCGCCTTCGAAATGGAAAAGGTGACAGACGTCCGGCAGATGATGAGCTACGGAATCCGCAGGACTCCGGCGCTGGTGGTTAACGGAAAAGTCGCCCTCTAGGGCAGAGTGCCGCCGCCGCAGGAGCTGATGCCGATCCTGGCGCAGGTGATGGCGTGAGGAGGAGCAGCCGCCGATGTGGAGAAAAGCCCTGAAATACAGCCTGCTGGCGTTTGTTGCCGTGAGTGTGGCGACGGTCCTCTGGCAGCAGGCGCGGATCGGCTCGCCCGAAGCCGAAGCCGCTGCCGCCCCCGCCCCGGCACCCGCCGCCGCCGAAGCCGCCGTCTCTCCCGGCAATCCGGGCGAAAACAAGATTCTTTCTGCACCTCGGTGCGCTGTCCCACCCGCCGAAAGATTGAGGCGCTGACCGAGAAGACGGTCAGGAATACTTTCGCCGGGGCGCTGCAGGGGGCAGGATCGACTGGCTCCCGACCAACGTGCAGTTGCCGCAGAACCGTCACTTGGTCCGCGACTATGACCTCTTCACCAAGTCCGTGGTCATCGTGCTTGTGAAGGACGGGCGGCAGGTGGAGTGGAAGAACCTGGAAAAGGTCTGGGAACTGGTCTCCGACGAGAAGGCCTTTCCCAGCTACGTCGGCGGCGCCATTCGCGAGTGGCTGAGGAAGCTATGACGGAGCCTTGGCTGCTGGCCGCCGGCACGGCGCTTTGGCTGGGGGTTCTCACCTCGGTGAGCCCCTGTCCGCTGGCCACCAACTTGGCCGCCATCTCCTGGCTGGCCAAGGGAATCCGCTCCCCTCGCCTGGTGTTCCTCGCCGGCGCGCTGTACACGGCCGGCCGGGCGGCCACCTATGCGGCGCTGGCATTCGTGCTGGTGGCCAGCGCGCTGTCGGCGCCCCAGTTGTCGTCGATCCTTCAGACGCACGTCAACAAGTGGCTGGGGCCGCTGCTGATCCTGGTGGGGATGTTCCTGCTCGGCCTCGTCGAGTTCCGCTTCTCCACGCGCGTCTCTTCAGACAAGCTGGAACAGAAACTCTATGAGCGTGGCGTCTGGGGATCGGGCCTGTTGGGCATGCTTTTCGCGCTGTCGTTTTGCCCGGTATCGGCGGCGCTTTATTTTGGCAGCCTGCTCCCGCTGGCCTTGCAGCACAAGTCCTCGTTCGGTTTGCCGGCGTTGTACGGGATCGGAACCGGCCTTCCTGTGCTTGTGTTTGCCTGGCTGCTGGCGGCAGGCGCGAAGTCGGTGGGCGAGGCGTTCGACCGCGTGGCGGCACTGGAACGGTATGCGCGCCCGGCGACCGGCGCGGTGTTCGTCGTCGTTGGCATTTATCTTTCGCTGGTCCACATCTACGGCGTGCAGGTCTGACCGGCCGGTGCCTTCGTGGAAGGGAGGGTCGAAATGCTGGAGACGATCCTGGTGGCTTCCGATCTTTCGGCGGCTTCGGATTCTCTGGTGCGCTGCGCCGCCGGCCTTCGGCGCCTGGGCGCTCGGCGGGCGCTGCTGGTGCATGCTCTCTGCATGCGCCATTACCGGGACATGAGGCCGGTGGTGGAGCCGCTGGTGGCGCCGCGGCTGCGCGCGCAGGCGGAGATGCTTGAGCGAGCCGGCATGGAGGTGGCCACGGAGGTGCTGCCCGGGCAGGCGTGCGAGGAGATTCTGCACGCCGCAGCCAACTGCGGCGCCGGCTGTATTGTGATGGCCACGCGCAGTGGTTCTCTCCTTCACGACTGGTTGACCGGCAGCACCGTGCTTCGCGTGCTGGGCAAGGCGGGCCGGCCGGTGCTGGTTCTGCAGGCGAGGGAAGACGACGCGCACTGGACTTGCTGCCGTCAGACGGGCGCCTGGCTCGGCGATCACCTCCTGCACCCGACCGACTTCACCGATGCTTCCGAACGGGCCTTCTCGATCGTCGGCAGGCTGGCGGCGGAAGGCGCCGCCCGCGTCACGTTGTTGCACGTGCAGCCGCCGGCGCGCAAGAACCGCCCCGGGTGGCGCGAGGAATCCGACCAGCTGGATGCCGCGCGGCTGTCGCGCCTCGCCGGCGAAGTGAGGGCTTGCAGCCGGGCGCAGGTGGAAGGCATCCTCCGCGAGGGCGACGCCGCCGAAGGGATCTTACGCGTGGCCGCCGAACTGGGCGCCACGATGATCGTGATGGGTACGCAGGGCCACGGCGTGGCGCATGAGGTCTTGCTCGGCAGCGTCAGTCATCATGTCCTGCGCCATGCGCCTGTGCCCGTGCTGCTGGCGCCGCCTGCGGCGGCGCTTCGCGCGGAGGAGCCAGCCACCGCGGAAGCCACCGAAGGGGAATCCCGATGAGCGCAGCCAATTTCCAGGGCCGGGACTATGCGTTTCTGGGCGCCGGAATCATCGCCGGCGTCTTTGTGGAACGATTGGTGCATTGCGGCGTGCCGCCTGCGCGCATCTGCGTCTCCGACGCCGTGCCGGAAAAGGCCCGTTCTTTGGCGGCGAGGTTCGGCGCGCGCGCGGCGGACAGCAACCGTGAGGCTGCCGCTGCCGGTGACGTCATCTTTCTGGCCGTGCCTCCCGCCGCCGTGTGCCCTGTCGTGGAGGAGGTTCGCGGCGCACTGCGGCCGGATGCGATGCTCGTCTCGCTGGCCGCGGCTGTGCGCACGGAGTGGATCGAGACGAGCGCCGGCGAGGGCCGGAAGGTGCTGCGGGTGATTCCGAACACGGCATCGCTGGCTGGCGAGGGCATGAACCCGCACTGCCTCGGCCGGCGCATCGAGCCGCAGGATCTGCCATTCGTCGACGCCCTGCTGGCGCTGTTCGGCGCCACCGTCCGCATGGACGAAGACCAGATGGAGGCGGTCACGGCGCTCACCGCCGTGGGGCCGACGTTCGTCTTCCCCGTGATGCAGGCGATGCGTGACGCTGCCGCAGCCGCCGGGCTCGAGCCGGAGCTGGCCGCGCGCGCCGCCGCGCAAACGGTGCTCGGCGCGGCGAGGCTGGTGCTCGAGACAGGCAAGCCGCCGGAGGAATTGCGCCAGATGACCGGCGCGCACGCGCTCGACGAGGACGCCGCGCGGGCGCTGATTCGCAGCGCCTGTGAAAATGCGCTGGCGAAACTCGTGCAGGCGAGGGAAAAGCTCGCTGCGGCGCGCGTGGCAGCTTCTGCGCGGCGCGAGCCCTGAGCCGGGATCAGCTCCCGCAACAGGGCCCGGATCCGCCGCCGCGCGGATTCCCGCAGCGGCTCGTGGAGTCGCCGAGAATCGCTGCGAGCGAGATCAGCCGCTCGCACTCCCGGGCGCCGCATTCCGGGCAAACGGGCTCCAGCCCCTTCGAGTATTCCGAGATACTGGCGCGGATCTCGAATTCGCGCCCGCAACGGTTGCAGCGGTATTCGTAGACCGGCATGGCTCACTCTCCGGTCCTAGCGTAACGCCGGCACGAGGAGCACGGGCAGCGGAGCGAGCCGCGCCACATGGCTCGCCACGCTGCCAAGGAACGCTTCTGCAAAATAGCCGCGCCCCTGCGCGCCCATCAGGATCATCGTGCAGTCGCCCTGCCGGGCGCGGTTCAGGATCTCCTCCGAGGGCAAGCCGTAATGGATTTCCGTGCTCACTTCCCCCGCGCCGCACTGCTCGAGCCGCGCCTTCATGCCCGCCAGCCGGTCTTCGTCGATCTGGTTGAACTCCTCCAGCCGGTGCCGGAGATGCTTCTCGATCTTCGTGCGGACCTGCACGTGAAAAAGCACGACCTGCGACTTGGCCTCCCTCACGATGTGCTCGAGAGAAAGGAACGCGTGGGCGGCGTTGTCTGAGAAATCGGTGGGGAAGAGAACCTTGCGGAAAAGCCCTTAGCAGGCGGCGCGGCACCGCGCCCCGCCGTCTTCTTCAAGCATCTGGATGCGGATCAGCAGCAGCGGCAGCTCGAGGCTGTGCAGCAGCTCGGAAGCCGTGGCCCCGAGCAGCTTCTCCCGAGCCAGCGAGGCGCCGTGCGAGCCGGCAACGATGAGTTGCGCGCCGCGCTCGCGCGCAATGCGGCCCAGCTCCGCCACGGGCAGGCCCAGCGGCGTCTCCACGTCCACCTCGAAGCCCGCCTCGCGGAGCGCCGAGGCCTGCCTCTCCAACTCCGGCAGCAACTGGCTCCGAAGCGACTCATACAATCCGCCCACCTCGCGCACATGAAACACGTGGACCAGCGTGACGTGCCGGCCGCCCACTTCACGCAGCCCGCGCACGCACGACGCGACGGCACGGCTCGCTTCGGAGCCGTCCGATGCCAGAACGATCCTGGAAAACATCGCCTTGCCCTCCTTAGCCGGCCGTGCGCGGGGACGCAAACCAATGGCGCGTGCGCACGCACACGGCGCATACCGACAGCATCACCGGGACCTCGATCAGCACCCCGACCACTGTGGCCAGCGCGGCGCCCGACTCGGGTCCGAACAGGGCAATCGCAGTGGCGACGGCGAGTTCAAAGAAGTTGCTCGCGCCGATCAGCGCCCCCGGCGCCGCCACCTCGTAGTTGACCTTCAGCAGCCGCATCAGTCCATAGGTCAACGAGGAGTTGAAGTAGACCTGGATCAGGATGGGCACGGCGATCAGCACCACGTGCAGGAACTTGCCCGTAATGTTGTCCGACTGGAAGGCGAAGATCAGCACCAGCGTCGCCAGCAGCGCCGTCATGCTCACCGGCGCAAAGCGCGGCAGAAGTTCCTGTTCAAACCACGCCGCGCCGTGGCGGCGGATCAGCCACCGCCGCAGCAGCACGCCGGCGGTGAGCGGGATCACGATGAACACCACTACCGAATACAGCAGCACCTGGAAAGGCACATGGAGGTTGGACGCGCCGCTGACCAGAAACCGGACAATCGGCGCGAACAGCACCAGCATGATGAGATCGTTCACCGACACCTGCACCAGCGTGTACGCCGGGTCGCCGTCGCTCAGGTAGCTCCACACGAACACCATCGCCGTGCACGGCGCGGCGGCGAGGATGGTGCAGCCGGCGATGTACTGGTCGGCGTCCGCCGGCGAGATCAACGGCGCGAAGACGATCCGGAAGAAGAACCATGCAAACAGCGCCATCGAGAACGGCTTCGCCAGCCAGTTGACGAAGAGCGTCACCAGCAGCCCGCGCGGACGGCGCCCGACGTTGCGAATGGCGGCGAATTCCACCTTCATCATCATCGGGATGATCATCAGCCAGATCAGCACGGCGATGGGCGCGCTGATCTGGCTCCCCGCGCCGGACTCCAGGCTGCGGAGCAGCCCCATGGCGCCGGGCGCGAGCTTGCCGATGAGAACGCCCGCCACCATGCAGACAGCCACCCAACGGCTCAGGTACCGTTCGAATGCTCCGAGGCGCTTTTCCACGCCCGCCTGGCGTTCCTCCATTCGTCTCTCCCTTCTCGCAGGCTTGCTGAGGCCGTTGCGCCGCGCAACGCGAATATCCGGAGCGCCGCCGCCTGAGAACTGCTGGCCCTGCTCGATGACCGGGATCTGAAGAAGCGGGTCGAGCAGGCCCAGGAAGCGGTGCGCAGCGCCGCGGCCACGCTGGCGCAGGCCCGGTCCGACTTCGAGCGCGACCGCCGTCTTCACGAGCAGCAGGTCATCCCGCAATACGAGTTCGAGCACACGCGAACCAACCTGCGATTGGCCGAATCTGCTCTGGCCCGCGCGCAGGCCGCCCTGGAAGAAGCGCGCGTGAACCTCTCCTACGCCACCATCCACAGCCCGGTGGCGGGAGTCGTCATCGACCGCCTCGCTGAGCCGGGCGATGTCGCCACGCCCGGCAAGCCGCTCTTGACGATGTACGAAGAAGGGCGGCTGTGGCTGGAGGCGGCCGTGCCCGAGGATCTGCTGGCCGCTTTCCGCGTCGGGCAGCCGCGCGCTGTGCGGATTGACGCCACCGGCGCCGCTGTGCAGGGGCGCGTCGCTGAAATCGTGCCTTCTTCGGATCCACAATCGCGCGCCGTCGCCGTGCGTATTCGTCTGGAGCGCACGGAAGGCATTGTGCCGGGCATGTTCGGGAGGCTGGAGATCCCGCTGGCGCGCGAGCGCGTGCTGGTCATCCCTGAGGCGGCCGTGATTCGCGCTGGACAGCTGACGATGGTGGACGTCGTCGACGGCGGCCGCCTGCTGCGGCGCACTGTGCAGCTGGGGCGGCGCGTGAATGGGCGTTACGAGGTGCTCAGCGGCTTGTCCGAGGGCGAGCGGGTCGCGCTGGCTGCAACATCTCCGGCAGGAGGCGCGCAGTGAGCGCCGCGCACGAGTCGTTCACGATCCGCGTCGTCAGGAAATTTCTCGAAACGAACCTGTCGATGGTGCTGATCGTGCTCTCGCTGGCTGCCGGCATCGCCGCGCTGGTGGCGACGCCGCGCGAGGAAGAGCCGCAGATCGTCGTGCCCGCGGCCAACGTCATGATCTCTCTCCCCGGACGAAGCGCGGAAGAAGTCGAGCAGCTCGTCACCACGCCGGTGGAACGGATGCTGTACCAGATCCCCGGCGTGCAATACGTCTATTCGCGGTCCATGGCCGGGCAGAGCATCGTCACCGTGCGCTTCCATCCCGGCCAGCCGCTCGAGCCGAGCTACGTCAAGCTGATCCGGAAGCTGAACGAGAACATGGACCGCACGGTCCCTGGCGCCGCTGCGTGGGTCGTGAAGCCCGTGGATGTCGACGACGTGCCCATCGTCACATTCATGCTCACGCGCGGCACGCGCGGCGATTACGAACTGCGGCGCATCGCCGACGAGATCGTGGCGCGCCTGCAATCGTCCCCGGACGCAAGCGTGGCCTACGTCACCGGCGGGCGGCCGAGAGAGCTTCTCGTACGACCTTCGGCCGCGCGAATGGCGGCCCGCGGCATCACCCTTCTGGACCTGCACCGGGCCATTCCGGCGGCCAATGCGAGCGCCGCGGCCGGCGCCATGGACCGCAACGACACCGCCATGCGCGTCCGGGCCGGACAGTGGCTCGCCTCCGCCGCCGACCTGCGGGACCTGGTGGTGGGCGTGTGGAATGGAAGGCCCGTTTACCTGCGCGAGGTCGCCGAGGCGAGCGAAGGGCCGGGCGAACCGCTCGACTATGTCCGCTTTCACCGCGGGCTGGCATGGAATCACAAGCCGGACGGATTCCCGGCAGGCGTGCCCCTGGGAGACAGCACTCTGGACACCGTCCCTCCGGCCGGCCTGCCCGCCGTGAGCATCGCCGTGGCCAAGAGGCGTGGCACGAACAACGTGCGCGTCGCCGAAGACCTCATCGCGCGGATGCAGCAGTTGCGCCGGGAGATGATTCCGGCCGATGTCGAAGTGGCCGTCACACGCAACTACGGCTTCACGGCGAACGGGAAAGTGGAAGAGCTCAAGGAAGGACTGTTCGTGGCCATCGCCGTGGTGATGGCGCTGCTCATCATCGGGCTGGGGTTCCGCCAGGCGTTTGTGGTAGCAGTTGCCGTACCCTGCGTGTTCGGCCTGACGCTGATCCTGAATTACTTCTTCGGATTCTCGGTCAACCGCATCACCCTGTTCGCTCTCACCATCGCGCTCGGCCTGCTGGTGGACGACCCCATCGTCGACGTGGAAAACATCCACCGTCATTTCGCGCTGCGCGGCAAGGCGACCCGCCAGATCGTCCTGGAGGCGGTGAACGAGGTCCGTCCACCCCTGATCGCCGCCACCTTCGCCGTCATCTTCTCTTTCTTGCCGCTGCTGCTCGTCACCGACATGATGGGGCAGTACCTGCGCCCCATGGCGGTCAACGTTCCGGTGACGATGCTGATGTCGCTGGTCGTCTCCTTCACCATCACGCCTTGGCTCGCCTGGCGGATGCTGCGCGGCCGGCGCGGCGGCCATGCGCCGCAGGAAAGCGCCGCCGGCCTGCCGCGGCGGTTCTTCTCGCGCACGTTGATGCCCCTGATCCGCCGCCCCGCTTTGGGCAGGCTGTTTCTGGTGCTCGTTGTCCTGCTGTTCCTCGGAAGCGTGCTGCTGGTTCTCACCCGGCGCGTGCGCGTCAAGCAGCTTCCATACGACAACAAGGACGAGCGTGCTGCTGGTGCTCGACATGCCCCGCGGCACGACGCTTGAGCGCACCGATGCCGCGGCGCGGGATTTCGAGCAGTTCCTTCTCACCGTGCCCGAGGTCACCGACTTCGAGGCCTACGTGGGCACGGCCTCGCCGGTGGATTTCAACGGGCTGATGCGGCAGTACTTCCTCCGCCGGGTGCCGCACCGCGCCGATATCCGCGTCAATCTGGTTCACAAGACGGACAGGATTCATGCGAGCCATGCCCTCGTGCTGCGCCTGCGCGCGCCGCTCGAGCAGATCGCGCGCCGTCACGGCGTGAAGCTCAAGATCGTGGAACTGCCCGCCGGTCCGCCCGCCATGGCGACCCTGGTGGCGGCCATCGACGGCGGTCCCGCCACTTCCTATGAGGATCAGATCCGGGCCGCGTCCATCCTGAAACGCAGGCTACGGCTGGAGCCCGGCGTGGTGGACATCGACGACACGGTGGACGAGGACCAGACCCGGTACACATTCGACGTGGACCGCGAAAAGGCCGCTCTCCATGGCGTGTCCACCGAAGACATCATGCGCACGATCTCGATCGCGCTGGGCGGGCCTCCTTCGGGCATTCTTGAGGCCCTGCAGGACCGGACGCCCGTCCCGGTCCGCCTGTGGTTCACGCTCGCGGACCGATCCAGCCTCTCCGGCCTTGCCGCGATTTACGTCAAGAGCGGCGCCGGGAAGATGGTGCTCCTCTCCGAGCTCGGACGCTGGCGCGAAGACAAGGAAGACCGCACGATCTACCACCGGCAGCTCGAGCGCGTCGTGTACGTGATGGCCGAGATGGCGGGCCGGCCGCCGGTGGAAACGATCCTCGACCTGCGCGCCGACGAGGTTCACAACCGCCCGGCGCCTTTTGTGGACGAGTCGGCCCGGCCGCGCCCGCTTGGCGTGCGGACCATGTTCCGCAAGGGCGGCGGCGTGGCATGGCAGCTTCCGCAGGGCGTCTCCGTCCGGAGGTGGGACGAGGGGGAGATGTACATCACCATGAATCTCTTTCGCGATCTGGGTGTCGCCATGCTCGGCGCTCTGGCCGCCATCTACATCATCCTGATGTACCAGACCGGCTCCAACAAGCTTCCTCTGCTGATCATGCTGGCCATTCCCCTGATGGTCATCGGCGTGTTGCCGGGCTTCTGGCTGCTGAATCAGTTTGGCGAACGTCAAGTGGGTGGATACCTCAACCCCGTGTTCTTCTCCGGTCCGGCGTTCATGGGCATGATCGCGCTGGCGGGCATCGTCACACGGAACTCGATCATCCTCGTCGACTTCATCCACCTCGGCCTGATCCGCGGCCTGACACTCGCCGATGCGATTCTCGAGAGCGTCTGCGTGCGGCTGCGCCCCATCTTGTTGACCTCGGGCGCCGCGGTTCTCGGGGCCCTGCCGATCACCATCGACACCGTCTTTGGCGGGATGGCCTGGTCGCTGATCTTCGGCCTCGTCGTCTCCACCGCATTCTCGCTCTTCGTGGTGCCGGTCACCTACCACCTGCTCTACGCGAAGAAGCCGGACCACGGCTTGCCGGACTTCATCCGCCAGAAATTGATCGAGCACGCCGCCGGGCCGGAAGCCGCCTGAGGAGGACAGCTGCCATGTCACGTTTTCACGAACTGGCCCTTCGCGCCGCATGCGTTGTGTTGTTCCTGGGCGCCGCCTTGCGCGCCGAAGAGGGAATGACGCTTTCCGGCGTTGTTCGCCATGCGCTGGAGCACTCGCCGAAGCTGGCCTCGGCGCGCGTGGAGACGGACCGCCGCGAGGCTCTGGCCGCCGCGGCCCGGTCCCCGCTGCCGCCGCAAGTGGATCTCTCCGCATCCGCCGCCGCTTCCCGCTTCGACCGCGGCTACCCGGCCGGGGCGCCTCCCTCGCTGCTTCGCTTCGACCAGGTTCTGTTTGCCGGCGGCGCGGATCTGCGTTGGCTTGCTTGGGACTTCCGCAAGACCGAACTCGAGCTGGCTGCGGCGAAGCAGCGGATTCTCGCGTCCCGGGCGTCGGCCGAGCGGCGCCGCCAGGAGATCGTGTTCGAAGTCGCCAGGCTCTATCTGGAGGCAATGAGCTACAAGGATCTCATCGCCGCCGGCCAAGCCAGAGCCGGAAGCCTCCGCTCGTTGCTGGAAAGAACCCTCCGTTTGGTGGAAGGCGGCCGCGCCGTGCCTGCCGACGCCCTGAAGATCCGCACACGCCTGGCGCAGGTCGAAAGCGATCTCGCAGCCCTGCGCGCGGCGCATCCATCCGCGCTGGCCGCCCTCGCCGCCGAGATGGGCTTCGACGGCGAGAATCTCCCGCCACTGGCCTGGCGTCCGGCGGCCGCATCCGCTGAAGCGGCCCCGGTGGGTGAATCCGGCCTTCTGAAAGAGGCAGCAGACGCAAGACCGGGATTGCAGGCGCTCGCGCACGATGTTGCGGCTGCGGAGAAATTGAAGGATGCGGCCCGCCGCGCCTTGCTGCCTCGCGTCGAACTCCGCGCCTCGGTCACGGGGCTTGCTTCTGCCTCTCCGCTCGGCTTCGGCCAGATGCTTGCCCGGGTGCTGCCAGCACTCGCTGGCGCGCCTGCCGGTGCAGGCAACGCAGTGGCGGACTGGAGCGCGGGCGCGCAGGTTTCGTTTCCGCTGTTCGACGGCGGAAGAAGGCGCTCCGAAATGCGCGCGGCGCAGGCGCTACTGGAAGCGGCGCGCCTGGAGCGCGAGCAGGCGCGGCTGCGCGTTCAACGCGAGGTCCGCACTGCGGCGGCGCAGCTCGAAAGCGCCCGCGCCAGGATTCGCGCCTTGCAGGACACTGTCGCCGAGAGCGAACGCGTGCTGCGCGACGAGCGCCTGAAATTCGAGGCCGGCCGCAGCGTGGTCAACTTCGTTCTGGAAGCGGAAAGCGCCCTGCTGGCCAGCCAGAGCCTGCTGGCGCAGGCGCGGCGGTCGGCGAGCATCGCCGAACTCACGCTCGATCTCGCCACCGGCAGGCTCGACCCGTCGCGGATGCCGCGAGACTGAACCGCGCACGCTCCGGCGCCGCTCAGCCCGTGATCGCCGCGAATCCCGCCTTGCCGAGCACGTACACAAGCCAGGGCACGAGCACGCCCCAGAGCGAACGGCCGAAGGGCAGCTTCCGCGCCCCGCAGAATGCCGAGAACCCGATTGCGATCAGCACAATGGTCCAGATCGTGAAGAGATCAAGCGAATTGGCGAGGCTGCGCAGCCACGCGGCGGTGTCGCGCGAGAGGAACGATCCGATGCTCAGGCCGCCGGCGGATTCGAAGTCGAATTCCTCGGGCGGCTTGAGATACAGCAGGGCATAGAACATGATGTTGCCCACGACGGCTGGCGGCAGGCTGGCATAGACGGTGATGTTGAGCGCCTCCTTGTATTTGACGTCCGTGTCCAGCAGGAAGCGGTAGCTGAACAGCAGCGCTCCCGCCGCGATCAGCATGCTGCCGAGCACTGCGATCGGCGGAAACACGCGGAAGGCGATGGGCATGAACTTGCGCTGCGACTCATAAACCTGCGCGCGCTGGTCGGCGCTCATCTCCTGCACCTGGCGGCTCTGCTCCAGCGCCTTCTCGATCATCAGATCGTAGCCCACGCGCGCCACCATCGCGGAGACGGAGACTACGCTCAACAGAATCAGGACGGCGATTGCCAGCCACCAGCGCCCGTGGCGGGCGATGTCGGGGAAGACGCGGGAGGGTTCGGTGAAGACACCTGAGATGCGCTGCATCTCGGACAGAGATTCGGACGAGTTTGGCTGGGTCATGGCTCCTCATCACCATAACGCGCGGCGCCGGCCGGTTGTTCAACATTTCCACCCAGAATTCCGGCTCCTGCCTTCCGCCAGTGGTTATGGTGGAATTAGGGCGGGAACCGGACATGAAGATCCCATTCAACCCCTCCATTTATGAACACGCCGCGCGTTGGGCTGGGTGCAGCCCGTGGGAGGCGTCGCGCGATCCGGAAAAGATGTTCCGGGGCCACCGCGACGCCTGGCTGGCCTACCGCCACACTCCCATCGTCGTGGGGATCGATATCTACAATTTGGAGGCCGAGGCCTACGGCGCGCGCGTCGTGGCGCCGCAGGGCGAAGACTCGATCCCGGCCATCGCTGAGCCGCTGCTTGGCGCCCTCGACGATGCTCTCGGCCTGCCGCCCTTTGACCCCGGCCGCGACGGCCGCGTCTCGATGGTGATCGGCGTCGGCCGGCGGCTGCAACGCGAGCTGCCCGAAGCGGAGGTGCGAATCCCGGTCGCCGGGCCGTTTTCCATCGCCATCAACCTGCTCGGCATCCAGCGCATGTGCGAAGCCGTGGCCGAACGGCCCGAGGATGCGATGCGTGTCCTGCTGCGCTTGGCCGAAAACCAGGCCGGCTTCATCCGCGCGGTCCGTATGGCAGGACTCAAGATCGCCTTCTTCGAATCCGCCGCCGCTCCGCCCCTGATCTCCCCGCGGCAGTTTCGCAATGTCGAGCTGCCGGCGTTGCGGCGCGCCCTGGAAATCACGCGGGAGATCACGGGACTGGCCTCCCCATGCATCCTTGGCGGCGACACCGTGAAGATCCTCGACGATCTGCTCTCCACTGGGACCAGCTACGTCGTCTGCAACGTGGAGACAGACCAGCGGCGCTTCGTCGACCGCCTGTGCGCGACGCATCCGCACGTGTCGGTGCGCATCAACATGGATCCCAGGATTGTCGCTTCGGAGGACCGCGCTGACATCCTCGCGGAAGTGGACCGCATTCTCGACATTGCCGCCGGGCGCCCCAACTGCCTGATGGGTACAGGCTGTCTGCCCATGGAGACGCCCCCCGAGAACATCCATCTGATCCGCCAATACCTGGCCGGCTGAGGCGTTTGCCCGGTTGGCCTCCCGGCGCGACGGCCCTAGAATAGAGAGGGTTCATATGAGATTCGCAAGTCTGGTTTTCCTGGCGTGGCTGGCCCCGGCGGCGGCCTGGGCGCAGGCGGGCGCCCTTCAACCCTTCCGCCTCTCCTGGTTCGGCGCCGATCCGAACATCACGAGCTTCGCGGGATGGAACCAGCCCGTGGAGACCAGCTCTCCCTGGGTGACGGTCAGCGAGGATAGTCATTACGTTGTGGACGGGCGGCGCATCCGCTTCCTGGGCGTGAATGTCGGGGCTGCCACAGCTTTCCCGGACGCGGTCCGCGCCGAGGCGCACGCTGCCCGGCTGGCTCGGTTCGGGTTCAACTCCGTCCGCTTCCATCATCTGGAAGCGCCGTGGGATAAGAGCCGCGTGCTGATCGACTACTCCACGGGCACCTCGCGCGAGTTGTCCCCTGAACGCCTGGACCGTCTCCACTATTTTGTGGCGAAGCTCGCTGAAAATGGCGTTTATTCCAATATCAATTTGCTGGTCAGCCGGGAATTTCAGCCCGAGGACGGCTTGGGGCCGGAAATCGCCCAAATGGAATGGAAGGACCAGCATATTCTGGGCTTTTTCAATGACACAGCGCTGGAGCTGCACAAGGAGCATGCGCGCAAGCTCCTCCTCGCGCCCAACCCCTGGCGCGGGGACACGCCTCCGGCAAGGGATCCGGCCGTCGCCTTCGTCGAGATCATGAACGAAAACGGGCTGCTCCAGAAGTGGTTCGAGGGCGTCACCGACACTATGCCCGAACGCTACCGGCTCGACTTGCAGGCTCGCTGGAACCAGTGGCTGCGCTCGCGCTATGAATCCACTGAAGCGCTGAAACAGGGCTGGGGCGTCATTGACCAGGAACTGGGACCCAACCTGCTTCGCAACGGCGATTTCTCCCTTGCGCCGGCCGGCTGGGCCGGCGGTTGCTGGAGCGGCGGGTTGCAATGGAACATCGAGTGCCACCAGGGTGCGCGGGCTGCCGTCTCGGTCACAACGGACTTTCAGGGCGGTCCGGCGGTTCTCATCGACGTTGCCGCGCTGGGCGCAGCCAACTGGCACATCCAGTTCAATCAGTCCCAATTGCAAGTGGAGGCTGGCAAGGTTTATACGTTCCGGTTCTGGGCGCGCGCCGCCTCGCCGACGCCCTTCAACGCAGGCTTGCAGCGCGCCCACACGGACTGGGCGGCTCTGGCGCCCTCGATTTCCGCCACCTTGGGCACCGAGTGGCGCCAGTATTCCATCACTTTCCAGAACACCGTGGACGAAGCCAACGCACGGATCAACTTCAACGGCTTCGGCGACCGCGAGGCCAAAGTCTGGATCGCACAAATCGAGTTCCGCGAAGGAGGCCAGATCGGCGTGCTGCCCGAAGGCGCGAGCCTCGAAGCCGGCAACGTGCCCAACGTGAACCGCGGCGGCGCCGGCGCGACGCTCGGCCAGCGCCAGGACTGGATCCGGTTCGCCCTCGATCTGGAAAAACAATACTGGGACGAAATGAGGCGGTACGTCAAAGAGGATCTGGGCTACCCGGGCATCGTGTTCGCGACCATCATTTCCAACAGCCCGCCCAACGCGCAGCGCGGCATGGACGCCATCGACTCCCACGCCTACTGGCAGCATCCGCAGTTCCCGTCGGGACAGGACTGGAGCCCGGACAACTGGACGGTGGAGAACGTGTCGATGGTCAACAGCCCCGCCGGCTCCACTCTTGCCGGCATCGCGCGGCAGCGAGTGAAGGGAAAGCCCCACAATGTGACCGAATACCAGCATCCTTCGCCCAACACCTATTCCACGGAAATGCCGGTTTTCGTGGCCGCCTATGGGGCATTACAGGACTGGGACGGCATCTGGTTCTTCGAATATCCCACTGGCACGGACGAATATGTCACCGGATTCTTCGATACCGCCGGCAATCCGGGCAAGCTTGCGAATTCCCTGATTGCAGCTTCGCTGTTCCGCCGCGGCGACGTCTCTCCGGCGGCTCGGGAGTACGTCTTCCGGTTCGACCCGGACACTGAAGCGGCGGCCATCGTTGCCCACGGAGGCCCATGGCGCATCGCCGACGGATCGAGCCTCGGCGTGCCCGCCACGCTCGGCCTGGTTTCGCGCGTGTCGCTCTCGGTGGGAGAGGAGGCGGAAGGCGAAACTGAGGTGCCGGAAGCGCCTCCCGGGCCCGTCTACGCCTCCGACACCGGACAACTCGTGTGGAGCCTCGAGCAAGCCGGACAAGGCGTGCTGACGGTGAACACGCCGGCCACAAAAGCCGTGGTGGGCTTCTCCGACGGCCGCGTCTTCGACCTCGACGGCGTCATCATCGAGCCGGACGTCACGCGGCAAGGCTGGTCGACCATCGCCATGACGGCGCGTGAAGGCGAATCGCTCACGGGCAGTGGAGAGGCGTGGGGCGTCATCGTCGCCACCGGCGACCACGAAAACACGGATCAGCGCTGGAAGGACGAACGGCGCAACTCGGTCGGGAGAAACTGGGGGCGCGCGCCCGCCCTCATCGAAGTGATCCCTGCTACGATCACCCTCCCCGTCGCGCCCTGGCGGGTCGTCGTCTGGGCGCTCGACGAAAGCGGCAACCGCGTGGCGGAAGTGCCCGTGGAGGACTTCGAGGGCAGGGCGCGCTTCCGGATCGGCGAAACCGGCGCTACGCTCTGGTACGAGTTCTACATCAATCCCGAGTAGGCCGTACACTGCGCCAGTCCGCAGCCCGGCCCGAACCCTGATAAGATGGAGCCACACGCACGCACAAGGCCGCGCCGTAAGTCCATACAGAGGGAGCCGAACCGATGAACGATTCTCGCAACGAGAAAAATGTTGCCCCCGGCCGAGTCAGCCGCAGGCACTTTGCCGCCTTTCTGGGTGGCGCCGCGGCAGCCGCGCCAGCCGCCGCCGGTGCCTCCGCGCCCTCCCGGGCGGCGGAGCTGGTGACGCTCGGCAAGACGGGCGTCCGCGTGACCAGGCTCGCCCAAGGCACCGGCTTCAACGGCAGCGGGCGTTCCAGCGAGCACACCCGCATCGGCACCCGGGCCTTCACTTCGCTGGTGCGCCACGACCTCGACCTCGGCGTGACCTTCATGGACACAGCCGATCTCTACGGTTCGCACCCCTATCTGCGCCGGGCGCTGGAGGGCGTGCCGCGCGAAAAATACTCCCTGCTCACAAAAATCTGGCCACGAACCGAGTATTGGAATGCTTACTCCGGCGGCGCCAGGGCGGAAATCGACCGCTTTCGCAAGGAATTGAACAGCGATTTCCTTGATGTGGTGCTGCTGCACTGCATGATGGACGACCGCTGGACGCAGGACTTCGCCCGCGGCATGGACGAGCTGAACGAGTTGAAGGCCAAGGGCATCGTGAAAGCCGTGGGCGTCAGCTGCCACGACTTCGGCGCCCTGAAGATCGCCTGCTCCTCGCCCTGGGTGGATGTGATCCTGGCGCGGATCAACCATGTGGGCAAGGCCGCGCACATGGATGCGTCGGTCGAGGAGGTGGTCCCGTACCTGAAGCAGGCCAAGGCGGCAGGGAAGGGAATCATCGGAATGAAGATCTTCGGCGCCGGACGAATCAACGCTCCGGAAGAACGCGACAAGTCGCTGCGGTTCGTCTTCGGCAACGGGCTGGTGGATGCCGTCACCATCGGCATGCTCAGCGAAGCCGAGGTGGACGACACCGTGCGGCGCCTCGACCGGGCTTTCAGCGCCTGAGCCGGGCGCAGCTTACCGTGGCGCCCGGTACGGCCTCCCCTGGCGGTAAAGCGCGATCCGCTCGCGGATCTCGTCTGCCCAGTCAAGGCCCGACTCGCGCGCCAATCGCCAGGCCTCTTCGGCCGTGTTGATGGCGCTGTCAAAGCGACCCTCCTCGGCGTAGGCGGCGGCCAGCGCGTCCAGAGCCGCCACGTCCCGGCGACGGGTGAGCGCGGCGGCGCGCTCGGCCAGAATCACAGCCTCCTGGGCGTGTCGCACCTTGCCGTCCGGGCAGGTGGCGAGAATCCACGCGAGATTCACCATCACTGCTGTCCGCCACGGCTCGAGCGCCAGCGCTTTCCGCAGCTGCGCCGCCGCGTCGCCATGCCGCCCCTCCACCAGCAGCACGCCTCCGAGGTTCACGCGCGCTTCGGCCGAATCCGGGTTGAGTTCCAGCGCCCTTTCCAGCTCGCGCCGCGCCTCGCTCCAGCGCTGCCGCTGCATCAGCAGCAGGCCCAGATTGCTGCGTGCGTTGGACAAGGATTCGTCGGCGCGCAGGGCGGCGCGCAGGTGCTCCTCCGCCTCGTCGAGCCGTCCCGCTCGCAGGAGCAGCCCCCCGAGGTTGTTGTGTGCCTTTGCTTCATCCGGTTCCAGGTGGAGCGCCTCGCGCCATACGCGGATCGACCCTTCCGCGTCTCCCTTCTCGCCCAGTTCGTAAGCGAGGTCATACAGGCGGTAGAACTCCGCCGCCGGCGCGTCGATCTTTTCCAGTCCGCCTTTGGGGATGTTTACGAACTCCGGGATGTTGACAGCCCGGTTGGATTCGGTTGCGTTCTCGATCAGCACGGCGGGGCTGTCGTTCCCCTGCTCGTCAATGTGCGTGAGAAACATCTGTGTATAGGGCGAGCGGCTCTTCGAGGAGAACACCATCCAGCGCCCGTTGGGCGAGAAGCTGTGCCAGGAGTTCATCAGGCGCGTGTTGCATCGCATGCGTCGCGCCTCGCCGCCGGCCGCGGGCACGATCCACAGTTCCCCGTCTGGCCGCATCAACTGCCCGTTCCGGCATTTGACGAAGACGATCCACTTGCCGTCGGGTGAGATCCTCGGAAAGCTGTTGCTCATGCCATTGCGCGAAGCGCCGCGAACCGGCTCCGCGCGCCCGCCTTTGCCTCCGTTGAAGGGAATCCTCCAGAGGTCATAGCGGATCTGAACTTCGTTTGGATCGTTCGGATACTCCGCCAGCTTGCGCCCCTCGGGATAGGGGTCAGTAGCAGGGGCCCGCACGAATACCAGGTAGCTCCCGTCAGGGCTCCAGACGGCGTTGGAGTGCACAAAGGCGGGATCGTCGGCGCCCGGCAGCGGGCGGATGACTCCCTCGGTGCGGTCATAGAACGCCAGGATGCCGCGCGTCGGATAAAAGACCTGGAGGAACCGGTAGTCCTTGAAATTGGCGACGTAGTATTGCACCTGCGTGGCGGTGACCACATACCGCCCGTCAGGCGACACCTGGCTCATGAAGCCGATCCGCTTTTCGCGCTCCATCTGGCCGCGGAACCGTTTCCAGGAGATCACGTTCTCCTGGCGGATGACAGTGCGCGGATGCACGGGGACGATCGCATAGAGCCCCTTGTCATTGTGCGGTCCGTCAAAGTCCATTCCCAGCGTGCGCCCGTCGGCGGAGAACGAATGGCAGTTGGCGCACGTGTGAAGCCGCTCAAGTACCACCCGGCTGGAAAGTTCGTCGACGTAGCGCAACCGCCAGCGGACCAGCGGCAGCAGCTTCGGCGCCAGAGGCTTGATGACCCCCTTTTCGGTCTCCGACGGCATCAGCGGTACGTCGCGAAAAAAGATGGGCGCGCCGACAGGATCCTTTGACGTGCGGACGCGCACCGCCCCGGCGCTCACTGGCTGTCCGCGTCGCAGGCCTGTGAAATTGAGCGTTGCCCACCGCTCCACCGTCCCCTCTCGAATCCGCCGCCAAGTGGCGTCGTCCGGCCTCCACGTGCGGATGAAGCGATCCTCGGGCGCGAGCTCGGGCAACCGGTTGGTGGGCCCCACGGCGGCAGGGTCGATCGGGCCCGGTTGCAAAGGCTCTCCGGCAACGGCCACTGTGAGTGGAAAAGCATCACCCTCGAATTCAATCCGCACCTGCCAGCTGTCGGAAGTCTCGGGCAACTCACGCCAGAGAAACATGGGCGGCGCGAAATCAGGCGGGAAGACCGTGCCCTCTTCCGGATATTCGATCAAGATTCTGCCCGCTGGTACAGGCGAGTCCGGCCGCCTGGCTGAAGGCAGCGTCAGAGACGCGGCAGCCAGAAATCCCAAGCCGGCGAACAGGCCCCTCACGCGCACCCACCTCGAACACGAGCATACACCGGCCGCCATGGGGTTGGCGGATCGCCCGGCCGGCGGCCTAGAGCTGGTACGGGATCAGGAAAGGCACCAGGGACCGGATTCCGTTCGCCACCACCGTCAGACCCAGCGTGCCGTCAGATGCCTCCGCCTTAGCCAGCCGGACCTCGACCAGATGCGTGCCTGGGATTTCGGAGTTCTCGGTGACGGAGACAACTGTGTGTTCCACGCCTCCGGAAACCACGCGAACTCGGTCGATAGCCACCGTGCCCGTTCCCGCAAGCCTGCCGACTGCAAGAATCACGGTCCCGTCAGCAAGCGCCGGATTCGCTGCGCTCACCGCTGCTCCATTCAACTGGCGGGCGTAAAGTACGATCGGCGGCACAGGGCCGACCTCCACCGCAGCGGGCAGCGCCTGCACGCCGGCCAAAGTCAGCTGCAAGACAGAGACGCCCGGCATCAGTTGCGGCGGAACCTGAACGGTCACGCTTCCTTCAGAGACTTGCAGAACGGCGGCGGGGATACCGCCAATGAGAGCCTCAACGTTGGCGGCGGTCGCGTCTGCGGGAATAGAGGCTACCGGTACGACGGCTGCCGCTCCCGGGTAAAGATACTGTCCTCCCATTGCGGACATGCGTACAAACGGCACACCATTGGATGGGAGAACTGTCAGCGTGGACGGAAGGTTCACAGCCAGCAGGCCGACCGTCGCCGTGAACGGCGTCACTACCGGAGCGGCGCCTTCACGGGCCGACAGCCACGCCAGCGCCGTCTCTGCACCCGTGGCCCACACTTTCCTCACCGCCACATCGCTGGTGCCAGTGCCGAGCGACGGAGTCCAATCCCCAAAGTCCACGCCAGCGCCGGTAATGGGGATCACCATTTCCGCGCCGGCGGGGATTTGCGCAGAATCGACTTTCACCACAGGCTCGGGAGCACCCTCATAGGCGTAAAGTGGCGACGCGTTGCCATGGACGAACAGCGAGCTCTGCCCGTCCCGGTTGAACGCCGCCAGCACCCCGCGGTGCCCTTGTGGCGCAGGCGGGGGCGAAATGATCAGCCGGCCGTCTTCGTAACGGGTTTTCGCCTGCACGCCATCCACCCACACGGCTGTGTCCGCAGAGAGGCTGCCGCCCTCCACAACCAGCGTGCCCCCGTCTCCTGCCGCGATCGAATTCAGAGACGGGGGCGGCTCCCGCTTCACGACGATGCCGGATGGCAGTACGTAAGATTCACCTGGGGTCCGCAACAGCAGGTGCCGCGGCCCCTCTCCGGAAAACGGCGAGATGGAGACGTCCGCCATCAGGTAGCCGGCGCCATACGGATAGGGGCGGAGGCTGCCTTCGATGATCGTTTCTGGCCCGGCGAGAAAGCTCAACGAGAAGCCGGGGGTGACGGCCGTGGCCCCGTAGCCCGTGAACACGGCGGTGCCAATGCCGCTGGTCAAATGCACCGTGGCCGGCTTTAGTACGTTCTGCCCAAGGAAGGAATACGTCTGCACGGAGTGCAGCGTCACGGACGTGCGCGGGCTGACTGCCACGTCCACTCCTTCAGCAGATGCGCCCGCCTCCAGCATCAACGGAGTGCCCGGCGCGGGTCCGCCATAAAAGGCCACATCAAATGCGGGTCCCGGCAGAATCGCCCCCTCCGGACCCACCGGCAGTTCCAGATTCACCGGCTGCGGCTCCCCGCCAATGGCCGGCGGCAAGGGATGCACGTAGAGGTAATAAGTGCCCGGCGGCAAGCCGGCCAGCCGGTACGTGCCATCGGGTGCCGTCAGCGTGCTCACCGCATCGCGGCCCGCCGCCAGCGCCACCACCGAGGCCAGGGCCACCCCCTGCCCATTCATCGTCACCCGGCCGCTGATCGCGGCCGTCGATTTCCTGAACTCCGTCGTCGGATACAGGATCGACAGTCCCGCAATGTCGTCCTTCCCCAGCGGGCGCGCCTTCGTCGTCGCTCTTGTAATCTCCGTGGACATCACGCTGGAAGTCCAGGTGTGCTGCAGGCCCAAGGTGTGACCGAACTCATGCACCAGTGTCAGGAACAGCCGCTCGCTCCAACTCGGCCGCGATGCCAAATTTCGGGGCAGGCGCAGAACGGAGTGTGAAATCGGGGTGAACATCCCCTCCGGCCCATCCACCGGGTCCAGACGTGTAACGGGCCCGCCCTGCGCAATCACCCCGGGCGGCAGCTCATCAGTAAACTCCACCTGGATGTACGGTCCGCCCATTCCGTTCCCGTTTCCGCGGAATCCGCCAAACGCCAGCCGGATCTCCGATGTGGGCACCGTGTTCCAGACATCGGCGGCAGCGCGGATCTGGCTGATCAGCGCCGTCTCGGAATCCCCCTCCGCCAGTTGCAGCGGCCCGTTCAGCGAGATGAAATACGGCACTGTCTTGCCCGGCAGCGCGCGCATGTCGAACCGGTCATAAACGGGAGTAAAAGGCGGCGTGGAGCCCGTGTACCGGACAAAGTGATAGTACGCGAGCGAAGGACTCGCGCCCAGCAGGAAGCTCAAAGCTGCCAGCCGCAGCCTCATTGCCTCCCTCCCTGCGACGCGGCGCGCGCGATGGTTTCCCGCAAATTCTCAAGCGACAGTTGAATGCCGCTGTCCTCCACCGCGCGCCCGGTCCGGTCCACGAACTCCGCCTCCACCTTGCCCCGCACCAAAAGCGTCCGGCCCGCGCTCGACTTGATCTCAAAAACCCCCTGGCTGAGCCCGATCACGTGCACCAGCCCCCGCGGACTTGCCCACAGGAACAGCACATACTCCACGCCCGGCACAAGTGTCGGCGAGCCGGCAATGCTTTGTCGGAAGCGCCCGTACGTCCCGCCGGGCACGTACACCTCCGCCGCGCCCGGCGGCAGCGTGCCCTTCAGCACTTCGGACACTTGCAGCTGGTAAACCGTGTAGATCATCGATCCCCGCTGCACCGATGCCGAACCCGTCGCGCGCGCCCTCACCACCGCCGTCGCCTTCTGCGCCATCTCCTCCACGGTCAGCTTCTCGAGCGTCGTCGCCCCAACCGACGCGGCTGCCAGCACGAGAATCATGAATAGTGGACGCATGGCACTATCCCGCCTTGATTGTGAGCACGTCCGGCTCCAATCCCACCGGTCTTTCAAATCAACAGCTTGGCGCGTCTTCCGCCAAACCCGCCTGCGTCGCTCTGACACATCCGCCACCCCATCTGTCCCATTTCAGGAGGCCGCTCCCGTTTCAAGCCGGCATCCGCACCACCAGCACGGGCACGTCCACCCCGTGCCGCACCTCGTTGATCGTCGCCCCAAACACCAGATCCATCAGCCCGCGGTGCCCGTGCGCACCCATCACGATCAGATCCGGCTGCAAGGCGTGCGCCCGCTGGATAATCAATGTTTTCACTTCCTTGCCGTGCAAAACTTCCAGCTCTGCTTCGAGGCCCGCGCGGCGCACGGCTTCGGCCAGGTCCTCGAAATAACGCCTTCCCATCTCGATCTCTGCCGTCTGCGCCGCCTCCCCGTACACCTGGCTGGCAACTCCCTCCTCGACGTGCAGCAGGTGGATCACCGCCCCGTGCGGCTTGCCGAGCGCTACCGCGTGCGCCAGAGCCACCCGGTCCAGCGCCGAATGGTCCACCGGCACCAGGATGCGCTTGTACACCGGCTCGGCGAAGACCAGTTCGCCCGCCTCTGGCATGACAGCCGCTGCTCCGTCCCCCGGCCGCGCCACCGTCACATACCCCAGCAGCCCCAGCAGCGGTGCCGTCAGCGACGCCGACGCCCACCATGGCAGCCCCTCCAGCTCCGTCCAAGCCAGCCACAGGTTTAACCCCACAATCAGCGCCGCCGCGCCATAGCCCAGCGCCTTCAGCCACTCCGGATTCACCAGCGGGCCCATCCGCCGCCGATCGCCCGTGAAGCGCACCAGCGGAATGATCGCAAACGGCAGTTGCAGGCTCAGGATCACCTGGCTCAGGATCAACAGCCGGTAGGCGCCCTGATCGCCCGCATACTGAATGGTCAGCGCCGCCGGCAACACAGCCACCCCTCGCGTCACCAGCCTCCTCAACCACGGGCGCATACGGAAATTCAGGAACCCTTCCATCACGATCTGGCCTGCCATCGTCCCCGTGATCGTCGACGACTGCCCCGCAAACAGCAGCGCCAGCGCAAATGCCGCCCCGGCGAGCGTCGTCCCCAGCAGCGGCGTCAGCATCGCGTGCGCCTGCCCGAGTTCGGTCACCTTCATGCCCCGATGGAAAAACGTCGACGCTGCCAGAATCAGGATCGCCGCATTCACCAGCAGCGCGCCGTTCAAAGCAATCACCGAATCCACCAGGTTGAACCGGCACGCCGCCCGCCTCGATCCCACGTCCGCTCCGAACGACCTCGTCTGCACCAGCGAAGAGTGCAGATAGAGGTTGTGCGGCATCACCGTCGCGCCCAGCATCGCCACCGCCACATACAGGCTGGCCGAATCCAGCTGCGGCACCAGCCCCCGCGCCACCTCGCCCCAAACCGGCCGCGCCAGCACGATCTCCAGCACAAAGCAGCCCGCAATCACCGTGATGAAACCGAGAATGATCGATTCGATCAGCCGGATGCCGAACCGCCCGAACCACAGGATCAGCAACGTGTCGGCCGCCGTGACCGCCACCCCGGCGAGCAGCGGCAGTCCGAACAGCAGGTGCAGCCCGATCGCCGCGCCCAGAAGTTCCGCCAGGTCGCAGGCGGCGATGGCGATCTCCGCCAGCACCCACAACGCGTAGCTCACCGGACGCGGATAGGCCTCGCGGCACGCCTGCGCCAGGTCGCGCCCGGTCACAATGCCCAGCCGTGCGCTCAGCGTCTGCAAGAGGATCGCCAGCAGGTTGGAAACCACCAGCACCCACAGCAGCCTGTAGCCGAACCGCGAGCCCGCCTCGATGTCCGTCGCCCAGTTGCCCGGATCCATGTATCCGACGCTCACCAGATACGCCGGTCCGGCAAACGCGAACATCCGCTTCCAAAGCCGCGGGTGCGCCGTCTCCACCGACGAGTGCACCTCGGGCAGGGAAGGGGCCGCGGAACCCATCGTGCTCACCAGTGTAGCCCGCGCCGCCGTGCGCAGGCGGCTGCCGCGCACCCGGCCAGCACCAGCAGCCCCGCTCCCGCCAGCACGTTGCCGGGCATGTAGCGGAATTCGATCCGGTGCGCGCCGGCCTCCGCCACGACGCCACGCACCGCCGCATAGGCTTCGTGGATCCGCTCGCGCCGCCCGTCCACCCGCGCGCGCCACCCGGGATACCACGTGTCGGAAAGGATCACCATCCCGCGGCAGGCGAGCCGCGCCTCCACCACCACGCGGTTCTCCGACGATTCCACGATCCGCGCCTCGTCCCGCCCCGCGCACCGCTCCAGCTCCGGAACAGGACCGGGCAGAAATGTTTGTTCTCCGATTCGCTCCCCCAGCGCCGCCAGCGCCCCCGCCGCGTGGCGCCTGTCTGCCAGCCCCTTCGCTTCATGCACGGTGAACACGCGCGGCAGCCCGCCATCCCACTCATAGACGTTCACTCCCGCCGCGCCCGCAAACACCAGCTTCCTGTGCGTCTCCGACGGCGCCCGCGCCACGCGGTACCGCGCCGCGAACAGCCGCTTCGCCTGCGGCGTATGCATCTCGTGGCGGTAGATGTTTTCGGTTGCACTCGCCAGATATCCGTGGACTTGCAGCACGCCGTGCCAGCCGCCGAAGTTGTACGGCACGTCGCCGTCGTCGATCTCCGCCCGCCACAGGCTGCCCTGCCGCCGCAGGAATTCCGCCACGTCTCCATGTGCCTCCAGCAGCCGCACGTTTCGCGGCGCCTGCCCGCCCTCCATTCGATCGAGCACCGGACGGTAAAGCGGCCTCGCCTCCACGGCAACCACCGCCGCAAGCGCGCCGGCGAGCACCCAGCCCGGCGCCCGCCGGTTTCCCGGCATCCGGATCAGCACCGCCGCAACCGCCGCGCCCGCCGCGCTGCGCCAGCGGAGATCCCCGCCCGCGCCGCCCCGCCAAGCCGCATACGCCGTGCCAGACGCAAACACAAACAGCACAGCCGCCAGCGCCGCCCGCCACAGTTCCCGCCCGGCACAGCGCGAAAGCCTCTCCATGCCCAAAGCCGCCAGCGCCGGCAACGCCACGCTCGCCAACACCAGAGCCGCCGCCGGCATCCGCGCCTTGTCGAAGTGCGGCACCGCCACATACAGCCACCGGTGCAGTCCCCACTCCGGACCCATCGCCACCCAGATTCCCGCTGCCGCCATCGCTGCCAGCAGCCAAAATGCCTTCCTCCGCGCGCTCCATACAGCCGCCAGGACAAAAGCAAACAGCAGGCTGCCGTGAAAAACTTCCAGCTTTCCTTGAAATCCTGGCCAAGCCAGCGCGGCGAGTTCGGAGGGTGCCAGACTGTAGCGCGCATGAATCTCCAGCGGAATCTTCTCCTGCCATCCGATGGGCGCCTCCAGCCCCACCCACCGCACCGCGCGCCGCCCGTACTCCATCGTTGGCAGAATCTGCGGCGCGCCCGCCGCCGCGGCAACCGCGAAGAACAGGAACGCCCCGGCAATGCGGCGCGGATCACGGATCGAGAAGCCCAGCCATGCCACCGCGCAAGCCAGCGTCAGATACAGCGGCGCCTGATGGTGCCCGCCCAGCCAGCACAGCCCCAAGAAGAAGCCGCCGATCACCGCATGCCGCGCCATCGGGCCGGAGAGTGCCGAGGCCCATTCCCGCAAGCCGTGCCAGCTCCCGCCCGCCCCTTCTTCCATCGCCCGCAACAGGTGCCGCAACATCCATGGCGCCCACATCGCCCCCATCGCCATCTGCGGGCGCAGGCTGAAAGCGAACCAGCCCGCCGTGCCGTAGACGAAACCCGCCGCCACGGACGCCGCGCGTCCGCAGCCCAGCCCCCGCGCCAGCCGGTACATCCCGCCCGCCCCAACCCAGCGGATCAGCAGAAAGTAGACGTTCAGCCACAGCCACCCCGCCGCGCCCGCAGGCTTCGTTCCCAGCAGCCAGTTCAGCGGCGAAGCCACAGCGGGCTGCGCCTGCCCCAGCAGCGGCTGCCCGATCCACTGATGCGGATCCCACAACGGCGCCCGCCCCGCGCGCCAAGCCCGCGCCTGCACCTCCAGCCATGGCAGCACCTGAAACGCGTTGTCGTCGGAGCCGAACCACACCGCGCGCGGACCCACCAGCAGCTCCCAATGAAACGCCGCCAGCAGCACCGGCAGCGCCAGGGCCGCCCACAGCCGTCCTGATCCGGCTCCAGCACGCATCACCCCGCCATCGTGCCACACCCGCGCCGCCCTGCTGCGCGCGCCGTCCCGTTCAACTTCGCCTCGCCGCCCTCTCAGGGCTTCCCCCGTCGGGGGCTCACCGCCCCAGCGCTTCCCGCAGCGCCTCCAGGAGCAGATCCACGTTCTCCTCCGTCGATCCATAGCCCATCGTGCCGATCCGGAACACCTTTCCGGCCAACGGCCCGAAGCCCCCGGCGATCTCGATGCCGCGCGTCTCCATCAGCCGCTTCCGCACCGCGGCGTCGTCCACTCCCTCCGGAACGCACGGCGTGTTCAGCGTCCACAGCCGCTCGCCCTCCCGCACGTGCATCCGCACGCCCAATTCGGCGAGCCCCGCCACGAACCGTTCATGGTTCCGCCGGTGGCGCGCCCAGCGGTTCTCGGTCCCTTCCTCCTCGATCACCGCCAGCGCCTCCCTCAGCGCGTAGAACATCGAAATCGGCGCCGTGTGGTGATAACGGTGCGCGCTTTCGTAATATTCCAGCAGCAATTTCAGATCCAGATACCACGTCGCCGGCGCGGATTTCCGCTGCCGCAAATACTCCACCGCGCGCGGCGAGCAGGTGATCGGCGCGAGCCCCGGCGGGCAGCCCAGCGCCTTCTGCGTGCCGCTGTAGGCGATGTCGATCCCCGCCTCGTCCACGCGCACCGGCATCCCCCCGAGGCTCGTCACGCAGTCGGCGATCACCAGCGCTCCAGCCTCGTGCGCCGCGCGGCAGATTCCATCCGGCGGCTGGTGCGCCCCCGTGCTCGTCTCCGCGTGCACGAAAGCCGCCACCTGCGGGCGCACGGCGTTCAGGAACTCGCGCGCCTCGGCGTCCGTATAGATCTGCCCCCACGGCTTCTCCAGCCGCTCGATGCGCGCCCCCTGCCGCCGCGCCATCTCCGTGATCCGGTCGCTGAAGTACCCGTTGGCGAACACCGCCACCGTGGAGCCGGGCTCGACGAAGTTCGCCACCGCGCACTCCATGCCGGCGCTCCCGGTGCCGGAAATCACCATCGTAAATTCGTTCTTTGTTCCGAAACAGGCGTTCAATCCGGCCCGGATTTCCTCGTTGATCTGGAAAAAATACGGATCCAGATGGCCGACAATCGGGCGGCTCATCGCCTCGTAAATCCTCGGATGCACCGGCGACGGGCCGGGGCCGAACAGAAGCCGCGCGGGCGGTTGGACTGTGACTGGCATAGCTACAGTGTATATGTGGAGCGGCTCCCCGTTGACGCGATCCTCCCCGGTGTCCTCGCCGCGCTGCGCACGGGCTCGTGCCTCGTGCTCGAAGCCCCGCCCGGCGCCGGCAAGACCACCCGCGTGCCGCCCGCGCTGCTCGAAATCGTCCCCGGTCAGGTCCTCGTGCTCGAGCCGCGCCGCCTCGCCGCCCGCCTCGCTGCCCAGCGCGCCGCCGCCGAACGCGGCGAGCGCGCCGGCGAAACCATCGGCTGGCAGGTCCGCTTCCAGAAATGCGCCGGCCCTTCCACGCGGCTCCTCTATCTCACCGAAGGACTGCTCGCGCGGCGGCTGCTCTCCGAACCACTCCTCGAAGGCGTCTCCGCTGTCGTCCTCGACGAGTTCCACGAGCGCCACCTCGAAGGCGATCTCGCCCTCGCGCTGCTGCGGCGGCTCCAGCTGACCGCGCGGCCCGATCTGCGGCTCGTCGTGATGTCGGCCACCCTCGAGGGCCCCGCCGTCGCCGGGTTCCTCGGCGCCTGCCCCGTCCTCCGCAGCGAGGGCCGCCTCTTCCCGCTCGACCTCCGCTACACGCCGCACTCGGCGCAGCCGCTCGAAGAGCAGGTGCGGGAGACCGTCGAGAATTCCTTCGCCGAAACAGAAGGCGACATTCTTGTTTTCCTCCCCGGCGCCGCCGAGATCCGCCGCTGCGGCGATCTGCTCCGCCGCCGTCGCATCGCGCAAGAGGCTGACATTCTCCCCCTCCACGGCGACCTGCCCCCCGAGGAGCAGGAACGCGCCGTCACCCCCGGCGCGCGGCGCCGCGTCGTGCTCTCCACCAACATCGCCGAATCCAGCGTCACCATCCCCGGCGTGCGCGCCGTCGTCGATTCAGGCTTCGCGCGCATCCCCTCGGACTCCCCCTGGAGCGGATTGCCCCGCCTCGAGCTGCGCCGCATCAGCCGCGCCTCCGCCACCCAGCGCGCCGGGCGCGCCGCCCGCACCGCCCCGGGACTCGCCGTGCGCCTCTACCCGCAGGAGGACTTCCTCCGCCGTCCCGAGCACGAGCCGCCCGAAATCCTCCGCCGCGAGCTCGCGCAGCTTTGCCTCCACCTGCACGCCGCCGGCGTCTCCGATCCGCGCGAGCTCGAATGGCTCACCCCGCCGCCCGAAGACGCCCTCAACGCCGCCGAAGAGCTTCTCGCCCGCCTCGGCGCGCTCGACGCGCAGGGACGCCTCACGGACTTCGGCCGCCGCCTCGCGCAACTGCCCCTTCACCCGCGGCTCGCGGCGCTCGTCGAACGCGGCGGCGCCCCTGCCTGCCGTCTCGCCGCCTCGCTCTCCGCCGCGCACCCCGCTCAGGCGCCGCAGATCGAACGGCAACTGCGCTCGCTCACGCGCCCGCAAGCGCGGGCGCCTCTTGAAGAGTGCGTGCTGCGCGCGTTCCCCGACCGCGTCGCCCGCCGCCGCCGCGGCAACGAGCTGTTGCTCTCCAACGGCTCTTCCGCCGCGCTCGCGAGAGATGCGGGTCTCGAAACCGCGGAGTTCCTCGTCGCGCTCGAAACCGAAGAGCGCCCCGAGCGCGGCCTGCCCGTCGTGCGCAGCGCCGTGGCGATCGAGCCCGAACTTCTCCTCGACGTCTTCCCGGACCGCCTGCGCGAGGAGACACGCATCGAATGGAACCGCGACGCCGAACGCGTCGAAGAGGTCTGGCGCCTGTATTATGACCAGCTCGTCGTGGATGAGTCCCGCCGGCACGAACCGGATCCCGAAGAAGCCGCCGCGCTTCTCGCCCGCAAAGCTGCCGAAGCCGGCATCGAGCGGTTCGTCGATTCCGAAGAATGGCAGCGGCTGCGCAACCGCATCCACTTCGCCGGGCTTGAACTGTCGCCGCTGGAACAAATCCTGGCGCGCCTGTGCGCTGGTCTGAGATCGTTTGACGAGCTGCGCCGCGCCGCGTCGCAGGGCGGCTTCCAGCTAGCCTTGCGCGCCGAACTCGGCGAAGCATGGGCGCGGCTCGAAAGACTCGCCCCGGAGTGGCTCGCCCTCCCCTCCGGACGCCGCACGCGCATCCACTATCCCGACGGCGCGCCGCCCTACGTCGCCTCGCGTTTGCAGGACTTCTTCGGCATGACCGAGACGCCGCGCATCGGCGCAGCGGGCACTCCGCTGGTCGTCCACCTGCTCGCGCCCAACCACCGTCCCGTGCAAGTCACTCAGGACCTCAAGGGCTTCTGGGAGCGGCTCTACCCACAGGTGCGCCGCGAACTGATGCGCCGCTATCCGAAACACGCATGGCCAGAATTGTGAAGCCGCCGCCGCCCGTTTGCTACACTCCTGTAGGCTGAACCATGCAATTGAAGCGCGCGGAAGAGATCGTCGCACGGTTCTCCCGCCAGCACATCCTGGTGGCGGGCGATGTCATGTTGGACGAGTTCGTCTGGGGCGACGTGAGCCGCATCTCCCCAGAAGCGCCCGTGCCTGTCGTCGAAGTCACCGGCGAGACGTTCTTCGCCGGCGGCGCCGCCAACGTGGCGCGCAACCTGCGCGGCATGGGCGCGCCCTCCAGCATCGCCGGCGTGCGCGGCGCCGACCCGGCTGGCGAGAAGCTCGCCGCGCTGCTCGAAGAGTCCGCCATCGACCATTCCGCTCTCCTCGTCTCGCCCGGATCGCCCACCATCGTCAAGACCCGTGTCATCGCCCGTCATCAGCAGGTGGTGCGCATCGACCGCGAACAGCGCCGCCGCATGCCGGACGACCACCTGGCGCAGCTCCTCGCCCGCCTCGCCGCGCACAGCGATGGCTGGAGCGCCGTCATCTTCTCCGACTACGCCAAGGGCTTCCTCACCGAAGCTGCCGCCACGGGCATCATCCGTCTCGCCGCAGGACGCATCGTCACCGTCGATCCCAGTCCCTTCAACCCGCTCCCCTGGCACGGTGTCACCGCCGTGAAGCCCAACCTGCGCGAGGCGCGCGCCGCCGCCGGCGTCGCCCCGGACGCCCCGCCCGAAGAAACCGCCGCGCGCCTGCTCGAGCGGTGGGACGTGCAGATGGTGCTGATCACGATGGGCGAGCACGGCATGCTGCTCGTCGAGCGCGGCGGCGAGCCCTATCACACGCCCACCCGAGCCCGCGAAGTCTTCGACGTCTCCGGCGCCGGCGACACCGCCATCGCCGTCTTTACCCTCGCCCTCGCCTCCGGTGCCGCCCCCCGCGAAGCTGCCGAACTCGCCAACCACGCCAGCGGCGTCGCCGTCGGCAAGCTCGGCACCGCGGTTGTCAGCCCGGAAGAACTGCTCGAAAGCGTCGCGCGCCAGAGCTGAGCTGCCACGGCTGTGGTAGCTTGCGGGAGAGCCGCGCCGCGGCCCGCACCCGCCATGCCCATGACCCGCAGAACCCTCTTTCAGGCATCCGCCGCCGCACCCGCGTTGAGAGCCTTTCACGCCCCTCCAGTCCAGGCACCGGAGTGGAAGGCGCGGTGGATCTGGTATCCGGAGCGGCGGACGCTGCAGAACACGTTCGTGATGTTCCGCCGCTCCTTCGATCTGGCCGAACCGCCGCGCGAAGCGCTCGCGTGGGTCTCCGCGTTCTCACGCTACAAGCTTTGGGTGAACGGGCAGTTCGTGCAGCGCGGCCCGGCGCCCTGCGACCCGCGCTATTGGGACGTGGATCCCGTGGATCTCGCGCCCTGGCTGCGGCCGGGACGCAATGTCATCGCCGCGCTCGTGTGCGCCTTCGGCACGGGCGACGGGACGTATCCGGCGCCGGCGCCCGCGGGCAGCGGGGAAGGGAAGGGGTTCCTCTTCCAATGCGGCGCGCTCGGGCTCGCCACAGACCCGGGTTGGAAGACTCTTCGGCCCCGGGCGTGGCGGCAAGGCGGCTATCAAAGATGGTTCCTGCGCGCGCTGCAAGAGGAATTCGACGCGCGGCGCGAACCCCTCGGCTGGCAGCTCGCGGATTTCGATGACTCCGGATGGAAACCCGCTGCCGTGGAGCCCGCCCCTCCCGGCCGTCCTTCCCTGCGCGAAGTCGGCCGCGAGGGTTGGCGCGAAGACTGGGTCCTGCAAGTGCGCTCCATCCCTCCGGTCGTGGAATCGCACGCGAAACCGCGGTCGTCTCCCTCGGCGGGATGGATCGAGTGGAAGGTGGATCCGGATGAATACTTCGAGTGCTTCCCCGCCGGCGCTTTCGAAGAGCGCGAGGATGCCGCGTTGCGCGCCCCGGAAGCCCTCTTTCCTCACCGGCTCCCTGCGCCGGGCGCGCGGTCGATCGCCGTGACCTACGATTTCGGCCGCGAGCTGCTCGGCCATCCGTTCGTGAAGGTGCGCGCGCCCGCCGGGACGGTGGTGGAGCTGCTCTTCTGCGAAAAACAGGTTCCGGGGAAATTGTTTTTACGCATTCCGCCGCGCTACGGCCAGTGGCTGCGCGTCCGGTGCCGCGAAGGCGTCACCGGATACGAGGCCTTCGAGTACGAGTGTTTCCGCTGGATGCAGGTGCTCGTGCGCGGGGCGCGGGAGGGAGTGGAGATCCTGGAAGCGGGCGTGCGCGAGCGCAACTACCGCTGGCCCCGCGAGCCCGAGTTCGACTGCTCCGACGAAGCGGTCGCGCGCGCCGTGCGGGCGAGCCTCGCCACTCACCGCATCACCTGCCAGGAGACGCTCGTCGACAACATGGTGCGCGAGCGCCAGCAATACGCCGGCGACCTCGACCACGCGAAACTCGGTTCCTATTACGCCTTCGGCGAGACTCGGCAGCCGGCGCGCATGATCCGCACCTTCGCGCAGGGGCAGAACGCCGAGGGCTGGTTCATGGACTGCTGGCCCGCGTGGGACCGCTGCCAGCGGCTGTTCCAGAAGCACATGGGCCTCACCGTGTGGGGGCCCATCCTCGACCATGCGATGCAATTCGGCATCGCCGTAGCGGAGCATTTCCTCTGGGACGCCGACCGCGCGCTGATCGATGAGATCACGCCGAAGCTCGAGCGGTTCGCGTCGTTCCTGCATGCCAGCCGCGCGCAGGACGGGCTGCTGCCCGTGCTGGGCTGGCGCTGGAACACGGTGTGGATCGACCACATCGGATACCAACGCGAGGAGGACAAACACTGCGCGCTCAACCTTTACTGGGCGGGCTTCCTGAGAAACGGGCTCGCGCGGCTGCACGAGTGGCGCGGCGAGAGCGCGAAGGCGCGCGCCGCCCGCCAGCAGGCGGCGGAAATCGTGACGCGCGTGCGTCGCCTCTATTGGTCGCCGCAGGAGCGGCTCTTCGTCGACAACCTGCCCTCCGCCGCACGGGACGGCCACCTGCGGGCGCACGCGCGCACGCTCTCGATGGCGCTCCTGTTCGATGCCATGAAGCCGGAGGAGACCGCGCGGACCGTGGAGCTGTTGCGCTCGATTCCCTCTTCCTCCAACGCGAACGTGCACGAACTGGAAGGCGGCCGGATCCGGCTGGGCTTCAATTACCCGCTGAACGAGATCTGGCGCCTGTGGGCGCTGGCGCGCGCCGGCTGCGGCGCCGACATTGTGCGCGAACTGCGCGAGCGCTGGGCGAACCTGCCGTCAGTGCTCGAAAACGGCACCTACGCCGAGTTCTGGAACCCCGGACCAAGCGAAACCGGACAGGTGTGGTGCCAGTCGAATCCCGTCCCCGCGGTGGCGTTGTATCAGATGATCCTCGGCGTGCAGCCCACGGCGCCGGGCTTTGCGGCATACGAACTGCGCCCGCAGCCGGGCGGTCTGAAGCGCGTCTCGGGAACCGTCTTCTCGCCGCGCGGCGAAATCCGCGTGCTCATCGAGGATGGGCAACTGGACTGGACTTCTCCGGGCGGCGTGGAAGCCACGCTCGTGCTGCCCTCCGGCCAGCGGCGCCGGATGCCTGCCGCCGCGGCAGCGCAGCGCTGGAGGCTGCCCCTGAGCGGCTGAACCACGGGCTCACCGCACGATGAGCCACGCCAGCGCCACCATGCCCAGCGCCACCGCCCATCCGGTGGCGAACCCCGCCAAATCGATCCGGTACGCCCGCCAGAACGGCTCGCCCGCCGCGCCCCGCAACGGGTCGAGCAGATGGTTCAGCAGCAGTTGCTCGCCGCGCCGCGCCGCTTCCCGTTCCACCTGTGCGGGATCAGCCGAAGCCGGATCCATGTGGCTCGGCGTGCGCAGCCGCTGGAAAAACTCATCGAGCGCCGCGCCCGGCTCCGGCGGCGTCGCCAGACTGACAACCACGAACACGGCGGCGCCGGCGAGCAGCGCCGCCAGAAACACATTCGGGTCCCAGTGGTCGAACCGCTGCCCCAGCCACGAGTAGATCGCGAAGTTCGCCGCCATCGCCGCCGCCACTCCCGCCGCCGCGCCCCAGCGGTTGGCTCTCCTCCAGAAGATCCCGCCCAGCACCGCAATCCCCACGTACGTCGCCAGCGTTTCGGTCAGCAGAAACGTGTTCAGAACCTTGTCGATCAGCAGCAGCGCGTACAGCACGCCCAGCAGCGTGATCGCCACGCCGCTCAGCCGCCCCACCCACAGGTAATGCGCGTCGTCCCGCCCGCGCATGAAATAGCGCCCATAGAGGTTCTTCGTGAACAGCGCCCCCGCGCTCACCATGTACGCCGAGCACGCCGCCATGTTCGCCGCCAGCAGGCACGCCACCAGCAGCCCCTTCCCTCCCGGAAACAGCAGGTGCCGGCAGGCGAAGCCAAACGCCTCTTCCGCGTCGCGCAACGTCGTTGTCCCGAACACTCCCTTCACGAGCAGCGCCGCAGCCACCAGCCCGGTGAGCGCCCAGCCCAGCGTGCAAAACCGCTTCACGAAAGTCCCGTACAAGAAACCTTCGCGGCAAGCCGCCTCGTCCTTCCCCGTCGCCACCATGCCCATGATGTGCGGCTGGCTCGTGATCCCGATCAGCCCGTTCACCGTCAGCATCAGGATGAACCACACTCCGATCCCCTCCGGCGCCGTCAGCGTCATCCGCTCCTCCCCCAGCGCCTCGCGGATGCCGCCGATGCCTCCCGCCAGCCCCCAGCCCAGCGGGATTAGCAGGAAGGAAAGCACAATGATCAGAAATCCCTGCACCAGCTCCGTCCACGCCGTCGCCACTTGCCCGCCGATGAAGCTGTACAGCAGAAACGCCGCCGTCATCGCCACCACAATCGCGTTCACCGGCACGTCGCCCCCGGCGGCCTGGCTGATCACCTTCGCCGCGCCCTTCAGCATGCTCGCCAGATTGATCGTCAGGAACGCCAGCGCGAACACCATGTACGCCGCGCCCATCCAGTGCCCGTAGCGGTCCTCGAAAAACTCCGCGATCGTCGTGCGCCGCATCCGCCGGTACAGCGGCGCCAGCAGCCAGTAGAACGGCGTCGCGAACATGTTTTTCCACTGAAACCAGATGGCGCTGAAGCCGCGCGCGTACACCGCGCCGGCCAGCGATACCGGCATGTCCGCGTGCGTTCCCGAGGCGAAGCTCTGCGCGATCATCACCCAGCGGTTGAACCGCCGCGCCCCCAGAAAATACTGGTCCGTGCGCCCCACACGCCGCCCGATCCACAACCCCAGCGAGGCGATGCCTGCCAGATACGCGGCAAGGATCACCCAGTCCAAAGTGGAAAAAGCGGAAAAGCGTTGCATTGCGGCTCCCCGGTTCGGGAAGCCATCCTATCGCAGCCGCCTGCTTAGCTGCGCCACGGCAGCACGATGCTCTTGCCGTCGCGCTCCGTGTTTCCTCCCAGCGCTCGCAACGTCAGCGTGGCGCCTTGCACCGTGAATACCGCGTCCACCCATCCCACCGGCTGGTCGTCGTTGAAGTTGTATCCCAGCGCGGGCAGGTTGATCATCTGGATGCCATCCCACGCCAGGTGCGCGTAGCGGTGCGAGTGCCCGAACACGACCGCCTTCACCATCTTCCGCTCCCGGATGATGTCCATCAGCCGCGGCATGTCGAGCAGCGCCGAGTCGCTGTCGTCCGGCGTGTGGTGCATGAACAGCACCGTCGGCAGCGGCTTCGCCGTGTCCAGATACTGCGCCAGCCACGTCCGCTGGTCCTTGCCCAGCAGCCCCGGCGTGAAGTTCGGCTGGATCAGCGAATCCAGCACAACGAAGCGCACCGCGCCGGACTCCACCACCAGCACGTGCCGGTTCTTCACCGCCTGCGCGCCCTGCTGCGATGCGCCGAACACCTCCAGGAAATTCTTCCTGTCATCGTGATTGCCCAGCGCGATCGCCACCGGCATCCGGTTCATAATGGGCTCGATCAGCGTCTTCAGCGCCTGATAATCGCCCGGCAAGCCCCGCAGCCGCGCTGCGTCGCCGCAGATCAGCGCTCCCTGCGGCTTTGCCTCCAGCACCTGCGGCACCGCCCGCTTCAGGTTCTCCACCGGGCGGAAGCCCCGGTACGCGTCTTCGGGATTCTCGGGAATGTGCGTGTCGCTCAACAGCGCCCAGTGCATCTCCGCCTGCTGCGCCCGCAGCAGGCTCACTCCGCCTGCCAGCGAAACCGTGAACGCGCGGCGTGTCATCGAAGGGAGTTCCAGGTGCGGCATTTCACTCCGATTGTAGCCGCCCGCGCCCCGCGCTTGCGTGAAAATTCCGTCAATCCCGCCGCCCCCGTACGTCCCGCCGCGTTGTATGCTGCGGGGGAAGTGCAAGCGCTGCGCCCCTCCTCCTCTCTGCCGCGTCGAAGCTTCCTCACCTCTCTTCTCGCCGCCCCCGCGGCGCTGGCCCAAGGTGCCGCCCCGCCGCCCAACATCGTGCTCATTTACGCCGACGACGTCGGCTACGGCGATGTCAGCGCCAACGGCGCCCGCCGCATTGCCACGCCCAACATAGACCGCATCGCCCGCGAGGGTATCCGCTTCACCCACGCCCACTCGCCTTCGGCTACCTGCACGCCCTCCCGCTACGCCCTGCTCACCGGCGAATACGCGTGGCGCCGCCCCGGCACCGGCGTCCTGCCGGGCGACGCGCGCCTCATCATCGAACCCGGCCGCCCCACCCTCCCCGCCATGCTCCGCTCCCGCGGCTACCGCACCGGTGTCGTCGGCAAGTGGCACTTGGGGCTCGGCAGCGGCGACCTTGATTGGAACGGCGAAATCCGCCCCGGCCCCCTCGAACTGGGCTTCGACTCTGCCTTCCTCATCCCCGCCACCGGCGACCGCGTCCCTTGCGTCTACGTCGAAAACCGCCGCGTCCTCAACCTCGATCCCTCCGATCCCATCCGCGTCAGCTTCCAGGAGCCCTTCCCCGGCGAGCCCCTTGGCCGCACCCACCCGCACCTGCTCAAGCTCCACCCCAGCCACGGCCACGACATGGCCATCGTCAACGGCATCAGCCGCATCGGCTACTTGACCGGCGGCAAGAGCGCCCTCTGGAAGGACGAGGACATGGCCGATGTCATCACCGCCCGCGCCGTCCGCTTCATCGAACAAAACCGCTCCGTTCCGTTTTTTCTCTACTTCTCCACCCACGACATCCACGTCCCCCGCGTCCCCCACCCGCGCTTCGCCGGCCGCTCCAGCATGGGCCCCCGCGGAGACGTCCTGCTTCAACTGGACTGGTGCGTCGGCCGCATCCTCGATACGCTCGCCCGCCTGAAGCTGGAACGCAGCACACTCCTGATCTTCACCAGCGACAACGGCCCTGTCGTCGACGACGGCTACCGCGACCAGGCCGTCGAACTGCTTGGCGGTCACCTCCCCGCCGGCCCCTGGCGCGGCGGCAAGTACAGCAACTTCGAGGGCGGCACTCGCGTGCCCTTCTTCCTCCGCTGGCCCGGACGCGTCCGCCCCGGCTCGTCTTCCTCCGCACTCGTCAGCCAGATCGATCTGTTCGCCTCGCTCGCCTCCCTTGCGGGCGCGCGCCTCGAAGACCACGCCGCCCCGGACAGCTTCGACATCCTGCCCGCCCTTCTCGGCCAATCGCAGCGCGGGCGCGATCACTTGGTCGAACACGCCGGCTCGCTCGCTCTCATCTCCGGACGCTGGAAGTACATCGCCCCGGGCAAGGGCCCGAGGATCAACAAGAACACCAATACCGAACTCGGCAACGACCCCGAACCCCAGCTGTACGATCTCGATGCCGATCCCGGCGAGCAGCGCAACCTCGCCGCCCAACACCCGGACCGTGTCGCCGAAATGGCGGGGCTGCTTGAAAAAATCCGCCAGTCCCCGCGCACCCGTCCTTGACTGGCCCGCTCAGCGCCTCCACCACTGCGCCGGCTTCCAGAACGGCCCTTCTGCGTCGTATAGCGCCTCCAGCCGCTCCAGCAACCGCGCCTTGCCCGCCGCCTCCGCCCAGTGCATCGGTCCGCCCCGCCACGCCGGAAACCCGAAGCCGTGCACGAACACCACGTCAATGTCGGCCGCCCGCAGCGCCATCCCTTCATCCAGAATCCGCCCGCCCTCGTTCACCAGCGCCAGCATCGTGCGCTCGCGGATCTGCTCCGCCTTCCATTGGCGCTGCTCGATGGCCCGCGCCGCCGCGTACTCCCTCAGCAGCCGCGTCAGCTCTTCGTCCGGATGCCCCCGCCGGTTCTCGTCGTAGCGGTACCACCCGAAGCCGTTCTTCTGCCCCAGCCGCCCCAGCCGCGGCAGCTCGTCCTCGAACGCCGACACGGGAATGTGCGGCACCCCGCGCCGCAGCGCCTCCTGCCGGATCATCAGCCACACGTCGTGCCCGATCAGGTCCCCCACCGCCAGCGGCCCCATCGCCCAGCCCCACTCCGTCAGCGCTGCGTCCACCTGCTCCGGCGCCGCCCCCTGCTCGGCCACCGCCACCGCCTGCGTCCGGTATGGCAGGAACATCCGGTTGCCGATAAACCCGAAGCAGTTGCCCGCCACCACCGGAATCTTCTTCAGCCGCCGCGCCAGATCCAGAGCCGTCGCCACCGCCTCCCCGCTCGTCGCCCGCCCCCGCACCACCTCCACCAGCCGCATCACCGGCGCCGGGCTGAAGAAGTGCAGCCCCAAAACAGATTCCGGCCGTTTTGTTGCCGCCGCAATCCCGTCGATGTCCAGCGTCGACGTGTTCGTCGCCAGCAGCGCCCCCGGCGCCGCCGCCTCGTTGATCCGCGCAAACACGGCGCGCTTCACCTCCGGATCCTCGAACACCGCCTCCACCACTGCGTCCGCCTGCGCCGCCCCCTCCATCCCTTCCGCCCGCCGGATCAGCCCCATCCGCCGCTCCATCTCCTCCGCCGTCATCCGCCCCTTCCTCACCGCCGACTCGTACTGCCGCCGGATCCCCGCCAGTCCCCGCTCCAGCGCCTCCCCGCTCGCATCCGACAGCCACACGGGAATTCCCGCATTCGCGAAGCACATCGCGATCCCCGCGCCCATCGTGCCCGCTCCGATCACGGCCGCCGTCTCCACCTTCCGCGTCGCCGACGCCTCCACGCCCGGCACTTTGGCCGTCGCCCGCTCGGCGAAAAAGACGTGGATCAGCGCCTTCGACTGCGCCCCCTTCAGGCACGCCTCGAACAGCCGCCGCTCCGCTTCGAGCCCCTCCTCGAACGACAGCTTCGCCGCCGCCGCCACCGCCTCGATCGCCGCCTCCGGCGCCGTCTGGTGCGCCAGCTTCCGCCTCGCCGCCTGCCGGAACACCTCCGCCAGCGACTCCGCCTCCTCCGCCCCGCATAGCCTCTCGCCCAGATCGCGCGTCCGCCGCACCGCCGGCGCCGTGCGCGCAAACTCCACCGCCGCCTCCACCACATCCCCTTCCACAACCTGATCCACGATGCCCGCCTCCAGCGCCGCCCGCGCCTCCAACGGCTCCCCGAACGCGCACATCTCCATCGCCTTCTCCACCCCTGCCAGCCGCGGCAGCCGCTGCGTGCCGCCTGCGCCCGGGATCAGCCCCAGCTTCACCTCCGGCTGGCCCACTTGCGCCCCAGCCTGCGCCACCCGCCAGTGGCATGCCATCGCCGTCTCCAGCCCCCCGCCCAGCGCCGCTCCGTGAATCGCCGCAATCACCGGCTTCGGCGAGTTCTCGATCCTCGCCGTGAACTCCTGCCATGGCACCGGCGCCATCTCGCCCGCCGCAATCTTCGGAAACAGCGTGATGTCGGCGCCCGCAATGAAATTCCTCCCCGCGCCGCTCGCCACCACCGCCTTCACGCTCTCTTCCGCCGCCGCAGTCTCCACCGCCGCAGCCAGCTGTTCCAGTGCCTCCACATTCAGCGCGTTCACCGGCGGGTTGTCGATCACGATCACCGCCACGCCGTCGCGGATCTCCGTATGTACAAGAAGTGCCATGCTACAGCTTATCCTACACTGGTGATTTGCGCACGCAACCACTCGCCAAAGAGGATGTCGCGCGCGCCATGGCGCGCATCTCCTTCAACCAGCACCTTGGCTTCCGCCTCACAGGCCTCTACAAGGATGGCGTCGCCCTCGAATGCGCCATCGAGCCGCACAAGCTCAACCTCCTTGGCACGCTCCACGGCGGCGTCACCGCCACTTTGATCGATGCCGCCGCCGGCGTCGCCATCATCAGCCTGCTCGGTGGACGCCCCGCCACCACCGTCGAACTCAAGGTCAACTACCTCCGCCCCGTCACCCAAGGCAAAATCCGCGCCCGCTCCCGCATCGTCAAGCTCGGCAAGACCCTCTCCTTCGCCACCGTCGACGTCAAGGACGTTCACGGGCGCCTCATCGCCGCCGGCTCGGCCACCTACATGGCCCTCGAAACCTGATCAAATTTCGCAGTTTCCCCCATCCGCCGGGGTGCGTCATGTCACCCAATCGCCCCGCGGTGAATCAGGGAAGTGAAGCAAACACGATGCATCTGTTGAAGAGTTCCACACCCGAAACGCTGGCAACCAAATTGCTAATTCAAGTGATGTCAAGGAGGGGCTGATGCCCAAAGGTACGGTCGCCATCACCGCCGAGCGCTGCAAAGGGTGCGGCTTCTGCGTCGAGTTCTGTCCCACCCATGTGCTCGAACTCTCCAGCGCCTTCAACGCCAAGGGCTACCATCCGCCCCATATGGTGGCGCCGGAGAAGTGCTCGGGCTGCAACCTCTGCGGCATGTACTGCCCGGACTTTGCCATCTTCGGGTTCAAGTTCCAGGCGAATAGCGAGGCGAAGGGAGCGACGAAGTGATGCATGCCGATCCCCGCTGCGTGCTCACTGGCACGCACTTCATCAACGGTGACGCCGCCTGCTGCGAGGGCGCCCTCGCCGCCGGCGCCCGCTACGCCGCCGGTTACCCCATCACGCCGAGCACCGAGATCGTCGAGCGCTTCGCCGCCCGCGCTCCGGAAGTCGGCGGGCTCTTCATCCAGATGGAAGACGAGATCGCCTCTTCCATCGCCATCCAGGGCATGGTGTGGGGCGGGCAGAAAGCCTTCACCGTCACCTCCGGCCCCGGCTTCTCGCTCATGATGGAGCACATCGGCTTCGCCGCCATGACCGAGATCCCCGTCGTCTTCGTCGACGTCCAGCGCGGCGGTCCCTCCACCGGCCTCCCCACGCTCCCCTCCCAGGGCGACATGATGCAGGCGCGCTTCGGCTCCCATGGCGATTACGCCGTCATTGCCCTGAGCCCCAACTCGCCGCAGGAGTGCTTCGACCTCACCGTCAAGGCCTTCAACCTCGCCGAGGAGTTCCGCGTCCCCGTCCTGTTCATGATGGACGAGTGCGTCGGCCATATGACCGAGAAGGTCGTCATCCCTCCCGCCGAGCAGATCGAAATCTACCCCCGTCGGCACACGAAAAAACCGCCCTCCGAGTTCCTCCTCTACGAGCCCGGCGAGGACCTCGTGCCGGAAATCGCCCACGCCGGCGAGGGCTACAAGGTCTACGTCACCGGCCTGACGCATGACCACCGCGGCTACCCCTCCCTCAGCCCCGCCGCCCAGAAGGAGCTCGTCACGCGCCTGTTTGAAAAGATCCGCCGCGCCGCCGACCGCTTCGTCATGATCGAAAGCGACCAGCTCGAAGGCGCCGACGTCGTCGTCGTCAGCTACGGCATCACCTCCCGCGTCGCCCTCCGCGCCGTCCACATGGCCCGCCAGAAGGGCCTCAAGGTCGGCACGCTCCGCCTCATCTGCGTCTGGCCCTTCCCGGAGAAACTCTTCCGCGAACTCGCCGGCAAGGTCCGCGCCCTCGTGATGCCGGAACTCAACATGGGCCAGGTTGTCATCGAACTCGAACGCGCCGCCGCCGGACAGTGCCGCGTCCTCAGCGTCCCGCATGCCGGCGGCACCGTCCATGACCCGGCGGAAATCCTCGCCGCCATCGAAAGAGGGGCCCAATGAGCACCACTGACCTGCAAGTCCGCAATCCCGTCGAAGACCTCCTCCGTCAGGACCGCATCCCCACCATCTGGTGCCCGGGCTGCGGCATCGGCACCAGCGTCAACAGCTTCGCCCACGCCCTCCTCAAGCAGGACATCGACCTCAACAAGACCGCCATCGTCAGCGGCATCGGCTGCTCCGGGCGCGTCAGCGGCTACATGAATCTCGACTCCTTCCACACCACGCACGGCCGCGCCATCCCCTTCGCCACCGGGCTCAAGCTCGCCCGCCCGGAACTCAACGTCATCGTCTACTCCGGCGACGGCGACCTCGCCTCCATCGGCGGCAACCACCTGATCCACGCCGCCCGCCGCAACATCGACATCCTCGTCGTCTGCATCAACAACATGATCTACGCCATGACCGGCGGCCAGGCTGCCGCCACCACCCCCGGCAGCGCACTCTCGACCACCACCCCCTATGGCGCCTTCGAGCCCGAGCTCAACCTCGTCCAGCTCGTCGACGCCTCCGGCGCCTGCTTCGTCGCCCGCTGGACCGCCTACCACGTCATGCAGCTCGAACGTACCATGGAAAAGGCCCTCAAGAAGCAGGGCTTCCGCTTCATCGAGGTCCTCAGCCCCTGTCCCACCTACTTCCAGCGCAAAAACAACATGGGCGACGCCCTCCAGGCGATGCTCGACTACAAGAAGCGCTCGAAGATCAAGCACGGCTGCCCCACCTGGGAAACCGCGCTTTCCCCCACAGGCGATATCATCGTCGGCGAATTCGTCGACCGCGAGCGCGAGGACTACCTCACTCGCATGCGCAAACAGTTGGGACCGCACTACAGCGAGTTCCCCCCTCAGCTTGAAGAGCACGTTAGCGAAGGGTGCAGCAAGGAATGCTGAAAGAACTGCGAATTGCCGGCTTCGGCGGCCAGGGCGTCATCCTGGCCACCCACATCCTCGGACGCGCGGCGGCGGTGCATGAGAACCGCTTCGCCACCATGACGCAAAGCTTCGGTCCGGAGGCGCGCGGGGGCGCCGCCAGCGCCGCCCTCATCGTCAGCGACGAGCCCGTCCTGTTCCCTTACGTCACGCACCCGGACATCCTTGTCGTGATGTCGCAAGAAGCCTACACTCGCTTCACCCCGGAGGTGAAACCCGGCGGCTTCCTCCTTCTCGAAGAGGATCTCGTCCGCCTCGACCAGAAAGCGCAGGGCCTCAAAATCTACGGCATCCCGGCCACGCGCTTCGCCGAAGAGATCGGCAAGAAAATGGTGCTCAACGTCATCATGACGGGCTTTCTGTGCGCCATCACCGGTGTCGTCAGCGCCGATGCCGCCCGCAAGTCGGTCGCCGAAAGCGTCCCCGCGCGCTTTCGCGACCTCAACCTCGCCTCCTTTGACAAAGGCTTCCGCTACGGACAGGATCTGCTCGAACGCGGCCCCCGGCAGATCGAAGATTCAGAAGAGATCGTGCTCGAATCCGAAATCTGATCCCGCCTCAGCCCGCTGCCGGCGGTTCCGCCGCCGGCGCCATCTCCGGCTGGATCTGCACCAGCCCGGGCATCGCCGCCGGCGTGCGGCGCGTCGACGCCACCAGCTGTCCAAACCGGTGCGAAAGATGGAACAGCCCGCCTGCCGTCACAGGTCCGGCTACCTTGTACGCGCCCACTGCTGCCAGCCCCATCGCCGCAACGCAGCCGCACTGCGCGCAGTCCGGATCTCCGCCCAGCTGACACGGCGACACAGGCGTCTTCAAGTCCGCTGACACCGTGCGCGTCGTCTTCGCAAAGATGCACGCCGAGGGAGATTTCGGCGGCGCCAGAAAATGCCGGATCGCGCTCGGCGCCATGTCGAGCTTCGGATAGCGCTCCCGCAGCGCCAGCAACTCCTCCACAACCCGTCCCCGCTCCGCCGCGTCCAGCGTCTCCTCCGCCTCCGCTCCCCGCTGCGGCGTGAAGATGCTGAACCACACCCGCTGCACTTCGTCCTGCCCGCTCCAGAATTCGAGGAACCTCTCCAGCGCATTCTCCCGGGAAAGCATCTGCCGCGTGATGGTGCAATGCACCGTGATGCGGCTGCCGTGGATGTTCTTCAGGATCCGCTCGTACGTCGCCGGCGCGCGGCGCCGGTCATGCTCTTCCTTCAGCCCGTCGATCGAAACCACCACGGTCACGCGCGGCATCCCTTGCCAGGATTCCGGCAGCCGGCGGAATGCGCTCGTCACCACCTGCACATGGATGCCCCGTTCCACCAGCGCCGGCACGATCTGCTCCAGCTCGCGGTAGCGCACCAGCGGATCGCCCCCCACCAGCGATACATGCAGCGGGCGCGCCTCCTCCGCCAGCTGCAGCACGCGCCGCACCAGTTCCTCTCCCCGGAAGTCGGACAGTTGCCGCAGTGAAACCTCGCCGCCCAGATGGTTCGGCTCGTATGCGTAGCAACCCGGGCAGCGAAGAGGGCACTCCCGCGTGATCTCGATGGATAGGGCGGGCGCATATCCCTGAAGGATTCTGCCCCAGGAGCGAAGGACGTGAGCGACTTTCATGCGTTCTCCAGTATGTCCAACAGCGCTTCCGCTGTTCATTGCTATCAGGCACTTCCCCCGGAAAGGGTTGCCTGCCGGAGAGCGCTGATTTCGACGGCTGGCTCAAGCATAGCAGGAATCTCCGCCCCGGTTCGCCCGATTCCTTCTGTCCTGGTTCCCCCGGGCTTCAGCCCGGGGGAAACTCCCCAACACCCTGCCCCTTCCGCTTCACCCCATCAAGGGGCCGCGATCCACAGGGAGCGGTCAATCCCCCGGCTCCCGCCAGTGCAGCTCCGCATCGGAGCGCCGCACATAGTTTGCGTCCAGCCTCGCCGGGTCCTCCAGCCGGTCGAAAGCCAGCAGCGCCACCGCGCCTGCCAGCGCCCGCGGCGTTACCGTTGCCGTCACACCGAAAGGCGCCGGATCGGGTGTCAGCAACTCCACCCCCTGTGGCAGCGATGCCAGCCACGACGGGAATTTCATCACGACCTCCGGTCCAAGCGGTTCCAGGTGATCGTCGTACAGCGCCCCGTAAATTTCCGCCCGCCGCGCATCGTAAAACGGCGCCCGCATCGGCGCCGTGCCGAACGACGCCATTGCCTGCAAATTCGAGATCGCCGCCGCCAGCGCCCCGCTTGCCTCCGCCAGCCCCTTCGCCGCCGCCAGCCCCACGCGCACACCGGTAAACGAACCCGGACCCGCCCCCGCCGCAAACCCCGTCACCTGCTCCCACCTCCACCCGTGCCGCTTCAGCAACCTCTCCAGATGCTGGAAAAGCACGTGGGCGAACCCGTCCGGCGAGTGCAGCAGCATCTCCGCCACTACGTGCCCCTCCTCCGCCAGCGCCAGGCTGCCGAACTCCGACGTCGTATCGATGGCCACGATCCTCGTCATGCCACACGGCCCCGCCCGCCGGCCGCGCAACTGCCCGCCGTGTCGAAATTTACCGGAAATACCCTCATGAAACGCGCCTGAGTCAACAGAATTACTTGTTCTTTTTCACCGGAAAGACGTTGTCGAGCAGGTACAGCTTCCCCGCCGCGTTCAGCGCCGCCAGCCTCACCGCCAATGCGCCCGCATCCCCTCCCAGCAGCGCCGGGTCCACCACGAACGTGCCTTTTGCGCCCGCAGCCAGATAGCGCGCCCCCTCGCCCGCCTGCACCTCCTCGCCCGTCAGGACGTACGTCATCCGCCGTGTGCCCCCCGTCTCCCGCTTCAGCCGGATCTCGAACGGAACCGGCGCCCCCGCCGTAAGTGTCTCTCCCGGCGCCGGCAGGGCGAGCTCGAACGGCGCCTTCTGCGGGCTCCGTTCCGGCTCCTGCATCAGCACCGGCCAGCTCTCGAACTTGTAGCTCCGCAGCATCCCCTCCTTCCGCCCGTCCCGCGAAAGATGCAGCACCCAGTCCCTCGTGCCGTCCGGCGGCGAAGCCTCGTACAGCTCCCCCTTCCAGTCCTTCTTCTCCTTGCGCGCCTCCCCCGTCGACGGGTTCACCCAGTAGACGTCATAGGTGTGTTTGCGAGTCTTCACCTGCACCGGTCCCGGCTTCTCGATGTAGACGATGTACTCGGTCGCCGGCAGGTCGTAGTCCTCCGTCTGCAAGCCCGGCAGCGCGATCGCCCGCCCCCCTTCCACATCGAAATACGGCTGCGTGTCCCAGAACCGCACCCGCCCGCTCATGAAGCGGAACCACGCCTCCATCGTCCGCGCGTTTTCCGAATCCGGACTCACCGCCCCCTTCATCGACGGATACGCCCCGCTCATCACCGCGTTCCACAGCCGCCGCCGGAACTCTGCCGCAGGCAGCGTCCCGTCCACCAGCGCCACCTGTGGAGCCGCGTTGCTTTGGTGCTCCACTGCGATCAGCTCCTCCCGCCCGGGGCCGTAAATCGCGTGGTCCATCCATCCGTCGCGCCCCAGAAACGCCGCCGAATCCCGTGCCCGCGTCGAAATTGGATGCCCGTACGGGTCCATTTTCTTGATCAGCGATCCAAAATCCTTGAGAACCGCCCGCCCACCCCTGTGGGATTCCCACTCCTCCACCAGCTGCCACGTGCCGTTGAACGCCGCATAGCGCGCCGTCAGATACCGCGCCAGCCGTTCCCGCTGCCCCGCCAGCGGCGCGATCCTTTCAAACTCCCCTGGCGTCGCCGCCAGCAGAAAATCCACCGTAATTCCCGCTGAATGAATTTCGTAAACCCTCGCATCCAGTTGCTCGAACCACGCCGGATTCGGTGCCTCCGGCGTTGGAAATGCCTTTTCATTCAGCACCCGCACTGCCAGATGCGTGAACCCTCTTTCCGCCCACGCCTTCACCGCCGTGCCCGGCGCATCCTCCGCCCCCATGTACAGGTGCGGCTTCCGCCCCTCGGTGTACTGCCAGTGATGCACGTTCGCCCGCCGCACGAACGCCGCCGGCGGGGCCGCGCCCGATGCCGCAAACGTCCCCGTTCGCCCTTTCCACGCCGCCACGTTGCTCGTCAAACGGTACGTCCATGCGCCCGCTTCCGTCGGTGTGAAACGGATTGTCAGCTTCCGCCCGCCGCGCCAGAAGGCGTGCACCAGATACGTTTTATACTCCGGCGAGCGGAACTCCGCCCGCAGCTCCACGGCTTCATAGGGACGCCCCTGCCCGCCGCCTTCCGGAAGCTCGAAGTCGAGCTCGCACGGCATGTACACCGCCGCCTGCTCGCACGGTTTCTGCGCCGCCACCGGCAGCCACAGCAGCATCCCCGCCGCGCACAACAGCCGCATGCTCCCAGTGTACAGGCGCGCCCCCTCAGCCGCCCTCGCTCTCCCCCGCCCGCCGCGCCTCCTTCCACTTCCGGATCGCCTCCAGCCGCTCCCGGATCCGCTGCTCCACACCCCTCCCGCCCGGCTCGTAAAACCGCCTCCCTGCGAGCCACTCCGGCAGGCACTCCATCGCCGTCAGCCCCTCCTCGTGGGCGTGCGCATGATCATAGCCCTCCCCGTAGCCCCACTCTTTCATTGCCCGCGTCGGCGCGTTGCGTAGTTGCATCGGCACCGGGTCCACGGGCTTCTGCCGCGCCGCCTCGCGCGCCTGCTCCAGCGCCCGGTACGCCGCGTCTGACTTCGGCGCCATTGCCAGGTAGATCGCCGCCTGCGCCAGCGCCTGATCGCCCTCCGGCTCGCCCAGGAAATGCACCGTCTGCCAGCACGCCACCGCCTGCTCCACCGCCCGCGGATCGGCCAGCCCCACGTCCTCGATCGCCATCCTCACCAGCCGCCGCGCGATGTACAGCCTGTCCTCGCCCCCCTCGAGCATCCGCGCCAGCCAGTACAGCGCCGCGTCGGGATCGGACGAACGCACGCTCTTGTGCAGCGCCGAGATCAGATTGAAGTGCTCCTCACCGCTCTTGTCATAGAGCAGCGTCTTGCGCTGGATCGCGTCCTCTACCGCCGCCCGCTCCAGCTCCATCCCAGAGCTCGCCGCCGCCGTGATCTCCAGAATGTTGTATGCCCGCCGCGCGTCCCCTCCGGCGTAGACCGCGATCTGTTCCAGCAGCTCCTTCGGCGCGCTCTTGCCCACCAGCGGCAGCGCCCGCTCCAGCAGCGCCACCGTCTCCTCCACCGTCAGCGGCCGCAGCGCGTACACCTTCGCCCGCGACAGCAGCGCCGGCACCACCTCGAACGACGGGTTCTCCGTCGTCGCCCCGATCAGAATGATGTCGCCCCGCTCCACATACGGCAGAAACGCATCCTGCTGCGCCTTGTTGAAGCGGTGAATCTCGTCCACGAACAGCACCGTCCGCAGCCCCTGCCGCCGGTGCCGCTCCGCCGCTGCCATCACTTCCTTGATCTCTTTGATCCCGCTCAGCACCGCGCTGAACGGCACAAACGCGCACTTCGTCGTCTTCGCCACCAGCCGCGCCAGCGTCGTCTTGCCTGTCCCCGGCGGCCCCCACAGAATCACCGACGTCAGCCGGTCGCTCTCGATCTGCACCCGCAGCGGCTTGCCCGGCCCCAGCAGGTGCTCCTGCCCCACGAAGTCCTCCAGCCGTTCCGGCCGCATCCGCTCCGCCAGCGGTCGCCCCTCGTCCGGCTTCTCCTCGCGCGGCGTCTCGAATTCAAACAGGCTCATCCCGCTCCTCTCTGCCGCATCGCCTCGTACAGGATCACCGCCGCCGCCACCGCCGCGTTCAGGCTCTCCACGCCTTGCGTGGGGATGCTCACTCTCCCGGCTCCCGCCGCCCCCCACTCTCCGCTCGCGCCCCGCGCCTCATTGCCGATCACCACCGCGCACCGCCCCCGCCAGTCCGCCTCCCACGGCGCCTTGCCCCCGTGCGCCTCTGCCACGCGAATCGTATAACCCCTCCCCTGCAGCATCGCCGCCGCTTCTCGCCCCCCCCCGCATTCGATCACCGGCAGCCGGAAAAGCGATCCCGCGCTTGCCCGCAGCGTCTTCCCGTTCCACCTCGACACCGTCCCCTTAACCCAAATCAGCCCTGCCGCGCCGAACGCCTCAGCCGCCCGCGCCACCGTTCCCGCGTTGCCGGGATCCTGCGCCTCGTCCAACACCACCACCGGACCGCCCCTCGCCCACAAGTCTTCCTCCTTCCACTCCGGCGGCTTCACCAGCGCGATCACCCCCTGCGTGTGCTCGGTCGCCGCAATCTGTTCAATGAGCGCCCGCGGCGCCACCACGCACCGCCCCGCCTCCGCCCCGCCCAGCACCCGCAGCGCCTCCGGGACTGCATCCTCCGCTGCCAGCACCGCCTCCACCCGCAGCCCGCTCCGCAGCGCCTCCTCCAGCAAATGCGCCCCCTCGGCCACGCACAGCCCGCTCCGCGTCAGCGTCC
>JBBIIK010000031.1:0-48930 GCA_037446555.1 Acidobacteriota bacterium
CAGAGCCCGCCTCCGCTTCGCCAGCCGGAACCCAGTATGCGGTACAGTCGTCTTGCCGGTCGAGGAGATTTCAGCGAACGGCGAACAGTGTCTTAACTGGTTGTCTCAGCCGAGGGGGCAAGCGCATATTGAACTTGCTGACTCTCCTGAGAGCAAATCAGTGCCGCCGGAGATCATGCCGATGGAGACTCGCGCGAAGACTTCGCGCTTCGCCGCGACATTGGCTTGAGGAAGGCTACCCCTCAGAGGACTATCCTCCTCGTTGTCAGCCCGAGCCGGGCGATTCCCTTCTCCGCCCGGCTCCCCCGGTTCCCGGTTTTCAGTCTCTCGATAAACTCCCCTTCCCCGCTGCCTACAATAAACCCATGGACCTGCCCCGCTGCGCCGTCATCCGCCAGAACTTCCCCCGCCGCGGCTTGCAGGACGTCCGCGCCGCCGTGCGCCAGGCCATGCACGGCGCTCGCTCACTCGACCGGCTCCCAGCGGGCGCTACCGTAGCCATCGGCCTCGGCAGCCGCGGCATCGCGAGGCTCGACGAAATCGTCGCCGAACTCGTCGCCTGCCTCAGACAGCGCGGCCTCCGGCCCTTCCTCTTCCCCGCTATGGGCAGCCACGGCGCCGCCACCGCCAAAGGCCAGGCCGCCGTCCTTCAGAAGTTCGGCCTCACCGAAGACCGGACCGGCGCCCCCATCCGCAGTTCGCTCGCCGTCGTTCCCCTGGGCCGCACTCCCGAAGGCATCGAAGCCGTCGGCGACCGCGCGGCCTTCCGCGCCGATGCGATCATTCTGGTCTCCCGCGTCAAGTGGCACACCGATTTCGCCGGAAAGCTCGAAAGCGGCCTGTTCAAGATGATGGCCATTGGGCTGGGCAAGTACGCCGGCGCGCAGGTGTACCACGCCTGGGGCCACCGGCTGGGGCTGGAGGCCGTGATCCGCTCCGTGGGGCGCCAGGCGCTCTCCACCGGCAAAATCGCCGGGGGTCTGGCCATCCTGGAAGACGCATGGCATGAAACATCCCACGTCGAATTTGTTCCGGCCCAAAGCATGGAGGCCCGTGAGGAAGAACTCCTCGCCCTCATCAAGTCCTGGATGCCGCGGCTTCCCGTCTCATCGGTCGATCTGCTCATCGTCGATGAAATCGGCAAGAACTGGTCCGGCTCCGGCATGGATCCCAAGATCATCAACCGCGACATCCACGGCAACGTCAACCCCTGGCCGTTCGCCCCCAAAGTGGGCCGCGTGATCGCGCGCCGGCTCCACCCCTTGAGCTATGGCAACGCTATCGGCATCGGCATGGCGGACGCTGTCCATCAGCAGTTGGTGCGAGCCATGAAACGCCGCCCCACCTACGTCAACGGCCTCACCTCCGGCGCGCTGGCCTGCCTGAAGATCCCCGCCACCTTCCGCTCGGACCGCGAATGCATCGCCGGTCTCGCCCGCTCCACCGGAAAGCTGCGCACAGAGGAACTCGGCATCGCGTGGATCCGCAACACTCAGGATCTCACCGTGCTCGCGCTCTCTGAGAACCTGCTCCCCGAAGCCCTCTCCCACCCGCACGTGGAATTGCTGCTCCCGCCGCGCCCGCTGGAATTCGATGACGCGGGCGACCTCACGTCGTGGCTGGAAGACAAGGGGATGTGAGGAAAAACAGAAGGGCCGGCGCCCCACGCCGTGGGAACTCGCCGGCCCTCCGCCTTCGCAGGGAACGAAATGGTTACGTCTGGTTGGCGCTGTTCACCAGAACGCCCGAGATCCTCTCGAAGATGCTCCGGATGCTGGTGACCACGCCGGGGATCACGGCGCCCGCCGCCACGGCGATGAAGCCGACCATCAGGGCATACTCGATCAGGTCCTGGCCGCGGGTGTCCTTCATGAGCCGCAGCTTCCAAATCAGGGTGTTCAACTTCTTCATTTTTCTCTTTCTCCTCTCCCGAAATCGCAACTCTTGTCCGTTGCTAGATCAAGCGTAACGGTACTCCGGTTCTACTCAAATCCGCTGGATACCTTAGTTCGCAGCTTGGAAAAATCTCACCCGTGGCGGGCTAATGCCGCAGTCCCGCGCCGCCGATCCCTTCAGGTGTGGGGCGTTTTGCCGACACCCGCCTTGTCTCCGCTGCTGCTGCAGCCGCGCTGGCTGCCGGATTGGCGCCATTCCTCTCCGCCCCCGCCCTCTCTGATGAGATCTTCACCCTCGATGCCGCCGCCTTGCCCTGGCCCGCCATGTGGCGCCACCTTCAGGCCGACGTCCATCCACCTCTTTACTACTGCCTCGCCAAAGTCTGGCTATCCGTAGCGGGCCACACCGTGGAAGCTTTGCGCGCCTTCTCGCTGCTGCTGGCCGCCATCGCCGTTCTTTTGGCCGCGCGCATCCTTCCCCCCTCCGCACCCGCACGCGCCTGGGCCGCATGGTTCTTCGCCGCCGATGGCATCGTGATCACGATGTCGATTTACGGCCGCATGTACTCCATGCTCGCCGCGCTGTGCCTCCTCGCCTGGCTCGCCTGCGACCTCGCCCTTCGTGACAACAGCCCGAAGTGGATGGCCGGAGCCGCTGCCGCCCTGGCCGCCGGCCTGCTGACGCATCACTTCTTCGCGCTCTTCCTCCCGGCCCTCACCTTGTGGATTTTTCTGATCCACGGACGCGCCACGCTCAGGTTGGCGCCCGCCTGCGCCGCGGGCGGCGCCGCGTGGGCCCTTCTCTGGGGCCATACTGCATGGGAGCAATTCACCCACCGCCCACAGCACCTCGCCTGGGTCCCTCCCGCGGAGTTCGCCAAATGGGCGGAAACCGTCGGCGCGCATCTCATCTTCTTCTGTGCCGCCGCCCCCATCGCCCTGCTCGTCCTCGCCCGGCGGCGTACCCCTCACACCCCGTGGCTGCCGGAATCCCGCGCCGCCGCCCTCGCCGCCGCCTGCACCCTGGCCCTTCCCGGCATCCTCTCGGTCTGGAAACCACTGCTGAACGCCCGCTTCACCATCATCGCCGCGCCTTTCCTCGCCGTGGCGCTCGCGCCTCTCGGCCGCGTCACCTCAGGAGTCCTGCCCCTGACCGCCTTCGCCGCTGCCGCCTTATGGATGTGGTGGCCAGGTGCACAAACCGCCTGCACCAGCGCCGAAGCCGCCCGTCTGCTCGCACAACAAGCCACATCCGCCGACACCGTTCTCTTCTGCCGCATGACCCGCAAGCCCGTCGAATACCACTGGCCCTCGCCAGCCCCCTCACGCCGGTCCTTCCCCGCTGAGATCGATCAGCACCCGGGCTATGAGGGCCGCCAGCCATCCCAAGAATTGCAGCAGGAGGCGGAATGGCTCGCCTCCACCCTTCAGAGACGCGTCTTCCTCCTCGCCGATTCCACCCGCGAACCGTCCCAAATCCTGCTCCGCGCCCTCGATCAAGCCGGCTTCCGGCAGCGCCCGCCGCTGCTCGCCTGTCCCTCCGCCGGCAAGCACTACTTCGACCGTTTGCTGGTCTTCGATCCGCCCCTCAGGCTTTCAATATCTCCATCCGCCTCGCCACCCGCGCCAGGATCTCCACCGCGCGGTCCAGTTGCTCGCGCGCGTGCGCCGCGGTGACGATCGTCCGCACCCGCGCCTTCCCCCGCGGCACCGTCGGAAATCCGATTCCCGTCGCCCATAGCCCTTCCTCGAACAGTTCCGCCGAGAACCGGTGCGCCGTCGCCGCCTCGCCCACCAGGATCGGCGTGATCGGCGTCTCGCTCGCGCCTGTATCAAACCCTGCCGCCCGCAACGCGCCCTTGAAATAGCGCGTGTTTTCCCACAGCCGCTCGATCCGCTCCGGCTCCTGCTCCAGCAGATCGAACGCCGCCATGCACGCCGCCGTCACCGCCGGAGGATGCGAGGTCGAAAACAGGAACGGCCTCGCCCGGCGATACAGATACTCGATCAGGTCCCGGCTCCCGCACACATAGCCGCCCAGCACTCCGATTGCCTTCGACAGCGTCCCCACCTGCACATGCACACGCCCGTGCACGCCAAAATGGTCCACCGTCCCCCGCCCGTTCCGCCCCAGCACCCCCGAGGCGTGCGCATCGTCCACCATCATGATCGCCCCATGCCGCTCTGCCACCTCCGCCAGTTCCGGCAACGGTCCGATGTCGCCGTCCATCGAAAACACCCCGTCCGTGATCAGCAGCTTGCGCCCGCCCTCGCCCTCCAGCCCGCGCAAGATTTCTTCCGCATGCTCCGCGTCACGGTGCCGGAACACATGGATCTTCGCCTTCGACAACCGGCACCCGTCGATGATCGACGCATGGTTCAGCTCGTCGCTGATGATGTGGTCCTCGGGGCCCAGGATCGCGCTCACCGTCCCCGCATTCGCCGCAAACCCGCTCTGGAACACGACGCACGCTTCCGTGTTCTTGAACGCCGCGATCCGCCGCTCCAGCTCCATGTGGATCGCCATCGTCCCCGTGATCGTTCGCACCGCCCCTGTGCCCGCGCCCAGGTCCCTCACCGCCCGGATCGCCGCCTCCTTCAGCCTTGGATGGTTGGCCAGCCCGAGATAATTGTTCGACGCCAGGTTGATCACCTCGCGCCCGTCGGCGCGGCACACCGGCTCGCAGGCGCTCTCCAGCTCCCGCAGACGAAAGTAGCTTCCCGCAGCGCGCATCTCTTCCAGCTGCGCGGTCAGATAGGCAAGTGGGTTGGAATGCGACATGGCTCTCCGCCCCCAGTATATCGGGTATCATGGTTAGAAGCCGCATGAAACGCCTTTTCGCAATTTTCGCCTTCGCTGCCCTCTCCGTCTTCGCCCAGCCGAAAAACGAAACGGCCCTCGACCGCTACGTCCACGCGCCGGACCCCGCCTTCCAGTGGAAGCTCCTGAACACCATCCCCTCCGAGGGCGCCACCACCTTCGTCCTCGAAATGGTCTCCCAGAACTGGCTCTCCCCCGAAGAGGTCGACCGCACCGAATGGCGTCACCACGTCGTCATCGTCCGCCCGGACAACATCGAAAGCGACGCAGCCCTACTCCTCATCGGCGGCGGACGCAACGGCTCGGCCCCGCCGAAAGCCGCCGATCCCATCGCCGCCGCCATCGCCCGCCGCACCCGCACCGTTACCGCCGAACTTCGCCAGGTCCCCAACCAGCCCCTCAGCTTCTTCGGCGAATCCCGCCGCCGCTCCGAAGACTCCATCATCGCCTACACCTGGAAGCGCTACCTCGAAACCGGCGACGACCGCTGGCCCGCTCGCCTCCCAATGACCAAAGCTGCCGTCCGCGCCATGGACGCCGTCCAGCAGTTCCTGGCTTCCCCTGCCGGCGGCGGGGCAAATGTGTCCCGCTGGGTGGTCACCGGCGGATCCAAGCGCGGATGGACCACCTGGACCACCGCCGCCGTCGATCCCCGCGTCATCGCCATCATCCCTGCCGTCATCGACGTGCTCAACCTCGAGGCGTCTTTCGTCCACCACTGGCGCGTCTACGGCTTCTGGGCCCCCGCGGTGAGCGACTACGTCGAACACGGCGTCATGGACTGGATGGGCACGCCCCAATTCGCAAATCTCATGAAAATCGTCGAGCCTTTCCAGTACCGGCGCCGACTCGCCATCCCGAAATTCATCCTCAATTCCGCCGGCGACCAGTTCTTCGTTCCGGATTCATCGCAGTTTTATTTCGATCGGCTCCCCGGCGAAAAATACCTCCGCTACGTCCCCAACACCGACCACGGCGTCACCCGCCGCTCCGACGCCGCCGAAAGCCTCGCCGCTTTCTACGAATCCATCGTCCGCGGCTGGAAACGTCCGGAATTCTCCTGGAACATCAGCCCCGAAGGCCGCATCGAGGTCCTTTGCAAGGACCGCCCCTCCGCCGTCAGGCTGTGGACTGCCCACAATCCCATGGCCCGCGATTTCCGCCTCGAATCCGTCGGCCCCGCGTACAAGAGCACGGATCTTTCCCCGCAAAAGCCTGGCCTTTATGTCGCGGAAATTCCCAGACCAGAAAAAGGCTTCACCGCCGCATTTATCGAATTGACCTTCCCCACTCCGGGCGGCTCGAACTGGAAATTCACCACGCCCGTGAAGGTCGTCCCCGATGTCTACCCCTTTCCTGCCCCCCGGCCCGGCTCCATCCCGGGTCCCTCCGGCAGGTAGGCCGCCCCGGGGCCGGCGCGGCGCCCGGACCCCGCCCCGCCGGCCCCCGGGCGCGCCCCTCCTCGCTCAGCCCTCGCCGCCGCCCTGAGGCGCCCGCGGCGCAGCCGCGTCCAGCATCCCTCGGCGCGCCAGCCGCCGCTCCCGCCTCAGCTGCCTCCGCCTCTCCCGCTCCAGCCGCAACAGCTCAATCCGCCGCCGCTCCTTCACGCTTTCGTCGATCCGCCGCCAGAACTCCCGCGCATAGCCCGCCGCCGACGCAAGCCCGAACACCATCGCCCCCCACAACGCCGCCGTTGCCGCCGGATGCGCCGCCGGCCAGTCCGCCGCCACCAGCGTCAGCGCAATCGCGGCCACCTGCAACACCATCTTCGTCTTGCCCAGCTCGCTTGCCTGGATCGTGAACCCCTCCGCCGCCGCGATGCTCCGCAGCCCGGACACTGCAAACTCCCGCCCGATGATCAGCACCGCCATCCAGCTCGGCACCAGGTGGATCTGCACCAGCGACACCAGCGCCGCCGAAATCAGCAGCTTGTCCGCCACCGGGTCCAGCAGCATCCCCACCGTCGTGATCTGGTTCCATCTCCGCGCCAGGTATCCGTCCAGCAGGTCCGTTCCCGCCGCCGCCAGAAAGATCACTAGCGCGGCCATCTGGTTCGAAATCTGCCACCCCGCCACATCATAAACGGCCTTCTCCTGCACCAGCACCGCCACCAGCAGCGGCACGAAGAAGATCCGCAATAGCGTCAGTGCGTTCGGCAGATTCATTGCCCTTCCGACAAGATAAAACAATTCCCGCCCGAATCCTAGCTGCGAATCCCTACCCCCTTCGCAGCCCTCCGCTCACACTTCATCCACAGGGTTTTCCACAGCCTGTGGAAATCACGCCCGGTACGGCTGCAGCTTCCTCAGCAGCGACGTTGGCACCTGCGCCTCCACCTCGCAGCAGCCCTCCAGGTACCGCTCCGCGCTGACCGTCCCATACTCATGCACCAGATGCACGACCCCCAGATCCCCGATCGGCACGCGCAGGCGCACCTGCGCCAGCGGATCGTCAGGCAGATGCCGGTCCACCACCTCCAGCAGCCGGTCCACCCCCGCCCCTGTCAGCGCCGAAACCGTCACCGCCGGCGCCCCTCCCGCTTCTCCCGACAACCGTCTCTCCAGCGCCTCGCCAGCCCCCGGCTCTATCAGGTCCGCCTTGTTGAGCACCAGCACCTGCGGCGTGTCCAGCGCCCCGATCTCCCCCAGTACCTGTCTCACATGGGCGCAATACTCCGGCGCCGCCGGCGACGACGCGTCCACCACATGCAGCAGCAGCGACGCCTCTGTCACCTCCTCCAGCGTCGCCCGGAAAGCCTCCACCAGCGTCGTCGGCAACTGCCGGATGAACCCCACCGTGTCCGACAGCAACACGCGCCTCCGCGAGGGCAGCACCAGCTGCCTTACCGTCGGATCCAGCGTCGCGAACATCCGCGCGTCCGCCTTGACCTCGGCCCGGCACAGCCGGTTGAACAGCGTGCTCTTGCCCGCGTTCGTGTACCCCGCCAGCGCCACTGTTGCCAGCGGCACCGCCTGCCTCAGCCGCCTCTGTGTCGCCCGCGCCCGCCGCACCGCCTCCAGGTTCTCCCCGATCTTCTTGATCCGCACACGGATCCGCCGCCGGTCCGTCTCCAGCTTCGTCTCTCCCGGCCCCCTTGTCCCGATCCCGCCGCCCAACCGGCTTAACGCCGTCCCCCGTCCGGTGAGCCTCGGCAGCAGGTATCTCAGCTGCGCCAGCTCCACCTGCAACTGCCCCTCCCGCGTTCGCGCCCGCCTCGCAAAGATGTCCAGAATCAGCTGCGTCCGGTCCAGCACCTTCACCCCGAGCCGCTTCTCCAGGTTCCGCTGCATTGTCCCGCTCAGCTCGCGGTCGAAGATTACGAGATCCGCCTTATGCGCCTTCGCCAGCGCGCGGATCTCCTCCGCCTTGCCCGAACCCACCAGCGTGGCCGCGTCCAGCGCCTCTCGCGCCTGCAGCAGCTTCTCCACCACCACCGCCCCGGCGCTCTCCGCGAGCGCCGCCAGTTCCTCAAGCGACTCCGCGCTGGAAAACGCCTCCGCCCTCTCCTTGGCCGTCTCCACGGCCACCACAATCGCCCGCTCGGCTTCCGTTCCCAAGCTCAGCGGCGCTCCACCTCCTGCGCCTCTGCGGTCGCAGGCTGCCCGGGTGCGCCCGCCGCGGCATGAGACGCCGCCGGCGGTGGCCCGGCATACGCGGGCTTTGTCACCACCACCGTCGAGATGGCGTGCTTGAAGATCAGCTGCTCCTGATTGTTCGTCTCCAGCACCACCGAATACTTGTCGAAGCTCTTGATCCGGCCCGACAATTTCACTCCGCTCATCAGGTAAATCGTCAGCAGGATCTTCTCTTTCCTCGCATTATTCAGGAATGCTTCCTGAATATTCTGCGCCTGCTTTTCCGCGCCCGGCCGCTTGGGCGCCATCGGGGCTTTTCTCGTCTCTTCCATCATTTTGTTGGCCCCTCCTTCCCTCCAACCATCAGCTGTTCAGGATCCGAGGCACTTTGCCAGGGCCGGATGCCGCGCGTCCCCGTCACGGTCAGCGGCCCGGCCGCCCGGATGGGCGGCCTTCCGGCCGTCTCCAGGCTGCCTTGAGTGTAATCCGAAATCTCGCGCCCCGGCAACCCTGCGCGCGCCCCTCACGCCACAGCCCCCAGCCCCGGTCCCCGGATCTCTCCCGTCCGCAAATATCCGTCCCGCACCCGGAAGATGCCCGGAAACCGCTCCTCCCATCCCCGGTTTGCCGCCGGCACATACTGACGCGCATTCGCCTCGATCGCCGCCACCCCCGGAATGTGCGCCGCAATCCCCGCGGAATGGATCAGCGACGCCCCCGGACACGTCAGGTCTTGCACGCACAGAAACATCTTCCACCTTTGTGCCGCCGCCGCCATCAGCAGGCTCTGCGTCTGCCCCTTGCAGGCCTTCAGCGCCGCCCCCGTGTACCCCATCTCCCGCGCCAGCCGCAGGCTCTCAAGGTCCGTCAGCGACTCGTCGATCACCACCGGACGCAGCCGCGCCGCCTCGTGCATCACGTTGCCGCGGTGCGCCGCCAGATCCCGGTGCGTCGGCTGCTCCACGTATTGGATCCGCCCGAACGCCTCTTCGCTCCTCTCCCGGATCTGCCGCAACACCAACAGCAGATACCCCACGTCCGGACACCGCTCGTTGAAGTCCAGCGAATACCGCCACCTCCTCACGCCCCGCCTCTTCATTGCCTCCGCCGCGCACCGCTCCACCGCCAGCACCCGCTCCCGGTCCCAGACCGCATCGTCCCCGTTCAGCTTGATCTTCAGGTGCGTCGCGCCGCTGGAATCGATCCATTCGGACAGCGTTTCCGGCAACCCGTCGCCAACCTTCTTCTGGATGTCCGCTTCGAATATCGGATCCAAAGCCCCCACCAGATGGTATAGGGGCATCCGCGGTTTCGGGTCTCTCAGGACAAACTGCTCGAGCGGCAATCCCCGGAATTCATCCCCCAGGAACGCCGACAAATCTTGGCGCAAATGCTCGCGCCCGTAGCACCGGTACACGCTAGCCCGGCAAAGCTTCCCGTATGCGTCATGCAGCGCCGCGTCCAGCGGGCTCGCCGTCACCAGCGCCGCCAGCTTCGGCATCGCCTCGGCCGTCTTCACCCCCGCGGCCGCCCGCAGCCACTCCGGCTCCAGCCGGTGCCCCAGTTCCACCGGATGCCCGTACTCCCGGAAGTCCCCCAGCACCGCCGCCATCCGCCCCGCTGCCTCGCGCATCGCCGCCAGCGTCTCGTCGTAATTCAACCGCCGGCTCGGCCAGCTCCAGATGTTGCCCAGCGGCATCGACCCGAACCCCACCGCCTCCCGCCCCGCCCGGTTCCGGGCCCACACCCGCACATTCAGCAGCGTCACCCGGTCCACCACCTGCCCCCCGAACTTGATCGGCGTCCGGTAGGAGTAATTCTCCTCGAACGTCTCCACCCGCTCCACCCGCATGTCCAGGGGATTGGGCAGTAACAGTTCCGGGGCCCGCAAGAACGCCCGCCGCGTGATCATTCCTCTCAATCCTCCGCGTCCAGTCTATCCCGCAGCGGGCCCCATCTGCCGACCGCAATCACCGCCCGGCCCTCAGCCTGCAGTCCGCCCCGCCGGGCGAAGCCGCCGCTTCAGCCGCGGCCCTCGAATGCCTCGGCGCCCCCGGCGATTGCGGCAAACGAATCGCGCCAAGTCTGTTACAGGCGGCCTGGCCATCCCGCCCGGCGATTCAATGCACAGAGCCAGCAAGGCGGACGGCGCCTGCCCGCAGCATTCCAGGGAATGACCGCCGTCCCGGATGCCTCGCCTCTCGCTCAAAATCGGACAAGGGCGCGTCCTTGTCGAGACGTGGATTCGACGCCCGCCCCGCAACCCGCTGTGGCGAAAAGCCACCCGCGCCGCACAAAAACGACTCAGTTGTCGCTGCGCGGCGACTGCCCCAGCATGGAAAGCAGCAGCCCCAGGATCATCAATCCAGTGATGATCGCTCCGATCAGCATCATGACCCCCATCTCCTCATATCGGCTCCTAAAGCAGTTGACGTGCCAACCAGAGATGGGGTTCTGGGATTTTTTCTCCGAGCTGAGATTCCCGCGGGGGCGCCGCGCCGGCCCCGCTCAGGCGTCCGGACCGTCAGTCCAGTAAAACCGCGAGATCACCGGCAGGTGATCGCTCACCGCCTCTTTCAGCTCCTTCAGCAGCCGCACCGCTTCAGCCGACTTGAGATTCCCCGCCCGCGCCAGGATCTCCTCCACCGGTTTCCACAGCACCACCTGCGCCGCCGTCCCTTCTACCTGCTGGAACGAGGAGAGCGTCATCGCCGTCAGGTCGATCCTCGACAGGAACTGATCGCTGCGGTTCCGTAGCCACAGGTAGGAAAAGTCGCTCGGGTCGTTGATCTCCCGGAACTTCACCCGCCCGCCCGGTTCCTCCTCCATGTCATGGAACGGTTTCCAGCAAGCGTCGTCCGGCGGCGCGTTCCAGTCGCCCAGAATCACCGCATCGGAGTCCGTGCGCGGCGCTTCGTTCGCCAGCCACTCGCTCAACACCTCCGCCGATTTCAGCCGCTGCTCATGCCCCTCCGCCATCGCCTTCAGATGCACGCCCAGGATCTGGAAGTCGAACGTCTTGGTTCCGCCCTGAGGCTCCAGCGCGTCCTCGCGCGCAGCGAAATAGGCGAACAGCGGCACCCGCGTAGCGAAGGCGTCCTTGCCGTCGCGCGTGCGGTGCGCGCCCCTGTCGAACAGATCCTCCGGAAGGATCTTCGACCGCATGTAGTCGCGGTCCCACATCATCGCGATCCTCTGCTCGCCGCCCGCATTTCCATACTCCACCCGGTAGTCGCCTGCATTGGCAGAAGTCAGCGCCTCGGCAATCCCATCCAGCGCGCCCACCTGTGTATCCGTCCTCCCCACCACCTCCTGGAACACAAACAGGTCTGCGTTCAGGGCTTCCAGCACTTCGAAAATCAGCTGGAACCTCTTCTGGTCCCGCGCCCGGGATTTCGAGGCGCCAAACCATTCCAGGTTCCACTGCACGATGTCCAGGTACTTGTCCGTTCCCCGGTATTTCTCGGGCACGAGCTTCGCGCCCGTGAAGGCGCGCGTCAGATGATCGTTCTCCGCGGGCGCATGCGTTGCGCGGCTGGCCATGGCGGTTCCTCCTTCTTTTCGGGCCCTCTCCCGGCGAGGGCGCGCTGCGCCCCCGCATCCGGACAGTCTCCTGCCATTGGAAGGCAGATTTTCCGCTCTGTCAATCGGAAAACAGCCGGATTTTTCGCGAAAATCGCCAAATGAAGAAAAGGGGAAAGCGCTCGAGCCGCGCTACTGCACGATGCCGAGCCGCTCCAGAGGCCAGTAGGCGAACACCGCCTTGCCGTAAATCGCCCTCGCCGGCAGCGGACCCCAGTGGCGGCTGTCGTTGCTCGATGACCGGTGGTCGCCCATCACGAAATAGTGCCCCTCCGGCACCACCACCTCCGCCATGTTCGACCTGTCGCGGTAATCCTCCGGCACATAAGGCTCGCTGATCGGATAGCCGTTCACAAAGACAAACCCGGCGCGTACCTCCACCCGGTCGCCCGGCAGCCCGATCACCCGCTTGATGTAGCTCTTCGAAGGATCGCCCGGAAACCAGAACACCACCGTGTCCCCTCTCAGGATCTTCTCCAGCCCGAGCCGGTAGACGAACTTGTTGATGAACACCCGCTCCTGGTCCTCCAGCGTGGGCAGCATCGACGTGCCCTCCACCTTCACCGGCTGATAGAGGAACAGGATCACCACCAGCGCGATGAACACTGCCAGAACCAGATCACGAACCCAATAAAGCAGGTGCTTCCACATGCTGGTCCGCCTCTGCCGCCTCCTGCCCCGATTGTTTCATGAGTTCGCCGGAAACCGCAATAGACGCCTTCGCCGGCACACCCGCGCGCACCCGGCGTTTCTGAGGCGAATCCCTGAGCGGCGTGGCTCACCGCTTTGCACTTGTCTGCGGCGCGCCCTCGTCCAGGGGAACCCCCAGGATCTTCGCCGCCGCCGGCACGGGCAGGGCGCCGATCGACAACGCGCCGCGATGGAATTCGCCCGGGCGGAACGCCGCTCCCGCCTGCTTCTCCGCCGCAGCGCGCAGCTTCTTCCACGCCTGGAAGCCTGCAAAATAGGCCGGCAACTGGCACGAACTCAGCTTCGCCCGCCGCAATTTCGCCTGCGCCTCTTCCCTCTCCTGGAACGTCCGCTTCGTCATCAGCTCCATCGCCTCTTCGTCTGTCATTCCCATCGTGTGCAGGCGGATGTCGAGAATCGCGTTGGCAATGGCGCGCAGCAATTGCTTGCAGTGCGTCAACTCCAACTCCGGATTCCCGTTCAAGAATCCTTCGCGCACCATCAGGTCCGTCGAGTAAACAGCCCAGCCCTCCACATACGCCCCGTCTCCGTACAGCGAACGCAGAAGCCTGCGCGGCGCCGGCTCGACGCGCGCCGCGTACTCGAATTGCAGCCAGTGCCCCGGAATCGCCTCGTGAATCGTCAGCAGCCGCAGCCCGTAATCGTTGTACTCGCGCAGCTTCGACTCCACGCGCTCCTTCGGCCAGTCCTTCGGAATCGGCGTCAGCCAGTAGAAGGCGCCCAGCTGCGGCTCGAACGGCGGCGCCGGGTTGAAGCCGCCCACCGCATAAATGCCGCGCATGAAGGCCGGCGTCTCGATGATCTTCAGGTTGTCATTCGGCGGCAGCGCCACAATCCGGTCCGCCTTGCTCTTCAGAAATTCCCTCGCCTCCTCCAGCGTCTTCTGCGCATCGGCAACATAGCGCTCCGGCCGCGAATGCTTCTGCGCGGTCTTCTCCAGCACCTCGCCCACAATCAGGTTCAGGTCCACGGGATCCCGGTGCGTCGGATAGTACTTCGAATGCAGCGGCAGCGCCACCTTGAACATGTGTCGCCGCACCTCCGTGATCGCCACCTGCGCCTCCTTCAGCAATTGCTCCGGCGCAGCCAGTCCCCGGAATGTCAGCTCGAATTTCCGCGCATATTTCTCCTTGCCCAGCCGCCATCCTTCAGGTCCGGCATCCGGCAGCGTCTTCAAGTGCGCGCTGAACGCCCGCAGCGCCTCCGCCGCCCGCTCTGCGGCCTTCTGATACCGCCCCCGCAGCGCCTCCGGAACCTTCGCCGGAAACTCCTTCTCGATCAGCTCCAGCGTCCCCTCGTTCTCCTCGATCGCCGTCTGCGTCCACACCGGATTCGACGACGCCAGATTGCCCCGCGCCGCCTCCAGAAACGCCGGCGCCGCCTCCATCCGCGCGATCACGTGCTTCCAGCGCTCCTCCGCCGGCGCATATTCCAGCGAGTAAGGCGTGAACAGCGCCGTTCCGAGCAGCTCCACGTAGTAAGTGGGGTTGCGCTTCCAGTTCTGCTCCGTGCCGTGCTCGAACAGCGCCGCCTCGCACAGGTTCTTCATCAATCCGAGATCTGCGCGCGCCTGCTCGTCGAGACCCGCTCCGTCGATCCGCCCCAGCCGCTCCATCCACTGTTGCCAGTGTTTCCGCCGCGCTTCCATGCCCGCGGCCGACACATCATCCAGGCGCTCGTCCAGCAAGACTCCGTTGTGCCGGTGATAGCCCGCCGCCGTCGCCGCCACCGGCGACAGCGCCAGCGTCGAATGGACGAACTCTTCCGTCAGCGCGCCGAAATCTCCGGGCTTTTCCGCCTTCTTCCCGCACCCGGCGAGAACAACCGCGAGAATCATCGCCACACAGATCGCCTTCATGGTTCCTGCACCAGTGTACCCGCCGCGCCCGCACCCGCGGCGCCTCAGGTCAGAACCCGATGCCGAGCAGAAAATCCACCTGATTCTGCGATGGCAGCCACCGCTTCGCCGTCCACCTCGTGTAGCGCAGCTCAGGCGTGAGCTTCAGCCCAAAGGGCAGCCGGAAACGCACGCCCGCCGATCCCACCCATCCGAACAGGTCGTCCGAGTCGTGCCACTCCCCCGTGGTGAATTGCGGCGATCCGCCCAAGGTGGAGAGAATCTCGGTGCGCGCGTCCCGGGAAAACCTCGACCACACGCCTCCGGCGCCCACAAACGGGCGCGCCGCCCCGCCTCTCATCTCCCGCCGGATCACCAAGGGTACTTCCCACCGGTTGTCCCGCGAGAACGTCGTCTGGATGTGGACACCCGCAAATTGGACAGTGTCTGTGGCATCGAAACGGCGGTACAACAGGCCTGTTTCCAGCCGCAGCTTCTTCGGCAGCCCCAACTCGAAAGAAGGACCCACCGAATACCGCCGCAACAGCATCGACGTGTCGCTGACGCCCGCCCGGCTGCTGCCGGTGAGAGTTTCACGAGCGGAGCTCAGCAGCACCCCGCCCTTCACGCCCGCATAGAAATTCTGTGCAAAAACCCTCGGAGCAGGAAACGCAATTGCGGCGGCAAAGCAAAAAGCGGCTGCGGATTTGCCCATGCCGCTTGGACGTCTATTCCAGCCCGATCGGTTTCGGCGGAGGCTTGGTGGGATCTTCTTCTTTTGCTTTCTTCAGCAATTCGTCGAATTTCGCCGCCAGAACGTCCTTCGATGTTTTCATCTGTTCGAAAGATTTCTGGAAAGCCTCTTCCCGCTTCTTTTCCGCCTCTTTCACCAGGCTCAGCCCTTCCTGGATGTCACCGATCGTCTTCGGCCGCGGCTTCTCCTTGTAGCTGATCACCGCCTTCAGCGCCGCGCTGATCTTCAGCGACGCCCCGCAGCAGGGGCATTCGAGTTCGAACGAATCGCCTTTCGCCATGCCACCCGCTATTGTAATCCCTCCTCCCGCCATGCGCCCGGCCTGCGTGCGCGCTGTGGTGCTCGCGCGGGCGCTATGCTGCAAGAGAAATGACCACCCTCACGCACCTCGAATGCAGCCTGTGCCGTGCGCGCCACGACGCCGGCCGCGCCTGGAACCTCTGCGCCTGCGGCGGGCCCCTGCTGGTCCGCTACGACCTCGAAAGCGCCCGCCGCAACTGGAGCCGCGAATGGCTCGCCTCCTCCCCTTCCTCCATGTGGCGCTATGCGCCCGTGCTGCCCGTGGCTAATCCCGCCTCCCTCGTCACCCTCGGAGAGGGATGGACGCCCATGGTGCGCGCCCGCCGTTACGAGGCATCCCTCGGCGCCGAATGCGTCTGGATCAAGGACGAGGGGCGGAACCCCACCGCCTCCTTCAAAGCGCGCGGATTGTCCTGCTGCATCTCCATGTGCCGCGATCTCGGCGTGCGCCGCGTCGCCATCGGTAGCGCCGGCAACGCCGCCTCTTCGGCCGCCGCCTACGCCGCCGCCGCCGGCATCGAGGCGCGCATCTTCATGCCCCGCGACGTGCCCCAGGCCAACTACCTCGAATGCCTCGCCTACGGCGCCAGCGTCACCCTCGTCGACGGGCTCATCAGCGACTGCGGCCGCATTGTCGCCGAAGGCGCCGCCCGCGGCGACTGGTTCGAAATCAACACCCTCAAGGAGCCTTACCGCGTCGAGGGCAAGAAAACCATGGGCTACGAAGTCGCCGAGCAGCTCCAGTGGAGGCTGCCGGACGCCATCTTCTACCCCACCGGCGGCGGCGTCGGCCTCATTGGAATGTGGAAAGCCTTCGACGAAATGCAGGCCCTCGGCTGGATCGGCCCTGAACGTCCGAAGATGATCGTCGTGCAGGCTGCCGGCTGCGCCCCGGTGGTCAAGGCATTCGAAGAAGGAAAAGAGCGCGCCGAATTCTGGCAAAATGCCCAAACCATTTCTTCGGGATTGCGCGTTCCGAAGCCGCTCGGCGATTTCCTCATCCTTCAAGCCGTGCGCGCCAGCGGCGGAACCTGTGTCGCCGTCGAGGACCGGCACGCCCTTCAGGCCGGCGCCTGCGTCGCCGCCCTCGAAGGCATCTACCCGTGCCCGGAAGGCGCCGCCTGCTTCGCTGCGCTCGAACGGCTTCTGGAAACGGGCTTCCTCCGCCGCTCGGACCGCATCGTGATCTTCAACACCGGCTCCGGCCTCAAATACCCCGAAGCCTGGTCCACGCTCTTCCCGCGCCCTGAAGGCGGCGAAGAAGACAAGCTCGGCGGGCTCATCACCCCTCGCTGATTGGCCTCTCGCGCCGCCGGCCCCGCCCTGCTTGTTCGCGGCAGAAAACAGGAACCGCCGCCCGGATTCCTTCTGCCGGGCGGCGGCCGCAATTCGATTTCCGCAATCTCAACCCGTGTCAGTTCCGGCGCTTCAGCGTCGGCCGCTCGTCGGGGTCCTCCGTCTTCTTCTTGTCGCCTTCCACCGGTTCCGTGCCCGCGCCCGGAGCGCGCTTCAGCGTCGGGCGGTTCGGATCATCGTTCGGCCCAAGCTTCCGCCGGTTGCTCATCGCGATGATCCGCTCCTTCACTTCTTCAAACTCGGAAGTCGTAATCACATACTCGGGCCGCTCGCGCAGCAGCTCGCTGATGTTTTTCTGCGCTTCCTCGATCCGGTCCGCCGTCGGCGGGTGGCTGCGGAACGCTTTCGAAATCGTCCCCGGCTTGCGCTTCTCGAGCGACTCCAGCCGCTCGAAGAAGTCCACAAACCCGTTCGGATCGTAACCCGCCTTGTACATGTATTGCAGCCCGAGCAGGTCCGCCTCCCGCTCGAACGCGCGCGAGAAGGAGAGGAACCCGAGCGGGATCGCCACAGACGCCGCCTGCCGGATGCCGAAACCGGTCCACCCTCCCATGAAGATCAGCGGGATGGTGGCTAGGTTGGCCAGGTTGCCGCGCGTCGCCTGCCGCGTCCCGTGCCGCGCCGCAATGTGCGCGATCTCATGCCCCATCACGCCGGCAAGCTCGGACTCGTTCTCCGCCAGCGTGATCAACCCCGTGTTCACGTAGAAGAAGCCGCCCGGCAGCGCCATCGCGTTCGGCTCCTCCGTGTCGATCACCTTGATCGTCACCGGAACCTTGACGTCGGAGTTGCGCACCAGGTTCTGCCCCACCCGGTTCACATACTCGGCGATGATCGGATCGTCCACGATCTTCGCCATGCGCTCGATCTCCATCGCGTAGAACTTCCCCATCGCGATTTCCTTCTCGATCGAGTACCAGTTCAGCCCCTTGCCGACATCGCGCTCCCCGATGGCGTCCGGGTCCTTCTTCTTGTCCTTGATGACCTTCTGCTTCTGCTGCTTCTGGTCAGAAGGCTGATCGGTGGTCTGTTGCGCACGCACGGGCGGTGCGAAGCCCGCCACCGCCAGCGCCAAAACTGCGGCCAGAATCCTGCTCTTCATGGGCCCGTCCCCTCACTTAAGACTAACGTACATTGAAATGGATGGGTTACGAGAATCCGGAGACGCAAGAGATCTGGCGCGCCTGGCGCGGCGAGTTCCCGGTCACGCAAAACCTGATCTATATGAACCACGCCGCCGTCGCCCCCCTGCCCCGCCGCGGCGCCGAAGCCATGCAGCGCATGGCGCAGGATGCGCTCAACTACGGCGCGCTCCACTACCCCGACTGGATGGACGCCGTCGACGGCGTCAAACGAGCCGCCGCCCGCCTCCTCAACGCCGGCCCATCCGAGATCGCCACCGTCAAGAACACCAGCGAGGGCATCGCCACCGTCGCCCTCGGCCTCGACTGGCGCCCCGGCGACAAGATCGTCGCCTTCCACGAAGAGTTCCCCGCCAACTTCTACATCTGGAAGAAGCTCGAACAATGGAAGGGCGTCCGCGTCGAGTGGCTGAGCTGCATGGCGCCGCTCGAAGAGATCGACCGCGCCGCCCGCGGCGCCCGCCTCCTCTCCATCAGCTTCGTCCAGTACCTGAGCGGCTACCGCGCCAACCTCGAGGCCATCGGCGAAATCTGCTCCCGCCACGGCGTGTTCTTCTTCGTCGACGCCATCCAGGGGCTCGGCGCGTTCCCCATCGACGTCCGCAAGGCCCGCATCCACGCCCTCGCCGCCGACGGCCACAAGTGGCTCCTCGGCCCGGAGGGCTGCGGCATCCTCTACATCCAGCAAGACTGGCAGGACGCGATTGAACCCGTCGAGTTCGGCTGGACCAACGTCGCCGGCTGGCAGGACTACGCCTCCCGCGACATGACCCTTCGCCGCGACGCCGGCCGTTACGAACCCGGCACCCTCAACGTCATTGGCTGCTTCGGGCTCCGTGCTTCCCTCGAACTCCTGCTCGAAGCCGGCGTCGACCGCATCGCCCCCCACGTGCAGCTCCTCGGAGACCTGCTCGCCCAGTGGGCCCAGGAGAAGGGCTATCAAATCCTTGTCCCACGCACCCCCGAAACCGGCTCGGGCATCGTCTCCATCCGCAAGGATGGCATCGACAGCCGCTGGCTCTGGTCGCGACTGCGCGACTCCGGCATCGTCGCCGCACCGCGCCAGGGCTGGCTTCGCCTCTCCCCTCACTTCTACCTCTCGCCAGACGACGCCGCCGAGGTTGCCGAACTGCTCCCCTGAACCGCGCCCAAGCGTCGTACCCCGCCGTAAGTCATTGTGCGTTCTTGTTGTCACTTGATAGTGACAAATCCGGAAAACTGTGACAAGATAGAGGACAGGGAGGTCCTCTTCGATGCGAACCAAGGTTGGCTGGACATGGCTCTTCTTATGCGTTCTCGCATTGGCCGGATGCGCTCGTCAGCCGGCAGCGCAAGAGCCTGTGGAAACGGTGCAGGTACGGCAGCCGGCTCGCACCGGGCGCGCGGAGGTGGTTCGCGTGGGCGGCAATGTGGAGCCTTACGAAAGCTCTGAGGTCGGTTTCCAGGTGGCGGGGCGCATCCGCAGGGTGCTGGTCGAGGAAGGCCAGGCCGTCGCCCGGGGACAGCTCTTGGCGGAACTCGATCCCGCCGACTATCAGATCGGCTCCGAGATGGCCGAGCGAGAAGCCGAAGCGGCGCGTGCTCTCGCCGAAAAGGCCCGCGCCGGCGCGCGGGCGCAAGAACTCGAGCAGGCGCGCGCGGCGTTCGAACAGGCTGACGACGAATACCGCCGCATGAAGATTCTGTTCGAGCGAAAGAGCCTGGCGCCGAACGATTTTCGCAAGATCGAAGCGCACTGGCGCGTGGCCCGCGCCCGCTATGAAGAGGCGCAGGAAGGCGCCCGGCGGGAGGACCGCGAGGCCGCCGAGGCCAAGGCGCGTCAGGCGGAAGCCGCCGCCCGCCTGAACAAAAAGAGGCTCGAAGACACGCAACTGCGCGCGCCGGTGGCGGGCGTCGTGGCGCGGCGCCTGGCCGACACCGGCGAGATGATCTCCGCGGGGATGCCCGTTGTCGCCCTCATGAAACTGAACCCGGCGCGCGTGCGCGTGGGCGTGCCGGAAGCGGAGATCGGGAAAGTCCGGATCGGTCAGGAGGCGCGCGTTCGGATCCCATCGCTCGGAGGCCGCGAGTTTGAAGCCCGGGTCGAACTGGTGGGCTTCGCCGCCGAGCCGCAGTCGCGCACGTTTCCCGTGCGCCTGCTCGCCCCGAATCCGGCCCTGGAGCTTCGGGCCGGCATGATCGCCGAAGCCGAGATCGAAACGGGTGCCCGCGTGGAAGTGCGCACAGTCCCTGCGGAGGCCGTGTGGCGCGACCCGCAGGGCGTCACCCATGTCTATGTCTACTCGCCGCAAAGCGGCCGCATCCATGCGCGGCGCGTGCGCGCCGGCCGCGGCGCCGGCGGCGAAGTGGAGATCGCCGAAGGCCTGGAAGACAGCGACCTCGTGGTGGTGGGCGGGCAGCACAAGGTGAAAGACGGGATGCGCGCGCAGGCGGAGGTGCTGCGATGAACCCGGTGAAGTCCGCGCTCCGCTACCCGCAGGTAACGCTCCTGCTCACTGCCGCGGTGCTGGCTGCGGGCATCACGTCGCTCGTCACCATGCCGCGGCGCGAAGACCCGAAGATCACCATCCGCGCGGGCTTGGCCGTCGCCTCCTATCCCGGCGCCACCGCCGAGCAAGTCGAGCAACAGGTGACGCGCAAGATCGAGGACCGCCTGTTCCGCTTTGAAGAGGTGCGAAAGGCAAAAACCTGGTCGGCGAGCCGCAGCGGCCTTTGCGTGATCCATGTCGAGCTGGAAGACCATGTCAAGCAGCCCGACGTGTTCTGGTCGCGCCTGCGCCACGCGCTGATTGAACTGAAACTGACCGAGCTGCCCGAGGGCGTGCAGGGCCCGGTGGTTCGCGATGATTTCGGCGACACGGTGGCGCTGCTGGTCGCCGTGCACGGCAGCCGTCACAGCTACACGGAGTTGAAAGAACACGCGCGGCGCCTCGAGGACGAGTTCCGCGCGCTGCGCGAGGTGGCCAAGTTGAAGCGGATCGGCGAGCAGAAGGAGGAGATCCGGATCACCTCCTCGATGGAGCGCGTGGCCCAGTACGCGCTGTCTCCGCTGAAGGTCATCCAGGCGCTGCGCGGCCGCAACGCCGTCCAGTGGGGCGGCGAGCTGAAGACCGGCGCGTCTGCCCAGCCCATGCGCGCCTCGGGCCTCTTCCAGGACGTCGAGGAGATCCGCCGCGTGATGATCGACGTTTCGCCCTCCGGCCAGCCCGTCTACCTGGGCGACCTGGCGCGCGTCGAGCGCGTGGAGGGCGAGCCGCGCTCGCTGGTCCGGTTCAACGGCGAGCCGGCAGTGCTCGTCAGCGTGGAGATGCAGGAGGGGCGCAACATCGTCGAATTCGGCCGCGCCCTCCGCTCGAGGCTCGAGAGCGTGCGCGCGGCGCTTCCGCCCGATCTGCACATCGACATCCTCGCCGACCAGCCCGCCGTCGTCGAACGCCGCATCACCCACTTCATCCGCGAGTTCGGCATCGCCATCGGCGCCGTGATCCTGGTTACCATCCTCCTGCTGCCCTTCCGCGTGGCGCTCATCGCGAGCCTCGCCATTCCCGTCACCATTGCCGCCACTTTCTCCCTGCTTCACGCCATCGGCGTCGAGCTCCACCAGGTGTCAATCTCCGCCCTCATCGTGGTCCTGGGCATGGTGGTCGACGACGCCATCGTCATCGCCGACAACTACGTGGAACACCTCGACCGCGGCACGCCGCGCATGGAAGCCGCGTGGCGCTGCGCCACCGAACTCTGGCTGCCCGTGCTCACCGCCACGCTCACCATCATCGCCGCCTTCCTCCCCATGCTCATCATCAGCGGCGCCGTCGGCGAGTTCATCCAGGCGCTGCCTGTCGCCGTAGCCGTGGCCCTCTCCTGCTCCTACGCCGTCGCCATGCTCGTCACCCCTTGGCTGTGCCGCTTCTTCATCCGCCAGGGGCTGCATCCGCCCGGCGCCGATTCGCGCAAGCGCCGCTTCAACGCCATCGACTTCATGCAGTCGAGCTACCACCGCGTCATCCACGCCGCCATGCGCCGCAAGGCTTGGACGCTTGCCGGCGGCGCCGCCGTCTTCCTGCTCGGCATCGTCCTTCTGCGCTCCGCCGTGCCCGAGCGCTTCTTTCCCACCGCCGAACGCAACCAGTTCGTCCTCCACCTGTGGCTGCCCGAAGGCACGCGCCTCGAACAGACGGACTCGGCTGTGCGCCGCGTCGAGCAGCACCTGCGCCGCAACCCCGAGGTGACCAGCTTCGCCGCCTTCGTCGGCGACTCCGCGCCCCGCTTCTATTACAACGTCGATCCCGAGTTTCCCGCCTCCAACTACGCCCAGCTCGTCGTCAACACCCGCAGCGCGGACTCCACTCCGGATCTCGTCTTCCGGCTCCGCAGCGAGCTGAAGAAAGTGGTTCCGGAAGCCCTGGCGCTCGTGCGCGAACTCGAGCAGGGAACCGTCATGAAGGCGCCCGTCGAGGTGCGCATCATCTCCCCGCTCGACGGAGAAGCGAACTTGCGCCGCTTGCGCGAAACCGGAGAAGCCGTGCAGGCGCTCCTGCGCCGGACGCCCGGCGCCGAGTACGTCTTCGACGACTACCACCAGGACGCGCCCGAGCTCGAACTCGCCGTCGACGAGGAGACCGCCAACCGCCTCGGCTTTAGCCACGCTTCGCTCGCCCTGCAAATGGCGGGCGGTTTCAGCGGGCTGCCCGTGACCACCTTCTGGGAAGGCGACCGCGACATCCCCGTCGTGCTGCGGCTCGAAGAACAGTACCGCCAGCGTTTCGAGGACGTCGAGGACGCCTACGTCGTCAGCACGCTGACCGGCGCGCGCGTGCCTCTGCGCAGCGTGGCGCGCGTCGAGCCCGTCTGGCGCCCGGCGCGCATCGTGCGCCGCAACGGGTTGCGCACCCTGACCGTGATGGCCATCCCCGCCGCGGACGCCCTACCCTCGCAGATCCTCCATCATGTGCACCCGGAAATCGCCCGCCTGCCGCTGCCCGGCGGGTTCCGTATCGAATACGGCGGCGAGATCGAAGGGCAAGAAGAAACCTTCGGGGAGATGCACGTCGTGCTGGCTCTGAGCATTCTGCTGATTTTCCTCGTCCTGCTGTTCCAGTTCCGTTCGCCCGTCGACACGCTGGTCGTGATGATGTCCATCCCGCTGGCGCTGCCCGGCGCCGTCTTCGGACTCCTGCTCACGGGCAACCCGTTCAGCTTCACCGCCTTCATGGGCGTCATCAGCCTCTCGGGCGTCGTCGTCCGCAACGCCATCATCCTCGTCGACTACATCCACGAGCGGCAGCGCGCCGGCGCGCCGCTTGAAACCGCCGCGCTCGAAGCCGGCGAGCGCCGCCTGCGCCCCATCTTTCTCACCACCGCTGCCGCCGCCGTCGGCGTGCTCCCCATGATCCTCAGCGGCTCGAGCCTCTGGTCGCCGCTCGCAAGCGTCATCGCCGTGGGGCTCATCTGCTCCATGTTCTTTACGCTCGTCGTCGTGCCCGTCTTGTTCATCGTAGCGAAAACGCGCGCCTCGCGGTGGCGTCCCTCCGCTGCCGCGCCTGCCTTGTTGCTGCTCGCGCTCCCGTCCGGGCTTCACGCCCAGCCCCGGCGGGTGACGCTCGAGGAGGCGCTCCTGATAGCGAAACAGCAGAACTCCATCCTGAAGATCCAGCGCCTCCGCATCCGCGAATCGGAAAGGAAGCGCGATGCCGTGCTGGCCAATGCGCTGCCGCGCCTGTCGAATGAGTCCAGCCTGCTTTACAACAGCCAGCTGCAGAACGTCGCCATCCCCCGCGGTTTCCTGGGCGTGTTGCCGCAGCTCGGACCGGTTCCCTCCGAGGACCTGCGCCTCCTGCAGGGGGCCAACACCTTCGGCTTGTCCATGACCACTGTGGCGCAGCCCCTGACGCCGCTGATCCGCATCCACGCCGGCACGCGCGCTGCGGATCAGGACATCCGCATCGCGCAGGAAGAGAGCCGCCGCGCCGAGAACGAGGTTGCGCTCAAAGTGCAGGAAGCCTATCTCGGCGCCCTGATTCTCGAGAAACGCCTGGCCGCGGCTCGTAGCAAAGTCGCCGCGGCAGAGGCGGCGCGCGCCGACGCAGCCAACACCGTCGAGTCCGGCGCGGCTCTCGACGTGAAGCTGATGGAGGCGGATGCGCGGCTGCTCGAGGCGAAGAATGCGCACCTGCAGATCCAACTCCAGCACGCCGATGCGCTGGCGGAGCTCGCCGATCTGATCGGTCTCGATCCGGGCACGCAGCTCGAGTTGGTTGCCTCCCCATGGAACGCTCCCGAAATCGAGCCTGCTGACGCCCTGGTGCAACGCGCTCTCGACCGGAATCCCGAGGTGAAAGCAGCCGTGGCTGCGGTGGAGAAGGCGCGCCGCGGCGTGCGCGCCGCGCAAGCGGAGTTCATTCCGGACATCGCCCTCTTTGCCACGCACGCACAACAGCGCGGCGTTCCTTTCCTGCCCTCCTCCAACGCCGCTGTCGGCGCTCGCCTGAGCTGGGACATCTTCGATGGCGGCAAGAAGCGGGCGCAGGTCGGCGAGCGCCGCGCGCAGCTCGAACAGGCGGAGGAAAACCTCCGCCGCGTACGCCGCCGCGTGCAGATCGACGTTGAAAAGGCCCGCCGCAAGGTGGCGCGCTTCGAGGATCTCGTGCGCGTCGCCGAGCGTGCTCTCGAGGCAAGGCGCGAAGCTCTGCGCATTGCCTCCGACGCCGTCGAAACCGGCGTCGCCCCGCCGCTGAAACTCTCCGAGGCGCAAGCCGCAGCCGCCGAAGCCGAAGCCATGCTCGAAGAGGCCCGCACCGCGCTCCGCCTCGCCTGCGCCGAACTCGACCGCGCGCTCGGCGGGTGAGCGGTGGGCCTTGAACCGGACACAGAAATCTGAAATAAGGAAAGGGCTGACCGAATTCTCCGGGAGGTCCCCCGATGCCCTGTTGCATGTCCTCGATGAGCCGGCGCACGCTGCTCAAGACAGGCGCTTCCCTTTCCCTTGTTTCCGCGCCTTCCGGCGGACACCCGCTCGAGCCCGGCGCGCGCCGCACCCTGCGCGTGCAGCCGGTCCTGATTTACCAGATCTTCCAGCCGCGCCCCCGGACGAGCTGGCGCCCCTGGGGCGGGCTGTTTACAGAAAAGGAAGTGGCCGAGGAGCGCGCCAGAATCGGGCGCGAACTCGAATCCATCGCGCGCGCCGCCAATTATCCGGTCGAGTTCCTCCCCCTCCGGGAGATCCGCTCCGTCGACGAAGGCAAGGCCGTCGCGTCAGGGACGCCCGACGCCCTGTTGATGTACGCGGCCTCTGGCGGCGTGCAATTGCTCGAGAGCGTCTCCAGGCCGGACACGCCCACGGTGATCTTCGTCCGCCACCGCTCCGGGCCCGTTTACGAGTGGTACGAGATCGTCCATCCGCGCTTCCTTCGCAAGACCGTCGACGAGTGGGGCCAGCCCGGCGTGGACCCCATGGACGTCGTCGTGGATGAGACCGCCGATGTCGCCTGGCGCCTGCGCGCGCTGGGCGGGCTGAAGCACACGCAGGGCCGGCGCGTGCTCTGCCTCGGCGGCGCATCCGGCTGGGGCGCGGGCGGTCGCCGCGCTCCGCAACTGGCTCGCGAGCGCTTCGGCCTCGATCTGGTGGAAGTGCCCTACGACGAACTCGGCCGCCGCATCCAGGCCGCCCGCAAAGACGAAAAACTCGTGAAACAGGCGTCCCTCGAAGCCGGCGATTACCTGGGCAAGAAGGGCGTCAGGCTCGAAACGCGCCGCGAATACGTCGACAATGCCTTCCTCCTCACACAGGTCCTGCGCGGCATGATGCGCGAAGCCGGCGCCACCGCCTTCACCATCAATCACTGCATGTCCACCGTCATGCCCATCGGCGAAACCACCGCCTGCCTGCCGCTGAGCCTGCTGAACGACGAAGCCTATCTGGCGTTTTGCGAATCCGATTTCGTGGTGATTCCCTCGGGAATTCTCCTGCAAGCCATCTCCGGGCTGCCGGTGTTCCTGAACGACCCGACCACCCCGCATCACGGCCTCGTCACGCTGGCCCACTGCACAGCCCCGCGGAAAATGGACGGCAAGAATGCCGAGCCCGTCCGCATGGTCACGCATTTCGAGAGCGACTACGGCGCGGCGCCGAAAGTGGAAATGCACATCGGCCAAAAAGTCACGAATATTATTCCCGATTTCAGCTTCAAACGCTGGGTGGGATTTGAAGGTGAGATTGTCTCCAATCCCTTCCTCCCCATCTGCCGCGCCCAGATCGATGTCGGCTTCCGCGGCGACTCCTATGCGCTCGCCTCCGCCATGCGCGGCTTCCACTGGATGACCTGCTACGGCGACTGGCGCAAGGAAATCGGCTACGCTCTCGGCAAAGTCGGCATCGAATGGACCGACATGACCGCCTGACCGCGCCCCGGCTCATGGAGTCGGCAGCTTGCGCGCAATGGCGCAACTGCGAGCGGAGGAGCCGGATGCGCTGGGACAGCTCGGCGCGCAAGTAGTAGTGCAGAGACTCGCCATCTCTGGCAAAACATGAGTCAACAGACGGCCGACGGCCCTCTGGTAGCGCCGTTCGGGTTTATCGCAGGTGGAGGTGTGGAGCGCTTCTGGCCCGGAACAGCGGCGCCTTCCGCCGTCCTGTCCCGCGGCCCCCTGGGAGAATCCGCCGGGGCTGCGAATCTGGATCCGCGAAGAGGCCGGGCAGAAAGACATGCCGCGCCGCATGACGCTCGCCGGCATGCCTCCGGCTCGTGCGCAAGCCTCTTTCGCGCCCTTCAGGCGCACACAACTCCCGGCCTCGCAGATGTCAAAGAGACCCGGGGCGGAACCCCTCTTCCCGCCCCCCGAATGCAAACGAGGAAATTACTTCTTGGGCGCGCCCTCCAGCGTGCCCTTCTCCTTGTAGAACTTGCCGACGGCGTTCAGCAGCGGATTCTCCTTGGTCGGCTTGCCCTTCTCGTGGCAAGTCGTGCAAGGCTTCTTCTCTTTCTTGCTCATCTCCACTGTCGCGAACGCATTGCCCGCCACAAAAAGGGCCGCCAGAGCGGCGGCGGGAATCAACAACCGGAACCGTTTCATAGCTTCAGTTCTTTCTCCTGATGGTGAAGATCAAGGCCGATAGTGCGGCCATTCGCCAGAATACCATCAGCTGATCCGACGCGCCCGCCCGCCATCCCGTTCCGGCGAATGCGCAGCTCATAGCCGCGGTGGCGTCGTCACCACCACGGCTCTCGCCTTTCCCTCCCCCGCCGAACGGTACGCATGCGGGTGGGACGCGTCGAGGTAGACGCTGTCGCCCGCCTTCAGCTCCGTCTCCTCCCCTTCGTACCGCAAAGCCAGCGTGCCATCCAGCACCAACAGAAATTCCGCCCCCTCATGGACATGGTCCTGCACTTGGCCCGGCGCCCGCGGCTCGAACTCCGCCAGATACGCCTGCATCGACTTCTCCTGCGCCGAGAAGGCCAGCACCTCGAACCAGTAAGCCGGCGACGGAGAGTCGGGCCGGTCCGGAAACCGCATCCTCTCTCCCTTTCGCACAACTGCAAACAGCCCCCGCTCCCTCCGCCCGGCAAAAAAGTGCTCCAGCCCCACGTCGAACACCATCGCGATTCGTGCCAGCGTCGGCAGCGTGGGTACCAGCTTCCCGTTCTCCAGTTGCGACAGCAGCGACGGCGACAGCCCCGTGTGCTTGCCAAGGTCCACGAGTCCAATCTTCTTCTTCAGGCGCAAGCGGCGTAACTTCTCTCCCAGTTGATAAGAAGAAAGCACCCGCTGAATGGTCTCTGGCCCCGTCTCTTGGGGTTCGGCCTCTGATCGTTTCAGTGGCATTGAATTTATTCATCACCATTTTGACATTACTGAACCAGATTTTCAATGCTGCTTGATCGACTTTTAGCCAGTCTTTAAGCTGGAGATGTCGGATCAGAGGAGCTACATGCGCACACTCCATCCCGTTTACGGCCGTCTCGAGGATCCCGAACTGGTGCAGATGGCCCAGAGCGGAGATAACGAGGCCTTTGCCGAACTCGTCCAGCGCCACCAGACCACCTGCATGCGCCTGGCTGTATCCATCCTGAAAAACGCCGACGACGCGGAAGACGAGGTGCAGAACGCCCTCTGGAAAGCCTTTGAACACATCGGCCAGTTCCAGCAGGACGCCAGGTTTTCCACGTGGCTCTCCCGCATCGTCGTCAACCAGTGCCTGATGCGCCTGAGGAAGGACAAGCGCACCCGCGCCGTCTCCATCGACGAGCCGGTTGCCGCGGAAGATTCCGTGCGCATGGATCTGCCCGACCAGTCCGCCTCTCCGGAGGAGGCGCTTGGCCGCGCTGAACTCGGCGTTGTTCTGCAGACCGAAATCCGCCGGATCCCTCCTCTGCTGCGCGAGGTCTTCATCCTCCGCGACGTCGAAGAACGCCCCATGGAGGAAGTCTCCGAAAGGCTTGGCATCTCCATCGCCGCAGCCAAGAGCCGCCTGCTTCGCGCGCGCCTCGAGCTTCGCTCTCGCATGCAAAAGCACCTGGGCGGGTTGGGCCTCGCGACTCTCACCAGCTGAGCCCCGCGGCGAAGCCCCTCCGCCGCCCCTGTGCTATAGTGATGGTCGAATGACGGCCCAGGTTCTTGCTGGCGGCGCCGCTTTCAGCTCATGAAAGTACGCCTGCCACTGATTCGCGGCCTGGAGAGCTTCTTCGGCACGCGAGACGAGAATCTTCGTCTGTTGGAGTCCGGCTTCGACGTCGCCACCCGCCTCACCACGGACTCCTTCGAAATCGAGGGCGAACCCGACGCCGTTTCGCGCTCCGAAGGGATTGTCCGCGATTTCATCTCCCTGACCGAATCCGGCCACAGGATCTCCGCCGGCGACCTCAACAGCTATCTGCGCGTGCTCACGGCCGACGACACCGTCACCCTCCGCTCGCTGTTTGAAAGCGGCAAGGCGCGCAACTTCGGCAAGAAATCCCTCGTGCCGAAGACGCCCAACCAGCGCGCCTACCTCGACGCCATCGAGCGCTACGACCTCGTCTTCGGCATCGGTCCGGCGGGCACCGGCAAGACCTATCTCGCCGTCGCCATGGCCGTCTCCGCCCTGCTCAACAAGCAGGTGACCCGCATCATCCTCACCCGCCCCGCTGTCGAAGCCGGCGAGCGGCTCGGCTTCTTGCCCGGCACCATTCAGGAAAAGGTCGATCCCTATCTCCGCCCCCTCTACGACGCGCTCTTCGACATGCTCGAAACCGACCGCGTGGAGAAGTTCCTCGAACGCAATGTGATCGAGGTCGCCCCCCTCGCCTTCATGCGCGGCCGCACCCTCAACGACAGCTTCATCATCCTCGACGAGGCGCAGAACTCCACCGCCGAGCAGATGAAGATGTTCCTCACCCGGCAGGGCTTCAACTCCAAGACCGTCGTCACCGGCGACTTGACGCAAATCGACCTGCCCCCGGGGCGCCGCTGCGGGCTCAGCGAAGCCGTCGACATCCTCAAGGGCGTCGAGGGCATTCACATGGTCTACTTCGACCAGCGCGACGTCGTGCGCAACCCGCTCGTCCAGCGCATCGTCCGCGCCTACGAGCAATACAATGAGCTGATGGGCCCTGGGCGCCAGATGACGCTCAAGCTCGATCAGCCCCCCGCCGGCGCGGAGCAGGACGCCGCCGCCCGAGAGGAATGAACGAAGACCCGCTTCTGCTGTTCGCCGTCGCGACGCCCGGCGTCGACCGCCCCTCTCTGCGCGAGTTCGCCCGGCAGTTGTCCCTCCAGCTCGCCAACGGACGACCTTTCTGCTGCCGCATCGCCTCGGACAAGGAAGTGCGCGCTCTCAACCTCCGCTTCCTCGGCCAGGACCGGCCCACCGACGTGCTCAGCTTCCCCTCCGGCAGCGGCATCGGCTCCCTCGGCGACATCGCCATCGCCTTCCCCTACGCCCGGCGCCAGGCCCAGGCGCTCGGCCATTCGCCCGATATCGAACTGCGCGTGCTGCTGCTGCACGGCGTCCTCCACCTGCTCGGCTACGATCACGAAACCGACCGCGGCCGGATGCGCTGCGCCGAGGAACGCTGGCGCGCCCGCCTCGGCTTGCCGCACTCGCTCACCGGCAGGACGCGCCGTGGGGGAGGCGCCCGGTGATCTTCCTCCTCGCCGCCCTGTTTGCGCTCCTGCTGGCATTGGTCGGCTTCCTCCAGCTCCTCTATCTCGAATCGCTCCGCCTCCGAACCCGCGAATCCAGGGCGCTCGCGTGGTTCAAGGAGAGCCTCCAGCCGCAGCTCGGATATGAAACAGAACAGGGCGCTTTTGTTTTCTCCCTCGTCAAGCACACCCTGCTCGTCTTCTGCGGCGCTGCGCTTGTGCTCGCTTCCCCCGCCGGCGGCGGATGGCTCGCGCGGCTCGAGCCTCTCGCCGCCGCCTGGCTCGTCATGATCGCCGCCTCCTATGTGATCCCGCAGGCGCTCTACCGCAGGTCCTCCGGCAGGTGGCTCACCGCCCTCGTCCCCTTCTTCCGCCTCCTGGAAATCCTCCTCCGCCCCGTCACGCTCACCCTCGGCTTCCTGGAGAAGTTGTTCGAACTCAGCGAACCCGAACCCGAAGAGCCCCCCTCCTCCGGCGCCGAGGAGATTGAAGCCCTCATCACCGCCGGCGAGGAGGAGGGCATCCTCGAGCGCGAGGACTCCCGCCTCATCCAGAACGTCGTCGCCTTCGGAGACAAGCGCGTCCGCGAGGTCATGACGCCCCGCCGTTCCATCGTCGCCATCGGCGTCAACGCCACCCTCAAGGACCTCCGACGCCTCGCCAAGGAGCAGCAGTTCTCCCGCATCCCCGTCTTCGAGGGCGACATCGACCGCATGATCGGCTTCGTCCACGTCCGCGACCTCTTCGAACTCGACGACGAGCACCGCCACTCGAAAACCATCCGCGACCTCATGCGCCCCATCGAGGCCGTGCCCGAAACCAAGCCCGTCGCCCAGCTCTTGCGCGAAATGCAGGACCGCGGCATCCACATCGTCTACGTCGTCGACGAGTACGGCAGCGTCGCCGGCCTTGCCACCATGGAGGACCTCGTCGAGGAGGTGTTCGGCGAAATCCGCGACGAACACGAGCCCCAGCATGACGTCGAACGCAACCAGGACGGCTCCATCACCGTCTCCGGCGCGTTCGACCTCGATCACCTCGACGAATACTTCGGCTTCCGCCCCGGACACCATGTCGAGGCCACCACGGTCGGCGGCCTCGTCTCCGAATGGCACGGATCGATCCCCAAACCCGGCGCCGTGATCGAAAAAGACGGGCTCCGCCTCGAGGTGCTGTCCTCGGACGATTACCGCGTCGACAAGGTGCGCGTCAGCGCTGCTCCCCCGTCTGCGCCGGACAACTCCAGCCATGAAGACGCCAACTGACTCCCGCCCCCGCTCCCCGCGCCGCAAGTTCGTCTCCGGCTTCGTCTCCATTCTCGGCCGCCCCAATGCCGGCAAATCCACGCTGCTCAACGCCCTCACCGGCGCCAAGCTCGCCATCGTCAGCGACAAGCCGCAAACCACCCGCACGCTCGTGCAGGGCGTCTGGACCACGGAACACTCCCAGGCCGTCTTCCTCGACACGCCCGGCCTCCACGAAGCGGACACCCGCTTCAACCGCTGGATGATGGACTCCGTCCTCGAGGCCCTGAAGGAGCGCGACCTCCTTCTCCTCGTGATTGACAGCACGCGGAAGCCTTCGCAAGCCGATGAGCGCGCCGTCGAACTCATCCGCAAAGCCGGCGCCCCGGCGCTCGCCGTCTTCAACAAGATCGACGCCCTCAAGCCCAAATCGCAGCTGCTCCCCCTCATCGGCCAGTACCGCCAGTGGCACGGCTTCGACGACTACCTCCCAGTCTCCGCTCTCACAGGCGACGGCCTCGACGGTCTCCGCGCGGCCATCGTCTCGCGCCTGCCGGAAGGTCCGGCATGGTTTCCGCCCGATCACCTCACCGATCAGCCGGAACGATTCCTCGCCGCCGAGATCATCCGCGAAAAGATCCTTCACCTCACGCGCCAGGAAGTGCCGCACGCAGTCGCGGTCCTGATCGACGAGTGGAAGGAAGAGCCACGCCTCGTTCGCGTCCTCGCCACCATCCACGTGGAGCGCCCGGGGCAAAAGGCCATCATTCTGGGCGCCCAGGGCGCGCGCCTGAAAGAGGCTGGCACCGCCGCCCGTCTGGAACTCGAAGCCATCCTCGGCCGCAAGGTTTATCTCGAACTGTTCGTCAAGGTCAGCGAAAACTGGCGCGAAAACGAGCGCTTCCTCCGCGAACTCGACTGGCGCTCCATGCGCGGCGCCGATACCCCCTGATCCGCCGCCCCGCGCGCGAACTCCTCCCCGCCGCGCTCCCGCCTACTGCGGGAACTTCATCCGCCGCAGCAGATCCTGAAACCTCGGGTCCTGCCGGATGGACGCCCATTCGGGCCCCACCTTCAGCCGGGCCATGGCCCACCACCGCTGCTCACAGGCCTTCTGCAGGTCGGCCCCTGCCTCCCTTCAGGTGCCTCCCCGTGCAGGCGCCTGTGGGCTGCGAACCGGGCCCTGTGATGGAAGGGCCCGGAACTGGCGCCTCGGATCCGACACAGACGCCGTTCCCGCCGCTTCCGGCTCATGGCTGCCTCCACGACTCACACCCCGCTCCCGGCACTCCTGCAATTTCGCCGGCCCTGAAGGAGAATCCCGCAGGCTCATCTCTTGAGCCCCTCCCAGCCTCAATCTGGAATGGCTGGAGGTCGCACGATTCTCATGACAACCCGCAGAACCCTCTTCCCCCTTTTGTTGTGGGCCCCTGCCGCTGCCGTCGCAGGCGTCGGAAAAACGGAAGTCCGCTACCTCGGCGGCGTCTGGACCGGCGTCGCCGAAGGCGCGGAAGGCAAGGTCCGCATGGAGGACGATGCCGCCGCCTTCCTCTTCCAGGGACGCCAGTACCGCCTCCCTTATGCCAGCATCACCAGCCTCGAGTACGGCCAGAAGGTCGGCCGCCGCATCGGCGCCACCATCGGTTGGGGCGTGACCACGCTTGGCATCGCCGCTCTGCCCATGCTGCTGTCCAAAAAGCGGCGCCACTTCGCCACCATCGGCTACACGGACGAGCAGGGGAAACCCCAGGGTGTTGTCCTCGAATTCGGCAAGGAAATCAAGCGGAGCGCCCTGAAAATCCTCTCGCTCAAGTCCGGCAAGGAGATCGAATTCGAAAACGAGCAGGCTCAAAAGGATTTCCAGAACTAGTCGGCCTCGGCCCGGCTCTTCGCGCCTCAACAGCCCCGCGCCTTTCGAAGCCTCCGTCGTGGCGCATACACACGCTGGGCCCTCCGCTGCCGGAGACTCGCCCAGTCTCATAACTTGTGAAAAAAGCGCGGCGCTTCCACACCCGGAGGCGGGCGCAGTCAACGCCGCGCAGCTGGTCTCGGGCCAGCCCCTCGATGGCGGCTCGCGGTCAGCTCAGAAAATGATCTTCCCCGCCACCTGGAGCTGCCGCATGTTGGTTCGCGTGCCGGTAATCTGGCCAAACCCTCCCGACGAAATGTTCGCGTTCGGGTTGCCCCAGTTGGGATGGTTCGGGAAGTTGAACCACTCGAACCGGAGCTGGAACTGCCGCCGCTCGCTTCCAAGCTGGAAATTCTTCAGCGTGGAGAAATCCCAGGCGATGATGCCCGGACCGGTGAGCGTATTGCGGCCCACGTTGCCGTGCGTGCCGCGCGCGTTCGGGAAGAAAGTGGTCGTGTCGAAGAACCGCTGCGGGTCCTGCTGCCCGCGCGGCAGCGCCGCCTCCTTGCCCGTCGAGTTCGGCCGGTCGAAGAATGCGCCCGTGTTGGAAGCATCCTGTCCGTTGGTCACCGTGACAGGAAAGCCGCTCTGTAGCGTCAATATCGAGCTGAGCTGCCAGCCACCCGCCACGGCGTTCAACACCGGGTTCTCGATGCCCACCCTGCGGCCGCGGCCAAAGGGCATGTCCCAAAGCAGAGAGGCGACGTAGCGCTGGCGGGTGTCGTGGCTCGACCGCGCCCGCTCGCATTGCCGGCAGTAGCTGTTCTGCGGGAACAGCGTGTCGCCGCCGTGATTGCGAATCGCCGTCGCCGTGTCGATCGCCTTCGCCCACGTATAGCTGTTCATGAACGTCAGCCCGCCGCTGTAGCGCTTGGTGAGCTTCAGGCCCAGCGAGTGGTAGTTGCCGTTGCCGCCGTTGTCCACCAGCTGAATGCGGCCGAAATTCGGGAACGGCGAGCGCTGCGGAATCGTGCGGCTGTCCACGGCGGGATCGGCGGGGATCGCCTCGTTCACCGCGCGCAGTGACTCCAGACGGTGGCTCTGATTGCCCATGTAGCCGGCTTCCACCACATAATCGCTGCCCAGATCCCGCTGGATGTTGAATGTCCACTGATTCGAATACGTCGTGCGCCGGTCGTACGGGTTGGCGAATGTATACGGGCGGAAGACATTGGCCACGCCGCCCGCGATCGAGGACAGCGCGTTGTTCCAGTTCAGGTTCGGGAAGTCCGTGCGCGAATTGTCGCGCAATCGCCCGGCGAGATTTCTCGCCATGTCGAACCGGGGATTGCCCGTGTCCTGGCTGTAGAAGGTTCCGAAGCCCGCCCGGATCACCCACTTCGCGCTCGGAGACCACGACAGGCCCATTCTGGGGGCGAAGTCGTTGCGGTCGATCCCCACCAGCCGCGTCCCCAGGCTCCCGTCGCAGCGGACGTTCACCTCGGGCCAGCGGATGTTGATGCCCTCGTAACAGTTCTGCCGCGAAGGCGCCTGCCGCATGAAGAACGGGAAGAGGCTCTGGTCGGTCACGTTCGGGTTGGCCAGCGTCAGATGCGCGTCAAAGGGCACAATGCCGTTGAACAGCGTCCCTGTCTGGTCCTCCCAGGGAGGGGTCAGTTCGTACCGCAACCCGAAGTTCAGCGTGAGCTTCGAGTTCACGCGCCAGGTGTCGTCCGCATACAGCGACATGCTCCAGTTCCGGAACTTCGCGTTGGCGATGGAGACCGCGGCCTCCGCCTGCGACGTTTCGCCCAGCAGGAAGTCGGCGAAGTTGTCCCCTGTCCTGCCCGTCATCGCCAGGTTGCGCGTCGCGTTGTTGGTGAACGTGAACTGGCCGCGCGCGAACTGGTTGCCCACCTGGTTGTACTGGTCGCGCCGCGCCTCGCCGCCGAACTTGAAGCTGTGCCGGCCGCGAATCCAGGAGAAGTTGTTCACCAACTGGAGGACCGAGTTGTTGACTTCGTAAGGCCCTTCCGAATCATTGCCGAAGCCCGAGTACACGCCTTGCAGCGAGATGTTCGGAATGCCCCACTGCACCGGCGGTCCGCTGTTGAGGCCGGGAATCTTCAGCGCGCCCACGACGTCGCGCGAGAACGCCAGCTCGGGCCCGTTGGTGTTGTAGAACTGGCTGAAGGCCACGCGCGCTTCATTCACCGTCGAAGAAGACAGCACGCGCGTGTTGGTCACCATGTACTGGTTGAAGTTGGTCACGATCTTGCCTCCGTTGAGTTTCAGGGCCTGGGCAGTCTGGTTCTCGTCGCCCCAGCTGTAGCGCCCGAACCACTGCGAATTGGAGCTTTCCACCCAGTCGAAGCGGCCCACGAACTGATCCCGGTTGATCGGCTGTCCCAGCGCCTGCACCCGGTTGTTGCGGAGATCCGGGTTCGGAAGGTTCGGCTCGGGGAAGAACTCGAGCAGCGCCTTCGAGATCGGGTGAATGCGGGTGGAGGGGATCGTGTTGTTGGGGAACGGCTGCGCCGTGTTGACCCCGTTCACAATCGTGCGCGACTGCGGGTCGTAAATCCCCTGGGTCCGCAAGGATGTGTTCGGCGTCGTAATCACGTCGTTGAAGTCCCCGTTCCGCATTGACGGGGAGGGCAGGCTGTAGACCGCCTGCACCTGCCGCCGCTGGCGGAACCATTCGTAGTTGGCCATGAAGAAGAGGCGGTTGCGGCCGTCGAACAGTTTGGGAACGCTTACAGGCCCGCTCAGCGTGAACCCGAACTGGTTCCACTTGAACGGATCCTTCGGCGGGCGCGCCGAGGTGAACGCGTAGTTCTTGGCATCCAGCTTTTCGTTGCGGAGGAAGTAGAAGAGCGTGCCGTGATACTCGTTGCCGCCCGGCTTGGTCGACATGTTGATTTGCGTCGCCGCGCGGCCGAATTCCGCCGGGTAGATGCCGGTCTGCACCTTGAATTCCTGCAGCGCGTCCACCGACGGCATCACGACGATGGTGTTGAAGTTCGGATCGGTATTCTCAACGCCGTCGAGCGAGAAGCGGTTGAACTGCGCACGCTGGCCGGCCACGGCTACCGATTGCGCGGATCGGATTCCGCCCTGCCGCGAATCCGCCTGGCCAGCGGACGGGAAGCCGAAGCTGACATTCGGCGCCAGGGAGACCAGCTGCAGGGCGTTGCGCCCGTTGAGCGGAAGCTCGACGATGCGCTTGTTCTCGATCACCGTGCCGACGGTGGCATTCTCCGTCTGGAGCAGCGCCCCTTCAGCCCGCACTTCCACGGATTCCGTGACGGCGCCGACCTGCAGGTCGATATCAACGCGAGCGCTCAACTGCACCTGAATCTCAATCTCGCTCCGCACGAATGCGCGGAAGCCTTCCTTCTCCGCGCGGAGCGTGTAAACGCCCGGCTGCACAGCAGGGAAGCTGTACAGGCCGGTTTCGTTCGTGACTGTCTGCCTCGAGGCGTTGGTCGCCTGGTTCGTCAGCGTGATGCGAACCCCGGGCACCGCCGCGCCGGAGGGGTCGCGAACCTCTCCGGAAAGCTCGCCCAGCGTTTGGGCCGCCACTCCGAGCGAGCCCAGCACAATCGATGCACACAGAAACACCCTGCGTAGCTGCATTCTCTTGCCTCTCCTTGCATTCGACGGTCTGGCGAGCCCCTCGCCAGTGCTGGGAAGTACTTTGCGTAGCTGCATTCTCTTGCCTCTCCTTGCATTCGACGGTTTGGCGAGCCCCTCGCCAGTGCTGGGAAGTACTTTATGCCGATTCGTAAGCGCTGTCAACGGTCTTCTGGCGGTTTTCTGCAAACTCTTGGTAACCGCCGGCGCCCTGCCGGCGCGTCCGCCCCGAGCAGTCCTCTTCAGCGGCTGATGTGCGCGCCCGCGCGCCAGCGCTCGCGCGGCCGGAGCCCCCTGCCGCCATGCCGTCTCGGTTCAACACGCGCTTCCCAGGCTGGGACCGCGCCGGTCTCAAGGTTCGCTTCGGGGCGCCGATCGCCCTTCCAGCCCGTTCACCCCCGCAGGAACACGGCGATCCAGTTACCCTTCGACGGCGCCGCCAGCTCCAACAGGCCGTGCGACGTCAGCCGTGTTTCGCCTCCCGGCTTTCCCTGATCCGCGTCGATCCACGTCACCTTCCATTCCCCGGGCGGCGCCTGCACCTCCACGGTGCCGCCCCGGGGGAAGTAGACCACCGCCGCCCGTCCCGCCGCGTACGCCGCCCACGCTTCTCCCTCCTCGCGCGACGACAACAGCGCCGGCGGCGCCGGCTCGAGCTCCCAAAACCGGATCGACGACTCCACCAGCCGCAACGCGCGCAGCACCGCCTCCGAACGCGGGCTCAGGCCCAGCCCCGACGGCGGGCGGTGGAACCGCACCGCGGCGAACCCTGCCAGCGCGTGCCGGATCACCCTATCCACCCCGTCCTGGTCCGTGTGCCCGAACCGGTTGCCGTCGGCGCCATAAGTCTTCACCGTATTGATCGGACGCGGACGCCCGAGCAGCTGCGAGCGAACCCACAACGCGCTGTACCAGTGCTCATCCCCCTTGTTGTGGTTGTTCTGGCTCATGTCCACGAAGTCGTAAAGCTCCGGATGGTCCAGCGTGCGCCGGTGCCGCGCCGCCCGAACGTTCCAGTCGTCCCACATCTCGGTAATCATCACTGCCGCGCCCGCCTTCGCCGCCCGCTCCCGGATGAATTGCGCCCAGTAACGGCTCCACTCCTCCTCCCCGCTGGTCTCGTTGTCGATCGTGTACAGCACATGGCCGTGCCGCAGGGAATACGACAACAGCTTTTCCACGAACCGCTGCTGGTAGGGCAGCGCCACGGCGTTGTTGCGCTGATTCGGCGTCGTGAAGAAAAACGGCTGCCGGTTTTGCCCCGGATGCTGCGGATATTCTGGAGAAAATCCCGACTCTTCGTAGGTGTAATTGACGTTGTTTTCCGGACGGTATGGATGCGGCGGCCAGAACTCCCGGCTGTAATCAAACCGGTCCCAGACCTCGATCTGCACAAAAATGCCCCGCTCTTCCGTCCAGCGGAGAAATCGCTCGAACCGCCGCCAATATTCCGGGTTCCATTGATTCAGGTCATACTTCCCCGAAGCGAGCCTCAGAAACGGATACTCCTCCCAGCCCCGGTCCTTGCGGTCCGACATCGTGTTGCGGACATAGTTGCCGCCGGCGCGGACCAGCCGGTCGAGGTGGGCGGCCAGCTCTGCGTCCGGCCATTGAAACAGGTTGTCGTCGTCGCTCGCGCCCGCCAGAAAAACGGGCCGGCCCCCATACTCCCAATAGAACGAGTTGGCAGCCCAGGGCCGGATGCGCGCCGCCTGCCCCGCCGCAGGCTCCATTGAGGCCCAGACAAGGGCCGCCAGCACGGCCGCTCGAATCCTCACGCGCCCGATTCTATCAGGCGGGCGCCGCTACCATTCCGCCTGCCTTCATCCGGCAACGCCACCACCGCCCCAGCGCCAGTCCCGCAAGCCCCGGCAGGCCACTGCAAGGCGGCCTGCCAGTCCGGACAGGGTCCGCTTGGGTGGGATTCCCACGTCCTGCCCATCCCCTCGGCCACCCTCCCCTGCCCCGCCTATCGCCTTTCCGGGCTCTTGCGGGCAGCCCACTCCCTCTTCCGGCGCCCCGCCTGGCATCCGGCCTCCATTTCGTGATGGCCCGTGCTCGCCTCACGGCCGCTCTCCGGCCATGCAGTTCGTGGGGCGTCGCCGTATCCTTCCACCCCTCCTTTCCGCGAGCATCCTGCCAGTTGCAACAGCCGCCGCAGTGTCAGCCTCCGCGGCAAGAACGCCACCTTCGCATTTTCGGAAACGCCGGCCCTGGAAGCAAGCAAAGCGAACTGAGCCGTCCCCGCCCCGCCCTCCTCCGTCAGTACCCGGAGCAGCGTCTGCCAGACGCTCCGGGAAAAGCCTTCCACGTCCACCAGGATCACCGCCGGGCGAAACTCCAGCAGGAACGACACGGTTTCACGAATGGACGCTGCGCAACGGATTTCGAATGTCCCCCCCGCCACCCGTTCCACATGGGCGCGGAGCGCTGCATCGGACGTCGCAAGGAGCAACCGGCGCTCCTGCCGGGAGACGATCCCAAAATAGGCGCACGACTCGCATGTCGGTGGGCATCCGTTGAACGCGCCGGGCACGGCGAGTCCCGCCCGCCGCACTTCGTAGCATCGCGCCGCGCGGAAGCGGTACACCGGACACAGGCGGCACCGCGGGCTCAGACCTCCGCCCGCAAGGAAGAACTCCCAGCAATAAACTTCCGCCTGCCCGGTCCGCCCTGCGCCCAGCATCTGTTCCACATCGGCCGCGGCGATGCGGTTGTGCCCGCCGGCTGTCTGCGTGGCCCGCAGCTTGCCGGCGCGGATCCACTTCAGCACCGTGTCCGGCGTGACATACAGCAGCCGCGCCGCCTGGCCTGTGGTCAGAAGGCGGTTACGGAACGTCTCGGCAGCGTGCCTCATCGCTTGTCATCCTGTCCGGGGGCCCGGCAAAGCCGGCGCCGGGCCTCGTCCTGGCGCAGCTTCTTTCTGGATTTTATGAAATCTTTGACAAGAAGTCCATAAAACCTTAATATCTGGTACCAAGGTTTGTCCAGGAGGTTCATCTTCCGGGGCCGCGAACAGCCGGAGAGGGGACGGCCGGCGCCGGAGGCGTGGAAACGGAACGGCGCAGGGCGTCCGCGCCCCGGGCCGCGAGCAAGCCTGCAATTCGCAGCGAGAAGCGAGGACAGCTTCGGGATCCAAGTGGCGGGACGCCGGCCACCTCATCCGGCCCGCGCTGGTCTTTGCGGCCGGAACGATGCTCTTCCTCGTCCTGAGGGCCATGGTCGTGCCGGAGAGTTTCGGCCTCTACGGCCACTACCGTGCCGAATCGTTGAACGGGATCCGTGCCCATCCGCCGGTGTTCGCAGGCCAGGCCGTGTGCGCCGGATGCCACCCGGATCAGGCCGCCGCGAAAGAAGCGGGCAAGCATGCCTCCGTCTCCTGCGAGGCCTGCCACGGCCCGGCGGCGGCCCATGCCGAGGATCCTGCGCAAGGTCGGCCCCCGAAGCCTGAAGCGGCTTCCTTGTGCCCGCGGTGCCATGAAGCCGATGCAGCCAGGCCGAAATGGTTCAGGCAGGTGGTCTCCAGCCAGCACAGCGGCGGCGTAAGCTGCGAAGGCTGCCACCAGCCGCATAGCCCGAAGATGTGAGGTTCAGCATCATGGAACAGACCAGGCGCTAGATCCTCAAAGAGGCCGGGAAACTGCTCCTGCTCGGGGCCGCCGCCGCAGGCGCCGAACCGGCCGGCACGGCGGAAGCGGCCGGCGCGGCGCCTTCCGGCTACGATCCCTTCCAGCACCGCTGGGGCATGGTTCTCGACGTCGACCGCTGCATCGGCTGCGGCAACTGCGTCCGCGCCTGCGAGAAGGAGAATCACGTCCCCGAGGGGTTCTTCCGCACCTGGATCGAACGCTACGAGATCCGGGGCGCGGATTACGAGCACCCGAAGGTCTCCTCCCCCGATGGAGGCAAGAACGGATTCCCCCCGTCTCAAGACACCGCCGCCAAACAGTTCTTTGTTCCCAAACTCTGCAATCACTGCCAGGACTCGCCCTGCGTCCAGGTCTGCCCCGTGGGCGCCACGTTCGATTCGCCCGGCGGCGTCGTGCTCGTCGACGAGTCCTGGTGCCTCGGGTGCCGCTACTGCGTGCAAGCCTGCCCTTACGGCTGCCGTTACATCCACCCCGAAAAGCACACCGTGGACAAGTGCTCGCTCTGTTATCACCGCATCACCCGCGGCCTCACCACCGCTTGCTGCGAAGCCTGCCCGACCCAGGCGCGGGTCCTCGTAGACCTGAAAAATCCCGCCGACCCCGTGCACGAGTGGCTGCGGGAGAACAAGGTCCAGGTCCTCAAGCCGCACATGGCCACGCGGCCCAAAGTGTTCTACCGATTGCTCGACGGAGCGGTCCGTTAGGAGGCCATTGGAGTGATGCCGCCAGTCCCTGCCGTCGAAGGCTTCATGTATCCCAACGAGGTGGAGCTCCAGTGGAGCCTCCTCATCGTCCTTTACCCTTACATCACCGGCCTCGTCGCCGGCGCGTTCATCCTCGCCTCGCTGGAACGCGTCTTCCGCGTCAAGGCGGTCAAGCCCACCTACCGCCTCTCGCTGCTCACCGCGCTGGCGTTCCTGCTGGTCGCGCCGCTGCCGCTCCAGCTCCACCTCGGGCATCCCGAACGGAGCCTGGAGATGTACCTCACCCCGCACCGCTCCTCGGCCATGGCCATGTTCGGGTTCGTCTACCTCTGGTACCTGATGGCCGTCCTGCTGGCAGAGATCTGGCTGGATTACCGCGCCGACATCGTGGCGATGGCCAAGGCCGCCCGCGGGTGGCGCCGCTGGTTCTACCGCGCCCTCACGCTCGGCTCGATGAACGTGAGCGAGGCCGCCCGCCGCATCGACGACCGCACAGGCTATGTGATCACCATCATCGGCATCCCATCGGCCTTCCTCCTCCACGGCTATGTCGGATTCATCTTCGGATCCGTCAAGGCCAACGCATGGTGGCCCACTCCGCTCATGCCCATCGTGTTCCTGTTCTCCGCCATGGTCTCCGGCATCGCCGCGGTGATGCTCATTTACATGGCCGCCCTGTGGAGCCAGAAACGTCCGCTGGACATGGCCTGCCTCGACACCATCGCCAGATACCTCTTCTACGTCTTCCCCATCGATTTCTCGCTCGAGATGCTCGACCTCGTGCACCGCATCTACGAGGCGGATGAGTCCTTCCGGAGCCTCGACTTCATGGTGAAGTCGCGGCTCTGGACCTCCCAGGTGATCCTCCAGATCGTTCTCGGCACCTGCCTTCCGCTGGCCATGCTCTCCGCCGTTCAACTCTGGCGTTGGAGCGAAACGGCGCGCAAGCGCATCTACGCCGGCGCCGGCGTGCTCACGCTCATCGGCATCTTCGCCATGCGCTGGAACGTCGTCATCGGCGGGCAGCTCTTCTCCAAGAGCTACCTGGGCTACACGTCGTACAAGTTGGAGTTCGCCACCCGGGAGGGGCTGTTGCCGGCCATCGTGCTCATGCTGCTCCCGTTCGCGATCCTCTGGGCGCTGGTCAAGCTGCTGCCCCCGTGGCATGCCGGAAAGGAAGACCGCAATGGGACCGTCTCCTTGACAGTCCGGCAACACTGACCAGGATCTGGCCAAATGGATGGAACAGATCGAGCTGCGGCTCGAAGCCGTGGAACGCCGGCTCGGCATCGAAACCGGCTCCGCACCGCCCGCATTGCTTGCCGCCTCGCTCCCGGCCCAGGAGAACTCACTCTCCGACACGGGCGCTCTCGCCGCGCTCGCGGGCAAGTCCCTGCTTGGCCTGGCGGCCGCCTACCTGCTCCGGGCGTTGACCGAGAGCGGAACACTCCCCCCAGCAGCTGGCGTCGGCCTGGGCCTTGTCTACGCCCTCGCCTGGCTCGTCTGGGCCGCCCGTTCACCCGCCTCCGAGGAGCTGGACGTCAGCCTCAGGGCGCTGACCTCTGCATTGATCCTCGGCCCGCTCTTGTGGGAGGCCCACCTCCGTTTCCAGGCCACCACCTCATGGCAGACGGCCGGCATCCTCACGCTGTTTTCCGTCGCCGCGCTCGCCATCTCCTGGCGCAAGAACCAGACGGCAGTCGCCTTGATCGGCTCGCTCGCCGGCCTCGGCATGAGCGCTGCGTTTCTCCTGCGCACGCACGACGTCGTGCCTTACGGCGCGGCCCTGCTGGGACTGGCTCTCGCGGTGGAAGCCTCCGCATGTCTCGACTACTATCTCGGAGAACGCTGGGTGGTTGCTTTCTTCGCCAACCTCGCCGTGTTGCTGGCCACCTACGTCGCTACCAGGCCGCCGGGCGCGCTGGACGGCTATCCCGCCGTCTCGCGCGGCACGGCACTCGCCCTTCAGCTCTCGCTACTGCTCGTCTACCTCGCCAGCACCATCGTTCGCACCCTTTTGCGCCACTGCCACATCTCGGTCTTCGAACTCGCCCAGGCGAGCCTCGCCGCGGTCATCGCTCTCTGGGGCGCACTCGTTCTGGCCGAAGGCCACCCGCGCGCGGTCCTTGCCGCGGGGGTGTTCTGCTTGGCCCTCGGCGCGGTTTGCTATCTGATTTCGATCTGTTTCCTTGCCCGGCATGCCGGCAGCGAACGCAATTTCTGGAGCTACGCCACATTCGGCCTCGCCTTCGTACTGGCAGGCTGCTGGCTCCTGGCCCCGGCATCCTGGCGGGCGGCGCTGTGGGCGGCGCTCGCCCTCGTCTGTCCCGCCGCCGGCCGCGCCTTGCTCCGGTTGCACGCCGGCGTCTATGCCGTCCTCGCCCTTGCTGCCTCCGGATTGGCTGCGCGCGCCAACGCCGGTTTCCTGGGGACCGTGCCCCACCCCGGCGCCCCGCTGCCGCCGTCCTGGTGGTTCGTGGCTGCCGGCGCCGTGGCCGCCTCTGCCATTCCCCTTCTTCACAAGCCCCCCCAAGGCGAGAACGGAATTCGCCGCGTCGCAGACTTCCTGCTGGCCGCGAGCGGCTTCTGGGCTCTTGCCGCCGCCGGCGCCCTGGCAGCGGCGCCGTTGTGCCGGAACGCCGCGGGCGCAAACCCAGCCCGCGACTTCTGCCCCACCGCGCTGACCTTCATCCTCAGCGCCCTCGCCGCCGCCAGCGCGGCCGACTTCGGCCGCTGGCAGCGGCCGGAACTCAAGTGGCTCGCATGGCTCCTCGCCCTGATCGCCACCTACAAGCTCCTGGTTCAGGACCTCCAGCACGCCCTCGCCTTCGGGATGGTCCTTTCCCTGCTGGTCTACGGCGCAGTCCTGATCTGGCTGCCGCGCCTGATGCGCACGCCCGCACGCCACGAATCGCACTGACCCCCTGCCCGGCCTCAGAAAAGGAACACGCGGACCGCCGCCAGCAGCAAGCTCAGCCTGCCATGAGCCACAGCGGCTCCGGCCGCCTCACCCCCGCAGCAGGTACACCGCAATCTCCGCCCGCCAGTTCGGCGCGAGACGGATCTGCGAGTGCCCCGACAGGAACAGCCGCGTCTCCACGCGCCATCCCTTCTCCGCGACCGTCTCCTCGAAGTCCAACACCGTCAGGAAGTGGATGTTCGGCGAACTGTGCCAGGCGTGCGGGAACAGCCGCGTGCGCGGCGCGCGCCCGCTGGCCAGATGGCTCAGCCGCACCCGCCAGTGGCCGAAGTTGGGAAAACCCACCACGGCGTGCCGGCCGATCCGCAGCATCTGCTCGAGCACCTCCAGCGGTCGGCGCAGCTCCTGCAACGTCTGGCTCAGGATCACATAATCGAACGCGCCCTCGGGATATTCCGCCAGGCTCGACTCCAGATCACCCTGATACACCGCCACGCCCCGCGCGGCAGCGCGCTGCGCCAACTCCGGGCGCACTTCAATCCCGCGCCCCTCGATCTTCTTGTTCGCCGCCAGCCACCCCAGCAAGGCCCCGTCGCCGCAGCCCAGATCGAGCACCCGCGCGCCTTCAGGAATCAGGCTGCTGATCAGCGCGTAATCACCCCGCCCGAGAACTTCGCGGACCTTCACACGCTCACCCTCCGGAACTCCCGGTGGCACCGGTCCAGGAATCCGCGCACCACCTCGGTCTGCTCCGCGATGTCCACCAGAAAGGCGTCGTGCCCGTAGTTCGACGTCAGCTCGCAGTAAGTCACATCGTGGTTCCGGCTTCGCAGCGCGTTCACGATCTCGAGCGACTGATACGAAGGATACAGCCAGTCCGACGTGAAGCTGATCACCAGAAACCTCGCCGTCGCCCGCTCGAGCGACGCCGCCAGCGACGGATAGCCCATCGTCAGATCGAAGTAGTCCATTGCCTTCGTGATGTACAGGTACGAGTTCGCGTCGAAGCGGCCCACGAACTGCTGCCCGCGGTAGCGCAGGTAGCTCTCCACCTCGAAGTCGATGTCGAAGCCGAAGCTGAAAGCCTCCCGGTTGCGCAGACGCCGGCCGAACTTCTCGCGCATCGACTCGTCCGACATGTAAGTGATGTGGCCGATCATGCGCGCCACTGCGAGGCCCCGCGCCGGCGGGCGGTCCTCCGGATAATCGCCGTTCTGAAAATCGGGGTCCATCATGATGGCCTGCCGGCCCGTCTCATTGAACGCGATCTGCTGCGCGCTGTGCCGCGCCGTGGCGGCGATCGGAATGCACGCCTCCACCGCCTCCGGATACGACACGGTCCACTCCAGCGCCTGCATGCCGCCCATCGAGCCGCCGCAAACGGCCAGCAGGCGCGGGATGCCCAGATGATCCACCAGCTTCTTCTGCAGCCGCACCATGTCGCCGATCGTGATCACCGGGAAGCGCAGCCCGTAGCGCCGCCCCGTGCGCGGATCGGTCGACGAGGGCCCGGTCGTGCCGCGGCAGCCGCCCAGCACGTTGGCGCAGAACACGAAGTAGCGGCTCGTGTCGAAGCCCTTGCCCGGGCCGATCATGTTGTCCCACCACCCGGGCTTGCCTTGATGGTCGATGCCCGCCGCGTGCGCGTCGCCCGTGAACGCATGCAGGATCAGAATCGCGTTGTCCCGCGCCTCGTTCAGCCGCCCGTAAGCCTCGTAAGCCACCTGAAGGTCGGTCAGCGTCTCGCCGCAATCGAGCTCCAGCGAATCGAAGCGGACAAACTGCGTCTCGGTAATCATGCCGGGCTTGAAACTTCATTGTAGACGCGCAACCGCGCGCAAAGCCGCCAACCTTCCCGCCCGGCCCGTTGCCTTCCGCCGCCATCGTGACGGAACTCCGCGGTCCCCGCAGCTCCGCGCCGCGCAACGGCGGTGTACGCAAGATCGGCCGAAATTTCGCCCCGCCGGTCAAACACTTCTGCCGCGCGCCCGCCGGCGGCGGCGCCGTTGCGCTTTACCGTGGCCGCATGAACGGCGGGTGGAAACGGCTTCTTTCGGCGAAACGCACGTCCCGGCGCAGATTGCTGCGCCTTCGGTCCTTCGCCGCGCACGGTTCCCTGGTTGTGCTGACTTTCGCTGCCGCCATGGCAGCCGCGCTCGCCGATGCGCCTGACGGCGGCGGCTGCGAGGATCGCCTGGAACGAATCACGCGGACTTCGCGCGAGCTGCCTCCCGGCGACCCTCTGTGGGCGTACGTTCACCTCGCCTTGGGCCGCGAGTTGCGCGGGTGCGGACGGCTGGAAGAAGCCGTGGCTGCGTACAGCCGGAGCCTGGAGCTCGCAAGCGAGTCCGCGGCTGGCGGGCTGCCTGTGGCGCAGGCCGGGATCGAACTTGCTGTCTTGTACCTGGATCAGGGACGCATCGATGCCGGCGCAAGGCTGCTGCAACGGTTCCGGAAGGACGTGGAAAGCGGCGCCCTTTCGAGAGATCTGGCCGCCGACTGGCACCACCTGTGCGGCATCGTGGCCCTCTCACGAAGGCTGTATGAAGCGGCCGAGAGGGAACTGCTGGCCGCCGAGTCGGCGCGGCTCGGGGTGCGAAATGCCGCGCCCGACCGGGCAGTCAGCCTGCATGCGGCGCTGGCAATGACAGCCGCCGCCGCCGGCGACCGGTCGCGCGCCCGCAGGCGCGCCGAACAGGGGCTTGCGATGATCCCGCAGCTCAAACCCGGCGAGTCCGAAGCCGGCGCGCGCGCCGTCATCAACCTCGCTGCCGTGCACTTCCTGCTCGAGGATCCGCGCCGCGCCGAACCGCTCGTCGCACTGGCGCTGCGTCTCGCCCGCCAGTATCCATCCGTGCCCCTGCACGTGAGGGCATCGCTCGCCGAAAGCCACGCGGACCTGCTGAAAGTGCTGGGGCGCAAGCACGAGGCGAAAGCCGCGCGCGCAGAGCTGAAGCGGATCCGGCAGGAACTGGCGGAAAGTGAGCGCCGCCGCCACGCCGTCGACTATCAGGAATTGCTCCGGGCCGCGAGAAAATAGGCGCCCTGCGCCGGAATGGCCGCCATCGGCGCGGCTTCGATAGAATCAGCCCATCGAACTTGCACGGATCAGGAGACTGGCCATGTTGCAATTCCGGTGGCTGGCAGCGGCTTCGCTGGCTTTGGTTCTCGGCGGCGCCGCGGCAGGGCAGACGCTGAAGCTGCGCGTGTCCGAAAACCGCCGCTTTCTTCAGGACGCTTCCGGAAAACCGTTCTTCTACCTCGGCGATACAGCCTGGCAGCTCTTCCACCGGCTGAACCGCGAAGAGGCGGACCTTTATCTTCGCAACCGTGGCGCCAAGGGATTCACCGTCATCCAGGCGGTGCTGCTGGCCGAACTCGGCGGGCTGGAGGAGCCCAACGCCTACGGACACATGGCTCTCGCAGGGAAAGACCCGGACAAGCCCAACGAGGATTACTTCCGCCACGCCGACTGGATCGTGCGCCGCGCCAACGAACTCGGCCTTGTGATGGGCGTGTTGCCCACATGGGGCAGCTACTGGAAGGAGGGCGCCGCGCGCATCTTCGACGAGGGCAAGGCCTACCGGTACGGGTTGTTCCTCGGCAAGCGGTACCGCAACGCATCCCTGATCTGGATTTTGGGCGGCGATCAGAACGTAGAAACACCCGCCGAGCGCGCTGTGATCGACGCCATGGCCCGCGGCCTGCGCGAAGGCGACGGCGGGGCTCACCTCATCACCTTTCATCCGCGCGGGCCGGGGCAGTCCTCGCAGGGCCTGCAGGACGCCGCGTGGCTCGACTTCCACATGAACCAGACCTCGCACGGCGCCCGCAACCACGACACCGGCCTTTTCATCGAACACGACCTCCGCCTTCGTCCGTTGCGGCCTACCCTCGATGGCGAGCCGCGCTACGAAACAATCCCCGTCGGCTTCTACATGGCCAATTACAGCCGCCTGGACCGCTTCGACGACTTCGACGTGCGCCAGGCCGCCTATTGGGCCGTCCTCGCCGGCGCCTGCGGCCACACCTACGGCCACAACAGCGTCTGGCAAATGTGGCAGCCCGGAAAAAAGCCGGTCCTCTGGGCCTCCATCCCGTGGCGGGAAGCGCTCGATCACCCGGGCGCATTCCAGATGGGCCACCTGCGAAGACTCTTTGAGGCGCGTTCCTTTGCCAAGCTCGTCCCGGATCCGTCTCTCGTCCTCGACGCCCCGTTGCACGGCGGCGCCAAAGTGCGCGCGGCGCGCGCCGAAGACTGGTCGTTTCTGATCGTGTATAGTCCATTCGGGGAGAACTTCACAATCCAGAAGAGCCGGCTGCCGGCCCGCCGCCTGAAAGAGATCTGGTTCGATCCCCGCTACGGTGTGGCGCACCTCGTGCACCGCACTGACAACCAGGGATTCCAGACCTACGCGCCGCCGGCCCGCGGACGCGGGCAGGATTGGGTGCTGATTCTGGAGGATGATTCGGCGGCACTGCCAGCGCTGCCTGGCATGGATTAGCCCGGACGATTGCTCGCGTTTCCTGGCACAAAGCCAGCCGGCGTGGTGGGCAGATCCACACCTGCGATTTCCTCTTTTCGGCGCTCGCGGCGGCAAACTGCGCACCATGGTCTGTCGGTAGCATGTCAAGATGTCCGGTCTAACTAGCAAGTGAATTGTCCGCTGTTGCCTGGCGGGGTCGAGTTCCGCCAAGCTGCAGCCACCTGGACGGAGGATAGAGCTCTGCGGGGACGCAACTGGAGCGCCGTTCCAGGGCCGGGATTGAGGGAGCAGGTCAACAGCCTGCTCCTGGTCCTCAATCCTGGCCCAAAGCGTGAAATCCCGGAGGTCTG
>JBBIIK010000032.1:0-48632 GCA_037446555.1 Acidobacteriota bacterium
GCCCGTTCCATCTCCGCGGCCGGGAAATGCTCTTGGATCGCTTCCACATCCTCTAGCCTTCCCCAGCCGCCGTTCGACCGGACAATTCACTTGCTAATTCAACCGGACAACTCACATGCTACCGACACGGCCCGGGACGGCGCTGCCACTGCCTGCCGCCGATCTGATAGCATGACTCCGCTATGCTCCTGATTGCGGACATTCTTGGCATTTTCACCTACGGCATGATCGCCGCCATGCTCGGCACCATCCTGCCCGAGCTGTCGCGGCGCTTCCTGCTCACTCCCAGCCAGAACGGCAAGATCGGCATGATGCAGGCCATCGGCCTCATGTTCGGCGGATTTTTCGCCGGGCCGTTGCTGGACTTGCAGGGCAAGAAGGTGGGCATGCTGCTGTCGCTGGCGCTGATCGGCCTCGCGCTGATCGGCCTGCGCTCGGCCAAAGGGTTTGCCCCCATCGCTTCCGCCATGTTTGTTCTGGGCACGGGCGGCGGCGCGCTGGTGACCTCGGCTTTCGCCGTCGCCAATGACATCCAAGTGAGCTGGCTGCAGGGCGCGGCTGTGTTCAACGCCGTCAACCTCTTCTTCGGCCTCGGCGGGCTGGTCACCCCGCTCATCGCCGCACGCCTGTTCCGCAACGACGTGCCGAAGCTGCTCCTGTTCGCCATGACGGTGGCCTTCGTTGCGCTAGTCTTCAACGCGGCGACGGAGATGGCGCCGCCCAGCGGCAAGGTCTCCTTCCAGGCTGAACAGGTGTCATCTCTCATCACCAGCCCGGTGCTGCTTCTGCTGTCGTTCGCGCTGTTCCTTTACGTTGCGTGCGAGGTGGGCGTGTGGAACTGGCTGGCGCGGCACCTCATCGCGCAGGGGGTGCCGGACGCGAAGGCGCTTACCATTCTTTCGCTCGGCTTCGCGCTGGGCCTGTTGCTGGGCCGCGTCGCCGTAGTGCCGGTGCTGGGAAGCGTCACCCCGAAGATGGTGTTGCTTGGCGCCGCGCTGCTGATGGCCGTCACCACTTACATCATGCTGCAAACGGCAAACGCCTCCACGGCGTGGGTTCTGGTCTTTCTGGCGGGCATCGCCATGGCCCCGGTGTTTCCCACTGCGCTCGGCCTGGTCGGCACCGCGTTCAAGCCCGCGGGGCTCGACGCCACCGCCACCGGCATCGCCTCCACGTGCGGCTGGCTGGGCCTGGTGGTCAGCTCGCCCATCATCGGCGGCATCGCCGGCGAGGATCCGAAACGGCTGAAGAAGGCGCTGTTGCTGCTGCCGGCTGCCTCGTTGATTCTCGCGGCGGTGATCCTCGCCCTGCCGCAGCTCTGATCGGCCGCGGCCTTGAGCGGCATGCAGCGGCGCATCTCACAGCTGGCGCGGTCCAGCGCCTTCCAGATTGCCGCCGCCTATGGCGCGGCCGCCTCGTTGTGGATTGTCCTTTCCGACACCGTCGCTGCGCGGCTGTTTCCGGATGCGGCCGCGCTGGCCCGCGTCAGCCGGTCCAAGGGACTCGGTTTCGTCCTGGTCACCACGGTCCTTCTGTATGCGGTATTGCGAAGGCGGCTCGAGGCGATGGAGTCGTCCCGCAGGCAGATCGAAGCCAGCGAAAGACGCTTCGCCGCCTTTATGGAAAACCTTCCCGTGGCTGCCTTCCTTCGTGACCGGCAGGGCCGCTACATTTACGCCAACCGCTACTGGATCGAGCGGCTTGCCAAAAACCGCCAGTGGGAAGGACTGAGCCCGCGCGCCTTCTTCGGCCCCGACATCGTCAAGCTGGCCGACGAGGACCACGCCCGCATCCTCTCCGGCGAGCCGCTGGCCGAACGCGTCATGACCATCCCCATCCAGGGCGAGGACCGCACCTTCCTGGTCCGCCGCTTTCCCGTCCCGTCCGGCGCGGAGCTTCTGGTGGGCGCTTTCGCCGTGGACATCACCGAGCAGCGGCGCCTGGAAGAGCACCTGCGGCAAGCTGCGCGCATGGAGGCCATCGGCCTTCTTGCCTCCGGCGTGGCCCACGATTTCAACAACCTTCTCACCGTCATCAGCGGATACGCAGAACTGCTTGGCCGTGCCGATTCCAGCCCGGCGGAACTGTCCCGCGCCGCCGCCGAGATCCGCCGCGCCTCGGAACGCGCCTCCCAACTGGTCTCCCAGCTTCTGCTGTTCAGCCGGCGGCAGACAGCCCGCCCGTTCCCCTTCGATCTGAACGGTGCCGTCGATTCGTTGGTCTCTCTGGTCGAGAAACTGCTGGGACCTTCGATCACCGTCGTCCGCGACTTCGATCCCGCTCTGCCCATGCTGCTCGCCGACCGCTCGCAAGTGGAGCAGATCCTGCTGAACCTGATTGTCAACGCGCGCGACGCCATGCCCGAAGGCGGACGGATCGGGATCTCTACCTGCTCAGTCTCCATCGAGGATTCCGCCGAAGCCGTCCGGCTTGGGCTCAAGCCGGGCCACTACATCCGGCTCGCCGTGAGCGACGAAGGCCATGGCATGGATGAGGGGACCCGCGCCCGGATCTTCGAGCCCTTTTTTACCACGAAAGCGCCGGGGCGCGGAACGGGGCTGGGCCTCACATCGGTCTACGGCATCGTCAGCTCGCTCGGTGGCGTCATCCGCGTGGATTCCGCGCCCGGCGCCGGCACGAAGTTCGAAATCGATCTTCCGGCATCCGATGCCGGCGCCGGGGCGGCGCCGCAAGAGATGCAGGAGCACGCACACGGTCCCGTCCTGCTCGTCGAAGACGACGACGCCGTCCGCCTGTTGACGCGGCAGCTTCTGGAGCACTTCGGTTACGAAGTGGTGGAAGCCAATTCCGCAGCGCGCGCCCTGGAGCTGTACGCCAAGTCGGACCCGCCGTTCCGGCTCGTCATTACCGATGTCGCCATGCCCGAGATGGACGGCATCGAACTCGTGCGCCGTCTCCGCGCCATCTCGCCCTCGATCCGCGCGCTGTTCTTTACTGGTTATTCCGAGGAACTCAACCGCCGTCCTGCCGATCTTCAGCACATCCCGGTTCTTGCCAAGCCCTTCTCCGCCGAATCCCTGGCTGCCGCTGTGCGGAACGCCGCCGGACTCTCACCTGGCGCGTAATCCGCGCTCCCACTCCAGCATCACGCCCGCCGCCGGCACCACCGGAAACAGCTTCAGGAACCTGACCGACGCCTGCCCGGTGCGCGAGTTGAACCCGCCGAAGGCGTCGAACGTTACGTTGCCCCGGTTCGTCACGTTCAGCACTTCCGCATACAGCGTGCCCCGCCACGTCCAGCCCCGGCCAGTCTCCACGTGGAACGATTTGTTGATTCTTAGATCCAGCCGGTGATAAGCGGGCATTCTCATGGAGTTTCTCTCCGTTCCCAGAAAATAGGCGCCGTTTTCCCACCGCAGAAATCCGGGAATCGGAAAATTGCTCCCATAGCTGTAGCGCGCGCTCGCATGCACGGAGGGCGTCAGCCGCCAGTGGCCGAAGAAGGACGCCGTATGGCGCTGTTCGCTGTCGGCGGGATAGACGGCGCCCGTCACGGAGTCCCTCATTCTCGTTTTCACCCAACCGTAGGAGATCCAGCCGGAGAGGCGGTTCGCTGACCGGCGCTGGAGAAAAATCTCGACTCCGCGCGCCGTGCCCCGTACGGAATTCAGAAAAAGCGGGTCCGCCGGAGGCACGAAAATGGCGCCTCCGGGGAGAAGCCGCGGTTCGAGCAGCGGCTGTGCAATCAGGTCGCGCTCCGCGCGGTAGAAGGTCTCCACGCGCAGCCGTGTCCGTTCGTCGAGCCTGTGCTCGAGGCCCGCCACGAAATGGTTCGCGCGCTCCGGCGCGAGATGGCGGTTCCCCATGTTCTCCACCAGGCGCGCTGCCAGCGATGGGTATTGCACGGCCTGGCTCCATGCCGCCTGCACGCGGAGTCTTTCTCCGAGCCGCGCGGCCGCGGAGGCGTGCGGGGAAACCGCCGCGGGTCCGCCTTCGCTGTCGTTGTCGAACCGTGCGCCCGCCCCCAACGTCACGGGGCCTGAGGCCCAGCCCTGGTGCAAGTAGCCTCCCCCGCGCAGGGCGGTTCCGTGCCAGTTGCCCTTCCTGCGCACGGCCAACGGATTGAACTGATAACGGGCAGTGAATCCGTCATCGTGCAGTCGCCGCAGCACGCCGCCCGCCTGAAGCGGCGCGCGTGGATTCCAGTTCCAGACGGCGCTGCCGCTCCACGTCCATTCACCGTAACCCATTCGGTTCAGCTCCAGATCACGGTTGTTCACGTTGTAGGCGCGCTCGCGCATCCACGCCAGCCGCTGCGTGGCGAGTACCCGCGTCGAGGGCGCCCAGCGCCAGGAGGCGCTCGCCAGCGTGACATGGTATTCGCCGTTCATGATCGTGTTCAGCCCCAGCTGGTTCCTTACGTGCGTCCTGTCCAGATCCGAGCGGCCGTCGACCAGGGAAACCGTCACTTGCTGCGCAGGCGTCAGGTCGTAGGTGAACCGCCCTTCAAAGTCGACGTAGCCGAACGCCAGCCAGTCATCCGCCGTGCTCCGGCGCAGCAGGTATTGCAGGTAGCTCTTGCGCGCCGCCGCCAGCCAGGCGCCACGCCGGGAGGCGCCCGCCGGACCTTCCAGGATCACGCCCGTACTCGCTACGCCCGCATTGACGCGAATGGCAGGCCCCGAACGGCTGCCATCCCGCAGCCGCATGTCGAGCGCCCCCGCCGTCCGGTCGTAGTACGTCACCGGCGGCGCCCCTGCGTGCAGCACCATCTCTTCGACCAGGTCGGCGTTCAGGATCGAGACCGAGCCCGTCTTCTCCTGGCTCTGCACCGTATGGAAGGGACTGTGCAGCAGCACGCCGTCCAGCCAGATGCCTGTCCGGTCGAACGCAGCCCCGCGCAACGTGAACTGCGCGATGTAGTCCTTCGACGACGCCACCCCCGGCAGCGCCTGCACGGCTCGCAACGGATCGTCCACGAGCACGCCCGCCAGCGTCTTCATCTCCATGCCGCTGAGCATCCGCTCGCTCGGGCTGCTCTCGGTCTGCAGGCTGAAGACATCCTCGCGAACATCGACGCTTTCGCGGCGTGTCAGCGTGTCCGGCGTCAAGGCGATCTCGATCTCGCTTTCGCCGCCGAGCGTGACGCGCACCGGCCGGTAGCCCACCAGCCGCGCCAGCACGCTGCAACCGGGAGCCGCCTCCGCGCGGAACTCGAAACGTCCGTCGAAACCGGTTAGCACGGTTTCCGCGTTGTCTCCGCACTCGAGCGTCACCTGGACCCGCTCCAGCCGCTCGCCGCCCGCCGCGTCGCGCACGGTGCCGCGCGTGCCCGCCAAGGCCGCCGCCGGAACCAGCAGCAGCACACCCGTCACGAGCCGCATGGTGCCATGATAATGCGCGTGTCCGGCAAAAGCATGTACGATCCGATGCGCCGTTTGCCTGCCGCGCCCGGCGGCTACTTGCTGGCGTTTTCGCTGGCCTCTCCGCAACGGATCAGCGTCGGCGCCCTGGGGATTCTTGGCTTCCCGGCAGGCCTTTATGTCTACTGCGGCAGCGCACTGGGTGCGGGCGGCATCCGTGCCCGTGCCGGACGGCACTTGCTGTGCGGCGCATCCGTTCGCTGGCACATCGACTTCCTTCTGCGCCTCGCGCGCCTGCGCAAGGTCTGGGTTCGCGAGGACACGCGCCGCCTCGAATGCCTGTGGGCTGGAGCGCTGGCAGCGAGTGGACTCTGCGAGTGCCCGGCGCCCCGCTTCGGCGCTTCCGATTGCCGCTGCCCCGCCCACCTGTGGCGCCTGCGCCAGGGCTCGCGCGCTTGCAACACTCTGCTCGGTTCCCTCCCTCTACCCCCGCATCCTGTCCTTGTGCTGGCGCCTCCCGGGCGCGCCCGCCTCTGAGCGCCGCGCTGGCCGTCCGGCCCGCTACCATACGGGAAGGCCATGCCCGAGCCGCTGGTGTCCGTCATCGTCGTCAACCACAATCGCGCGGCGTTGCTCAAGGCCTGCCTCGAATCGCTCCTTCGCCCCCAGGGCGTCCCGTTCGAGGTCATCGTCGTGGACAACGGATCCACAGACGGCTCCGACAGCGTGGTGGAGTCGTTCGCCGCGGCCGCTCCGTTCCCCGTGCGGCTGCTGCGCAACCGGGAAAACCTGGGCTTCTGCGCCGCCAACAACCAGGGCATCCGCGCGTCGGGCGCGCCTTTCGTTGCGCTGCTCAACAACGACGCAGAGGCTGCTCCGATGTGGCTCGCCCATCTGCACGCCGTCTTTGACGATCCGCGCGTGGGCATGGCCGCCTCCAAGATTCTGGTCCACTCCGATCCCCGCGTCATCGACAAGGCGGGCCATCTCATCTGGCTGGACGGGCAGAACCGCGGGCGCGGCACCGGGCAGGAAGACCGCGGGCAATTCGACCGGGTGGAGGAAGTGCTCTGGCCGGACGGATGCGCGTGCATGTACCGGCGCAAGATGCTCGACGAGATCGGCCTGTTCGACGAGGACCTGTTCGCCTACGGAGACGACGCCGAACTGGGGCTGCGCGCGCGCATCGCCGGCTGGCGCTGCCTCTATGCGCCTCAGGCGGTGGTGTTGCACCATCGCGGTTCTACGCTGGGAGTCGCCAGCCCGCGCCGGCTGGCGCTGATCGAACGAAACCGCGTGCTGCTGGCAGTGAAACATTTCCCGCCGGATTTGTTGTTGCTGAATCCGCTCTTCTTCCTCGCGCGGGTAGCAGCGGGGGCGTGGGCTGCGCTGCGCGGGCGCGGGGAGGCGGGGCGCATCTCTGGCGCTTCGAACAAGCTGAGGGCGTTCCTGGCCCTGTTGCAAGGGGATCTGGAAGCGCTCGCCATGCTGCCGCGCACGCTGCGGAAGCGCCGCGCGTTGCACCCGCTGCGGCGCCTGCCGGATGCGGAAGTCCGCCGCCTGCTGCTTCGCCACCGGATCCGCCTCCGCGAACTCAGCGAGCAGGCAGCGGCGCCTCGGGATGCGCGCGCTCAACGCGCGTAGCGCAGCAGCGCGAATCCGCCCGCCAGCAGAACGACGAACGCGAGAGCCAGCCAGTCGAAATACTTGTCGATGAAACGCCGCACCGGCTCTCCGAACAGCCGCAGCAAGCCCGCCACCATCAGGAACCGCGCGCCCCGCCCCGCCACGGAGACCGCCGCGAATGCCCACAAATTCATCTGGAACGCGCCCGAGGCAATGGTGAACACCTTGTAAGGAATTGGCGTGAATGCTGCAGTGAAGACGATCCAGAAATCGTACTGCTGGTACCAGCGCATCACCTGCTCGTAATACTGCTGCGCATGGTAGAACTCGATCACCTTCATCCCCACCGAGTCCATCAGAAACCGCCCGACGCCATAGCCAGCCGCGCCGCCCAGCACACTGCCCAGCGTGCACACGCCCGCCAGCAAAAGCCAGCGGGCAGGGGCGCCGAGCACAAGCGCGATCAGCAGCGCGTCAGGCGGAATCGGAAACACGCTCGATTCGGCGAAGGCGAGCAGGAAAAGCGCCGCCTGGCTGTGCGGGCTGTGCGCCCACTGCATCATCCAATCGTAAAGGCGGCGGTGGAGGCGCCATCGCGCCACGGGCGCGGCTTCCGTGTGCATGGGGAAATCTACAGTTTAGCCCGCGGACGTTCCGCCGCGGAAGCGGCGCTCCGGCAGTTACACTGATCACTGAGACCCTGCGATTGGAACAGTCAAGCGAAGAACCCGTGCCGACCGGTCCAAGCTCCTCCGCCCAGGACACGCCACCGCGCCAGGATGCGCCCCCTGTCCGCGACGCCTGCCCTGCCTGCGGGGAAACCGCGTTTCGAACGCTCTTCCAGTGCACCGACCGCCTCTTCGCCACCACCGACGAAACATTTCTCATCGTCGAATGCCGCCGGTGCCGGCTGCTGCGGCTCTTTCCTTGGCCGGAGCTCCGCCACCTGCATCGCTATTACCCGCCGGACTACTGGTTTGACCCGGCTGCTTCCGCCGCCGACTCGCTGGCGCAAGCCTGGCGCCGTTTCGTCATCCGGGACCACGTGCGCTTCGTGCGCGGGGCGCTGCGCAACTTGCCCGAGGATGCGCGCGTGCTCGATGTCGGCTGCGGCGGCGGGCTGTTCCTGCGCGAGCTGCATTTGCCCGAACACCGCGCCTTCGGCTTGGACTTCTCTCTGGACGCTGCCTCTGTCGCCTGGTCCAGCAACGGAGTGCCCGCCGCTTGCGGCGCGCTCCCGCGCGCGCCGTTCCGCCCCGCCTCCTTCGGGCTCATCACCATGTTTCACGTGCTGGAGCATCTCTACGATCCGGGCGCTTACCTGGCCGCCGCGCGCGAACTGCTGATCCCCGAAGGGCGGCTCGTCCTCCAGGTGCCGAATGCCGGCTGCTGGCAGCTTCTGATCTTCGGCGCCGCATGGAACGGGCTCGACGTGCCCCGCCACCTGATCGACTTCCGCGAGTCCGACCTCGAAGTACTGCTCGACTCCGCCGGATTCGAGATCCTGCGGCGCAAGCACTTCTCGCTGCGGGACAATCCCGCCGGGCTGGCCTCCACGCTCGCGCCGGCGCTCGACCCCATGGGCAGGCGCGTCCGCCGCACGCCGGAGACGCCCCGGATCCGGCTGCTGAAGGACGCCGCCTACTTCCTGCTGGTGCTTGCCTCCATTCCGTTCACGGTCCTCGAGGCGGCGTGCCGCGCGGGCTCCACCATCATGATCGAGGCTCGCAGCAAGCCATGACGTACCGGGAGACGCGCCGCAGGCTGCCAGCGTGGTTGCGGAAACGCATCTTTACGTTTGAAACATTTATCGAAGATTCCGTGGCAGCTTTCGCCCGCTCGCTGCCCTCCGGCGCGCGCCTGATCGACGCCGGAGCGGGAGAGGCGCAGTACGCGCCGCTGTTTGCGCACGCGCGCTATATCGGCGTCGATCTGGCCATCGGCGATCCCGGCTGGGACTACCGCCGGCTCCACGCCATCGCCGACCTGGAACGGCTTCCCTTTGCTGATGCCGTCTTCGACGCCGCCCTGCACGCCGTCACGCTCGAGCACCTGCCGCGACCCGCAGAAGCCCTCAAGGAACTCGCGCGCGTGCTGCGCCCCGGTGCCACGCTGCTGCTGCTGGCGCCGCAGGAGTGGGAGGTGCATCAGGCGCCGCACGACTACTACCGTTACACGCGCTTCGGTCTCGAGCACCTGCTCTCGGAAGCGGGCTTTCTGCTGGAGGAGATCATGCCGGCGGGCGGGCTCTTCCTGGTGCTCTCGCGCCGGCTGTTCAACGCCTGCCAGATGGTTCCCTGGCTCCTGCCCCTGTTCGCCCCGCTGGCTCTTCTCGTAGCGCTGCTCGATCCTCTCGACAAGCGCGACGACTTTACACTGGGCTATAGATGCCTCGCCCGAAAAGCCTGATCCCCGTGCTTCTGCTCGCCTCCGCCGCAGCCCCGGCCCAGTTCAGCGGCAAGAATGCTTTCGAGCATACCCGGACGCTGGTTTCGTTCGGCCCGCGCACGCCGGGCTCGCCCGGCATCAAGAAGGCGCAGGCCTATATCGTCGAACGCCTGAAGGCGGAAGGATGGCAAGTCACTGAAGACGCCTTCACCGCCGGCACGCCCAGGGGCCCGCTGCCGATGAAAAACATCATCGCGTTCCGGCCCGGATCGTCGGGACGGGCTGTGGCGATCACCGGCCATTACGACACGAAGTTCTTTCCGTTCCGCTTCGTGGGCGCCAACGACGGCGGCGCCTCGGCGGGCTTTCTCCTGGAGATGGCGCGCGCGCTGAAAGGAGTGCCGCTGAAGAACTCCGTGTACCTGGTCTTCTTCGACGGCGAGGAGGCTGTGCGTGAGTGGACCGCGGAGGACAGCCTGTACGGCTCCCGCCACCTCGCGGCGAAGTGGTACAAGGACCGCAACCTCTCGACGCTCGCGGCGCTGATCAACGTCGACATGATCGGAGACCGCGACCTGCGCATCCTTCGCGAGCAGTACTCGTCGGAGACGCTGATGCGCCTCATCGGCAGCGTCGCGCGCCAGCTCGGGCTGTGGCAGCATTTCAACGGCCCCGCCCTAGCCATCGAAGACGACCACGTGCCGTTCCTTCGCCTCGGCGTGCCCGCCGCCAACCTGATCGACTTCGACTATGGGCCCGAAAACTCCTGGTGGCACACCGCCGGGGACACGCTGGACAAGCTCAGTCCGCAGTCGTTCGAGATTGTGGGACGCGTGCTGATCGAGACGTTGCGCCGGCTGGACCCGTGAAGGCGCAGCCTCACGGCTGCTTCGTCCACTCCGACACCCAGTCGAGAAACGTCCTGTACCAGAAGAGTGAGTTCTGCGGCTTCAGGATCCAGTGCCCTTCGTCTGGGAACAGCACGAGTTTCGAGGGGACCTTCCGCGCCTGCAACGCTGTGAAAAGCTGAAGCCCCTGTCCGTAGGGCACACGGTAGTCCATCTCGCCGTGGATCACCAGCGTCGGAGTGCGGAAGTCCTGCGCGTAGCGGGAGGGCGACCAGCGGTCGTACATCTCGGGATTCTCCCAGGGATGGCCTTTGAACTCCCACGTGGTGAACCACAGCTCTTCGGTTTCGCCGCCCATGCTGTAGAGGTCATAGACGCCCGCGTGGGAGACCAGAGCACGGAACTTGTCGGTGTGGCCGAGAATCCAGTTCACCATGTAGCCGCCGTAGCTGCCGCCCGCCGCCGCCATTCGCTTCCCGTCCACGTAGGGCAGGCTCTCGACGTGCCGCACCACAGCCATGATGTCTTCGTAGACCTTGCCGCCCCAGTCGCCGTTGATCTCGTCGGTGAACTTCGTGCCGTACCCGGTGGAACCGCGCGGATTGGGCATCACCACTACGAAACCCGCCGAGGCGAATACCTGCGGGTTCCAGCGGAAGCTGAACGACTCTCCCCACGCGCCTTGCGGCCCACCATGGATCAAAAACAGAACCGGAAATTTCTTGTTTGAATCAAAACCGGGCGGTTTCAGCAGGAAGCTGTGCACGGGCGCGCCCTCCGCGCCCGCCACAGTAAAGTCCTCCAGACGCTGCAATTCGTGCTCCTGCAGCACGGCGTCGTTCAGGCGCGTGATGGGCAAGGGCGCTCCGCCGCCGCTCGCCGCACGGTACAGCTCCACGGGGCTTGAGCCGCTCATCTCGCTGTAGACGAGCGTCTTGCCGTCGGCAGTGAATTGCAGGTCGCCCACGTGCGCCGCGCCCTGCGTGATGACTCGCGTGCCGCCGCCCGTCACGGGGATCAGATGCGCCTGCTGCCTGCCCCGGTCCTCCACGGTGAAGGCGATACGCTTCGAGTCGGGATGCCAGGCGAACCCCGTGACATGGCGGTCGAGGTTCTCGGTCAGAACCGTCAATTGTCCGGTTTCACGCTCCAGCACCACCAGCCGCCAGCGGTCGCTCTCGTAGCCGGGGCGCACTTGCATGCGCCAGGCGAGCCACTTGCCGTCGGGCGAATACTGGGGGCTGGCGTCCGCTCCAGGGCTCGAAGAGATCTTCACCGGCTCGCGCCCTTCGCCCGGCCCCTCGATGGGCACAACGTAGAGTTCCCAGTTCGTGCTCGTCGCCTGATCCTCGTCGAAGTTCGCCGCGTAACAGACCTCCTTGCCATCGGGCGACACCGCGTAATCGCCGCCGCCAGCGAGCGAGAACGGCGGCACGTCGTACTTCGCGCCCGGCGTGAGGTCCCGCACTCTGCCGCCTTCGAAGGGAACGGCCATCAGGTGCCGCACACGCTTGCCCCTCCATTGCGTCCAGTGGCGGTACAGAAGCGAATCATAGACCCGCGCCTTGACCGGCTGCTTCGCTTCCTCGTCCATCCGCCTCCTGTTGCAGGCGTCATCGGCGCCGCACTCCGGATAGACGTCGCTTGTGAAGACGAGCGTCTTGCCGTCACCGCTCCAGATGACGCCGTCCGCCCCGGTGGCAAGGCTCGTCACCTGCCGCGGCTGCTCCCCGAGCGCATTCATCACCCACACTTGCGCGGAGCCGCTGCGGGTGGAAATGAATGCGATCCACTTCGAGTCCGGGCTGAAGCGCGCGCCCCAGTTGCGCCCCTCCATGCCAACTTTGCGGGCAGGCCCGCCGGCCAGCGGGCTGATCCAGATCTGCCGGTCGACGGTGTTCTTCGCCAAGTCGGGCTCACCCACTGTGTAAGCCACGGCCGAGCCGTCCGACGCCACCGAGGGATCGCCGATGCGCTTGAGCTTCATCATGGCTTCGGCGGTGAACGGCGCTGTCTCCGCAGCCGCCGGCAACACGGCCAGCGACAGGGCCAGAAGAGTCCGGGACAACATACCCCAATGATACGATGGTAGTTTCCTGCACATCCTATGATTCGTCCCTACCGCGGCATCTACCCGAAGATCGCGCCCACGGCCTATGTGGACCAGGCGGCGACAGTGATCGGCGACGTCACCCTGGGCGAGCGGGCTTCCGTGTGGCCCGGCGCCGTGCTGCGCGGCGACGTCAACCAGATCGTCGTCGGCGAGGAGACCAACATCCAGGACGGCTCGGTCCTGCACGGCGAGCTGGACAAGTACCCGGTGATCGTCGGCGCGCGCGTCACCGTGGGCCACATGGTGTGCCTGCACGGCTGCGTGGTCGAGGACGACGTACTGGTGGGCATCGGCGCCATCGTGCTCAACGGCGCTCGTGTGGGGCGGGGATCGGTCATCGCCGCCGGCTCGCTGGTGCCCGAAGGCATGGAGGTTCCGCCCGAATCGCTGGTGATGGGCGTGCCGGCGAAGGTGCGGCGACAAGTCACCGAAGAGGAGAAGGCGCGTTTCCGCGAAAACGCGCAACGTTACATCCGCTACCGCCAGGACTACCGCGACGAGGCGGCGCACTGACATGATCCGCGCCATCCGCGGCACCCGCGACATCCTGCCTCCGCAGTCGGCGCTGTGGAACCACGTGGAAGCGCTCGCCCGCGAAGTTTTCCGCACCTTCCACTATCAGGAGATCCGCACGCCCATCTTCGAGGAGACCGCGCTGTTTGCGCGTGGTGTCGGCGAGGACACCGACATCGTTTCCAAGGAGATGTACACATGGACGGACCGCGACGGCACTTCGCTCACGCTGCGGCCCGAGAACACGGCATCCGTCATCCGCGCCTGGATCGAACACCGACTCGACCAGATGCCCGGCCTCACGAGGCTGTACTACATGGGGCCGATGTTCCGCCGCGAGCGCCCGCAAAAAGGGCGTTACCGGCAGTTCTCGCAGATCGGCGCCGAATGCATCGGCTCGGAGTCGCCTGTCGTCGACGCCGAGATAATAGAGCTGGCGCTTGAGATTCTCAACCGGTGCGGCGTGCGCAGTCCGCACCTGTTGCTGAACAGCGTCGGCTGCCCGGCCTGCCGTCCCGGCTTCGTCGAGCAGCTCCGCGCGCGGCTCGCATCCGTGCGAGGCGAGCTCTGCCAGGACTGCCAGCGCCGCTCGGAGACCAATCCGCTCCGAGTGCTCGACTGCAAGGTGCCCGAGGACCAGAACATCATCGATTCGTTGCCCTCGATCCTGGAGCATCTCTGCGCCGCCTGCCGCGGCCACTTCGACGCCGTGCAGGAGCTGCTGGGGGCGCGCGGCATCGCATTCGAGATCCGTTCCCGTCTTGTGCGCGGACTCGACTATTACACGCGCACGACCTTCGAGGTAACCCACGGCGCGCTGGGCGCGCAGAATTCGATCCTCGGCGGAGGCCGCTACGACGGGCTCGCCGAGGCGCTCGGCTCCCGCGTGCCTGCGCCCGGCATCGGGTTCTCGATCGGCGAGGACCGCCTGGTGCTGGCCATCGAGGAGCATGTCTCCGCCGCTGAACTGGCCCGGCTGGATGTCTTCCTCGTGCCGATCGGCCAGGCAGCGGTGAAGGAAGCCGCGCTCATCGCCCGCGAACTGCGCGGCGCCGGCTTTTCGGTGGAACTCTCCGCCGACCAGAAGGTGAAGCGCGCGATGGAGCTCGCCAACAAGGCGGGGGCGCGTTTCGCCATTCTGATCGGAGACGACGAGATCGCCCGCGCTTCCGCCGCCCTCAAGGACATGGCGTCCGGCGAGCAGGCACAGGTGCCCCGCGCAAGGCTGGCAGGCGTTCTCCGGGAGAAGAAACAGGCATCAGCCGCGCCGTAAGTAGGCGTCGTCGCCGCGAATCCAGTCCTCGCGGGGCGGGCTGAACAGATCCAGCACGATGCTGTCTTCCAGCACTTCCACGCCATGACGATCGTTCGGCGCCAGCCGCATCACCTGCCCGGGACCAACTACTTCCTCGCCGCCATCAAGAAGGAACCGCAGCCGCCCGCTCAGCACCATCGAGACCTGTTCGTTCTCGTGCGCATGCACGGGCACGGTGCAGCCGGCTTTCATCTCCAGCCGCGCCAAAGTCAGCCGCTCCGTGTGCACCATCTGCCGGCGCATCTTTTCATTCAGCGGCTCGGAGGGGATCTCGTTCCAGTCGAAAGGCTTCACGCCGCGCCAGTGTATCATATGGGTTGTTGCGCCGCCGCGCGGCGCCGCCCGGGGAGGCTTTCATGAAAGGCGTCATACTCGCCGGAGGCAAGGGCACGCGCCTGTATCCTCTGACGAAAATCACCAACAAACACCTGCTTCCGGTTTACGACCAGCCCATGATTTACTATCCGATTCAGACGCTGGTGGATGCCGGAATCCGGGATATTCTCATCGTCACGGGCGGCAATTACGCGGGAGATTTCCTTCAGCTTCTCGGCAACGGCCGCCAGTTCGGCCTCACCAGCCTGAACTACACCTACCAGGAGGGCGAGGGCGGCATTGCCGACGCCCTGTCGCTGGCAGAGCACTTCGCCGACAACGGCAAAATCTGCGTGATTCTCGGCGACAACATCATCGAGAAAAGCATCCGCGCCGCCGTCGAGGATTTTCGCCGCCAGGAAAAGGGCGCGAAAATCATGTTGAAGGAAGTCCCCGATCCAGAGCGGTTCGGCGTGGCGGAAATCCACAAGGGCCACGTAGTCAATATCGAGGAAAAACCCAAGAGTCCGAAGACCAACTACGCGGTCACCGGGGTCTACATGTACGATTCGACGGTCTTCGACAAGATCCGCGCGCTCGAGCCGAGCGCCCGGGGCGAACTCGAGATCACCGACGTCAACAACGCCTATATCCGCGAGGCCGCGCTCTCCTTCTCTTTCCTCGACGGCTGGTGGACCGACGCGGGAACCTTCGACTCGCTCTTGCGCGCCGCCAACCTGGTCGCGCAATCCCGGCGGCAGGAGGCCTCCGCATGAGCGGGCGGGAAGCGCAGATCGGCTCGCCGCGGTGCGAACCCGGAATCGGCAGGCTGATTGCATCGCCGGAATCGCCGGATGTGATCGATGGAGTTCGCATCGCTCCTGTGCCGGTGTGGGCGGACGACCGCGGCTATTTTCTTGAGGTCGCCCGGCTTGGCCGCGGGCTCCCGGCAGGATTCCCGCCGGAATCCACGCAGGTGAGTGCGTCGCTTTCCTGGCCGGGCGCCATCAAGGCGTTCCACTTCCACCGCCGGCAGACCGATTTCTGGACCGTCGCCGAGGGCATGCTGCAGGTGGCTCTGGTCGACCTCCGCCCCGATTCGCCCACCTTCGGCCGCAAGAACACGCTCTACATCGGCACGCTGCGGCCTTGGCAGGTGCTGATCCCGCCCGGCGTGGGCCACGGCTACAAGGTTGTCGGCACGGCGCCGGCGCTGCTGGTCTACCTCACTGACCGCTTCTACGATCCCTCCGACGAGGGGCGTATCGCCTATAACGATGCGGGGATCGCCTACGACTGGGAGTTGCAGCACAAATGACATGGCTCGTCACTGGAGGCGCCGGCTTCATCGGCTCCGCCTTCGTCCGCCTTGCCTTGCAAGAGCACTGGGCGGACCGCATCGTGAACCTTGACAAGCTGACCTATGCGGGCAACCTGGAAAACCTCACTGCCGTAGAACGCGATCCGCGGCACCGCTTCGTGCAAGGAGACATCTGCGACACGCCGCTCGTGCGCTCCCTGCTCGAGGAAGAACGCCCGGACGCCATCCTCCACTTCGCTGCCGAGAGCCACGTCGACCGCTCCATCCTCGGACCCGAAGCGTTCATCGAGACCAACGTCCGCGGCACATTCTCGCTGCTGGAGGCGGCGCGCGCCGCCGGGGTGGCACGGTTCCTGCATGTGTCGACCGACGAGGTCTACGGGTCGGTTCCCGAACCGGACGAGGCGGACGAAACATGGCCGTTGCGGCCTTCGAGCCCGTATTCGGCCTCCAAAGCGGGCTCAGACCTTCTGGCCCTTTCTTACTGGATCACGTTCCGGCTTCCGGTAATTGTGACTCGCGCATCGAACAATTACGGCCCGTTTCAGTTTCCCGAGAAGCTCATTCCTCTCATGATTTCCAACGCCATGGAGGACAAACCTTTACCGATTTACGGCGACGGATTGCAGGTGCGCGACTGGCTTTATGTGGACGACCACTGCCGCGCCATCCGTGCCGCCCTGGAGAAAGGCGCCCCAGGCGAGGTGTACAACATCGGCGGCGCCCGCGCACTGCCCAACCGCCGCGTCGTCGAGATGATCCTCGATGCGCTCGGCAAGCCCCGCAGCCTTATGATGGAGGTGGCGGACCGGCCCGGGCACGACCGCCGCTATGCCATCACGACGGAGAGACTGGAGAAGACCACCGGGTGGCGGCCGCAGGTCGGGTTCGAGGAGGGGCTGCAACGGACCATCCGCTGGTACCGGGAAAACAAGGCCTGGGTGGCGCACGTCAAGTCCGGAGAGTACCAGCGGTATTACGAGCAGAATTACGCCAACCGGTGATCCGGCGCCGGGCTCTATTCCTTCAGGAACGGGTTCATTTCTTTTTCGCGCCCGATGGTGGTTTCCGCTCCGTGCCCGCAAACCACGCGCGTTTCTTCGGGCAGGGTCAGCAGCTTGGTATGGATCGATTTCAGGATCTGCTTCGCGTCTCCGCCCGGAAGGTCCGTCCTCCCGATGGAATCGCGGAACAGCGTGTCCCCTCCCACCAGCATCCTCTCGGCGGGAATGTAGAGCGCCACGCTGCCCTGCGTGTGTCCGGGCGTGTGCAGCACGTGCATCACCGTACCGCCGAGAGTGAGCGTGTCTCCCTCCTTCGGACGGACGTCAACCTCGGTGCGCGGCGGGGCGGGCATGCCAAGCCATTGCGCCTGGAGGCCGATGTGATCGTACTGGTCCTGGTCGTCGGCGTGCATGAACACGGGCGCCCCCGTGAGATGCTTCAGTTTCGCTGCGCCGCCAATGTGATCAATGTGCGCGTGCGTGATGAAGATCGCCTTGACCTTGTAATGACGTTCCCGGAGAAGCGAGAGCAGGCGGTCGAGGTCCGTGCCATCCCCGGGGTCCACCACGATGGCGTCTCCGCTCGCCTCGTCGCCGAAGACCGAGCAGTTGCACTGCAACATCCCCATGGGAAGAATCTCGTGGGTCATTTCCACATCAGTATATGCTTGAAAGGCGGTTTTGTCGCTCATGAATGATGCATTGCTCTACCTTCACCTTACTCTCGCCCTCGTGCTTTACGGCCTGCTGCTGGCCAACCGGGTGCGGCAATGGCGCGGGCTGGCTGTCACTGCCGCGCTGCTGCTGGCCCTCACCGGCGCCCACAATTTCATGACGCGGATGAAGTCGCCGCCGGCGGGCTGGCACGCTCTGGTGGGTATCAAGGTTCTGCTGGCGCTTCACGTCATCGCCATGGTGTTCCTGCTGGCACGGGGCGCCGCGCCGGAGAAGGAACGCCGCTGGCGCATTGGCGCGCTGGCGAGCGGCGCCGTTACGATGGTGATCGGGCTCTATTACAGCAATTTCGCCCGCTGAACGAGATGACTGGATACGAAGCATTGCGGCATGGCGCCGCATGGATCGATCTCTGCCGCCGCGGCCGCATCCGCGCCACCGGAGAGGACCGCAAACGGCTGCTCCATGCCATGACCACCAACCACGTCGAGCAGATGCAACCCGGCGGCACGATCTATGCGTTCTTTCTCAATTCGCAGGGCCGCATCCTGGCCGACGCGTGGATCTATTGCGCCGCGGACCATCTGTTGCTTGACGTCGAGCCCGAGACGCGCGAAAAGGTATATCAGCACCTCGACCGCTACATCATCGCCGACGATGTCACGCTGGAGGACATCACCGAAAAGACGGCGGAGATCGCGGTGGAAGGACCAGCCTCTGCGGCGGCGCCGCGCGGCGGCGTGGTGATCGCGGCATCGAGTACCGGCCAGCCTGGCTTCCGCATGATCCTGCCTGCGGCGGAGAAGCCGGCCATGATCGAGCAGCTAAGGGCCGCGGGCGTGGTGGAAGCGGCGCCGGAAGAGGCGCGGACAGTGCGGATCGAGAATGGCGTGCCCCGCTACGGGGAGGACATCACGGAGTCCCACCTCGTGCAGGAGACGCGGCAGCTCCACGCCGTGCACTTCAACAAGGGGTGCTACCTCGGCCAGGAGATCGTCGAGCGGGTCCGCGCACGCGGGCAGGTGCACAAGATGCTATACGCGATTCGCATCGAAGCCACGCAGCCGCCGCCTTCCGGAGAGAGGGTGTTATCGGGCGGTGAGGAGTGCGGCACCGTGACCTCGGCTGTCTGGTCGCCGGGGCAGGGCTGCGTGCGCGCGCTAGCCTATCTGCGCAAGCTGAACGATCTGTCAGTGGCCGGCGCGCCGGCGCAGCTCGTCGAGAACTGACATCTTCACGCGCGCTCCGCCCGCGTCACCGAGCCTCAGGTCCGGCGTGCGTGCGCCGTGATAATCGGATCCGCCCGTGGCCGCAAGGCTGAACTTGCGCGACAACTGGAAGTAGCGCGACACGGCGCGCCCGTCGTGATCCGGATGCCAGACCTCGACCGCCTGCAGCCCCGCCTCGGCGAGGGACCGCAGCAACCGTTCCTCCGCGCCCGGGTCGCCGTTGCACAGGCGGCACGGGTGGGCCAGCGACGCCACGCCGCCGGCATCGCGAATTCTGCGGATGCATTCGGCGGGCGAAGGGTCTTCCTTTTCGACATACGCCGGGCAGCCCTCGGCCAGCAGCGCGTCGATGGCCGCGCGCACAGTGGGGAAGTAGCCCTTGCGCACCAGCACCTCGGCGAAGTGCGGCCGCGCGGTGATGCGGCGTGCGAGGGCCTCGGCCTCTTCCAGTTTCATGTCATATCCGAGCCGCTGAAGCCGTTCCGCCATCGCCTCGTTGCGGCGGCGCCGCATCGCGGCCAGAGTGCCCAGCCATTCGGTGAAGCCGGGCTTCGGCGGCGAGAAAAAGTAGCCGAGGATGTGCAAGGTCCGCCGCAGTTCGTCGGGCTCGCCTTCGCGGCGCGCGCTGAGTTCGATGCCGCGCAGAAAGAGAAGCTCATGCCGCGCGCCTTCCGCAGCCGCCTCCTCTACGCCCTCGAGCGTGTCGTGATCGGTCAGCGCCAGCCCTTCCAGGCCCAGAGCAGCCGCCTTCCGCACAAGTCCGGCGGGTGAATCGGTTCCGTCGCTGAAGGAGGAATGCGTGTGCAGGTCGACCAATGAAACATGATAGCGGCCCGGACTCTTGCCGCGCCAACTCAGGGCCGCCGGATCAGACTGCCGGGATGCTCCAGCCCGCCTATCCTGAACTCGAACATGTCCTGCCCGATGGCGGCCACCAGGCGCCCCTCGCCCAGCGTCTTCTCCGCCACTTCGAAGAAAATGGCGCCGTCGGTGGACTGCCCCGGCTCAAGCTTCACCGGGACAAGCACGATCGCCGAAGCAGAGGCGGCGGCCTTGAGCCGTGGATTGGGCACCTCGGCGAGCGCCTGTTGCCGGCGCTGCTCGTAACCGCTGGTCGAGCGGAACCGCTCCATCCCGTACAGCCCCATCTCGTAGAGCGTCACCATGCGGATCACATCGTTGCGCCCGGCACGGTCCAGGAACCTCTGCACCACCTGCCGCGGCGGAACGGGGCGCAGAACGTGTCCGTCCTTGCGCACAAAGCGGAAGTCCTCCGGACGCACCATGCGCGGCGTGCCGGAGCCGTTGGCGACGGCCACCTGAAGGATGACGTAGTTCTTCACCTGTTGCGGCAACGGGGCGAACATCACCGTCAGCCCCTCGCGCGTCAACGTCTGGTAGCGAAGTCCGCCGGACTCGAATTCGATCACCTGCCCGCACGCCAGCGGCGCAGCCGGGAGCGCAAGCAGGCAGGCAAGGAGGAGCCGTGTCATCCCACTTTCATGATAAGCGCGGCGGCGCGCTGTGCCTATGCGCTCAATAGAACAGGTATTTTTGCCAGCGTTCGTCGCTCTTGCCGAGCAGCCGCAGGATGTGCCTTCCGGTATGCAGCGTGTAGGGGCGCGGCGGGTGCAGCAGCTTCATGCCCGCCTCTTCCGGTGTGCGGTTGCCCTTGCGGTTGTTGCAGGTGTGGCAGCAGGCGACCAGGTTTTCCCAGCTTGTCTCGCCGTTGCGCGAGCGCGGAATTACGTGATCCAGCGTCAGCTCGGCGGCGGGGAAGACCTTGTGGCAATACTGGCAGGTGTAGCGGTCCCGCATCAAAATGTTCTTGCGGCTGAGGGCGCGGCTCTGGCGCGGGATGCGGCGGTATTCCAGCAGCCGGATGACGCTCGGGAGCGGGAAGGAGGCGCGCGGGGCGTGGAACACGGCGTGGCTGTGTTCCTCGGCCCGCGCCACGCCCTTCAGAATCAGCACGAGGGCGCGCCGCGCGGCGCAGATATTGACCGGCTCATAGCTCGCATTGAGAACCAGCACCGGGCTGTGGAGACGGTCAATGTTGGTGTTCATGCGCGGAGTCCTCGAGAAGGGCATCAGCCAGCAGGAGGCTGCGGCCGGAGAGCGCGGCGCGGTCGGCTCGCGCCAGCGTGAAGACGCCCACATGCGCCGCGCCTGCGCGCCGCAGGGCGGCGGCGGCGGCGTTCACCGTGGCGCCGGTCGTGAGAACGTCGTCGATCAGCAAAACCCGGCGTCCGCGCACCGCTTCCGGACGCGCGACATCGAAGCAGCCCCGGATGTTGTCGCGGCGCTGCCGGCGCGTGAGCCCTGCCTGCGGCGGCGTGTGACGTTTCCGCCGCAGCGCCTCCCCCACCGGGATCGCCGTGCACCGCGACAGCTCCCGCGCCAGCACGGTCGCCTGATCGAAGCCCCGCCACAGCCGCCGGCGCCAGTGGCTGGGCACCGGAGCCAGCACCTCGAAAAACTGGTCGCGCGGATAGGCGCGCCCCATCATCTGTCCGAAGACGCGGCGCAACGGCAGCATGCGCCCGTACTTGAACAGGTGGATCAGGTCGCGCAGCGTGCCGTCGTATGCGCCGCAGCACCACGCGCCGTCGTAAGCCGTCAGTCCCGCCTCGCAAAGGCGGCAGAGCCCCGTCTGGCCCAAAGGGCGCGGATTCAGAAACGGCGTGCGGCAGCGGGCGCAAGAATATTCCGGGGTGAAAGGCGGCGGCGGCGCAAGGCAGGAGTCGCAGACGGGAACCAGCGACGCTCCGCTCAGCGGGCGGCCGCAGAGGCGGCAGTCGTCGGGAAACAGAAGCGCAAAAAGGTGGGAGCCGGCTCGTCCGAACCAGCGAGCCGAGGCGAGGATCGCTGCTTTGGCAGGGGGGCTACTGGAGAAGACCCACCTCCTTGTTCCTGTTATAGCATGCCCGCCGCCAGCCCGCTCGGGGCATGCTTCACTGGAATTGACATGGGGGTGCTGATCACTTGCCAGGCCATTTCGCGGCAGTTCGGAGCCGCGCCGCTGTTGGAGAACCTGACGCTGGCTGTCCACGAAGGCGAGCGGCATGGCCTGGTGGGCCCCAATGGCGCAGGCAAGTCCACGCTGCTGCGGATTCTGGCCGGGCTGGAGACGCCCGACTCAGGCACAGTCTCGCTCAAGCGCGGCGCCCGTCTGGCCTGGGTCAGCCAGGAGCCGGAGTTTCCCGCGGAGAGCACGGTGCGCGGCATCCTGGAGGCCGCAGCCGCCGATCCCGTCGCGGCCAAAACATTCCTGGGCCAAGCTGGTTTTCGCGATCCGGAGGCGCGCGCCGGCACGCTTTCCGGCGGGTGGCGCAAGCGGCTGGCCATCGCCGCCGCGCTGGCCGCCCGTCCGGAACTGCTCCTCCTCGACGAGCCCACCAACCATCTCGACATCGCCGGCATCGAGTGGCTGGAAGATCTCCTGGCCAGCGCTCCGTTCGCCGTCGTGGCGGTCAGCCACGACCGTTACTTCCTCGAAAACATCGCCACTCACATGATGGAGCTGAACCGTGCGTTCCCCGGCGGGCTATTCCGCGCCGAAGGCAACTACAGCGCGTTCCTCGAAAAGCGCGAGCAGTTCCTGGAGGCGCAGGCGCGCGCACGCGAATCGCTGGCGGCCAAGGTGCGGCGCGAGGTGGAGTGGCTCCGCCGCGGCGCCAAGGCGCGCACCCGCAAGGCCAAAGCGAGGGTGGAATCGGCGCAGGCAATGATCCGCGAACTCCAGCAGGCGGCGGCCAGGTCCGCTGAAGAAACCGCGCGCATCGACTTCAGCGCCACGGACCGCAAGACGAAAAAGCTCGTCGAGGTCGAGGACGCAGGGCTGGAGTTGGGCGGGCGCGCGCTGTTTTCGGATCTCCGGCTGGTGCTCTCTCCGGGGCGCCGCCTCGGCGTCGCCGGTTCCAACGGCAGTGGCAAGACCAGCTTCCTGCGCCTCCTGCTCGGCGAAATCGCCCCGTCGCGAGGCCGCATCGTCCGCGCACCCGGGCTGCGCACTGTGTATTTCGAGCAGCACCGGCGGCAGGTGGACCCTGCTCTGCCGCTGAGCCGGGCGCTGGCGCCGGAGGGTGACACGGTGCTCTACCTCGGGCGTCCGGTCCATGTGAACGGTTGGGCAAAACGGTTCCTGTTCCGCGAAGAGCAACTGGTGCAGCCGGTGTCGAGCCTCTCGGGCGGGGAACGCGCGCGCCTGCACCTGGCGCGGCTCATGCTCGAGCCTGCCGACGTACTGCTGCTCGATGAGCCCACCAACGATCTCGACATCCCCACGCTCGAAGTGCTCGAGGAAAGCCTGCTGGAATTCCCTGGCGCTGTCGTTCTGGTCACGCACGACCGCTACCTGATGGACCGCGTGGCGAACGGTGTGCTCGGGCTCGATGGTGAGGGCGGTTGCGGGCTGTTCGCAGACATCAACCAGTGGGAAGGGTGGCACGACGAGCGCCAGCGCTCCCGCCACCCCAAAGCGGCGGCGGCGCAGCCTCGCTCGGAGAGTGTGCCGTCAAAGAAACGTCTGTCCTACCTCGAGCAGCGCGAGTATGAACAAATCGAACAACGCATCGCTGAAGCGGAGGCGCGGTTGGCGGCGGCCCAGCAGGACTTGCAGGCACCGGAGACTGTCAGCGACCCGCGGCGGCTGGAGGCCGCGTGGCAAGCCGTGCGGGCGGCACAAGACGAAGTCGACCGCCTTTACTCACGTTGGCAGGAACTGGAGGAGAAGTCCGGCTGACAGAGTGCGGATCGATCCCGTGTGCGCAGGCACGCCATAATTGGCTGCGCCCGGTCCGTTAGCTCCGGGCCGCCGCCGCAAGCATCTTGCTGCCGCCTTGGGCGCCCCGCAGTCAAGGTGGCAGGCGCATCATGAGAGCGGCCGCACAACCTGCGGCCCACCCGCAGCAACAGGGCTGCCGCTATCTTCTCCCGCTCAAATGAAGGCTGTATTCGCGCAGCAGGATGCCGGTCTCCGGATCCAGGATCCGCACCCAGTAGCGGCCTGCGGGCAGGCCCCGTTCCAGACGGATCCCTGCCGACTCCGCCCTTTGCTCCACCGAGCCCCCCATCACTTCAATCCCTTCAAGGTCGACGATGGTCCACCGGATAACGGGCAGCGGCGGCAAGCCGCGCAAGTCTGCCTTCAGCATCAGGTCACGGCCAGCAGGCACGGCTTCGGGGTTGGACTCCGCACCACGTTCCACCCGCAGCGGCACATCCAGCGGGGGCCGCGGTTGCAACAGCCGAACTGTGAGCGATCCCCCGGCCAGCAAGACAGCCAAACCGGCTGCCATCGCCCAGCGGGGCACGCCCCCCCGTTTCCGGTTCCCGCCACCCTCGTGCGGAGGTTCGAGACCAGCCAGCGTTTCCGCCTCGAGCCGCCCCGCCGCGGCGCGTATCGCGTCGATGTATTTCTCTTCCTCTTCCACCCGCTTCAGGCACTCCTGGCACACCAGGAGGTGCTCTTCCACAGCCTCGCGGGTGACTCCCGAGAGCCGGTTGAACAGGAAGTCCTCGATCTCCTGCCCGCTCAGGCAGTGTTCGGGAGACCGTCTGGTCAACAAACCCTCCTGCTCACCATCCTCGTCCCAGTATAGTCCCGTCATCGCGGTCCCTCCCTGCATCGCACGGCGGCTCGACCGTCCACACCCCACGAAGGGCGGGCGAAGATTCGGTTGGCTCATGCAGGTGCAATTGTTATGTAGGCGGCGCGCAGGAAAGTTCTCAAGAAATCTCTTGCGAGGGAAGGGGGAATCTGCGAATCAGCGCTGGTCCGTGGCCAGCCCACGCGCGGCGTCGCCTCGTCCGGGGGGCCGCTGCGGAGGGACAGCCCATGCCCTTCACGCTAGATACGAGCCGGAGGCGATCTCGTCGAAAACCAACGGATGCCGCACGGTCCAGCCAAAGAACCGCGCGGGCTTGGTGGACCCGGCTTTGCAGCTCATGGCGAGGCAATCTGCCATCGGGCCCATCTGCGCCCGCGCGGCCTCGATCGGAACGTGTTCGACTTTGCCGGTCACTCCGCAGACTTCCGCCACAGCCTCGGCGATGCGGTTCACCTGTTGCGGCATGCCGCCGCAAGCCACGAACAGCTGTCCACCCGCAGGGCGCAGCACGGCGCGGAGATAAAGGTCTGCCAGGTCGTCGGCATGCACGCAAGACCAATAGTTCTTTCCGTCGCCAATCACGCGAACCGCCCCGTGCGTCTTGGCATCGCGGAAGAAACCCGCCAGGAATCCACGTTTGCGGCCGAATACCATGCCCGGGCGGAAGACCATGGACCGCATGCCCCGCTCATTCGCCCCGAGCACCAGTTCCTCCACCGCCGGCCGCCACGCGACCAGCGGAGGCGGGTTCAGCGCTGCCACCTCGCCGAGCATGCGGTCGCCCGTGTCGCCGTAGACCCAGACGCCGCTCGTGTAAAGGAACGGCTTGCCCGATCCCTCGAGCGCCGAAAGAATCGTCTCCACGGCGGCGCGGTCCACCTCCCCGCCATTGGGAGTGAACGACATCGCTGTGTGAATCACCGCGTCGGATTCGCGGCAGCCGCGCCGGAGCGCCTCGGAGTCCTCGAGTAAACCGGCCAGAGCACCATCGCCGCGCCCGGCAAGCTGCGTGGCCTTCTCCTCCGTGCGGGCCAGCCCGAGCGGCTGATGCCCGGCGCCGCGCAGCGCTTCGCAGACCGCTGAACCGATGTATCCTGTCGCGCCAGTGACAAAGACCTTCATGACAGTGAGTCTAGCGCGGCCCCGCGGGCAGGCTCAGCCGGCCCGCCGCAGCACCGTGCAGACGCTGGCGCAAACCGGACCGCCAATGTTGAACGTCGCTGCCAGCCGGGGGGCGGGCACTTGCAGGGGCGCTGGCGCGCGGCCAGTGAGCTGCCAGAAGCACCAGCCGATCATGGCCACACCGGTCGCCCCGACCGGGTGGCCCTTGGCGATGAGCCCGCCCGAGGAGTTGATGGCGCAGCGCCCGCCCACTCGCGCATGGCCGTCCACCCAGAACTGCGCGCCGCGTCCCGGCTCCGCCATTCCCAACACTTCAGTGCCCAGAGCGCCCATGACGGTAAAGCAGTCGTGGATCTCGGCGACATTGACATCCGCGGGCCCCGCGCCGGCCATGGAATAGGCCTGCTGCATGGCCCTCAGCGCTCCGGCCGGCCGCAACACATCCCGCCCGGTCCGGGCCAGCGGGTCGGTGGCCTGCCCGTAGCCGGCCAGCTCCACAGCGTCCTGCCGCCGGACGCCGAGCCGCTCGAGCCCATCCTCGGTGGCCAGGATCAGCGCCGCGTAGCCGTCGGTGATTTGGGAGCAATCGTAGGTCTTCAGAGGCAGCCCCTCCACCACGCGCCGGTTCACGCCCTCGATCCGCATCGCCTGCTCCAGCGTCAGCTCCACGCCCTGCATCTGCGCGTACGGGTTGTGACGCGCACAGGCGTATTCCTCCACGGCAATCTGCGCCAGATGCTCTTCCGGAACGCCGTATTCCGTCATGTATTGCTGCATTATTTCCGCAAAAATGTGCGGAAAGACAAATGTCTTTCCCGGCCTTTCATCCGGATGAGCGTAATAGCCCAGAACTTCCCCAATGCGCTTCCCGTCGACTTTTCCGTCCGGGCCGCGCATTTTCTCGTAGCCCACGGCGACGCCGGTGTCTCCGAGACCTAGCTGGAGATTCTGGGCGACGCTGAGCACCGCCTGCCCGCCCGAGGCGCAGGCGTTCTCGACGCCCTCGATCATCTTGCCTTCGAGCCCCGGCACGCAGGCCAGCAGCCCGGCGAGCAGCCCCTGCTGGTTCAGGCTCTGGTTGCAGGCTGCGCCCACGGAGGCGGCGTCGAGATCCGGGGGCTCTACGCCGGCCTCCGCGCACACGCCCTGCACGGCCGCGCGCAGGATCTCCGGCACGGTCATGCCCATCAACTTGCCGAATTTCGACTGATGATATGCCGCAATATAAATCTTTTTCATGAACAAATTCCTCACGTTCCCGTGACAATTCCGCCGTCCACCGACACCACTGCGCCGGTGATAAACGACGCTGCAGAGGAGGCCAGCCAGACGTAGGCCTCGGCAATTTCTTCCGGCTTTCCGAGACGCCCCAAAGGCGTGTGACGCTTCATCTCCTCCAGAACCTTCTCGGGCATGTTCCGCAAAATGTCCGTCTCCACCAGTCCCGGCGCAACGGCGTTCACGCGGATGCCGTAGCGTCCCAACTCGCGCGCCCAGACTTTTGTCATGCCGATGACTCCCGCCTTGGACGGAATGTAATTCGTCTGCCCGAAGTTGCCGTACAAAGCCACGACAGAGGAGGCGTTCAGCACAACGCCGCCGCGCTGCCGGATCATGAACGGGACCACGGCGCGCGTGCAGTGGAAAACGCCCTTCATATTGACGTCCAGAACTCTGGAGAAATCCTCGTCCGGCATTCGCGCCACCACGGCTCCGTCGCGGACCTTCACCAGCTGCCCGTCGCGAAGAATGCCGGCGTTGTTGACCAGAATGTCGATGCGCCCGAATTTGTGTGCCACAGCTTTGGCGGCAGCGTCGACGGCTGCCGGGTCGCTCACATCGACCTGAACCAGCAGCCAGTCGGTGGGGCAATGCTCGCAACAGGTAATGTCCCATGCGGCCACATGGCATCCCTCAAGCGCAAAACGCATGGCAGTAGCATGGCCAATCCCCGCCGCCGCGCCTGTCACGACGACGACTTTGCCATGAAGCCCCGTTTCAATCATGTGCTCCTCTAACCCATCATTTTATGGCAATTCCACGCCACAGACTCCGGTTATTTCTGCCGGAATTCTTGTCGAGGGATGGACGGCGGGGCTCCGCGCCTTCCTGGCAGCACCGGTGCCGCCACCGGGCTCAATCAAGCCCGTGTTTCGTCCCGCAGATGGAAACGTCCATCCCCATTTCGCGCAGCATGGCGGCCTTCACCGCCAGGGCGCGGTTGGCCGCCGCGGCATCGGGCGCGTAGGCCACCTGAATGTGATTGGCCTTGTGGCGAGCCATCATCTGGTCCCGCGTCACGCCGTATAGCACGGCGTGCATGATGGGCCATTGCGGCGTGGTGATCCGCCACCGGCGCTCGGTCTCCTCGCGTGGCAGCTCTACGACCTTCGCGCGCCCCAGGTCGGCGCGCAGCACGCCCGCGTCGACGAAAATGCGGCTCCAGACGATTTCGCCGGGCTTGGATATGCCTTTCAGCGTGCCTCCGCCGAGACGGAAGTACATCGGCGGCTGCCGCTCACTCGACGCCCCGGCATAGCCGCCGATGAAGTGCTGCGGCGGCGCCGCGCCGGAGATCAGGAACACCCATACGTATTCGTCCTGCCACGGCTCGCCGTAACGCACGTCATGCAGCGTAGTCTCTGGATCGCAGCCGAGCGCCGTCCAGATCCGGTTAGTGACCAGCGCGTCGAGTCCGGCGCACTCGTCCACCTCGTTGAAGTGAGGCAGCGCCTTGCCTTCGTACAAAATCCGACCGTTGCCCCGGGCGCGCGCCGGCGGGCGGTCGACGTTATTCAGCAGCCCTTCCGCCAGGTCCGAGGCCGTCGCCAGGTCCTTCAGCCCCTGCTGGTACTGGATGCCGATCGTGTCGCAGCCGAAATCGTCGGCAATGCGCAGGGCGGCGATGTACATCTTGCACTGCTGAAGAATCTGGTCATCGGTCAGATCCGTTTCCGGATCCGGCCCGGTGACGAACTTCATCCCCTTGCCGTCGAGCCAGCGCCGGACCTCCAGGGCCTCCTCGTCGCTGACGGTGAGCATCCCGGCATACAGCGCGGACTGCGAAAGCCTCTCCTTGAACACGCCTGTGCGGTGCAGCAGCTCGTCGGGAATGATGGCGTTGTACATTCCCATGCAGCCCTCGTCGAAGACGCCCATGATGGCCTTGTTCCGGTAGAGCTCCCGGGCCATGCGCGCGCCCATCTCTTCGCAGTCCGCGGGCAGGCGCACCGAGCCGAGCGGGCGCACGTGCCGCGTGTCGTGGACGAGCTTCTCGCCCTCCAGCCAGCGCTTCAGCCCGCCGAGGAAGAATTCGTCGTCGAAGTTCTCGCTCCAAAGGGTCGAGTACGGGATGCCCGCCTTGGTCATCGATCCGTTGAGATTCAGCATGCCAACCAGCCCGGGCCACTGCCCGCTCCAGTTGGCCACGGTAAGAATGGGGCCCTGATGCGTATAGAGGCCATGCAGGACATGGTGCGAGTACTGCCACACCGCCTCGACGACGATCAGCGGCGCCGCTGGCGGGATACGGCGAAACACCTCCATGCCGTACTTCTGGCTGTCGATGAAGCCGTGCTGCTTCGCCTCGTCATAAGGATGGCCGCGTTCGATGGAGTATCCGAGGCTGCGCACAGCCTCCATGACCTTCTGCTCGGCGGCCTGCTGGGCGGGCCAGCACACCTGGTTGGCCGAGAGGCGCAGGTCGCCGTTCGCGATGAGGATTGCCGTTTCTGCCATGCTCCTATTCAACCACAGGCGTCCGAAAACGAACGCCCGGTCAGGAGCGCGCCCGGCCCTGTAGGAAGCGGGCGCAGGAGTGGCAGAAGGCCGCTTGCCGCACGTCGATCCGCTCCACCGTGTGGGCGCTGCTCATGACGCAGCGCCAGTCGTCGCAGTGCCGCAGCCCTTGCGTGTGGCCGAGTTCGTGCAACAGCTCCTTGGTCAGCCGCTCCAGTAGCATCGGCGCGTTCGGCGGCAGGCCGTAGAACTCATCGCGGAGCCTGTGCGTGCTGACGATCGCCGCCGGCCCGGACACCTGCGCTTCCCCGAAGACGAAGGTGAACACGGGAACGAAGAGATCCAGCCCCGTCACGCCCACCACGGCGGCGCCGGGCGGATGGGGGACGGTGGCCAGCCGCGCCAGCACCGGCGTGGACCACGCTTGCCGCCGCAGCTCGTCGTAGCTGAAGGTGATGTCGAACGGAGCCGGCTCGATGTGGCAGGAGGCGCCCAACAGACGCGCCGCCACCGCCGCAAGCCGGTCCACCAGCTCCAGCGGGGGAAGCCCGTCCGAGTTGGCCAGTCCCAGCCGCACGAAAGTGAGCGCGTCGACCACGGCGAGCCTCAGCGGCCGGCGGGTTCGCGCAGGGCGTACTTGCGGATCTTGTTGTACAGCGTCGTGCGGTCGATGTCGAGAATACGCGCCGCTTTGGAAAGGTTCCAGCGCGTCTCGGCCAGCACGCGCTCAATGTGCGCCTTTTCGATGTCCTCGAGCCGCTGACCCGTGGCGATCGCCGGGCCGTCGGGATGCAGCTGGAAGGGGAAGTCCTCCGGCTTCAGATCCCCTTCCCGGCGCATCAGCAAAGCGCGCTCAATCGCGTTTTCCAGCTCGCGCACATTGCCCGGCCAATCGTAGCGCATCAAAAGGTCGATGATCTCGGGGGCCAGCCGCTTCGGCGGACGGTTCATCTGCCTCGCGAACTTTTCCAGGAAGTGCGCCGTCAGCAGAGGGATGTCCTCCTTCCGCTCGCGCAGCGGGGGGATGTTGATGGCGAAGACATTGAGCCGGTAGTAGAGGTCGGGGCGGAACAGCCGCTCCTCTACCAGCCTCTCCAGGCTCTTGTTGGTGGCGGCGATGGCGCGGAAGTCCACCTTCACCGGCATCGTGTCGCCGACGCGTACGATCTCTTTCTCCTGCAGAACTCGCAGCAGGTCGGTCTGCACGCGCAGGCTGATGTCACTAATCTCGTCCAGGAACACGGTGCCGCCGTCGGCCACCTCGAACTTGCCCTTCTTGCGCGCCTGCGCCCCGGTGAATGCGCCGCGCTCGTGTCCGAACAGCTCACTTTCCAGCAAAGATTCGGTGAGCGCGCCGCAGTGGATCACCACCATCGGGTTGTAGCGGCGCGGGCTGAGCGCGTGGATGGCGCGCGCCACAACTTCCTTTCCTGTGCCGCTCTCGCCGGTGATGAGCACCGTGGCGTCAGTCGGCGCCACGGTTTCCACCAGCTCGATCACCCGCTTCATCGCCGGGCTCTGTCCGATCAACCGTGTCTCGGGGAAGATCTCGTCGAGGTTCTCCTTCAGCCGGGACACCTCGCGCTCGGCGCGCTTGTGAGAGATCGCCTTGTTGACCAGGTGCACCAGCTCGTCGGGATCAAAAGGCTTCGTGATGTAGTCGTAGGCGCCGTTCTTCAGCGCGCGCACGGCGGTCTCCACGCTGGCGAAGCCCGTCATGATGATCACTGGCATCGAGGGGACGATCTCGCGCAGCTTGGCCTGCAGTTCGATGCCGTCCACGCCGGGCATCTTGATGTCGACCAGCGCCAGATCGAACCGCCGGTTCGACAGCATCTCCAGCGCCGCCGCGGCGCCAGGCGCGATCGACACCTCGAAGCCCTCGCTCTCGAACCACTTGCCCAGCGAATCGCGGACCACGATGTCGTCGTCGACGATGAGGATTCGGGGTTCTGCCATCAGGCGCCTCCCTTCAGCATGCTTGCGGTCTCCTCCTCCGGCTCCGGCGCCTCCAGAGGAAGTTCGACGATGAACTCCGCGCCCTGCCCCGGCGAGGAGTTCAGCCGGATCCTGCCCCCGTGGCGCTCCACAATCCCCTTGGCGACAGCCAGCCCGAGCCCCGTCCGGTGCGGATCATCCTTGGTGGAGAAAAACGGCTCGAAGATCTGCAGCTGCAGGTCCTTTGGAATGCCGGGCCCGTTGTCCCTCACCACGATCTCGACTCCCTCCGCCGCGCGGCGCGTCTCCACCGCCACCTCGCCTCCTCTCCCCAGCGCCTCCTGCGCGTTCACCAGCAGCACGATCAGCACCTGCTGGATCTGCCCCGGGTCGCAGTCGATCTCCGGCAGCGAGCTGTCCAGCTGCGCCCGCAGCGCAATCTGCGACAACTCGTACTGGTGCGCCACCAGCCGCGTGGCGCGCTCCACCACCTGGTTCACCTGCACGCGCGCCCGCTGCGGCGTCGACTGCCGCGCGAACGCCAGCAGGTTCTTCATCAGGTCCCCGCAGCGCCGGCTCTCGCGCTCGATAATGCGCAGGTTGTCCTCCATCCGCCGCCGGGTCGCCTCGTCCAGCTCGGGTTTCTGCAGGTCCTTCAGCACCAGCCGCGCGTACGTCAGCATCCCGAACAGCGGATTGTTCACTTCGTGCGCCACCGTGGCGGCCAGCCGGCCCAGCGAGGCCATCTTCTCGGTGTGAATCAGCCCCTTCTGCGCCGCCTCCAACTCGGCGGTCTTCTCCCGCACGCGCTCCTCCAGCGTGTCGGCCCACTGGGTCAGTTCGCGGTGAGTCTTCTCCAGGTCCTCCGCCATCTCGTTGAACGACTCGGCCAGCACGCCGAGTTCGTCGCGCGAATGCACCTGGATGCGGTGGCCCAGATCTCCGGCCGCCAGCCGCATCGTGCCGGCGACAAGATCGTGCACGGGGCGGTGCACGAAGAACCACACGAACCCGATGGCCATCAGGCAGCCGATCACCGCCGCGCCCGCCGTGAACGCGAACATCTGCACGCGGTGCTCGGCCAGCTGCACGTCCACCGCGTCCAGCGACAGGTGGGCGTCGATCACGCCCAGGATCCGCCGTTCGGGCGGATGCGCGTGGCAAGCCGCCGTGCTGCAGTCCGGGTGGTTTTCGATGGGCAGGATCACGGCCAGCACGCGGTGCCCGTCCTCGCCGCGGAAGATCCGCGTCCGCTCCTTGTGGTGGAGCCGCGTAAGCGGCTGCGCCTGTGCGTGGCAGGCGTAGCAGGCCTCGGCCTGCTTGTCCACCATCGCGCCGGTCTCGGCGGCATCGGTGGAGTACTGCACCAGCCCGACTTCGTTGATGATCCGCAGCCGCAGGATGCCCGGCTCGCGGCCGATGTCGCGGATCATCGTGTACAGCATCTCCTTGTCGTTGCGCAGCATCGCCTGCCACGCCGACAGGTGCACGACATCGGCCACCCGCTGCGCCGAGATCGACACCAGCGACTCGAGGTGCCGCTGCTCGAGCCGCTGGTGCGCGAAGCTGAACAGGACGAAGCAAACGATCACACCCGCCACCAGCCAGGCGGCAAGCTTCGCCGCCAGGCCGAATCGCGGCAGGCGGACGGACCAGGACGTCACGGCTTCGCCTAGTCTCCGTGCGCCGCCGCGCCTTCCAGCGTGGGGATGCGGCTCCCACGCTCTCCGGCGGGCGCCTCGTGCTCCTCCTCAAACACCGGCAGATAGTGCGTGGCCAGCTTGAAGATCGCAAAGCCCGCGGCGATGATGGCCAGCGTCACCGCAATCTCGCTCCACTTCGGGAAGTAGCTCGTCCCGGCGACGCGCTCCAGCCCCGTGACGCTGACGTTCATGCGGTTGGCCACGAATCCCAGCAGGTACATGACCACGCCCAGGTACACGGCCAGCGGATGCTGCCTCGTCTTCTCGCGGAAGAACATCAGCATCGGCACCGCCATCAGAACGATCTCCAGGCCGAACATCCAGCGCTCCAGCCCGGGCTCGTTCAGCGTGGCGAGCGCCCCGCGGTGGCTCAGGTCCAGGAACCGCATCGTCAGATACACGGCAGTGATCACCGCCAGCACCCGCGTCATCCGGCACACCAGGCCGTACTCCAGCTGCCGCCCGAACGCCTTCGAGCTGTGCCAGCTCTCGAAGATCGTCATCGCCAGCCCGGTCGCCACCGCCGAGATGAAGAACAGCACCGGCAGCAGCGGCGTCCACCACAGCGGGTGCAGCCGGTTGGGCATGATCAGGAACAGGCTCCCCAGCGAGCTCTGGTGCAGCGTGGAGAGGATCACCCCCGCGATGATGATGGGCAGCGTCGCCGCCTTCATCACCTTCAGCGCCGTGTGCAGCTTGAACCGTTCCAGCACCACCGGCAGGAACTCCAGGAACAGCACGGTGGTGTACAGAGTGACGCACCAGCCTACCTCGAACATCACCGACCGCGGGTTCCACATCATCAGCGGATGCCAGATCCGGTACGGGTGGCCGAGGTCGAACATCAGCGCCACCACCACCAGCAGGTAGCCGAGAAACGCGGTCAGAATCGCCGGCCGCACCACCGCATGGTAGGACTTGATGTTGAAGATGTGCACCGTGGCCGCCAGCGTGAATCCGCCCGCAGCCAGGCCGACGCCGCACAGCACGTCGAAGCCGATCCAGATGCCCCACGGAAACTGGTCGCTGAGGTTCGTCGAAGCGCCCAGCCCGCCCCAGAACCGCAGGAACGTCGCATACGCGCCCGCCGCCATGATGACGGCGAACAGCGCCCGCCAGAAATACCGCTTCGCCAGTTCCATCATGATCTGCCCTCCTTCCGCGCCACCTCTTCCTTCCTGTGCGTGAGCCAGTGGATCCCGCCCAGCAGCACCGTGCCCATCACCACGACGTCCGGGACATGCTTCAGCGCCGACCAGGTGTACTGCGGCAGCGCCGTCTTCTCCACGTTCACCGGATAGCCGATCTGCTCGAACGGCACGGCCGAAAGAACCAGCACCGAAGTGCCGCCCGCCTCCTCGATGCCGTAAATGCGCGGATAGTAGCTCCCCGGATTCTCGGCCAGCCGCTTCTTCGCCTCCGCGATCAGTTCGTCGCGGTCGCCTGAGATCGTCGCCCCCGTCGGACAAGCCTCCGAGCAACGCGTCGGCTCGTTCTTCGGGACGCGGTCGGCGCACAGATCGCACTTGCGAACGTAAGGCAGGCGCGAGTTCCACTCATAGGCAGGCACGCCGAACGGGCAGCTCACCATGCAGTAGCGGCAGCCCATGCAGCGCTCGGGCAGATAAATGACCGGCCCGGCGGCGGTCTTTTGCAAGGCCGCCACCGGGCAAACCGAAGCGCACGCCGGATCCAGGCAGTGCATGCAAAGTTTTCTCGAATACCGCTCGCCGTAGGTGCGAACCGCCGTCAGCTTGCGGGCGGAGGTCTTCTCCTCCGCGGCGATCTTCTCGTCGTAAGGCAGGTTCTTGCCTTCCGAACACGCCTGCTCGCACTGACGGCATCCAACACATTGGGTGCTGTCGAAGAGGATTGCGCGGGCCATGCGGGTTGCCAGCCTCCAGCATCATTCTATATCATAATTTCAGGTCTGATGTACTGATTTTCTGCACCAATGCCGGATCAGCTCAGCAGCAGGGCCTTGGCAGCCTCTTTCCAGCGCTCCACAGGCAGCGTCGCCGTTGCTTCCTTCGACGCCCGGCCGCCATCGGCCGCCGTCGCACCCGCAAACTGCGGCTGGAACTTGTAGAAGGTCTCGGCAGACTCGCGAATCCAGGCTGGCACCAGCGAGCTCGGCAGGAGGTTGCGCGAAGGGGACTCCTCGTCCGGCGAAAAGACCGTCATCAGCCAGCCGCGCCCGTAGGGATCCTCAAGCAGAAGCCGCGGATTCTCGGCCAGCTCGCGGTTGACCTCCACCACTTCGCCTTCCACCGGCGAGATCAGCTCGATCTTCTCTCCACCGCGGAAGAAGGCAAACACCTTCTGGCCCTGCCGTACCCACTGGCCGGGTTTCGGCAGCTCGACCCGGTCCACCGGGCCGGCCAGCACCGCAGCCAGCTCGTCGGCACCCACGCGGTGAACGTTCTTGCGCTCCTTCTGCATCCAGGTGTGGCCCGGGTGATACTTCAGATTGGCGGGAATGTGGAATCCGCTCAACACTTCCTGCCCGGCTGCGGCGCGTTCGGCTTCCAGGGCTTCGGCGGCGGCAACCGGCAACTTGTGGCGGCTGAGAACCAGATCAATAGCGATGAAGATCGCGAAAGTTACGATGACGAGTAGGACGACCATGACCTTGCTCCTTTTTTTGTTTCCTTCGAATCTCTGGGCTGGCTTCTGTGCTGCCAGCCTGCACCCCCAAATAAGGCATCTGCAGCGCCAAACCACTCGAGGCTGCAAGTGCTTGAAAATGCTCGCACAGATGAAATCGTCGCCACTGCCTTCTGTTGAATCATTCAACATACATCCAGCCCATGTAACGTGGACTTGGCCGTCAAGACCGTATGGCACAGGGACTTATCGCGACTGTTGAACTCTGCGACATGGCCTGTTGCAGCTTTCATCACCAATCGCTGCGGCTCCAAAGGCTCCTTGAAAGTCCCCGACGTTCTGCCTCAACCGCAGCACACATTGCACTGACGCTCCCTTTGGCGGTTGCAGCCAGGCTCATGCGTCCCGGCGAGCAGGATCCCGAGTCAAGGGAGAAATGGAGTGTAACAGGAACGCCCCGGAAGGCATCCCCTTGAGTAGCCCATGAAAGCCCCCCCCCCCTGTTGGGGCTCCTGTTGGCCGCCGCTCCCGCGCTATTCGGCCAAGCGCGCCCCCCGGAACCGCCCCCCGAGGACCAGGTCATCCGGGTCGACGTAAACCTGGTCAACCTCTTCTTCAGTGTGCGGGACCGCCGCGGCGGCTATGTCTCCACGCTGACGCAGGAGGACTTCACGGTCTCTGAAGATGGCAAGCCGCAGGAGATCCGCTACTTCTCCCGCGAGACCAACCAGCCACTCACTCTTGGGTTGCTGGTGGACGTCAGCGGCAGCCAGGAAGCCCTGATCGAACAGGAGCGCAGCGCCTCCAACCGCTTCTTTCAGCGCGTGCTTCGACCCAAGGACATGGCGTTCCTGATCAGCTTCGGCGTCGACGCCGAACTCCTGCAAGACCTGACCGGCTCCACCGCCCTGCTCGCCAAGGGGCTGGAAAGGCTGCGGCTGAACGCCAACGTCAGCTGGCTGTCGCCCACCGGCTCCCCTGTGCCCACGCCCGGCGGTCCCCGCGGCACCATTTTGTACGACGCCGTGTGGCTCGCCTCCAGCGAGAAGCTCCGCGGCGAGGTGGGACGCAAGGCGCTCATCGTGATCACAGATGGTGTCGACGTCGGCAGCCGCGTGAAGTTGGAAGGCGCTATCGAGGAGGCGCAGCGCGCCGACGCCATTGTCTATGTCGTCCTTTTCGAGGACCCGCGCTACACCTCCTGGCAGTACGGCGGCGTTTCCGGCGAGGGCGCCATGCGCCGGCTCGCCACAGAGACCGGCGGGCGCATTTTCCGCGTCAGCCGCCGCGAATCGCTCGACGACATCTATGACACCATCCAGGCCGAGCTCCGCAGCCAGTATTCGATCGCCTACGCGCCCATCAACCAGGCGCGCGACGGCAGTTTCCGCCGCATCGAGGTCAGGGCAAAGAGCCGCGACTACCGCGTACAGGTGCGCCGCGGCTACTACGCTCCCAAAGATTGACCTGTGGCACCGCAGCAGCTTTTGCTCGCCCGCTCGCAGCAACGGCGCCGCGCGTCATGCCACTATGCGGCTGCGGAGCTGCAGGTAGCTGCGCACAGCCGTCTCGAGCGGCGGCATCGGCACCAAGCCAAGCGACTCCATGCGCTCATTCGACAGGGCCGAGTACTTCGGCCGCCGCGCCGGCGTGCGGTATTCGCGCTCGCTGGTGGGCCGCAGGTCGGGCTCCAGCCCCGCTTCGGCGAAGATCAGCCGGGCGAAATCAAACCATGAGATCGGCGTGCCTCCCCCGCAGTGAATGACGCCAGAGACACCCCGCTCCACCAGATCCGCCGTGCGCGCCGCCAGCAGCGGCGCGTAGGTAGGGCTGCCGGTGTGGTCTTCGACCACGCGGATCGGCTTGCCCTCGCGAGCCAGCCGCAGCATCAGCTCGATGAAATTGCCCCGCGCCGTTTGCAGGCCGCCCGGCCCGAAAACCCCCGAAGTGCGGATGATCAGCGCATCGTCGAGATACGCGCGGGCGTAATACTCCCCGGCAAGCTTCGAGACAGCGTACGCGCCCAGCGGATGCGGCGGATCGGTCTCGACATAAGGACGCCCCGCGGCCCCGTCAAACACATAGTCGGTCGAGTAGTGCACCAGCCGCGCACCCGACTGCCGGCAGGCCAGCGCGATGTTGCGGACCGCCAGCGCATTCACCTGGAAGGCCGCCGCAGGCTCGCTCTCGGCCACATCCACCTGGTTGTACGCGGCGGCATTCAGCACGACATCCGGCGGTACGCGCGCCACAGCCGCCTCCACAGCCTCGGTGTTCGTGATGTCCACATGCCGGCGGTCCACACCCATCACCTCGTAGCCCCTCTGCTGGAACTCCCTTTCCAGCTCCACACCCAACTGCCCGGCGCAGCCGAATACGATGGCTCTCCTCATGCCTTGTACTATAGCGCGCACCCCGGCGGGTGCGCTTTTTCAGGCTGTCAGACTCATGGGAGTGGACCGCGTGGCCGATAAAAAAACGGTAGGAGAATTATTGCAACTTTGGCACACTTCAATTACGTCTAGTTCAATGGGAGTGGCACGGTAGTGAAGCGATTTCTGCATCGCTCGTTCCTCCGCAGCCGCCGGGTCGAAGCGTTAAGCTGGGTGCTGCTGGCGACACTGGCGGTCGTGCTCGTCGTGTCGCTTTACGTGGGCCTGCGCGGCATCGCCGCCTGAGGCGCCGCGGCCCTCGTCCAGCAACGCCTGCATCAGGGCACGCACGCCCGTGAGTGCGTGCAGCACGCAATCGACTTCGACGCCCGCCACGAATCCGTCCCCTTCCGCCCGGCAGTGGACGATCTCGCCCAGGAAAAGATCTTCGCGCGTCTCGATCTGCACGAGCGTGCCCGGCCGCAACGGCAGCGGCAGGCGAATGCGCACCCCACGGCCGGAAATCTCTTCCATCAGGACAGACACCGGCGGGCCCTTCCGCGTGACTCCGGCTTCCTCATGCAGGGTGCGGAGTTCAGCCTCGATCCTCACCGGCGTCCGTCGCGTTGTTCGGCGCTCCATGCCCTGCATATCGGCACGCAGCACGGGCTTTCGAGCGAAGCGAGGAGGCGTTCAGCCGCGCCAGGCCAGCCAAAACAGGCTCCCCGCCGCGGCCACCGCCAGAAGCTCAAGCCCTCTTTGCCGCAGGCGGCCCCACACCCGGCCGTCTGCAAGGCCGGCGGTGGCTGCGGCCGCAACAGGAGGCGCCTTCTCCGCTTTCTCCGTTCCCGCCGTATCCGCCGTCTCGCCGGCGATGACCACCGTCCCGCTGTGGCGGCTCTCCAGCGCCTTCAGGCACCGGGCGCGCAGCACAGGCGGCATCGCGTCCAGACTGTCGAACCGTTCCAGCCCCCGCCGCGTCGAAGCAAAGATCGCCGTATAGCGGAACCGCCCCGGCTTCGTTTCGAGGATCACCGCCCGCCTCCCGCTACCGGCGTTGCGCCTGCCCCCTGCAAGTTGGCGCGCCCCGCCAGCTCCATCACGCTTTCAATGAACCCCAGCGCCGCCTTCGACAGCGCCTTGTCCTTGCGGTAAACCAGCCCCAACCGCCGCATCAGCGGCTCCGGCGCCAGGCTTACCGCCGCGAACTGCCCCGCCTCCACGCCCTCGCGGAAATGCGACGCCGCCATGTACGAAATCCCCATCCCGGCGAGCACGAACCGCTTGATCATCTCGGTGGAATCCAGCTCCATCGAGATGTGCAACTCGTCCTCCACCGGCTCGAGCCATTGGTTCAGCTTCGTGCGCGTCGCGCCGCCCTTCGGCAGCAGCAGCGGGTAGGGCACCACGTCGCGCGGCGCCACTGCCGCTATCTCCGCCAGTGGATGCGCGGCAGGCACGAGCAGCTTGATCTCGTCCGTGTACACGTGCACCACCTGCAGCCGCTTCTCCTGCACGGGCAACTGCGTGAATCCGAAGTCGGCCAGGTTGTCCACCACGGACTCCACGACGTGCCGCCCGTAGCTGCGGTCCACCAGCAGCTGCACGTTCGGGAATTTCTTCTTGAACGAGCTGAACACCGAGGGCAGCACGTAGATGCAGGTGGCCTCGTTGGCGGCGATCACCAGCTCCCCGCGCGGCACCCGTTCCAGTTCGTTGATCGCATCCTGCGCCTGCCGCCGCAGGTCCAGGATCTTCTCCGCGTACCCGGCGAAGATGCGCCCGGCGGGCGTCAACTGGATCCGCGTGCCCAGCCGCTCGAAAAGGCTCGTGTTCAGCTCGGTCTCCAGTTGCCGGATCTGCGCGCTGATGGCCGGCTGCGTGCGGTAGCACGTCTGGGCGGCTTTCGAGAAACTCTTCAGCCGCACGATCTCCAGAAACGTGTGGAGCTGGTCCAGATCCATCGGCGTACTGCCAGCAAGGGCGGCTCGCCCCCGCCCGGATATCCTCAATCCTAGCATCCGCCGCAGTTGGCGACACCCGGCAGCGCTGCCGGTTTCGGCGGACAGGGCAGGAAGTTGGCGTCGGGTTCGCGAATCTTGCGTCTGCGCGGAAAGCGGCCGGCATTCTCCCCGCGTCTTGCAGAATCGGGAGGCGCTCCACTTCTCTGGGGACTGGCTGGCTAGGCGCCGCCACCTCTGGCCTTCCCCCATCCCGGGGCTCGGGTGGACGGACGACTCGTCAACCGCGCCTTCGCGTCCGCGGCATTGACAGCCCCCACGGATCGTAACTATGATTGTTACAGAAGATCGGTACAGGCATGGGCACCAGCACACGGTTCACAATCGCGTTGCATATCCTGACCCTGCTGGCGTCGAATCGCGCGCAGCCGTTGACTTCGGAGTATATCGCCCGGAGCGTGAATACAAACCCGGTCGTCATCCGGCGGTTGCTGGGGCTGCTGCGAAAACGGGGGTTCGTATCATCGCAACCCGGCAATCGGGGCGGATGGCATCTCACGGAAGATCCCGATGCCATCACGCTCGCCGATGTGCGCCGGGCTGTGAACGAAGGTTCCCCATTCGCGATGCACTCCCAGCCGCCGAATCCCGCCTGCCCCGTCGGGCGCAACATTCAGGCGGCCCTCACCGGCGTCTATGCCGAAGCCGAACGGACGATGGAAGCCCATCTGGCGCGAACCACGGTCGGGACGCTTCTACGGTCCGTTCTGGCGAGGAGGAGGAAGTGATTTTTCCGGCACTCATTCGTAACTGTGCCGGTTGCAAAACAGCCGCGCGACGAACAAGAAAGGAGCAAGCATCATGACAATCGGCATCACAGGCGCGACCGGGCAGCTCGGTCGCCTCGTCATCTAGAGACTCAAGGAAACCATGCCCTCAGGCAGCATTGTTACGCTGGCGCGGTCGCCCGGCAAGGGGGCCGGGCTCGGCGTCGCCGTACGGCAGGCCGACTATGATCAACCCGATTCGCTGGCCGCCGCTCTGCGCGGAGTGGGGACATTGCTGCTGATCTCCTCGAACGAAATCGGCCGTCGCACGATCCAGCACCGGAACGTGATCAACGCAGCGAAAGAAGCCGAAGTGCGGCGCATTGTCTACACGAGCCTGCTGCACGCAGACTCATCGCCGCTCAGCCTCGCGGAAGAGCACCGCGAGACGGAACTGGCGCTCGCGGCCTCTTCGATTCCGTGCACGATCCTGCAGAACGGCTGGTATAGCGAAAACTACACCGGGCTGATTCCGGTCGCACGCGCGCGCGGGGCATGGCTGGGCTGCGCCGGAGAGGGGCGAGTCTCCTCGGCGGCCCGAGCCGGCTACGCCGATGCGGCAGTCGCGGTTCTGACGGGGGCAGGGCATGAGGGGAAGGTTTACGAATTGGCGGGCGATGATTCCTGGACGCTCCGGGACCTCGCGGCAGAGATTTCGAGGCAAACGGGGAAAACCATCCCTTGCCGGGATCTGACGGAGGCCAGTTCCGCCGCCGCTCTCGTCGGCGAGGGGTTTCCGGAGGCCCTGGCAAAGGCGCTCGCAAGCTTTGACGCCGCAGCCGCCAAGGACGCGTTGTTCGATGACCGACGGCAGCTTTCCCGCCTGATCGGCCGGCCAACGACGCCGCGCTCTGTCTCGATGACCCAGACGCTGCGGAATGCGGCTTGAGGCGGGATCCCGAAGTGGAGGAGAGCAATTTCATGAAAGGAACGCGCCTCTCAATGGTCATTCTGGCTTTGTTGCTCGTTGCAACCCTCACCGCGGGCGCCGCTGGACAGGCCGCGGGGCAAGACGCCTGCGGCCACGCTTGCCTGTCAGGGTTCGTGGAGGACTTCCTGAAGAGAGTCTCCTCCCGGGATTTCCGGTCTATCCCGGTCGCTGACGTCGCCGAGATCCGCGAGAACGGAAAGATCGCCGCCCTTCACGAAACTGCGTGGAGCCGCGTGAAGACGATCCGCTCCCGGATGACGTTCGCCGACCCCGTGACGGGCAACGTCGTCTTCCGCGCCGGCGTGGAGCTCGACGATGGAAAGCCCGGCTATATCTCAACCCGGCTGAAATTCGCGGCAGGCCGCATCACGGACATCGAAATGAGCTCCGACACCTCCTCCCGCGTTGTTTCTGCGTACATCTGGAATCTCGATCCGCTGTTCAGCTCGGTGCTGCCCGCCGGTCAACGGATGACGCGGGTCGAGCTGGAGGCTCTGGCCCGCCGTTATTTCCACAGCCTCTCCACGCACGTGGCTGTCGCGGCCGATTTCGACGAACGCTGCAACCGTTACCACAGCGGCCAGCAGATCACAAATGTGGCCCGCAACACGATCGAGGGCGGCCCGCCCCGCACGTGCGCGAGCTCCCTCGAGGGGAATCCGCCCTGGGGGCCGGCGACCGAACAACGCTTCCCGGTCGTGGATCCCGAGCGCGGGATTGTTTTCGGCATCGCCTTGCTGCATTATCCAAAACTCCCAGGCCAGCCGAAAATGTACGTCTCCGAAATATTCAAGGTGATTTCGGGGAAAATTGTGAAAATCGACAACATCGGACTGATGCTGCAAGGCGTGGACACGCTGGGATTTGTCCATTGAAAGGCGGCCGCAGCCGAGACCGTAGGGCGGGTTCGCGGCCGGTGGCGGATGGATTGCGGCAGAGAGATCGTTGGTGGGGGCCGGGTGGGCGGCCGCAGGCAAATCGAAGAAGAGGTTGTCGACGTCGATGAGAACCGGCGCCGGAGCCATCAGCGTCCGGCGGTGGCGGCCGCGCCGGTCCTGCGGTCCGGCGCCTCCTCCGCCGCGGCAGGGTAACTCCGGTTGCGCATCCAGAGTCAGATATCATGGGGCAAACAGGAAGAGGGCCTATGGTATTCGACAGACGAACACTTCTGGCAGCGCTGGCGGCATCGCGGGCGCGGCTCGCCGCGCAGAACCGGCAACTCGGCATTCCGGGACCGTATCCCGGGCGCGTGGTAGCAGTGGAGCACCCGGGCAGCATCGTGCAGGGCGTCTACCAGCGCGAGCCCGTGCGCGAGATGATGCGCCGCGGCATGATGGAACTCACCGGCGCGCCCTCGTGGCAGGAGGCTTGGCGCGTTTTCTTCGAGCAGGGCGACGTCGTCATCATCAAGGTCAACCCTGTCGGCCAACCCTACATCATCTCCTCGGCCGAGGTCTTTCAGGAGATCGCCGCCGGGCTGGAAACCGCCGGCGTCAAGCGCGGCGACATCTTCGCCTATGACCGCTATCAGAGCGAATTCCTCAGCGGCGGCTTCCAGAAGTGGCTCCCGGACGGCGTCCGCTGGAGCTGCGCCACGGTGAAGTATGACAAGCTCCAGCTCGACATGGACGGCTACGACCGCGACCAGTACATCGAGCTGCCGCTCGTCGGAACCGGACACGATCCCCGCGACCCGCACCACCGCCGTTCCTACGTGGCGAAGCTTCTCTCACAGACGGCGAACAAGGTGGTGAATCTCGGTGTGCTGAAGCACCATCAAAGCGCCGGCATCACCATCGCTCTCAAGAACCTCAGCCACGGCTTTGTGAACAACGTCGCCCGCAGCCACGTCAGCCGCACCAACAACGCCTGCGGAATGTTCATCCCGGCAGTCGTGGATCACCGCATCTTCCGCCAGAAAGTGGTGCTCAACATCATCGACGGCATCAAGGGCGCCTATCACGGCGGCCCGGCGCGCCGCACGGCGAAATATCTCTGGGAGCACAAGACGCTCTACTTCGGCACGGACCCGGTGGCTCTGGACCGCATCGGCTGGAATGTCCTCGACATGAAGCGCGGCCAGATGGGAATGCAGCCCATTGCGCTGGCCCCCGACGATCAGGACAGCAACTTCATCCGCATGCAGCCTGAACACGTCGAACTCGCGGCCATGCTCGGGTTGGGCGAAGCCGACGAATCGAAGATCGATCTGCGCCGGATCAAACTCGGCTAGAGCCGCCCGCGCGCCGCTGCCCCTGCGCGTCTTCCTCCGGGACGGCGTTCAACAAGCGCGCACCTTCTTCCCCGCTCGCTGCAAGCGCGGGGCTCTCGACGACAGGGCCGGCCCGCCTCAGCCGGCGCGGTGCCCCGCCGCCTGCCCGCGGAATTTCCTCAGCACCGCCAGCACGCGCCCCTGAATCTCGAGCCGCTCCGGCTCCACGAAAATCGGCGCCATCTCCGCGTTGGCCGGCTGCAACCGGATGCGCCCGTCCGGCTCGCGGTACAGCCGCTTCAGGGTCGTTTCCATGCCGTCCACTAGCGCCACCACGATCTCCCCGTCGCGCACCTCCGCGACCCGCTCCACCAGGACGAAATCCCCGCTGCAAATGTGGTCGTCGATCATCGAATCGCCCTTCACCTGCAGCGCATACACGTTTTCCGATTCGGCGAATTCGCCCAGATCCAGGCTCTCCGGCGACGCCACGCTCTCCACCGGCGAACCGGCTGCAATTCGCCCCAGCAGAGGCACTTCCCTGTGTCCCCCGTGACGCATCTCCAGCCTCTCCCGCTCCGCCTCCAGATACTCCGGGGATACTTCCACCGAGCGGCTTTCGTTGAAGCGCCGCCGCACATAACCCTTCTGCTCCAGCGCCGAAATGTGCTTGTGAACCGTAGCCAGCGAGGACAGCTTCAGTCCCGCCGCGATTTCCTCGAAGCTCGGACTGTAGCCATGCCGGCCAATATAGTCCACAAGAAAGTCGAGTACTTCTTTTTGACGCGGCGTGAGTGCCATGCACTCATTGTTGGCGAAGAACCAGCGAAAGTCAAGCCGTATTTTCTACGGCGGGCGGGAAAAATCAGTTCAGCCCGCATGCGCCCGGCGTCGGGCACGCCCCGCCAGAGGGGCACATCGGCGCCGCCGCATCGCTCTTGCCCGCGGAGGCGTGCGCGGAAAACGTGGAGAACTCTTTCTGCAACTGCTCGCCGCCGCATGATGGGCATCGCAGCGCGCTCTCTCCGTTTTCGCCGCGCACCAGCTTCTCGAAGCGGAGTCCGCAGCCCTTGCAACTGTATTCGAAAATCGGCATGGCTCTACCTTTGCGTTTCTTCCAGAATCGCTATCGCTATTTTATCAATCAGCGCACGCGCAGCCGCCGCAGGCGCCGTCGAGCCGTTCATCAGGATCGAGAACGCCACGCGCTTGCCCGGATCCTCCCCCGCATAGCCGGACAGCGCCGTCACATGGGAGAGGCTCCCCGTCTTGGCGGCGATCTTCGATGCCTCTGCCATCCCGCGAAACCGCCCGTTCAACGTCCCGTCCTCTCCGGCGACAGGCAACAGCGAACGGAACAGCTCCCCTCTCCCCTTCTTCTCCATGTGCGCGAGCAGCGCCGTCAGCGACGCCGCCGACAGCAGCCCCCGCCGCGACAGCCCGGAGCCGTCCTCCAGGTCGAAGGCGTCTTCGCCCGCGCCCGCCTCTTTCAGCAGCGCAGCCATCTCCTCCACGCCGGCGCGCGCCGTGCCCTGCCCGCGCGCCACATGCGCCGTCTCCCGCAGCAGCATCTCCGCATGCAGGTTCTGGCTCACCTTGTTCACGATCCGCAGCAGCTCCACCAGAGGCGGCGACTCCCGCCGCGCCAGCTCCACGCCCTGCGGCTCGGTCCATTCGATCCCTTCCGCGCGCGTCAGCCCGCGCGCCCTGCCCCGTATCACAATGCCCCTCTGCCGCAGCAACAGCGCAAAGACTTCCGCCGCGAACTGCGCCGGATCCGGCACTGCCACCGACTGCACCGCCGCCCCGCCGCCCGGCGGCGCCATCCCGCGAATCTCCAGCACTCTGGATCCCGGCGCTCGCACGATCTCGATCCTCCGCTCCGCGCCCGCGCGCGTACGCAGCGTGTTATGCACGGTGAACGGCTCCACCGGGGGATCGAACTCCACCGTGGCGGGCTCGCCCTCGCGCCTTCCGGGGCGCACGGTCACGCGCACCGCGTTGTCGTTCACCACCAGGGCGCTCACCGCGGCGCCGTACTCCCACGTCATGTCGCCGACCGCCCAGCCCGCCGGATAGGGCGCCCACGGCCAACGCGTGGCATCGCCCACGATGTCGCCGTCGATCCGCTTCACTCCTCGCGCCGCCACCTGATCGGCCAGCTCCGCCAGCGGCCCCAGCGGATCGCCGTTCTTCGCGTCTTTCGAGTACGGCACCACGCGTCCGGAAAGCGTCGGATCGCCGCCTCCGACCAGCCGCACGTCACCGCGCACCCGTCCTTCCGCGTCCACGGGCTGCGCTGCCAGCACACGAGTCGTCATCCGGTAGTCCGGCCCCAGCCGAAGCATTGCCAGCGCCGTGCTCACCAGCTTTGTATTCGACGCCGGCGTCATCGGCACCCGGGAATTGCGCTCATACAGCACCGCGCCGTCGGCGAGGCGCACCAAATGGATGCCCCACGCCGCCCGCCGCGCCTCCGCCGCCTCCAACAGCGCCTCGATCCGCTTCTTTAGCCCCTGTCCTTCCGCCGGCCACGCTACCCCAGCCAGGCACGCCACCAGCAGCCGCGCTTCGCTTCTCATCGGAATCAGTGTATCCTGAGGCCGTGTTCCGCCTGCTGTTGTGGATCGTCGCCGCACTCGCCAGCGCCGGCGGACTCGATCCAAGACCCTCAGCGACCGCTTATCCACACCACGCCTCGTTGCCGCAGGGTGTTTTGGGCGCCGAATACCACGGCCGCGCCTTCGACTCGAAAGACGGCAGCTTCTTCGCCCAGGATTATCTCGTCGTCGAGGCCGCTCTGTTCCCTGCCTCGCCAATGGAGTTCTCCCCCTCCCATTTCCGCCTGCGCATCAACGGCAAGCGGCCCGAGCTTCTCCCGGTCACTCCCGGCACCGTCGCTCTCGCCATTCGCCAGCCCGACCACTACGAGCAGCGGCCCGGCCTCGTGGCCGGGGGCGGCGTTGGCGGCGGACAGGTGATCTTCGGCCGCCCCCGCCCCGCGGAACGTTTCCCCGGCGACCCCGAGGGCCGCATCCCCACGGGCGGCCCCGGCTTGGAACAAGCTGGACCGCCCAAGCCCCTGCTCGACGCCGCCGGGGCCGTGGAGCGCTTCGCGTTGACTCGGATCCAGGCCCAGCCCGCAGGCGCCGCCGGACTCGTCTACTTCTTCTGGCGCGGCAAGCACTCGAAGGTGAAAAAGGTGGAGCTGATCTATGACGGCCCCGCCGGCCAGGCGGTCCTCAGGCTGCGCTGAGCCGCGACTCCAGCCACAGAGCCGCCAGTAGTGCCACCACCATCAACGCTCCCAGCACCGGCAGCCCCATCACCACGCCGACACCTGCAAAGGAGGCAAAATAGCCCAGCGACGCCGGCGCCAGCAGCGCCCCTGTCCACGCCACCGAGAAGATTCCGTTGAACACCGCCGGATGATAGCGCGGGAACCGGTCGCCGATCCGCTCCAGGACCAGCGGCAGAATCACCGCGAACCCGCCCCCGGCGAGCAGCACGCCCACCGTTGCGCCAAACAGGTTATCGGTAGAGTATAGCGCCACACAGCCGAATACCTGCGCCACCACAGCCCATCCCAGCAGCCTCCCGTGTCGCACCCGGCTCAGCGCCCATTGCACTGCCACCCGCCCCACCAGCAGCGCCGCCCAGTACAGCGCCAGCAGCAACAATGACGTCGCCGGGCTCGCCCCCAGACGCTGCGTCAGGAAAAGCGCCAGCCATCCGGCAAGCGCCCCTTCGTTGCCGAACTGAAAGAACAACAACGCCGCAAACAGCAGCGCCGCAGGCTGCCGGAAATCTCCCAGCGCCTCGCGCCAGTGACATACCGGCAACACGATCTCCGGCGCCTTCGGCGTTCGGGCAAAGACGCCCGCAGCCAGCCCCGGCGCAACCGCCAGCAGGATCAACAGGCTCGGCGCCGTGTAAAAAAAGAATGCGCCTGAAAAGAACAATGCGCAAGCCAGGCACCCGGCGCCAAACACAATCCCCGCCAGGTTCAACGTCGCCGCGCGGTGGCGCTCGTACATCGGCGTGATCGCGTGCATGCCTCCATGGTTCATCACACCTGCCGCCATCCCCAGCAGAAACAGCCCTGCGAGCCGCCCCAACGCGCTTGCGGGAGGACAAAACGCCGCCAACACCAGCAGCGCCGCGCACGCCATCGCGCAGCCTGCCGCCAGCGTGAACCCGACACCTTTCCTCGCCAGCAGCTGCGCTCCTCCAGCTCCACCTGCCAACACCCCCAGATTCAGCATCAGGAAGGAGTGCCCGATCCACACATAATCCGGGTGCAGATGGTAGCGCCAGACAGGAAGCGCCGCTCCCAGCAACGCCATCGACATCCCCGAGAAGAACATCACGGCAACGCCGCGCCGCGCTACTGCCATTGCCGCGCTGCCCGTTATGTTCATTCTTTCTTCGCTCCCTGTCCTGAGAGTACCCCACGTATTGTACTTCTCACGACGCCCGGCTCCAATTCCATGCCTCATAGAACCGCTCCCGAAATCGGAAGACTACGGGCCAGTCTTGGGAACCCAGGATCGGCCTTTCAAGGAGTTAACTCTGGCACTTCACGTGCTCTTGCCTTGGCGGGTCTAGGTTGTCTCTCTGAGGCTGGGCGGTTGCCTCCTCCCGGATTTCGCCTCCTCAGGCAGCGCTCGGGGCAAGCTGCCTTTCCATCGCCGTTGCTTCTCCCGGCTTCGTTTCACCCGGCGGCGCTCTAGTACTACTGGGTCATAAATGAAACAAATTATGCTAGAATTGTTTCGTGCGAACCGCCCAATCGGGGCCAAGCCCGCTATGTGCGCGCTTCGCGGCCTATTTGGAGGGCTTGGCTAAGGCCGCGGGGCATCGGGACCGAGAGACTCCGCTGAAGGACTACTGCCGCGGCCTGCTGCTGCCCGGCGAGCGCAAGTCGATTGAGCCCAT